>USLK01000014.1 GCA_900555555.1 uncultured Collinsella sp. | reverse complement strand
GCTACGCTTGCTCGGGGGCCACGGGCCTCGGCCTCATTCTATCCTCTGGCACTCGACCACGTTCTCGACCCAATCGAGCAAGAGGGCGCAATCGACGGCCTCGGCCATCGACTCCGCCTCGACCTCCACGGGCACCCAGCTCCCGTCCTCGACCAGCGCGGTCACGACCCATCTGGACATGCTCACCGCCCGGTCGGGAGGCGGTGCGGGGCGTAGCGGCGCAGCACGTCGAGGTAGTCGATTTCGTCCGTGTCGTCCTCGAACGCGGTGATGGACCCGACGGTGCGCATGAACCAATCCGCCCTCGACAGGAGGGACAGCGAGAGGCACTGGGACTCGACCTCGTCGCCCTCCGCCGCCATCCACGTCCCCCGGGCGGCGCGGACGCACCCGTAGCGGGAGACGTTCCTGTCCGTGCAGTCGTACAGCTCCTCGACGTCGTACCCGGCGGACTCCGCCTTGCCCTCGTCGAACTCGATGGTGAAGCTCCACGGCACCGGCCTAATCCCCATATCCCGTCATCCTCCTGCTTCCCATGCGGGCCACCACGGCCCCGTTCTCGCGCGTCAGGACGATCGCCCCGCTCTGCCCAGCGCACTCGCACCTCCAGCGCACCGCCTCGGCCCGCTCCAAAGCCCGCTCGTCGGACGGCGCTGACAGGCTCAGGCGCTCCACGCGCTCCGAGAGCGCGGCGTCCCTGAACACGTCGAGTCGGTAGGTCATCAATCGGACTCCCCCGGAGACGGCAAGAGCGCGCGGGCGGCGATGGCGTGGCGCTTCCAGAACGGGGCGGCCTTGATTTCGGAAAGGGCCTCGCGAGCAGAGGCGAGCTTCGCCCCCAGCTCCGAGTTAAGCACGCGCTCGTCCGCGAGCATCGCGGCGCGGTCGTCAAGCTCATCCTCAAGACCGGAAAGCATGTCGCGATAGCGCTCAAGCTCCTCGGCGTGCCGTTCGGCCTCGGCCCTGCGCATCGCCTCGCTGTCGGCAAGCGCTGCCTTGTAGTGGTCGAGGAGTTCCAGCAGGACGTCCTTGCTCCCGAGGTCTGTCGGCTTGGCGAACCTCGGGGCGAGCACGTCTGCGATTGCCGAGGCGGCGTACTCGTCGAAGTAGTCCGTCTGGCCGCGCCTGACCACGTGCCCGCCGAGGTCGAGGCCCTGCATGGCCTTGGTGATGGTCTGCTTTGTACAGCCTATCTGCTCGGCGAGCTGCCGCTTCGTGACCTCCGCCATGCCGGTAACCTCCTATCGGTAAATCTCTCGGTCTATTATAACGGTTTTACCTGCTGTTTTATCGGTCGTTATCGGTCTCGTCAAACTCAAGCCACTCGCTCGGGACGTTCGTATACAGCATCCCATCGACCTCCCAGATGCCCGGGCTGCCGCTCTTGAACGTCACACCCCTCAGCCACTTGTTCACGGTGTTCCTGCTAACGCCGAGTTCTAGCGCAATCTGCCTGTTGCTCATCTCCCGGTGCTCGGAGGCGAAGGCTCGTATCTCGTCGCACTTCGGCTTCCTGCCGTTGCCGTCACGCCAATTCGTGCCGTTGACTTCATCATTAATCTGTTGAATGGCCCTCGCGCCCATCAGATGAACTTTCTGCTTCCTGCCATTTCGTTTGTTCGCCGGAATCTCGATTTGCGTCCTGCGCTCGATTCGGTCTCGGTGCAGCTTGTGGATTATGCCGTCCCCGTAGGACGAGATGGCCGCCAGAGCGTCTTCCTCGGTGAAATGGTTATCCTCGCGCACCGTGAGCGATTCCATGTGGGGCACGAGCGCCAGTGCGTCGCGCTCAAGCTCGTCGTAGGGCACGCCGCACTTGTCGGCATACGCCGCGAGCGCGTTGAGGCACCAGTACCGGTGGTGGTCGGTCGCCTTCGCCTCGATTTGACCGAGCCACCAGTCGTACAGGTCCCGCTTGCACACCCATCTCCCGGCGGGAGCGCCATCGATGATGCGGCGGTTGTACCATTCGGGCCATTTCTCCTTGGCCTGTTCGATGGGGGTCTTTCCGCCCGTGCTCTTGAGTTCGAGCAGCATCTCCCTGTCCTTGCCGCGGTTCTTCGACCCCGCGTACTTGAGCAGGTACTCGATGCTGCACCTGTGGGGCTTGCCGTCCGCACCGAGGTGGACGAACGCCACGGCCTCGTACACCTCGGTGGGCTTGCGCTTCGAATCTGCCTTCCTGCCGTTCAGCTTCGTCGGCGTGCCGACCATCCGGAACGATTGGTAGATGCCCTGGAACTGCTTCTCTTCGAGGGTCGATGTCGTGTCGCGCCACACGTAATCCGTCAGCTTCTCCTTCATGCCCTGAAGGAACGGGATGACGTGCGGGATGAGCGGAATAGGCTTGTCGAGCACGTAGTAGAGATGCAACCCGGTCCCCGAGTTCACGATGAACGTCGGCTGGGGCAGGGACGTCCACAACGGCAGCGATTGATCATGGCCGTTGCGTATCTGCTTGAGGATGTTCCCGAGCTGCTCCGTGCCGACGCCGTCCAAGTCGATGGTGAAGGCGTGCAGGAACCTCGCGTTGGCGGCGCTCCTGTTCTTTCCGAAGTACGAGACGGGGGCGCAGAACACGGTCTCGTTCTTGGCGTTCGAATCGCCCACCCTCTCCATGATTGCGTCCAAGTCATCGGTGAGGGTGTACCGCTCGACGTCGGCAACCATCCTCACCTTGCCGCTCTTGGTCTTTACTTGATGCTTCCTGTTCGTGATTTGCAGGATGATGCCGTTTGGCCTGCCGCCGCCCGGCTCGTCCCAGTTCGCCATGACCCCCTTCTCCTCAAGGAACCCTTCCGGGAACAGCGTCCGGTAGAAGTCGTAGGGGCATATGTAATCCCAATCGGGATACGAGTTCAGCAGCATATCGTTCTTGGCTATGTACTCGTGTCTTGCGTTCGCCCACCAAGCGGGGCCGTGCTTGCCAGCCTTCTTCTTGTCGGCCACCGGACCTCCTATCCTCTGGAACCCCAATCCCGCATACGCGGCAAGACGTGACCCTTCGCCCACGACCCCGGGGGCTCATGGCCGCCCCCGGACCCCCGCTCAGCCCTGACGGGCTGCGAGCGGACGGAAGGGAGAGAGGCCATCACCCGAAAGGGGGACGACACGCGCATCCCGCATACGCGGCAAGGGGTCACCATACCCCGCACCCAACCCAACGGCACCGCCAACCCACCCGATAGGGAGACGCAACCGGAAGGGGTACCATGGCAGCCCCCGAGGGCGCAGGCTGCGCCTATACGGGGCGTATATTATCAATACATTTATTGTGCCACATTTCAAGTAAAAAAACCGCCAATCAGACGGCAGTGAAAACCCCTCGGAGAAGGGGTGCCCCGCCCGCCCGCGCAGGCCTCTAGGCCGGAGTGATCGGGCGGGACACATGCGTGGACGACACGCACTCCTCGGGGCGCAATCTCCCGTCGGGACGCCGTTACCTGAAAATCTCGTCGTGCGTGCCCGTTCTCTGCAAGAACGCGACGCCATCGCTCTCGCGCCACACGATGAGCCAGTCCCCGGCGTTGGCGACGTGGCACTCGCTGCTTCCCTTCCAGACCCCCTTGAGGCTGTGCATCTGGTGCCGACGGCGAAGCTCCTCAAGGGATTCCGGGGTGTTCTCGATGATGAGGTCGATTACCCCCGTCAACTCGCTCTCGTCGAGCCTGCGCTTCCTGATTCTCTTGAGGTCCCGTGAGAACGACGGCATGAAGGCCGCCTTGAGCCTCATGTCTACGCCCCGGCTGCGGCCAGCAGGGACGCCGCGTCGTCGTAAAGCTCGTAGTCGCCCGATGCGATTGCCGCATCGGTCTCCGCTATCGCGCGGCGGCTGTCCTCGTTCGGCTCGTAGGAGCGCAGGTTCAGGGGAATCGCGTGCTCGCGAATCATCTGGCTGTAGAAGGCCCTCGTGACCGAGCCGAGGTCGAGGCCGTAGTACTCGGCCACCTCGGATGCATCCGCCTTCATGTTGTCGTCGAGTCTGAGCGTGAGCGTGCCCATTTCTTCCTCCCGTCGTCCTTATTGCCAACATCGTACATCATTTGAAGTATAACGACTTCAAATGACTTCAATTGAATACCCATAATGAGTCGCGTTATTCCCGCAGGCTGGCGTCGTCACCGATTCTGCTGCTGGCTCCGCCCCTGCGCCGGGCGGGATTGCTCGACCACGCGCCTCTGCTCCTGCCCCTGCGCGGACGCGCCGCCGCTCCCATGGCCGCCGGTCTTCTTCTTCGGGACGCCGGACGCCAGACCGAGCCTCAGGTCGTCGGCCTTGTAGCGATAGCTCAGATATGCCTGCCTCACCTCTTGGTCGTCCCTGACCTCCTTGGGGACCTTCGGCAACTCGAGTTTCGGGAACTCTCCGAGCGGCGTGCCCTTCGCGGCCTTCGCGGCCCTGCGGTATTCGGCGAACGCCGAGCCCATGTCGGCGAGGTACGACTGCTTGATGCCCTCGATTCTCGCGGCCTCGGCCTTGGCGGCTGCACGGGCCTCGACGATTTCCGCGCCCTTTGCCTCGATGTCCGCCTCCACGTTCCGCAAGAACCGCTCCTCAAGGCCGTCACCGGCAAGCTCGGGGCACATGTCCGACAGCGGCCTCGGCTCGAACGACGGGTCGTCGGCGTCCCCGATGAGCAGGTCGCCCCCGCGCTCGCCGACGGTCACGCGCCACCCCTCAAGCGTCTCGCGGTACTCGTAGATGTTCTCGGCCTTGTCGGCTGCGAGTCGGCACAGCTCGCGCAGGTTCTCCTCGATGCCGCGCATCGCCGCCGCCTCGGCGTTCCGCGCCCGTATCTCCTCGTTCTCGCGCCCGATGCGCGTGACGGGTCTGTATTCCGCGCCGTCGCGCTCGGCGCGGCGCATCGCCTCGCGCTCCATCGCGTTCGCGCGGTACCCGAGGTGCCTCGTCGGCTCCTCCTCCAGCCCCCTCTCGGCGTTGCTCAGGTGGCTCACGCGCTCGCTGAACTCGTTCCTCTCAAGGGCCTCGTTGACGCAGACGGCCCACAGCTTCCGGCGCTCGACCAAAGCCGATTTCGCGGCCTTTCTGGCGTCGGCCCAATCGCGGGTCACGACCATCGAGACGGGATTCCTGCTCTTCCGGTCGCCCTTGCCGAGTCCGGCGGCCTTCGCCTCGGACATCGTGCGCTGCACGCCGTCGTTGAAGTTGAATACCTTCTCGTACCCCTCGGGCCTCGCCCATCCCTTCCAGTCGGCGGCGTCCACCCACGTGTCACCGCCGCCGGGCTTGCGGCAGAGGTAGCACTTGACGTTCTTCCTCTCGGTCGGCCTCTCGAATCCGCGCTCGCCCACGGCGAGATCGGATTCGAGTTCGTGGGCGTGTATGTTCCCGTTTCCGTCGTCGTGGATTGCCCACTCGACCGCGTGCCCGGTCTCCTTCACGACCCTCTCGGCGTAATCCTCCATCAGCCTCTCGAACTCGCCGTCGATGCTTGCAAGCTCAATCGGCAGGGCCATGTTCTCCCTGTGCGCGTAGCACTCGTTGCATCGCTGCGCGGCCTCGGCGGCGTTCCACAGGGCCTCCGGGTCGCGGTACTCGTCGGGGGCCGCCTCGGGCAGCTTGACGCCGTGGGCGACGACCCTCTCGGCCCGGCGGTACGAGCACTTGGAGGCGGTCAGCTCGCGGAACACGGTCGCACCGCTGATGTACGCCGACGCCTTGACCGCGCTCGACCCCGCCGCCGGGGAGACGCCGTTGCGGTCGAAGTGGTATATCGCCATGCCGGTCACCCCCCGAATCCGAAAGGACGCGCCGCCGCGTCCAGCGAACCGCCCCATGCGGTTCGACGCCCTCCGCAGGAGCGCACGTGGAAACCTCGCTTGCAGGCCTTGGCCGAAACCGTGGTTTTAGGTGCGCCCTTCATCCCCAGTATAGCGCAAGGCGCTATACTGGGGATGTGCGGGGTGCCGCCGCCCCGCCCCTGATGGGTGCCGCCGCCCATCAGGGAATCAACGAAGTCAGGTTGTCTTTTTGAAACGGGGTTCAAGCATGTCCCTCACGCCTGAGCAGAAGAACGCGAGGCTCACCGAGCGGATAAACAGGAACCGCGAGGAAATCAAACGGCTCGAACGGCAGAAGGCGCAGACGAAGAGGGCCGAGCGCAACCACCGGCTCATCGTGTCTGCGGCGACCATCGAGGCCGTGGCAAGCGAGCGCGGTTACGGTCAGTTCGAGATTGGCGAGAGTGTTGCGCGGAAGATGGCGGAAGCGTATTTCGATTTGCTCGAAAGCGAGAGGCACCGGGGCGGCACCGCCCGCGAAGGGCTTTAGCCCGCAGCGATCGGTGCCGCCCCGGCAAGGCAAGGCCCGGACCCTCGCGGCGCTCCGATTGCGCCGTTGGTGTCCGGGCCTCCCTTACCCGCAGGGGCGGGTCGCCGCGCCTGCCCGTGCGCCCATTGCGCGGGGACTACGGCCAGCCCGCGCCTGCCGGGCTACGCTTGCTCGGGGGCCACGGGCCTCGGCCTCATTCTATCCTCTGGCACTCG
>USLK01000013.1 GCA_900555555.1 uncultured Collinsella sp. | reverse complement strand
GGCAACGCCTCCGTAGCTCAGGGGATAGAGCACCGCTCTCCTAAAGCGGGTGTCGACGGTTCGAATCCGCCCGGGGGCACCAGTTAAAATCGCAGGTCAGAGGTGTTAATCCTCTGACCTTTTTTTATAGTCATCCTTCACGTGTCGACGGAAACGGGGCTGATTCAGATTCACCTACCAGAACTTCCTCGCGCGCCGCTAGCGGCTGCGCGTGCGGGCGCCGCGCATTTATGAGGGCTCGCGCGCTGGACGGGAAGGACCGGCGTCCGGTGTCGCGCACCGTCCGGGCGCACACCGCATGCGTCCTCGTCTCGCCCCACCCGGGCGGGCCTATCTCACAGCCATTTCTTCCACTTGAAGAACGCCAGCTCGGCCGCGATGATGACGAGGCTCAGCGCGATGACCGTGGCGTACCCGTACTCCCAGCTCAGCTCGGGCATGTTCGAGAAGTTCATGCCGTACCACCCCGTGATGGTGGTAATAGGCACGAAGATGGACGCCACGACGGTGAGGTAGAGATTCGTGGCGTCGCGGCGGGCGTCGGCCCGCGCGTCCTTGAGCTCGATGAGCTGCACGCAGTATTCGCGCAGGTACTCGGCTTTCGCGGACAGGCGCTGCGCCCGCTGGGACAGCGTGTTGAACAGCCGCCGATCGGTGCGTGGAAGCAGCCCGTCGTCGTCCTGCGCGATGGTGCTGGCAAGCTCGTCGAGCTGCTGGTAGGCGCCGTTCAGGCGCATGAGCTCCCTGCGGCGGCGCAGGATGCGGCCGTCATCGCCGCGCAGGCGGCTCGGCGCGGCGATGATGCGCTCCTCGATGTCGGACAGCTCGCCCTCGACGTCGACGAGGCGCAGGAAGTCCTCGCGGATGAGATGGCGCAGCAGCTCGTAGAGGGCGCGCGGGGCCGACGGGTACGACGAGAGGTCGTCGATGAGGGCGCCCTCGGCCGTGCCGGAGTACGCGCCGTCGATGTTGAGCAGCACGAGGCGGGCGGCATCGAGGCAAAAGCCGAAGCGCACGCGCTTGCGCGTGGCGCCCGGGGCCTCGGGCAGGTAGACGGAGCCGGCGAAGCACCCCGCGTACGCCTCGGCGAACGTCGAGTGGCTCGTGGCGAGCTCGCGCAGGGTGCGCAGGACGTCCTTGTCCTCGATGCCGAGGCCGTCGACCTCGCCCAAGTCGATGACCTCGATGCGCGCCGCGGCGGCCTCGCGTCCGCTTCTGCGTCCGCCCTTGCGCCCGCTTTCGTCCTCGGAGCCGCCGCTCTTCGCGGCCCGCCGCCCGCGCGGTGCCTCGTCCGCATGCAGCATCGCGTCGATGCGCTCGATGTCCCGCTCGAGGTCGCGGTGCGTCGTGTCCATGTCCTGCCGTCCTCCCTGTCGTCCTGTGACGCTTGTACCCGTTTTGCCGCGCGCGTCCCATCGGTGCATGTGCAGCTTTGGCAGAGCCTGCGCGCACGCCCGCCCCGGCACCGTCAGGAGGGGCCGCGACGCCGACGGGGCGCAAAGGAGGCTCGTGCGCGCCCTGGCCGAGATGGGCGTGACGGCCCACGAGGGGTTCGCCTCCTCCGGCCCGCGCGCCCCGCTCAACCGCGTCAACGCCCCGCACTCCGCGCTCAAGGCGTTCCTCGCCCGCTTCAGGGGCGCGTCCACCAGGCGCCTTCCCAACTACCTCGCGTGGTTCTGCTGGGCGCGCGAGGCGCGCCGGGGCGGGGACGCCGCCTCGCTGCTGCGGGCGCAGATGGGGTCGGGGACATACCGGACGAGCTGGCGCGGGCTCTGGCGGCAGCCGTACCCGTTCCACCCGGAGATTTCCATATCATAGGCGGGTTAACACAGCCTTCGATTGAAAGGCGGGGCGCCCGCGTTCATTCAAGTTGAGCGCGGGCGCCCCGATTGCGTGCCGTTAGACTCGCTGTGCCTGTTGGCTCGGATGAGCCGACTCCCGACTCGCGACTGCCGAATCCTGGCTTGCGACTCCCGACTCCCGGCTCGCGCTATTTCAGGTTTCTGCCACAGGCGTCGGCGGCCTTGATGGCCTCGATGAACGCCTCGGGCGAGAACGGGGCGGGATTCGCCTGCTTCCACTCGTTCGTGTTCTGGGCCAGCTCGGCGATGCGCTGTAGGTGGCTCTCGTCGAGGTCGAGCTCGGCAAGAGTGACGGGAAGACCGAGCTTCTTGTTGAAGGCGGCGTAGCGCGCCAGTTGCGCGGTGTCGCCCGTGTAAGCGAACAGCACGAGCACGCCGAAGCTCACGACCTCTCCGTGCAGGTGCGTGCGCCCGGGGCGCGGGATGCCGGTCGTGGCGTTGTAGAAGGCGTGGGCCAACGAGGAGTTGTAGTAGAAGTCGGGCTGGTTGGTGAGGTTGGAGACGTAGCCCGTGTTCACCACGATATCGAGTGCGATCTGTCGGATCGCCTCGCTCGATCGGTCGGCGCGGACGTCGGCGAGGCCCCGCTCGCCGTAGGTTATGAGGGGTCCGGTGCAGGTGTGGGCGAGCGTGAGGCCCAGCGTCCCGGTGTGCGTGAGCTCGGCCGCGCTTGTGGCGTATTCGACCTCGGGCTGCTTGGAGAGCGCGTCGCCGATGCCCGCCCAGAAATACTCCTCGGGTGCGGCTGCGATGATGGCGGGGTTGATAAAGATGTGCGCGGGCGCATCGGGATAGGCGTACCCCTTGAGCGAGTGGTCGTCGTTGTAGACCACGGCGATGGCGGTGGCGCTCGAGCAGTTCGAGCAGATGGTCGGAACGGAGAAGACGGTCTTGTCGAGCTCCTTGGCAGCGGTCTTCACCGTGTCGATCGCCTTGCCCCCGCCGATCGCGAAGGCGATGTCGGCCGCACGGAACGCCTCGGTGTTCACAAGGGCGTCGATGGCGGACTGGGTGGAGTCGGTGCCGTAGACGATCTCGTCGAGGATCTGCACGTCGGTGCTGTCGAGTGCCGCGCGGATGCCCGGTGCGGCGGCGGCAAGGGCTCGGCGACCGCCCACCAAGACGACGGACTTGGCCTGGTAAGGCGCGAGAACGGCGGGGATCGCCTCGAAGCAATCCTCGCCAACGGTATAGCTGCTCATTTGAATGGTGCGCATATGACCCTCCTTGACGATTTGCAGTTTGCGACATTCTAGGACGGTGTTCGCACGCGGCGCTCGGTCTCGAAATCGGAAAAAGAGTGTTAACGTGAGATTTCCGTTCCGGGAAGAAAGGTAGCTGTCATGAAGGTCGCGGTGAGCGCTTGCCTGCTGGGCGAGAATTGCAAATACAGCGGGGGCAACAACCGCTGTGAGCGCCTGTTGGAGGTGCTGCATGCCCGTCCTGATATCGAGGTGATCCCTGTGTGCCCCGAGGTGGCGGGCGGTCTGCCCACGCCTCGCCCGCCCGCGGAGATCGTGGGCGGTGAGGTTGTCAACAATCTTGGCGAAAGCGTAGATACCGCGTATCGGGCGGGCGTCGCCGCCGAGATGGCGCGGCTTGCGCCGGCGATCGAGGCGGGGGAGCTTGCGGCGGCAGTTCTACAGCCCCGGAGTCCCAGCTGCGGCGTTCATCAAGTCTATGATGGCACCTTCACGGGGACGCTTATTCCGGGGCAAGGCCTGTTCGCCCAAGCGCTCGCGGCGGCGGGCGTGCGCCTGGTAGACTCTTCCGATTTAGATGACGTGCTTGATTAGGTCATTAGAAGTAGAAGACCTCTTCGAATTTCTTATCAAGGGCGATGCAGAGGACTTGTCAAAAAGTGAGTCACATGAGACGTGATTCAGGGTTATCTGGCGGGGTCATCTAGCTGTGTACGATGGAAGAATGTCAGGTGAATCAAAATCTGTGCAGCAATATGATTTATACGTGGCGAATCCTCACTCCGAGTGCAACAGGATATTACGAGGCAGCCGCCCAGGCGCGACCTATGATGATGCTTGCGGAGACATGCATCATTGGAGGCACCATGGACGGCTACAGCCATCTTAGCATCGCGGAGCGCGAGGACATCATGGTCCGCTGGAAGGGCCATGGGGGGTCGGCCGGATAGCGAGGGAGCTCCACAGGGACAAGCCGGCCATATCCCGCGAGATCAGGCGGAACGGCTGGCAGGGCCCCGCAGGGCGCCGCTATCGCGCGCCCTGCGGCACAGAGGAAGGCGGACGGGAGGAGGCTGCGCCGCAGGCGCCCCAGGCTCATGGACGAACCCGAGAGGCGCTCGCCGGCCGTGGGGCCCATGCGGGACGAGCGCTGGTCCCCGGAGGAGATATCGGGCCGCGTCTCGGAGGAGCGGCGCGGCCTCGCCGTGAGCGGTTCCGCCATCCACCGTGCCGTGGGGTCGGGATCCCCGGACTGCGGGCTTCCGGGGCACAGGAGGGCCGCAAGGCTGCTCAGGCACCATGAAAAGCGCGGGCACGGGAAGGGAGGCCGGGAGCGCAGGGGCAGGGTGCGCGTAACCCATGACATCTCCGAGAGGCCGGAGGGGGCATCGTCCAGGAGCCGGACGGGCGACTGGGAAGGCGATACGGTCGCCGGCGGGCAGGGCGGTGCATGCCTCGTCACCCGGGTCGGCAGGATGAGCGGGCACCTTGTCGGCGGCAAGGCCGCCAGGAAGGCCCATGCCGAGGCCAGCGAGGCCACGGAGAGGGCGCCCGGGGGAGAGGCCGTCCATACCGTCACTCTCGACAGGGGCAAGGAGTTCTCGGATGCAGAGGGCCTCCAGGAGGCGCTGGGAGCGCCGGCCTGCTTCTGCCATCCCCGCCATCCATGGGAGCGGGGCACCGACGAGAACACCAATGGCCTTCTCAGGAACTGGTTCCCGAAGGGCGAGAGCCTCGACGATGCCGGCGACAGCGAGGTGCGGGAGGTGTACGATTCACTCAACCGGAGACCACGCAAGCGTCTCAAGTGGAAGTGCCCCTGGGAGGCCTACCACCGCCAGTCGTTGCACTTGCTCTGAGGATTCGCCCTCATACATATTACCATACAGATTACTTTGGGCATTTTTGCCCCAAGGCAACGAAAAAGCCCTGAACCGTTTTACCAGTTCAGGGCTGAAATTTTGGTCGCGGGGGCAGGATTTGAACCTACGACCTCCGGGTATTGTTGTGCTATATTTCTCACTAGGTTTAATAGTAAAGTTTTAGCAGTTAGATTGCGTAATTGTTTCCTGCTGTTACTATTCTAATCACTCTGTTTCCCTTTGAGAGTAGGGACAATAGTAGGGACACTTTTACGCGAGCGGGTGACAAGATGCCGAGAAACGAACTCCAACCGGGCCAAGACACAATCGACAGCGCTCAAATCAATCCCGACCCACGGGGCGGCTACCGCATGAAGTGGAGCATACGTCTCCCAGACGGGTTGACCCTGAGGCGCGACACGCGCGGGAAGATGACCAAAGGGGAGCTGAGGGCGAAAGCCCGCCGTCAGGCAGAGGATTTGAAAGCGACCTTTGGGCAGCAGAACAGCTGGCGTAGCTCCGACCTATTTGGGGATTACGTCAAATTCGAAGCAATGAAAGCCGTAAAGGAAAGCCCCAGAATCCGCGATACGACCCGAGAGCGCTACGTCCTATGCCTCTCGATAGCCTCCGAGGCGCTCGGGAAATACCCGATTGCTGACGCTCTCCGCGCCGGCAACTTCGGCAAAGCGCTGTCCGCGATTGCCCAAAAGCACGGGACGGCCACGGCTAGACAGGTTCGAAAGGTCGTCAACAAGTGGGTCATACAGCCCCTCATACTGTCCGGAGTGCTGGCGTCCAACCCCATAGCCGGATTGTCGTTCGACCTGCCCGAGCACAAAGCGAGCAATAAGCCTGACGGTGGAAAGGGCCTCACGGAAAGCGAGTGGAGAAGAGCGCTGGACTGGCTTCTCTCAGATGACTGGCAGTCAATCCTTGACGAAAGCACACAGGTTCGCGGGAAATACTCGCGCCGCCAGCTTTCCAACGTCCGCCGTTCGATTGTAGAGATGACCGCCCTGCAAGCCGCCACGGGGCTTCGCGTCGGTGAGGCGCGGGCGCTCACGTGGCATGAGGTCGGTCAGGACTGCTCCACGGTCGAGGTAACCGATGAGGCAAGCAAGACGCACAGGGGGCGCATCGTCCCCGTGCTTGAGCCTCGGGTGGTCTCGATGCTCCTGCGCAGGCGCGAGGCCTTTGCAGACCGAGGCCTCGTCTTCCCCTCCCCTGCCGCAGATGACCCATGGCGCGAGTGGGATAAGTCGAACTGTTCGAAGGCAGTTCGCTCGCTCTACGAGCAGATGGCCAAGGAATGCGGAATCGAATTGCTATCCCACGCCCGGTCGCATGTCTGGCGTTCCACACTCCACACCATCGCACGGAACAAGGGCGTGCCGATTGAGATGCGCGCCGCCCTCTTCGGACACGACCCGGAAACCGCACGGAGATACTACACCGACACCCAAGACGTCAGCGGCGTGGCGGAACTGTTCACGCAGAACAACGAGTGAGGGCAGCTGCACACGGGAGCGTCATTCACGAAGGTCTTTGCCCGGATCAACCGGCGCTCCCATGTGTCAAGCCAATAACCGTCCACCATCAGGTGGCGGTCATTCTGAATCACCCTCTTCTATATCGTCGCCCATCCCCAAATTGACTACGACGTTTCCCCTACGCGCCTCCTCCTCAAGAGATGAGAGCGCCGCCTTCGTTTGCAAGAACACGGTCCGCTCATTCTCAAGAGTCGGGATGACATAGTTCTCGTTGAAGGCATCGAGTCCGTAGGTGTTGCAGAACTTCATGAGCTGGTTCAGGTTCACACCGTGCTTGTGTAACTCGAAGAGCGTCTTGCTGAGAACCGAGGTGTCGATGACGGTGATGGTCAGGTTGTCCGAGTGGATGAGCGAGCTGCGCACGAAATCGGAAACGGTGAGGCCGACTTTCTTGGCTTTGCGTTTCAGGATTTGCCTCTCCTTGTCTGTCACTCGGACTTTCAGCCATATCTCTCTATTCTCCAATCGCTTGTCCTCACTTTCATAAAACGGAACTTCTGAAACGGTGCCGCCGCCGTTTCCAAGTTCTGGGATTGCGAAAAGCCGCCTTTTCGCTGGTTGGAGAACGGTGGTCAGGTCCCTATCTTTAGGTACCTGATTATCGGTCGAGAACCCCCTTTCGGGTAGGCTCCTAAAGCCGTCCGAAAGCAAGATGGAAGGGTGGTTCAAATGCGGTTTTACCGCGTTTGTGGCCACACTTCCTACATCTTGCAACTCGAAGAGCGACCTTGCAACTCGAAGAGCGACCTTGGTCGGCGAGCACTGCTTTCAAGCGGTGCGAGAGCCTTCCCGAACTGATAGCAGGGGTGCCGCCGCCCCTGCTATCAGTTCGGGAAGGCGGTCTCCCGGAGCTGTTGCGCAAGGCAACGGGAGGGCGGATCACAACCTCCATGAATGGAAAAACCCGGGCCCTCGCGGCGCTCCGATTGCGCCGTTGGTGCCCGGGCTTTCAAATCCCGCAGCCTGCCGGGGTGCGATTCCCCGCAGGGGCGGGTCGCCGCGC
>USLK01000012.1 GCA_900555555.1 uncultured Collinsella sp. | reverse complement strand
CCGGATGGCAGGCCTATGGGGCTGTCGGAAAGTGCGCAAGAATCTTGACGGTACCTGCGGCGTGTGCCTTTGGGGTATTAAGGCTGTCGTCTTGCCGCCGGTCCGTATCCCCATTTCCATCAAGCGCATGAAAAAGCCGCCGCTCCGAAGAGCGACGGCTTTTTTGTGCCATATGGCGAATGCGTCAAGACGCGCGCGGCTTGAACTAGTTGTTCAGAGCGGCGTTGACGGCAACAGCGCAGGCAACGGTGGCGCCAACCATGGGGTTGTTGCCCATGCCGATGAGGCCCATCATGTCGACGTGAGCCGGAACGGAGGAAGAACCTGCGAACTGGGCGTCGGAGTGCATACGGCCCATGGTGTCGGTCATGCCGTAGGAGGCAGGGCCGGCGCCCATGTTGTCCGGGTGCAGGGTGCGGCCGGTACCGCCACCAGAAGCGACGGAGAAGTACTTCTTGCCAGCCTCGAGGCGCTCCTTCTTGTAGGTGCCCGCGGTGGGGTGCTGGAAGCGCGTGGGGTTGGTGGAGTTACCGGTGATGGAGATGTCGACGTTCTCGTGCCACATGACGGCAACGCCCTCGCGGACGTCGTCGCAGCCGTAGCAGTTAACGGCGGCGCGGGGACCATCGGAGTAGGGGATGGTCTCGACAACCTTGAGCTCGCCCGTGTAGTAGTCGAACTGGGTCTTCACATAGGTGAAGCCGTTGATGCGGGCGATGATCTGGGCGGCGTCCTTGCCCAGGCCGTTGAGGATAACGCGCAGCGGCTTCTTGCGAGCCTTGTTGGCGTTCAGAGCCAGCTTGATGGCGCCCTCTGCGGCAGCGAAGGACTCGTGGCCAGCCAGGAAGGCGAAGCACTCGGTGTCCTCGGAAAGCAGCATTGCGCCCAGGTTGCCGTGGCCCAGACCGACCTTGCGGTCCTCGGCGACGGAGCCCGGAACGGTGAAGGCCTGGATGCCCTCGCCGATCATGGAAGCGGCCTCAGAAGCGGTCTTAGCGCCCTTCTTGATGGCCAGTGCGCAGCCGAGGGTGTAGGCCCACTCGGCGTTGGCGAATGCGATGGACTGGGTGTCGTGAACGATCTCGCGAGCGTTTACGCCCTTGTCCAGGCAGATCTGCTCTGCTTCCTCGAGGGAGGCAATGCCGTTCTCTGCGAGGCAGGCGTTGATCTTGTCGATGCGGCGCTCATAGCCCTCAAAAGTTACAGCCATGGTATATGTCCCTCCCTTTCTTTACTCGTGAACCGGGAACACGTTGGCGACGGAGTGGGTCTCCTCGTCGGTGCGCGGGTCGATGTACTTGACAGCGTTCTCCCACTGGCCGTAGTGACCCATGGCGCCGGAGATGGCCTCCTCGGGGGTCTTGCCGGCCTTGACGGCGTCGGTGAACTTGCCGAGGTTCAGGAACTCGAAGGCGATGATCTCGTTGCGATCATTCAGAGCCATGCGGGTGACGTAGCCCTGAGCGAGCTCGAGGTAACGAGCGCCCTTGGCCTTGGTGCCGAACATGGTGCCGACCTGGGAGCGCAGGCCCTTGCCGAGGTCGTCGAGGGAAGCGCCGACGGGCAGGCCGCCCTCGGAGAATGCGGTCTGGCTGCGGCCGTAAACGATCTGCAGGAAGATCTCACGCATGGCAACGTTGATGGCGTCGCAGACGAGGTCGGTGTTGAGGGCCTCGAGGATGGTCTTGCCGGGAAGGATCTCGGAAGCCATGGCTGCGGAGTGGGTCATGCCCGAACAGCCGATGGTCTCAACGAGGGCCTCCTCGATGATGCCGTCCTTGACGTTCAGCGTAAGCTTGCAGGCGCCCTGCTGGGGAGCGCACCAGCCGACGCCGTGCGTAAGACCGGAGATGTCCTTGATCTCCTTGGCCTGAACCCACTTGCCCTCCTCGGGGATGGGTGCGGGACCGTGGTATGCACCCTTGGCAACGGGGCACATGTTCTCCACTTCCTGTGAGTACTGCATGCCTCTCCTCTCTTTCGTGTTGTTGCCTCGTGACCCGCAGGGGCCGGTGAGACAAACCTGACATGCAAGATGTATTCTACCTCGATTTGTCTACCCCGTATTCCGTGAACGGCGGAAATTCAAAGTGAAGCGTTTCGACTGATGAAAACTCGCGATACCAACACGAACCGATTATTCTCCATCGATTCTTGGTGCAATTGCTAGCGCGCGAGGGTACAATCTTAATCCGAGTGAATTTCTAGTGTTTAACCTCGCGGGACATCGCCGCGGGGTCGGACCCTTTTGTTACCGAGAGGATTATATATGTGCGCATCTCCATTGCTGAGTGTGAGCAGCCTCACCGCTTCCGTTGACACCAAGACCATTCTCCACGGCATCGACCTCGATGTCGCTGCGGGGGAGACCCACGTGCTCATGGGTCCCAACGGCGCGGGCAAGTCCACCATGGGGCACGTGATCATGGGCGACCCCGTTTACACGGTAAACGAGGGCGCCATCACCTTTGACGGGCAGGACATCACCGAGCTTACGCCCGACAAGCGCTCGCGCGCGGGCCTGTTCCTGTCGTTCCAGGCGCCCGTGGAGATCCCCGGCGTGCCCCTATCGAGCTTCCTGCGTGCGCAGATCGCCGGTCGTCCGGGTCTGGAGATGAAGGGCAAGGAATTCCGCCGTCGCGTGAAGGAGCTCGCCGCAGAGCTCGATATGGATACCGCCTACCTCAACCGCGAGCTGGGCGTGGGCTTTTCCGGCGGCGAGAAGAAGAAGGTCGAGATGCTGCAGCTGCTGCTTCTGCAGCCCAAGCTCGCCATCCTGGACGAGACGGACTCCGGCCTCGACGTCGACGCCCTTTCCGTGGTCTCCCGCGGTATGGACGCCTACCGCAAGAGCACCGACGGCTCGCTGGTCATCATCACCCACAACACGCGCATCCTCGAGCACCTCGATGTCGACTGCGTGCACGTCATGGTGAACGGACGCATCGTTCGCGAGGACGATGCGTCGCTCATCCCGTGGATCGATGAGAACGGCTTCGAGTCCTTCGAGCGCGAGGCCGCCGCCTCCTCCGAGCGCTAAGGAGCAACCGTGACCAGCAAGAAGAAAAGCGAGATCGCAGATATCGATCGCAGCATGTACGACTTCCGGTATGGCGAGGAGGGCTTCGAGCGTCTCGATGCCGGCCTGACCCCGGATATCGTTCGTGAGATCTCCGAGCGCAAGAACGAGCCGGAGTGGATGCTCGAGCGCCGCCTCAAGTCGCTCGAGATCTACCACAAGACGCCCAATCCCACGTGGGGTCCGGGCCTGGACGGCTTGGATATGGACCATATCGTCACCTACGTCAAACCCAACACCGAGCAGAAGGCCGACTGGGAGAGCGTGCCCGAGGACATCAAGGACACGTTCGAGCGCCTCGGCATCCCCGAGGCAGAACGAAGCTACCTTGCCGGCGTGGGCGCCCAGTACGACTCCGAGCTGGTCTACCACAACATGCAGGACACCGCCGCCAAGATGGGCATCGTCTATTCCGGCATCGAGGAGGCACTGCAGGATCCGCAGTGGGAACCGCTCATCCGTGAGAAGTTCATGACGCTCATCCCGCCCACCGACCATAAGTTCGCGGCCCTCCACGGCGCCGTGTGGTCTGGCGGATCGTTCGTCTATGTACCCAAGGGCGTCAAGCTCGACTTCCCGCTGCAGAGCTACTTCCGTCTCAATGCCGCGGGCGCCGGTCAGTTCGAGCACACGCTCATCATCGTTGAGGACGATGCGTCCCTGCACTTCATCGAGGGGTGCTCCGCGCCCAAATACAACGTGGCCAACCTGCATGCCGGCGCGGTCGAGCTGTTCGTGGGCAAACGTGCGCATCTGCGCTATTCGACCATCGAGAACTGGTCGAAGAACATGTACAACCTCAACACCAAGCGCGCCCGCTGCGAGGAGGAGGGCGAGATCGAGTGGGTCTCCGGCTCCTTCGGCAGCCACGTGGGGTACCTGTATCCCATGAGCGTGCTGTCCGGTCGCAAGAGCCGCTCCAGCTTCACCGGTATCACGTTTGCCGGCGCGGGACAGAACCTCGACACCGGTTGCAAGGTCGTGCTCGGCGCGCCCGATACCTCGGCAACGGTCGAGACCAAGTCCATCTCCAAGGGCGGCGGCATCTCCACGTTCCGCAGCTCCATCGTGGCCACCCCGGCGGCCGAGGGTTCGGCGGCGTCGGTGAGCTGCCAGTCGCTCATGCTCGATGACATCAGCCGTTCCGACACCATCCCAACGATGGATATCCGTGCCAAGAACGTCGATATCGGGCACGAGGCCACCATCGGGCGCATCGGCGACGACAAGGTCTTCTACCTCATGAGCCGCGGCATCTCCGAGGAGGAGGCGCGCACCATGATCGTGAACGGCTTTGCCAACCCGGTGTCGAAAGAGCTGCCGCTTGAGTACGCCGTCGAGATGAACAACCTGATCAAGCTCGAGATGGAAGGGGCGATCGGATAATGGACGCATTGACGTTGAGACATTCGAGCGCTATGCCGGCGCCTACGTGGAGCTGGCTGAAGGCCAACGATTGCGATCTGCGGATCCCGGCCGGGCTCGAGCGCAAATGCCAGGTGACGATCGCCGCCGGCGAGACGCTCACCGAGACGCGCGCGAGCTTCGAGGGTGCCGTGGCGGCGCTCCAAGCGCGCCTGTACGGTATGGATGCCCCCGAGGACGCCCGTGCGGTGGTCCGCGCCGCCCAGGGCGTCGACCATGGCGCCGAGGACCTGGACACCCCGGCGCTGTCGACCTATGAGCGCCGCGCGGTGCAGTCGCAGGTGCGCCGTGATATCGCCCTTGATTTTGAAACGGGTGTGGGTATCGATGCCCGCGCCTACCTCAACTTTCTTGCCGGCGGCACCGCCGTGCTCGCCTCTGAGCCCGGCGCCGACGAGGTGACCGATATCTGCGTGACCGCCGAGCCGGGCTGTTCGAGCGGGGCCAGCGTGGATATCGTTGCGGCCGCCGAATCTACCGTCGAGGCCACGCTGTCCATCGATGCCGAGGGCGATCAGCCTGCATTCGCCGGCTCCACCATGCGTGTGTTCGCCGGCAAGAACGCCAAGGTCAACCTTACGGTCTACGTCACCGCCGGTTCCGGTGTGACCGTTGTCGAGGACGAGGGTTTCGTGCTCGACGATGGCGCGCGCGTAACCGTGAAGCATGTGGTGCTGGGCGGCGGGTTTACCGCAACCGGCTTGGCGGCCGACCTGCGCGGCGATACCTCGCGCATCGATATCGACACCCGTTACCTGGCGCGCGGCGATGAACGGCGCGACTTCAACTATGTGATTCGCCACCGCGGCAAGAGGACCATGAGCAACATGGATGCCAACGGCGTCCTCGCCGGCACCTCCAAGAAGTCCCTGCGCGGCACCATCGATCTTATCCATGGGTGCAAGGGCGCGGAGGGCACCGAGCGCGAGACGGTCCTGTTGGCAAGCAAGGGCGTCGACAACAAGACGGTGCCCACCATTTTATGCGATGAGGACGATGTGGCCGGCAACCACGGTGCCACTATCGGTCATGTGCGTCCCGAGCAGCTGTTCTACGCCGCCTGCCGCGGGCTTTCGCCCGAGCAGACCGAGGCCCTGTTCATGCGTGCCAAGTTTGAGGATGCGGCCCTGGCCGCCCCGACCGAGGAGATGCACGATAACGTGGTGCGGATGGCCAAACAGCTCATCCCGGATTTTGAGGAGGAACTCGCATGATCGATACCGAGCATGTGAACTGCGAGACATGCACCGCCCCGCAGGGTGGGTTTTTCGACGCGTCCGATGAGGCGTCGCGTTCCTGGCCGCGTATCGACCTCGAGCTCAATCCCTACAAGGGCGATTTCCCCCTGCTGGCAAGCAAGCCCGAGATCGCATTTTTGGACAGCGCGGCCACTGCGCAGCGCCCGGCCTGCGTGCTCGACGCCCAGCGCCGCTTCTACGAGACCATGAACGCGAATCCGCTGCGCGGCCTGTACTCCCTTTCCGTGGAGGCCACCGAGGCCATTGCGAGCGTGCGCGCGCAGATCGCATCCCTCATCGGGGCGTCCAGCCCGAATGAAGTGGTGTTCACGCGCAACACCAGCGAGAGCCTCAACTTGGTGGCTAAGTCGTTTGCCCCACATGTGCTCAACGAGGGCGACGAGGTCGTCATATCCATCATGGAACATCACTCCAACCTCATTCCCTGGCAGCAGGCCTGCAAGGCCGCGGGCGCCACGCTGGTGTATCTATATCCCACGGCCACCGGTCAGATCACCGATGAGGAGATCGCAGCCAAGATCGGCCCCAAGACCAAGATCGTTGCCGCCACGCATGTCTCCAACGTTTTGGGGTGCGAGAACCCCATCCGCAAGCTTGCGGATGCGGCACATGCCAACAATGCCTACATGGTGGTCGATGGTGCGCAATCCGTCCCGCATATGCCCGTGAACGTGACGGAGCTGGGAGCGGACTTCTTTGCGTTCTCCGCCCACAAGGCACTCGGACCCATGGGCGTGGGCGTGCTGTGGGGCAGGAAGGAGCTACTCGAGCGCACCGACCCCATGCTCACCGGCGGCGAGATGATCGATTCCGTTACCGAGCAGGGCGCCGTGTGGGCTCCCGTCCCGGAGAAGTTCGAGGCGGGTACGCAGGACGCCGCGGGCATCTATGCCACCGGCGCGGCCCTTGACTATCTGGTCAACCATGTGGGTTACGATAGCATCCAGGCTCGCGAGCGCGCACTCGTCCACTATGCCATGAGCCGCATGGTGCAGCTTCCGTTTGTGGATATCATCGGTTCCATTTATTGGGACCAGCATCACGGCGTGATCAGTTTCAACGTGCGGGGCATCCATCCGCATGATGTGGCGAGCATCATGGATATGCAGGGTGTGTGCATCCGCGCCGGGCATCACTGCGCGCAGCCGCTCCTCACGTGGCTGGGCGTTGAGAACCTGGCCTGCTGCCGCGCGAGCTTTGCGTTCTACAACGACAAGCACGATGTAGATGCGTTCATCGATGGCCTTGAAGCCGTGTGGGCAACGTTTCATCCCGGCATGTAACTGATTGATTCCGGCCGCGATGCCCCCTGGCACGCGGCCGTTTTGGAGGAACCATGGGTAACCTGTACAGCTCGACGAGCTTTATGGAGCACAGCTCCCATCCCGATTACAAGTATGAGATGGATGACGCCACGCATTCACACGACGGCATCAACCCCAGCTGCGGCGATGAGCTCACGCTGTCGTTGCGCATCGAGGACGGCGTCATCAAGGAGGCCGCGTTCACCGGCCATGGCTGCGCCATCAGCCAGGCGAGCGCCGATATCATGGCCGAGCTCATCACCGATGAGACGGTGGAGGAGGCGCGCCGCCTGAGCGGTCTGTTCCTGGCGATGATCCGCGGGGAGGAGCTTTCTGAGCAGGATGTCGAGGATTTGGACGAAGCTGCCCAGCTCAATGATATTTCCCACATGCCCGCGCGGGTGAAGTGCGCCGAGCTTGCATGGCGCACGCTCGATGGCATGCTGTCCGAAGACGTGGCCGAATAGGGGCGGGGAGGGCATATGCTCATCACGTCAAAGGGGCGATATGCCCTTAGGCTTATGATCTATATAGCGGCGTTTGGCGGTGTCGACCATAAGGTCTCGCTGCGCGAGGTTGCAGAGCGCGAGCATATCTCTCAGAAGTATCTGGAGCAGCTGGTGCGGCCGCTTATGCATGAGGGACTGCTCAAGAGCGTGCGCGGCAAGGGCGGCGGGTATGTGCTTGACCGTCCTGCTTCTAAGATTCTGGCGGGCGATATCCTGCGTGCGGCCGAGGGAGATCGTTCTGCGGTGGCATGCGATGGTATCGATGGATCGTGCGGCCGTAGCGGGCTGTGTTCTACGGTGAAGTTTTGGACAGGGCTGGAGGACGCGATCGACGGATACGTTGACAGCGTGACCCTGGCCGACCTTGCCCGCGTGCCCGATTTGGACTGGACGATAGAACGATAAGTATATTGAGGTGACTATGACTGACGATTATCCGTTGCTTCGCTGGGTCCGTAACGCCTGCTGCCTGGTGTTTGCGATCATCCTTGCACTGGTGCTGTTCTATGCGCCGGGGGTCGAGTTCCTTTGTAAAAAAGCTCTCCTCGTCAATCATGGTCTCTTTTTATTTATTTGCGCTCTTGCTTTAGGTGCAACACTTGTTGTCGCACTCTGCTGGTTTTACAAGAAACAGCCCCAACTACCTCGGGTGAGTCCGAGGCTTTTCGCTTGTTATATGGGAATCTCAACTTCAGTCCTCATCGCCGTTCAGTTGCTCCTGATATACGGAATTAGCTTTAAAACAGGTTGGGATGTATGGTGGTTGACCTCTGTGGATCGACAGGATCCAGGGCTTGTGGATTACCTTTCTAGATACCCAAATCAAATCGTGATGTTTGCCATTTTAAGGGTATTCATGGTCATTGGAAAAATCGTTGGCCTGAGTGGCTACGTATCATTGGAGATAGCTTCTGCCGTCTGTGTTTCGACTTCGTTGGTGCTTGTGGCGTATGCTATCGGTTCGATTTTTGGTCCTCGTGTTGCAATTGCCGCGCATGGCTTTGCAATGCTATTCATCGGTCTGTCCCCCTGGATTGTAATTCCATATTCTGATACGTTCGGTATGTTTATGCCGGCGGCGGTATTGTGGGCATATACCTGTATACATAACAGACATTCTCAGCGTTTCCTGGTATTGCTGTTCTCGTTTCTCGGGTATCTGATTAAGCCAATATCTATTTTTATTCTCTTTGGTGTATGTGCCGTTGAGGCGTATCGGTGGGTTAAAAACCGTAATCGATTCACCATTAAGAGTTTTGCGCAGGGCGTTGTCTGTATCGTGTGTGCACTTGTTCTTATGCAAGCGGTATCCGGTGCTGCTCATCGCGTTGTTCCTACGCTCGATGACTCCAAGTCCTTTTCCTTGACGCATTTCCTGATGATGGGGGCCAATGAATCTACTGGTGGCGGATATTGCAATGACGATGTTATTGCATCTGCGTCTATTTCAGATCAAGCCACACGAAGTGAGTTCAATATCAGAACGTTCGTGGAGCGTGTCTCTTCGAGGTCGATTGTGCAGAATATTGATTTTGGATTGCATAAGCTCATGGCGTCTTTTGCGGATGGTACGTTTGCGTGGGGGTGTGAAGGTAACTTTTTTGCTGAACAGCACGGACGTAGCCCTGCCCTTCAGTCGTTCTTCGGCGTTTTTCCATCGAGCGAGGCGGATGGGGCTATCTATGCACAGCTCTGTCAGATCTTCTGGTTATTTACGCTATCCGGATTGGCCTTTGGCTTTGTTTCCCGCGATGTTCACAGGGGTGAGGTTGCGGCGTATTCTGCCCTCATTATGCTGGCGGTCTTCCTGGTCATCTTTGAGTGTCGCGCCCGGTATCTACTGCTTTACATGCCATTCTTTGTTGCATTTGGCTTTGTGGGATGGGTCAAGGTACCGTCAAGATTCTTGCGCACTTTCCGACAGCCCCATAGGCCTGCCATCCGG
>USLK01000011.1 GCA_900555555.1 uncultured Collinsella sp. | reverse complement strand
GAAACGGAAATAATCGGGGCGCAAAGCAACGATTGGGTTACACGTTGCCGTGCTCGTGAAGCAAAAAAAACGCCCGCCGGGAATCCCGACGGGCGCTTAAAGCCAGAGGCTCGATTGCGCGGGTGCCTACTCGGCAGCCAGCACGCGACCGGTCATCTCGGAGCTGGGCTCCAGGCCGGCCATGGTCAGCATCGTGGGAGCGATGTCGGACAGGCGACCGTCCTCGATGCCGGTGAGGTGGGCCTTCTCGTCAACGACGATGAAGGGCACACGGTTGGTGGTGTGGGCCGTGAACGGGTGCTTGGCACCGTCGGCGGCCACATCAAACATGTGGTCGGCATTGCCGTGATCGGCGGTGATCAGAGCGAAGCCGCCCTTGGCCTGAATGGCCGGAATGACCTTGGAGAGGGCCTCGTCGACGGCCTCGACAGCCTTGACGGCAGCCTCGAACACGCCGGTATGGCCCACCATGTCGCAGTTGGCGAAGTTCACGATGTAGAAATCAGCGCGGTCCCCGTTGATGGCCTCGACGAGCTTCTCGGTAACCTCCGGGGCGCTCATCTCGGGCTGCAGGTCATAGGTGGCAACCTTGGGCGAAGCCACGAGCACGCGCTCCTCGCCGGCCTTGGGCTCCTCGATACCGCCGTTGAGGAAGAACGTCACGTGGGCGTATTTCTCGGTCTCGGCGGTGTGGAGCTGCTTCAGGCCGTTAGCGGCGATAACGTCTGCCAGGACGTTCTTGGGGAACGTCTTGGGGAAGGCGACCTCGACGTTGAAGCTCGGATCGTACTCGGTCATGGTCACGAAGTGCGAGAGCTTGATGGCCTCGCGCTCGAAACCGTCGAACTCCGGATCCGTGAAGGCGCGGGTCATCTGGCGGGCGCGGTCCGGACGGAAGTTGAAGAAGATCACGGCATCGCCGTCGTTGATGCCCTCGTTGTGGCAGGCGAACGGCTCGACGAACTCGTCACCGCGCTCGTCCTTCTCGTAGTAGGCCTTGATGCCGGCAACGGCGTCGGTCTCCTCGGAGGAAGCGTTGACCAGGACATCGTAGGCACGCTGGATGCGCTCCCAACGGTTGTCGCGGTCCATGGCCCAATAGCGACCGGAGCAGGAAGCGATACGGGCATCGCAGCCGGTGTTCTCGGACAGGTCGGCCAGGAACGCAGCGAGCTCGGAAACATAGCCGGCACCGGAGTGCGGGTCGACGTCGCGGCCGTCCATGAAGCAGTGCACGCGAACGGTCTTGACGCCGCGCTCGGCGGCCATCTTGACGAGTGCCTCGCAGTGGCTCTGCATGGAGTGCACGCCACCGGGGCTCATAAGGCCCATGAGGTGCAGGGTCTTGCCGGTGCTCGCGCAATCATCCATAGCCTTGACAAAGACGGGGTTCTCGTTGAGGGAGCCGTCCTTGATGGCGTTGTTGATGCGGGAGAGCTCCTGGAAGACGATGCGGCCGGCGCCGATGTTGAGGTGACCGACCTCGGAGTTACCCATCTGACCCGCAGGAAGGCCCACGTCCTCGCCGGAAGCGCCGAGGCTGGTGTGCGGATACTTCTCATAGAGAGAATCGATGAACGGCGTGTTCGCGGCGGCAACGGCGTTGTCGGCACCCTGGGGCGCCAGGCCGAAGCCGTCCATGATCACGAGCAGCGCGGGGGTATGACGCTCTGCCATGTACTACTCCCCTGCCTTAACGACCATCGCGGAGAAGTCCTCGGCCTTGAGGGAAGCGCCGCCGACGAGTGCGCCGTCGACATCCTCCTTGGCAACGAGCTCAGCGATGTTGCCGGGCTTGGCGGAACCGCCGTACAGCACACGGATGCCGTCAGCGAGCTCCTGGCCGAAGAGCCCCACGAGGGTCTCGCGCACGGCGTGGCAGACCTCCTGGGCGTCGTCGGCGGTAGCGGTCATGCCGGTACCGATGGCCCAGATGGGCTCATAGGCAACGACGACCTGGGACGGATCCGTGATCTCGAGACCGGCAAGACCGGCCTTGACCTGGTTCACGACATGCTCGACATAGGTGCCGGCCTCGCGAACCTCGAGGGACTCGCCGCAGCAGAAGACCGGAACCAAACCGGCGGCAACGAGGGCCTTGGCCTTCTTGTTCTGGTCCTCGTCGGTCTCGTGGAAGTAGTCGCGACGCTCGGAGTGACCGATGATGCAATAGGTGCAGCCGGCGGACTTGAGCATATCGCAGGAGGACTCGCCGGTGTAGGCGCCGGAGGCCTCCCAGTAGCAGTTCTGGGCGCCCAGGGCGATCGGGGTACCGTCGAGCTTGGCGGCGACGGTGGTCAGATCGATGGTCGGCGGGCAGACGAGAACGTCCACGTTGGCCGGAACGGTTGCCAGGGCCTCGGCGAGCTCGGAGGCGAGCTGACCGGCAGCGGCAACGTCGTTGTTCATCTTCCAGTTGCCGGCGATGAGGAGCTTGCGGTTATTCGGCATCGTTGAGCGCCTCCACTCCGGGAAGGGGCTTACCCTCGACGAGCTGCATGGAAGCGCCGCCGCCGGTGGAGATGAAGGTCATCTTGTCGGCCAGGCCGAACTTGTTGACGGCTGCCACGGAGTCGCCGCCGCCGATGACGGAGTCGCACTCGGTGTTGGCAGCGATGGCCTCGGCGATGGACTTGGTGCCGTGAGCGAAGGTGTCCATCTCGAACACGCCGCAGGGGCCGTTCCAGAACACGGTCTTGGCGCCGGCGATGGCATCGGCGAAGAGCTTCTCGGTCTCAGGTCCGATGTCCAGGCCCTGCCAGCCGTCCTCGATCTCACCGGTCTTGACGATCTTGGTGTTGGCGTCGTTGTCGAAGGCGTCGGCGCAGACGTTGTCGACGGGGAGCAGGAAGTTCACGCCGTTCTTCTTGGCCTTCTCGAGCATCTCGAGAGCGCGGTCGCACCAGTCGTCCTCGCACAGGGAGTTGCCGATCTTGCCGCCCTGGGCCTTGGCGAAGGTGTAAGCCATGCCGCCGCCGACGATGACGGTGTCAGCGGAGTCGAGCAGACGGTCGATCACGCCGATCTTGTCGGAGACCTTGGAGCCGCCGAGGATGGCGACGAAGGGGCGCTTGGGCTCTGCGAACAGGCCGCCGAGCGTGGAGACCTCCTTCTCGAGCAGGAAGCCGGCAACAGCCGGGATGTACTCGGCGGGGCCCACGACGGAACCCTGGGCGCGGTGAGCGGTACCGAAGGCATCGAGCACGAAGATGTCGCCATAGGAGGCGAGGGTCTTGGCGATCTCGGGATCGTTCTTCTTCTCGCGCTTGTCGAAGCGGACGTTCTCGAGAACGAGGACCTTGCCGGGCTCGAGAGCCTCAACGGCGGCAGCGGCCTTCTCGCCGTAGGTGTCGTCGACGAAGGTCACATCGAGGCCGGACAGCTCGGCGAGCTTGGCGGCGACGGGAGCCAGGGTGAACTCGGGCTCGGCGCCCTCGCCCTTCGGACGGCCGAGGTGGCTCATAAGGATCACGCGGGCGTTATGATCGACCAGGTAGTTGATGGTCGGCAGAGCGGCCTGGATACGGGTGGTGTCGCCCACGACGCCGTCCTTGACCGGCACGTTGAAGTCAACGCGAACCAGAACGCGCTTGCCGTCGACGTCGACGTCGCGGATGGTCTTCTTGGAGAAAGCCATGCTGATCTTCCTTTCGAATTATCCGTGCAGATGCACATTAAAAAGGGCGCGGCCCTGGGCAGATGCCGTAAGGCCGCGCCCTCCTTTAGACGCTTGTCTAGTACCTACGAGCTACGCAGCTAAGCTTAAGCAACGAACTTCTCGAAGTACTTGATGGTGCGGACCATCTGAGAAGTGTAGGAGTTCTCGTTGTCGTACCAAGAAACGACCTGCACCAGGGTCTGGCCATTGCCCAGCGGGTTGCACATGGTCTGGGTGGCGTCGAAGATGGAGCCGTGGGTCTCGCCGATGATGTCGGTGGAGACGATGTCGTCCTCGTTGTAGCCAAAGGTCTCGGAGATGGTCTCAGCGTAAGCCTTCATGGCAGCGTTGACCTCGTCGACGGTGACCTCCTTGTCGACAACGGCGTAGAGGTTGGTGAGGGAGCCGGTGGGCGTGGGAACGCGCTGGGCGGCACCGATCAGCTTACCGTTGAGCTCGGGCAGGACCAGGCCGATAGCCTTGGCGGCACCGGTGGTGTTGGGGACGATGTTGACGGCGCAGGCGCGGCTACGACGCTTGTTGCCCTTGCGCTGCGGGCCGTCCAGCGGCATCTGGTCGCCGGTCCAGGCGTGGATGGTGGTCATGATGCCGGACACGATGGGAGCGAAGTCGTTCAGACCCTTGGCCATCGGAGCGAGGCAGTTGGTGGTGCAGGAAGCTGCAGAGATGATGTTGTCCTCAGCGGTGAGCTGCTCATGGTTAACGTTGTAAACGATGGTGGGCAGGTCGTTGCCGGCCGGAGCGGAGATGACGACCTTCTTGGCGCCAGCGTTGATGTGGGCCTGAGCCTTCTCCTTGGAGGTGTAGAAACCGGTGCACTCGAGGACAACGTCAACGTCGAGATCGCCCCAAGGCAGGTTGTTAGCGTCTGCCTCCTTGTAGATCTTGATCTCCTTGCCGTCGACGATGATGGAATCCTCGGTAGCCTCGACCTTGTGATCACGGGAGTAGTTGCCCTGCGTGGAGTCGTACTTCAGCAGGTACGCGAGCATGTCGGGAGAGGTGAGGTCGTTGATGGCGACGATCTCGGAACCCTCATGACCGAACATCTGACGGAAAGCCAGACGGCCGATACGACCGAAGCCGTTGATAGCAACCTTAACTGCCATGTGTGTCTCCTTTCATTGGGTCTCCCGCGGGCTTTTTGCCCGCCGTTGAGGCCCGAAAACTAACCACTCACCAAATATACCTTTTTTCGCGTTGCTCAAACACGTGATTGCGAACTAATTGCGCTATAGCGCAGATTGAAGCGCTTTAATGTTAAGAGTCGATCACATTTTGACGGTATCTTCACGAGCGTCAAGCTCTCGAGCCTTCGCAACCATCTTCTCGAGGCGCAGCACGCGATGATACAGAGCCGACTTGGAGAGCGGTGGTGTGGCCATCTCCCCCAGGTCGCGCAACGACAGATCCGGGTGCTCCTCGCGCAGCGCGCAAAAGGTTTCGAGCGCCTCGGGCAGACCGGGGCGCAAGCCCAGCTCCTCAAGCGCATCGATGAGCTCAAGCTGCTTCTGCGCGGCGCCGGCGCTGCGCGTCTGGTTGGCGAGCTCGGCATTCACGCGGCGGTTCACCTCGTTTTTAACCGATTTCACCGCACGGGCATCGACGACCTCCGCGCATGCGCGCTGGGCACCGAGCTGCTCGAGCAGGCGCTTGATATCATCGGCGCTCTTGATGTACACGGCAAACGCGCCGCGCCGGGCGTTGACGCGGGTCTTCACTCCCATATCGCAGATAAGCCGGCATATATCGTGCGCCAGCTGTTCGCCCTGCACGGCGATCTCCAGATGGAAATCCCCCCGAGGATCGGCGACGAACCCGCCGGCTATGAGTGCCCCCCGCACATACGCCTTGCTGCAGCAAGGGCGTGCGACGATATGCTTGGGGACCCCGGGGACCAGGCCGCCCCCGCGATCCAATATGCCCAACAGCACGAGCGCCTTCTCCAGATCGGACTGATCGGGCAGCACGATAAGATAATTGCGCACCTTATGCAGAACCGAACGTCGGACCGTCAAGTCGGTTTTGAGCTTGAGGATCTTATGCGTGAGCTCGATCATCGTACGCGCCACGGCACCCGTCTCGGTTGCGATCTGCAACCGGTAGCGACCGGGCCCGGCGATGGACAGCGTCCCGCACACGCGCGCGACGGCGGCGAGCGTGGCGAGGTCGCAGTATGGGCATTCGGGCGCGCATCGAGAGAGCTCGTCGCGGACTTCAGCGGTAAACGACATTACGGCATCGCCTCCGCGAGGGCGGCCGCCAGACGGTGGACGTCATGCACCGCAGCCGACGCGCCATCCGCGGTGAAATCGCGCACCACCACGCGCGGACCGAGTGCCTCGATGCGCGCGATATCCTCATCGGTTGCGCGAATAGGGCCGAACGGGGCCTCTTTGGCCTCCTCGATCTGTCTGCTCGAGACGACCGCGGAGACGGCATCGCTCTGCGCCATGCGCTGCCACGCGCGCTTCGGATAGGGATACACCGCCTCGCCCTCCGGGCCGCGATGCACCAGGACCAGGTCGATAGCCCCCTTCAATCCGTACCCCAGCAGGGCCTCCACATGATCGGCGACGCTCATGCCGCTCGTCTCGCCCAGGGAGTCGATCTTGGGGCACACGAACACGCGCAGCGCATGCGTTTGCACGATGGCGTCACGGATGCCGGGGACCAGCACGTTGGGGACGATCGAGGTGAACAGGGACCCGGGGCCCAGCACCACCAGATCGGCATCGAGGATGGCGCGGGCGGCGGCATCGTTGACCGCCACGCGGTCGGAATCGAGCCACACGCGCTCGAACGGCCTCAGGCCATAGGAGATGCGTGCCTGCCCCTCAACGATGTCTCCGTCCACGGTCTTGCCGGCAAGCGTGATGGAATCGAGCGTCGAGGGGTGCACATGTCCCACGCAGTCCAAGACGCGCTCGCAGTCGGCAATGGCCTCGACAAACGACCCCGTCTCCTCCGCCAATGCGACAAGCAGCAGATTGCCCAGCGCATGATCTTGGATGTAGGGAAAGCGATGGGCGAATGCGCGGGCAAGGGCCGACTCGGGATCCGAAGCCAATGCGGAGATGCATTTGCGGATATCTCCAGGCGGCACAACATGGGCGCACTCGCGCAGCAGCCCCGTCGAACCGCCGTCGTCGGCCATGGCGACGACCGAATCTATATGGCACCCCAGCACGCGCAGGGCACGGATGAGTTGAGGCTGACCGGTGCCACCCCCCACGGAGACGGCACGGATATCATGCAGGTCCGTCATGATCTAGCTCGCCATGTTCGCTCGAGGGAGATCGCGATGCGAGATCGTCACGTGATACTGGTGCTTCTCCAGATAGCGCGCGGTCGCCTCCGCGATGGCCACGCTGCGGTGCTGCCCGCCCGTGCACCCGATGGCAATAGACAGCTGCGGCTTGCCCTCGGCGATATAGCCGGGCATCACCGCATCGAGCAGCTGGAACCATGCGGCCAGGAACTCCTTGGTCTTGGGGTGTCCGAGCACGAAGTCCGACACCTTGTCGTCCAGTCCCGTCAACGTGCGCATCTCGGGATCGTAGAACGGGTTGGGCAGGAAGCGGACATCGATCATGAGATCGGCCTCGACGGGCATACCGTGCTTGAAGCCGAACGAGAACACGTGCACGTCCATGAGCTGCTGATCGCTCAACTCCGAAAATGCCGAGCGCAGCTTGTTGCGCAGGGCGCTCGTGCGCAGACGGCTCGTGTCGATGATCATATCGGCGCGCTCGCGTATCGCCGCCAATGCGCGGCGCTCGCGTTTGATTGAATCGATGGTGGACTCGCCTCGCTGGGCAAGCGGGTGGCGGCGCCGGTTCTCGCTATATCGCCGCAGAAGGACCTCATCGGAGGCCTCGAGGAAGACCACTTTGCAGGTGAGCTCATGCGCGCGCAGGCTCTCGATCGTATCGAGCAGCTCGTCGAACAGGCCCTGGCTTCGCAGGTCGCTCGTCACCGCAAGATGCCGGCCGATACCGGCGTTGATACCCACCAGGTCGGAAATCTGCAGGATAAGGCTGGGAGGCAGATTGTCGATACAGTAATACCCCATATCCTCGAACACGTGCATCGCCTGAGTGCGGCCCGAACCGGACATGCCCGTGATGATGACGATATCGGGAACACGGTCGGCAAGCTCGGCTGTGGTCATGGTGTCTCGATCTGACATAGCTGTCTCCCCTATCGGTTCATAATCGGTCCAAGTATACCCGCCAAATAGACGGAGAACGCAATCTACGGCGCCTCCTCATCCAGGTCCCCGTTCATCCGCAACGCGTCGTACACCGATTGCGCGACATCGGCCGGGACGCCCCGTACGGAGGAGATTTCATCAACGCTCGCCGACTTTAAACGTTTGAACGAGCCGAAATGCTTCATGATGGCTCGTTTGCGCGTGGGGCCCACACCTTCGACCTCATCGAGGATCGATACCGTCATGGCCTTGCCGCGCAGTTCGCGATGGAACGTGATGGCAAACCGGTGGGACTCATCGCGGACCTGCTTGATCAGGTACAGGGAAGCCGAACCGGTGGGCAGCACGATGGGCGTGTCGTCCCATGGGACGAACACCTCCTCATCGGCCTTTGCCAAACCGCAAACGGGGATGTCCAGACCCAGCTCCCCGAGCTGCTCGATGGCGGCGGTGAGCTGCGGGCGACCGCCATCGACCACCAGCAGATCGGGTCGCTTGCCGAAGCGCTCATCTTCCATGCGCTCGGGAGCGTAACGACGGCCCAAGACCTCCGACATGCTCGCGAAGTCATTCGCCTCATCGAGCTCGGTTCTTATCTTGAATCGGCGATACTGGCTCTTGTCCGGCTTGCCATTGGTAAACACCACCATGGACGCGACCGTAAACGTGCCATGCAGCGTGGAGATATCGAAGCACTCGATGCGCAGCGGCGGGGCGTCGAGCGCCAGGGCGCTCTCCAGCTGCAACAATGCCTGGTTGGTGCGGTCGTCCGCATAACCCGTGCGCAACATGTAGCGCATCAGCGCATGCCGTGCGTTGCGTTCGGCCGTTTGGAGCAATCGATGTTTTTCCCCGCGCTGCGGCCGATGCAGATGGCACGCCTTGCCCCGCTTGGAGGCCAGCCATTCCGCGATCACGTCGGCATCGGGCAGATCGATCGCCACGTTGACCTCAAGGGGGATGTCGGCCGTCTCATCGTAATAGCGTTTCACGAAGCCCTCGGTGAGCTCCACCTCATCGATATCGAGACCCTTGTCCAAGATGAACTCGCAGGTGCGCTGGACACGTCCCTCGCGCACCACGAACACGCAGGCGCCGGCGATGGTCTCCTCTCGGTAGAATCCGATGACATCCAGGTCGACGCTCGTGGGAAAGACCACCTGTTGGCGATCGTCCAGACCGTTTATGACCTCCAGACGACGCTTGATGCGACCGGCGCGCTCAAAGTCCAACTCGGCCGCGGCCTCAGCCATATCCTGCTTGAGCTCGCCCACCACATCGCTGCGATGCCCCGAGAGAAAGCGCTCGACGCGTCGCACGTTCTTGGCGTACTCCTCCGGCGAGACCATGCCCGCGCACACGCCCGGTCCGCGACCCACGTGGTAGTCGAAGCAAGGACGCCCCTTTTGCGCGCAAATAAGACCAAGCGTATCGATCGCCTCGGGCTGTTTGTCCAGCAAACGTTTGACGCGCTTCCATTCCGCACAGCCGGCGGTGCATATCGGCGTGATCTTGCGCAGCGTATCGATCGTCTCGCGGGCGGCGCGGCTGTCGGTGTAGGGGCCGAAATACCGCGTGTCGGGACGGTGGCGCTCGCGCGTGTACTTGATCGCGGGAAACACATCGCCCTTGGTGATGGCGATGAACGGATAGGACTTGTCGTCTTTCAAATCGACGTTGAAATAGGGGTGGTATTGAGCGATGAGGTTGCGCTCGAGGACCAGCGCCTCATGTTCGGTATCGACCACGATGTAGTCGAAACTGTGCACAAGCTGCATCATGAGCGGAATCTTGGCGCGATCGTCCTGCAGCGTCACGTACTGGCGCAGTCGGGCGCGGAGATTCTTGGCCTTGCCCACGTAGATAACTACGCCGTCGGCGTCCTTCCACAGGTAGCATCCCGGGCCGGTAGGCACCTTCCCCACCTGCTCGACCAGGCTGGGAGCCCGGTCCGCATCGCGCACATGCTGCGTCGCGGCATGTGCGTCAAAGGGAGCCACCGGAAGCGACTCCCCCAACGTCCACGACTTTTTATCCTGTTGGTCGCTCATCGGTTGCGCAGGCGCTCGCGCAGGCCCTTCACGCGCACGAGCGCACCATAAAAGCCCTTTTGGAGCGGCAGATCGCGATCGGGGGCAACATGGGTCACGCCCTCCTTGGCAAACTTGGTTTTGAATTCGTTCAGGCCGAGCGTGGCGGGCTGAAAGTCGCTTCCGATGCCCATGAGGTCATACTCCTCGAGCCCCATATGCGCAAGTTCGCAGCACTCGGAATACACCAGCTTGTCTGTTACGTGCAGGCGCATGGTCTCTGACCGCGATGCTCCGTAGTAGCGCGTGGCGCGCTTCCCCGAAAGCGTGACGATGGACCACGTGACCACGCGGTCGCCATCGCGGCCCGCAAATACGCGACAATGGTCGCGACCGAGCAGGCGGATCATATCCTCGTAGTCGGACATGGGCGCGGGAACGAAGCCGTCCCTCTCGCCCGTCTCGCGCATAACGTCGTAGTAGTCCGCAAAGGACTCCAGGGCGAGCTCGGTCTCGTCGGAACAGACCACCGGGCTCTCACGCAGGGCCTTGCGCACATCGCGGCGTCCGCGCGGCTTCATACGGGAGAGGATGTCGTCGTCGGAGCCCGACAGGTCGATAACGACCGTCATGTCATAGGGCAGCGTGGAAAGACATGGCCTGGTTTGAGGCAGCTCGTTGTCGACCGCAAGACGGATGAACACCTGGCGGCGGTCCCTGCCACGCACGTATGCCGCAAGGGCATCGAGCGCCGCGGACTCGCGTTCGGCCGTCGGCTCAACCGCCCATACCGGGGCATGATGCGCGCGCAGATAGCGATACCCGTGGGTTTCGTACTGCTGCAGCGCGGCAACGGCGACGGTCCGCCCGTCCTCCTCGAACGCAACGTAGCCCCACAGGCTGCGGCCATCGATGGTCGACTCGTACGCCTGCCACACAACCGTCTGCTCGATGGGAGGGTTGGCGACGAGTCCGGCCAGAATCCCCTCATACTCTTCTTGCGCGACCTCGCGTACCTGCATGACGTCTACTCCATCTCATCGTGTATATCACTGCTCATTTTTGCATAGGCTTATCCTAGACGATACCCGCGGCGCCCCCGTTGCCGGGAAGGCCGTTTCTACGAAGAGACCATGCCGGCGCCCATGCCGCGCCCGGAACCCATACACGCTTTGCTATGATGACTACGCCGCGCATCACCCGGATGCACGACGCGTCAAACAAAAGGACACTTATGAATCGCTCCATATCCACCCATGCGTTCGTCCCCGTCATCCTGGGCGGCGATATCGGCGCTTATGCCCTCGGCCGCGAGTTTCATGAGGCCTACGGCATCCAACCGATATCCGTGATTCAAGAACCGATAGGCATCATCAAGCACTCTCGCATATTCGAACACGAGCAGATCGCCGACCTGTCGCTCGACGAGGTGATCCGCGCACTGGATCGAATCGAGAAGTCGCATCCCGATTCCAAAATCCTGCTCATGACCAATTCGGAAGCCTGCATTCCGGTTCTATCGCAAGCTCTCGAATTGAAACCCTCCATCGTTTCGCCGACACCAGACATGTCCATCATCGAGCGAACATCGGATAAGTTTGCCTTTGGCGAACTCTGTCGGGAATATGGCCTCGAAACCCCGAAGACGGAGCGAATCTTGCTAGATGGCTCCGCACCCATCGATCCAACCGAGATCCCCTTTCCCGTAGTCGCCAAACCCGCATATTCCCCCGCATATGCGCACCTGCTCAACGCCGGATTCAAAAAGGTCTATTTCATCGAGCGTCAAGAGGATCTCGATGCCCTGTGGCAGGATCTGCGTCGCGCGGGCTTTACGGGAACCTTCTTGGTTCAGGAGCTCATCGGCGGAGACGACACCCACATGGACAGCATCACGCTCTATATCGACAGCTCCGGGCGAACCACGATGTACGGCGGCGCACAAGTCCTCCTCGAGGACCACGCCCCATCGATGCTCGGAAACCCCGTGGCCATGATCACGAGACGCCACCCCGATCTCTGGGAAAAATGCTCGTCGATGCTGCAGTCGATCGGATATCGGGGTTTTGCCAACTTCGACATCAAGCGCGATCCCAAAACGGGCCGCGAACTCCTTTTCGAGGTCAATCCGCGCATCGGAAGAAACTCATACTACAATTGCGCAGCGGGCGTTAACCCCATGAGGCATTGCGTCGAGGACCTTGTGAACGGCAGGGAACTCGAGCCCGAATACGCCGATCGCTCGATCCTCTACTCGTTGGTCCCAATCGCCCTCCTCAAGCGATATATACGCGATGCCGACCTTCTTGCCGAGGTGAACCGACTGGTAGCTGCAAAAACCGCATTCGACCCCCAGCGGTACCATGCGGATAGCTCCATCCGCCGCAACCTGGACATTCTGCTCACAGAACTCAATCAATTCAGAAAGTTCAGACGCTATTACCCTGAACCGACCGAAACCTCCTTTTAAACGCCGAGGGCGCCGCGAACGATCGTCGTGAACTGCGTCCCAAAACTTGGACGCGCTAAATCATAACCGCTACGCGGCCTCCCGAAGGGCCTGATTCCGGAACTCCGCCGGGGTCAGGCCCTTCAGCTTGACCTGCCGCCGCACGTGGTTCCAGTGGCGGATGTAGGCCTCAAGGTCGCGCTTGAACTCGTCGAACGAGTCCCAGTCGCGCCCGCGGAAGAACTCGTCCTTCATATGGCCGAACAGGCCCTCCGTGCAGGCGTTGTCCAGGCAGTTGCCCTTGCGCGACATGCTCTGGACCACCCCCATCTCGCGAAGCGCGCCGACGAACCCGGCATGCTGGTACTGCCAGCCCATGTCCATCTGCATGACGGGGCGGGCCCAGGAGGGCTTCGCGGCGGCCAGCGCGGCGAGCATCTCCCTCTGCTGCTCCATGTCCGGCCTCTCCGAGATCGACCACGCCACGATCTCCTTGCTGCCGAAGTCGTAGACGGGCGCGAGGTACGCCTTGCCGAACGAGCACCTGAACTCCGTGACGTCGGTGCCCATCTTCCGCCAGGGGCCGTCCGCCGCGAAGTCGCGGCCGAGCACGTTCTCGAAGGTCTCGCCGACCCTTCCCCTGTAGGAGTTGTACCTGTGGTAGTCGGTCTCGCGGCGGATCCCGCACCTCAGCCCCATCTCGCGCATCATCTTGAGCACCGTCTTGTCCGCTATGCGCTCGCCGTCGACGGCCCTCAGCTCCATCGCTATCTGGCGGTGGCCGACGCCGTTGGGGAGCCTGCCGAAGATCTCGGCGACCCTGCCGCGCAGCCCCGGCCTGGTCGGGGCCTTGGGGTGCGACAGCGCGTAGTAGTAGGTCGATGTTTTCTTTCAATAAGAAGTGACCAGAAATATCACCAGGAATTGAACATCCCGATGATCTGTTTCTGCACATCCCGTTCACGGGACATGGCATCTCTCCGCACATGAGCCGGAGGGCACGGCCATGCCCCACAATTCCTTTCTGGCGGGCAAGACAGCGACGAACGTCCCGCCGGAAGGAGGAAAGGAAAGATGACCGTGTCCCCTGACGTACAACAATGTATCAGACGGATGGATGCCGACGGAGCCGGGCCGACCGAGATAGCGGAGGCCCTCGGCGTGTGCCGCAACAGCGTGTACAAGTATTCGAGGATGGAGGACCTCTCCCCGCAGCCGCCTGTGGCGGAAAGGAGGAAGAGGCCTGCCATCGACAGGTACGCCGATTTTATCGTCGGCATACTCGTGGACGACCGCTCCGTCCCCAGGAAGCAGCGCCACAGCGCGCAGAAGATCTTCGACAGGCTCGTCGCCGAGCAGGGCTACGCGGGATCCTATCCGACGGTGTGCCGCTTTGTGAGGGAATGGAAGCTCGCGCAGGAGCAGTCCCCACGCGACGGCTTCCTCGAGCTCGACTGGGCGCCGGGCACCATGCAGGCCGACTACGGCGCCTTCACCGCCACCGTCGCAGGCGAGAGGCTCGAGCTGAAGCTCCTCGTCGCGACGTTCCCGCATTCGAACGTCCGCTTCTGCATCGCGATGATGTGCGAGAAGGCAGAGTGCTTCTGCGAGGGGCTCGTCGAGATATTCGAGATGGCAGGGCGCGTGCCGCGCCTCGTCGTGCTCGACAATGCCACCGAGGCGGGGCGGATGCTCTTCGGCAGGGTGACGGAGTCCAAGCTCTTCTCCCAGCTCAGGGCCCATTACCGCTTCGAGGCCAGGTTCTGCAACCCCGATTCCGGAAACGAGAAGGGATCGGTGGAGAATGCCGTGGGGTTCCTGCGCCGCAACCTCCTCGTCCCCGTGCCCTCCGTGCCGAGCCTCGATGCGCTGAACTCGATGCTGCTCTCCGGCTGCAGGAGGATCAACGCCACGGCGAAGAGCAGGCTGCACGGACCTGCGCCCAAGGCCTTCGCCGAGGACCTCGCGGCGATGATGGCCCTTCCGGGCGTGCGCTTCGACTCCGTGAGATGGGTGCATGTCCGCTCGGACAAGAGGGGCTACATACAGCTGGACGGCGTCTCCTACTGCGCAGGCCCTGCCTGGCACGGCCGCGACCTCCTTGCGGGCGCCAGAGCGCGCACGGTCGAGATCATGGACATGATGTGGCTATACTAAATTGGACAGTCGGATGAGAGTCTGAGGGCCCTTCGAGG
>USLK01000010.1 GCA_900555555.1 uncultured Collinsella sp. | reverse complement strand
GGGCCCGTGGGTTATACCCTAAGAGCAAACCACCCTTTTTAAGGGTGGTTCTGATTCATGCGAGTATGATTCGGCCTCCGGCGTTTCCGTGCGCCCCATTGCGTGATTGCCGAACCATAAGTCATATGCTGTTTTGTTTGCCAGAAACGCGTACATAGTCCCCGCTCCGTTCATGGTTGCATTTGTCTGGGGATTATGCACGGTAGTTCTTATAGTCAGATCGACGGCTTCGTGCATTTACCTGGCAATGCGTGAACACCGGGTTATCTTTTGGGTGTTCTCCCTGGTTGGAAGGGTCCGGTTTCGAGGACATATAAGTATCAAATGCATAATGAACGTGTTCATATTGAGAAACCCCAAGGATTCTATATAAATCGGTGATCGATTAGGGAAATGGATTTTACAGGGCTGCTATTCAAATTGCTCGTTGCCCTAATCGACTGCCCCATTTAACGGTCAACTGGCTTTATATAAAAATGAACATGTTCATTATGCGTTTGATATAAGTACGGCGGCCGCTTCGTATCTCGGTTTGACGCACGATGCTAACGCCCGGGCGCCATCTTGCCCCTTTATATCGATTGCGCCGTAAGCCTCTATGATCTTGCGGGCGAAATATCTCGATTCGGCTCCATGTGTCCTCGAGCATTCGCACAATCCGTCTGAAGACTCATATCCCCGTCTGATGAAATCGCGCTGCTGCGCTACAATACTGAAAACTCATAGGCTGCGACCTTTTCCGGCCGCGAATCGATGAAGGAGAGTTATGGCCACGTTTTTCCCTGGTGAGTCCCATACGTTTTCTGAGTACCTGCTTGTTCCCGGCTACTCCTCTTCTGAGTGCATCCCCAACAACGTATCGCTGAAAACCCCGCTGACGCGCTTCAAGCGCGGCGAGGAGCCGGCCATCACGCTGAATATTCCGATGGTTTCCGCGATCATGCAGTCCGTCTCCGGCGTGGACATGGGCGTTGCCCTGGCCACCGAGGGCGGTATCTCCTTCATCTACGGCTCCCAGACGCCCGAGTCCGAGGCCGCTATGGTCAAGGCCGTCAAGGACCACAAGGCCGGTTTCGTGGAGTCCGACTCCACGCTCACTCCCAACATGACCATGAAAGAGGTCATGGAGCTCAAGAATAAGACCGGTCATTCCACCATGCCCGTCACCGATGACGGCACCCCGCGCGGCAAGCTGCTGGGTATCGTTACTTCTCGTGACTACCGCCCCAGCCGTGATGACCGATCCAAGAAGGTTTCCGAGTTCATGACGCCGCGCGAGCAGCTTATCGTGGGCAACAAGGACATCACCCTCAAAGAGGCCAACGACGTCATCTGGGACAACAAGCTCAACGCCCTCCCCGTTGTCGACGATAACGACCACCTGATCGGCATCGTGTTCCGCAAGGATTACGATTCCCACAAGACCAACCCCAATGAGCTGCTCGACGCCAACAAGCGCTACATGGTGGGTGCCGGCATCAACACCCGTGACTACGCCGAGCGCGTTCCGCTGCTGGTCGAGGCCGGTGCGGACGTCCTGTGCATCGACTCTTCCGAGGGCTACTCCGAGTGGCAGAAGCGCACGATCGAGTGGATCCGCGCCAACTACGGCGATTCCGTCAAGGTGGGTGCTGGCAACGTCGTCGATGCTGACGGCTTCCGTTTCCTGGCCGATTGCGGTGCCGACTTCATCAAGGTCGGTATCGGCGGCGGTTCCATCTGCATCACCCGTGAGACCAAGGGCATCGGCCGCGGCCAGGCCACGTCCCTGATCGACGTGTGCCGCGCCCGCGACGAGTACTACGAGGAGACCGGCGTATACGTCCCGGTCTGTTCCGACGGCGGCATCGTGTACGACTACCACATGACCCTGGCCCTGGCCATGGGCGCCGACTTCCTCATGCTCGGCCGCTACTTCGCGCGTTTCGATGAGAGCCCGACCTCTCGCGTCAACGTCAACGGCCAGTACATGAAGGAGTACTGGGGCGAGGGTTCCGCCCGTGCCCGCAATTGGCAGCGCTACGACCTGGGCGGCGCCCAGAAGCTGTCCTTCGTCGAGGGCGTGGACTCCTACGTTCCGTATGCCGGCTCCCTCAAGGATGGCGTCAACGGCACGCTGTACAAGGTCAAGTCGACCATGTGCAACTGCGGTGCGCTTTCCATCCCCGAGCTGCAGGAGAAGGCCCGTTTGACCCTCGTCTCTGCTACCTCCATCGTCGAGGGCGGCGCGCACGACGTCGTGGTCAAGGATTCCCAGCAAAGCGTGAGCTACAACTAGGCTGTATCCATGCGCCTGGACGAGCGCCATCTATAAGGGCGCTATACGATCTATTCCGAGCGGGTAGTTCGTATGTTTCGAGACGAGGCGGCGCCCATATAAGCGCCACCTCGTCTTTTGTTACTTGGTAGAATCGATACATTCGATTCGATTCACCGGCCCGTTCCGTATAAGGAGAGCATATGTGCGAGAGCTGCGAGCATAATCACGGCGCGCGCCCGGCGGGGGAGATTCCCGCCTACGATGCGCAGTCCATCGAAACCAAGTGGATGAAGTCGTGGGACGACGAGAACCTGTTCGCCGTCGACACCGATCCGTCCAAGCCCAAAAAGTACATCCTTGAGATGTTCCCGTACCCCTCGGGCGACCTGCACATGGGCCATGCGCGCAACTACACCATCGGCGACGCCATGGCGCGCCAGGCCCGCATGCGCGGTTACGACGTGCTGCACCCCATCGGCTTCGACGCCTTCGGCCTGCCCGCTGAGAACGCCGCCATCAAGCACAATACCCAAGCCGCAGCCTGGACCTATAAGAACATGGACCAGGCTCTCGCCACCATGAAGCGCATGGGCTTCTCCTACGATATGGACCGCCTGGTCAAGACCTGCTCGCCCGACTATTACCGTTGGGGTCAGTGGATCTTCGAGAAGCTGTGGGAGCGCGGGCTGGTCTATCGCAAGAAGAACCCGGTCAACTGGTGTCCCAAGTGCGGCACGGTCCTTGCCAACGAGCAGGTGACCGAGGGCCGTTGCTGGCGTTGCGACACCGAGGTCGAGAAGCGCGACCTGGAGCAGTGGTACATCAAGATCACCGCGTACGCTCAGGAATTGCTGGACGACCTCGAGAAGCTTCCCGGCTGGCCCGAGCGCGTGAAGCAGATGCAGGCCAACTGGATCGGTCGCTCCGAGGGCGCCGAGGTCGACTTCACCCTGTGCGATGAGGCCGGAGAGCCCACCGATACCAAGATCACCGTGTTCACCACGCGCGCCGACACGCTGTTCGGCAACACGTTCTTCCTGCTCGCTCCCGAGTACGAGGGTCTGCGCGAACTCGTGGCCGGCACGGAGTACGAGGCCGCCGTTCTTGAGGTTATCGAGGGGGCCAAGAAGATCACCGCCGTCGAGCGCGCCCAGGGTACCGTTGAGAAGCACGGAGCCTTCACGGGCCGCTACGTGGTCAACCCGCTTTCGGGCGCCAAGGTCCCCGTATGGGTGGCCGACTACGTGGTGTCCGACTACGGCACCGGTGCCGTCATGGCGGTTCCCTGCGGCGACCAGCGCGACTTCGAGTTCGCCCGTAAGTACGAGCTGCCCATCGTTCCGATCATCATGACCGACGAGGAGCGTGCCGAGCTCGAGGCCGGCGGCGGCTCCATCGATACCTACTGTGCCGAGACCGTGGACTGGGATTCCGCCCACACCGATGACGGCACCCTCGTTCAGTCCGGCAAGTACACCGGCATGCGCGGCGGCAAGCACTCCGCCGGCGAGGCCGCAATCGTCGAGGACCTGGAGGCTGCGGGCACCGGCCGCCGCTCCGTGCAGTACCGTCTGCGCGACTGGCTCATCTCCCGGCAGCGCTACTGGGGCAACCCCATCCCGGCTATCCACTGCGAGCGCTGCGGTATCGTTCCGGTGCCCGAGGATCAGCTGCCGGTAACCCTGCCCGAGAACCTCGACCTCACCGCGGGCGAGACGCTTGCCGAGTGCAAGGAGTTCTACGAGACCACCTGCCCGGTGTGCGGCGCCCCCGCCCGTCGCGAGACCGACACCATGGATACGTTCACCTGCTCCAGCTGGTATTACCTGCGATACACCGATCCGCACAACACCGAGCTGCCCTTCTCGCGCGAGGCGGCCAACCACTGGATGCCCGTTGACAACTATGTGGGCGGTATCGAGCACGCCATTCTGCACCTGCTCTACAGCCGTTTCTTCACCAAGGCCATGCGCGATATGGGCCTGCTCGATATCGACGAGCCGTTCACCAATCTGCTGTGCCAGGGCATGGTGAAGGACGAGCACGGCGAGACCATGTCCAAGTCCAAGGGCAACGTCGTTCCGCCCAGCTCCGTCATCGAGCCCTACGGCGCCGACACCATGCGTCTGGCGATCCTGTTCATCGCCCCGCCCGAGAAGGATTTCGACTGGGATCCCAACGCCGTCGAGGGCGCCAACCGCTTCATCAAGCGCGCCTGGCGCACCGTGTGGCAGCTCGCCGCAACGGCCGGAGACGCTGCGGCCCTCGATAAGGCCGGACTGGATGCCGAGGCGCTCAAGCTCTATCGCGAGCGCCACCGCACGCTGGCCGCCTGCACCGAGAACTTCGACCGCGGCCAGTTCAATACGGCCATCTCGGCCATGATGGAGCTCGTGAACGCCGCGAGCGCCTATCTCAACGCCGTGCCCGCCGAGGGTCGCGATGCCTCGCTCACCGCGATGGTCGCCACGGATATCGTGAGCGTCCTGGCTCCGATCTGCCCGTTCATGTGCGAGGAGCTGTGGCACGCCGCCCTCTGCCACAAGGGGAGCGTCTACACCGCCCCGTGGCCCGAGTTCGATCCCAAAGAGGCTGAGAGCGACGAAGTCGAGCTCGCCGTCCAGGTTCAGGGCAAGATGCGCACCCGCACGCACGTGCCGCGTAACTCCGATCAGGATGTCATGCGCGCGGCCGCCGAGCAGGCTGCTGCCAAGTGGATCGATGGCAAGACGGTTGTCAAGGCCATCTGTATTCCCAACAAGCTCGTCAACCTGATCGTTAAATAGGATCAGGAGATGGAGGTCGGCCCATGGTGGACCGGCCTCCGGCGTGCAATCTTGTAGATATTGTGGTTCCGCATGATGGATGCGTATACGGTGGGAATGTATTGCCTGTTTAAAGCTTGTTTGGTATAGTTATCTAGAACTGAAGCTGTTATGTAGAGGAAGTGGGGCCCATGCCCCGCTTCCTTTTTAGTATGAGGAGGTGTTGCGCATGGTCAAAAGCGCGCTCGAGCAGCAGATCATCGATCTGCTTGAGGGCCAGGCGGCGGACCGCGGTATCGATGTGGTGGATGTCGAGATCGTCGGTGCCACCAAGGCACCGTGCGTCCGTGTTCGCCTGGACAAGCTGGAGGGGGACCCCATCACGCTCGATGAGGTGTCCGCGCAGACCAAGTGGGTTTCCGACGCGATCGATACGCTCGACCCCATCTCGGGCTCGTATACGCTCGAGGTGTCGTCCCCTGGCATGAAGCGCCCGCTGCGCCGTGCAAGCGATTTCGCCCGTTTCGTGGGCTCCGATGTCGAGCTCACCACGACCGCACTCGAGGGCCGCAAGTCCTATAAGGGCACCATCGCCGCGGCCACCGATTCGGACGTCACCATCGCCTGCGAGGGCGAGGACCCTGCGACCATCTCCTATAACGACGTGAAGAAGTGCGTCCTGAAGCCGGTGTACGACTTCAAGGGCTCGAAGGAAGGGAAGTAACCATGGCAGATGAGAATCCGTCCATGATGGAAGCGCTGATGGGCTTGTGCAAAGAGAAGCACATCGATCAGCTGTACCTGATCGACCATCTGGAGCAGACCCTCGCCAAGACCTATGCCGAGCAGATGAAGCTCGACTGGGGCGCCGAGGTCACCATCGACCGCGCCACCGGCAAGATCTACGTGTACGAGCTCGTCCCCGATGATGACTCCATGGACGAGGAGGGCAACTACACCCGCTACGAGAAGATCGACGTCACGCCCAAGAACACCTCCCGCATCGCGGCCATGCACGCTAAGGCCGAGATCAACGCCATCGTTCGCAACGCCGCTCGCGAGCAGATCTACGAGGAGTTCTCCGACCGCGTCGGCGATATGATCAACGGCACCGTGCTGCAGTCCACGCCCGACTTCACCATCGTGAAGATCCGCGAGGGTGTCGAGGCCGAGCTTCCGCACTTCGATCAGCGCCGTTACGAGACCGAGCGCAACGAGCGTCCCATGGGCGAGCGCTACGTCCACAATCAGCGTCTCAAGGCCGTCATCATCGACGTTCGGGACCCCAACTCCACGCTTCCTCCCGTGCGCGGCGAGCATTCCCGTCCGCCGATCGTCATCTCCCGTACCCATCCCGCTCTGATCAAGCGCCTGTTCGAGCAGGAGGTGCCGGAGATCTACGAGGGCACCGTCGAAGTCAAGTCCATCGCCCGCGAGCCCGGCCAGCGTTCCAAGGTCGCCGTTCATTCCCTGGATGAGCGCCTGGATCCGGTGGGCGCCTGCGTCGGCCCCAAGGGCAGTCGCGTGCGCGCGGTCGTGTCCGAGCTGCGCGGCGAGCGCGTCGACGTTATCCTGTGGGATGAGGACCCGGCCCAGTACGTTGCCAACGCGTTGTCCCCGGCAAAGGTCACGCGCGTCCTCATCGATGAGGAGAAGAACTACGCCGGCGTCATCGTACCCGACGACCAGCTCTCCCTGGCTATCGGCAAGGAGGGCCAGAATGCCCGTCTCGCCGCCCGCCTGACCGGCTGGCATATCGATATCAAGAGCGAGACGCTCGCGGCCGATATCCTCAAGAACATCTCCGTCGCCCCGGCTCCTGTGGACGACCTGCTCGACGACCAGGCGGATTTTGAGTCCGATGACTCCAGCATCTTTGATGGAGCCGAGGATCTCATCTAACCCGCGCCCCCGCGTCCGGTGTTCATGTGAGGTAAGAATCGCACGCTAATGTGCGCGAGAGGTAGGTGTATGGCATTGGCGAAAGTTCGTATTTCCACGCTCGCCAAGGAATTCGGGATGACTTCCAAGGAGCTCATGGGTCATCTCGAGGAGATGAAGATTCCCGCCAAGTCCGCGTCGTCCACGCTTGAGGACGCGTACGTGGCCATGGTTAAGAAGCAGCTCGCTCCGGTTATCGCCGCGCGCGCGGCCGAGGTCGAGGCCGCCAGGCAGGCCGAGCAGGAGGCTGCCGCAAAGGAGGAGGCTGCCAAGGCCGCCGCAGCCGAGGCCGAGCGTCTGGCCGTGGAGGCCCGTCGCGAGGAAGAGCGTCGTCTGTCCCAGGAGGCCCAGGCTGCCGCCGAGGCCGCCAAGCAGGCCGAGCTCGAGGCGAAGCGCCGTGCAAAGGAGGCCGAGGAGAAGGCTCGCCGCGAGGCCGAGCTCGAGGCCAAACGCCGCGCGGTCCCCGCATCCGATTCCGGCTCCCGTTTCCGCTCCCTGCTCGATCAGATCGCCGAGCAGGAGGTCGTTCTCAAGGAGAAGAAAGCCGAGGAGAGGGCCAAGCCCGCGGAGAGCGGCAGCGGCGGCAAGCGCGGCGAGCGCGGCGGCCGTCGCAACAATCGCAATAACAATAACGAGTCGCACGGCAGCGCCGAGGCTCCCATCCGCCGCCGCCGCAGCTCCTCTGTGCCCAACGTCCCGGCGGGCGATTTCCCGCCTTCGCCCGACAAGGCGGCCAAGGGCGGCAAGAAGCGCAAGGGTGCCGCTCACGATCACGAGCACGATGGCGAGGATCGCTACAGCCGCATGGCGCGTGAGGCTGAGGAGTACAGCCGCGAGAAGGTTCTCGAGGAGGCCCGTGCCGCCGTCGAGGAGGCTTCACGCGAGTCCACCGGCCGCCGCAAGAAGCGTAAGGAGAAGCGCCAGGCCCAGGCCCAGGCCGCTGCCGAGGAGCGCAAGCTCGAGGAGGCTCTGGCCAAGGGCATCAACCCCGAGGACCTCGACGCCGTCCAGGTATCCGAGGGCGTGACCGTGGCCGAGCTGGCCGAGGCTCTCGAGGTGCCGGCCAACGATATCATCAAGCGCCTGTTCCTGCTGGGCACCCCGCTCACCATGACTCAGTCCATGAGCAATGACCTCGTGGAGCTCGTTGCCGACGACCTGGGCCGTCAGGTTCGCGTGGTGAGCCCGGAGGAGGAGAACTCCTTCTCCTTCTACGATGATCCCAAGGACCTCAAGCCGCGCCCGCCGGTGGTCACCGTCATGGGTCACGTCGACCACGGCAAGACTTCGCTTTTGGACGCCATCCGTCACACCAACGTGTGGGACGGCGAGGCCGGCGGCATCACCCAGCACATCGGTGCATCCGAGGTCGAGATCAACGGTCGTCAGATCACCTTCGTCGACACCCCCGGCCACGAGGCCTTTACCGCCATGCGCGCCCGCGGCGCCAAGATCACCGACATCGTCGTGCTGGTCGTTGCAGCCGATGACGGCGTCATGCCGCAGACCATCGAGGCCATCAACCACTCCAAGGCGGCCGACGTGCCGATCATCGTCGCCGTCAACAAGTGCGATAAGCCCGAGGCCAACCCCGACAAGGTGCGCCAGATGCTCACCGAGTACGGCATCATCCCCGAGGAGTGGGGCGGCCAGAACATGTTCGTCAACGTCTCGGCCAAGAAGGGCCAGGGCATCGACGACCTACTCGAGACCATCCTGCTCCAGGCCGACGTGCTCGAGCTCAAGGCCAACCCGGATACGTTCGCGTCCGGCAACATCATCGAGGCCAAGCTCGATCGCGGCCGCGGCCCCGTCGCCACGCTGCTCGTCACCCGCGGCACCCTGCATGTGGGCGACGCCATCGTCGCCGGCATGAGCTACGGCCGCGTGCGCGCCATGCTCGACCAGCATGGTGAGAACAAGGGCGAGGCCATGCCGTCCGACGCCGTGGAGATCCTCGGCCTCAACTCCGTCCCGGCCGCCGGCGACGAGTTCCGCGTGTTCGAGGACGAGCGCGACGCTCGCGACCTGGCCGAGCAGCGCGCCCTCAAGGCCCGCATCGAGGAGCAGAACAAGGTCAAGCACGTCACGCTCGAGACCTTGTTCGATGAGATGAGCCAGAACGAGCTCAAGGAGCTCAACCTGGTCGTGAAGGCCGACGCCCAGGGCACCATCGAGGCCCTGGCCGACTCCATCGGCAAGATGGATCAGTCCGAGGTCCGCATCAACATCATCCACTCCGCCGTCGGTGCCATCTCCGAGACCGACGTCACCCTGGCCGCCGCCTCCAACGCCATCATCATCGGCTTCGGCGTGCGCCCGCAGGCCAAGGCCCGCGACATGGCCGAGAAGGAAAACGTCCAGATCAAGACGTACTCCATCATCTACAAGGCCATCGAGGACATCGACGCCGCGCGCATCGGTATGCTCAAGCCCACGGAGGAGGAGGTTCAGACCGGTTCCGCCGAGGTTCGCGAGACTTTCCGCGTTCCCAAGGCCGGCCTCATCGCCGGGTGCATGGTCACCGAGGGCGAGATCGACCGCAACGACAAGGTGCGCGTCGTCCGCGACGGCGTGGTCGTGTTCGATGGCGTCTTCGGTTCCATGCGTCGCTTCAAGGACGACGTCAAGACCGTCAAGAGCGGTTACGAGTGCGGCCTTGGCATCGAGAAGTTCCAGGACATCAAGGTGGGCGACATCCTCGAGGCCTATAAGGTCATCGAGGTGGCCCGTACCGAGTAAAGGAGTCTGGTGCAGCTGTGAAACAGACACCCGTTACCCGTCGGCTGGGCGAGCAGCTTCGAGAGAAGCTCGGCTATATCCTGCTGTTCGAGATCAGCGACCCGCGTCTTGAGCTCGTCACGCTGACGGGTGTGGAGGTCTCGCAGGACCGCTCGTTCGCGCGCGTCTTCGTATCGTGCGATGGCGACCGCTACGAAGAGGTTCTCGAGGCGCTCAATGCCGCCAAGGGCCGCATCCGCAGCCTTCTGGCCCGCACGCTCGATTGGCGCGTGACGCCCGAGCTCGCCTTCAAGATCGACCGCTCCACCGACGAGGCGGAGCGCATCACCAAGGCGCTCGAGAACGTCCCGGCCACCCTTGCCGTCGAGAAGGACGAGTTCGGCTATCCGGTGGTGGATTCCGCTTCCACCGATGCCGATGACGTCGAGGCCCCGTCCATCGAGGCGGCCCATGAGTAACACCTCGCTCGTTACCGCTCGCAGCACCACCCCCGATATGTGGGAGGGTGTGATCGAGTGTATCGAAGGAGCTCAGAGCATCGCCATCTCGGGACATACCAATCCCGACGGCGATGCCCTGGGCTCCGGCCTGGGTCTTGGGCGCTCGCTTGCCGAGCAGTTTCCCGACAAGCATGTGACCTGCCTGCTTGCCGATGATTCCGATGTCCCGCGCATCTACCGGTTCCTCGAAGGCTCCGATTCGATGGTGCCCGCCTCTGCGTTCGAGGACGATGTCGACTTGTTCATCTCGGTCGATGTTCCCACCATGGAGCGCCTTAAGGCGTCTGCAGATGTCGCCAAGCGTGCACGCGCCCGCGTGGTCATCGACCATCATCCCACCAAGGCCGAGTTTGGCGATGTGACCGTTCGCGTTACCTCGGCGGCCGCAACCGCCGTTTTGGTGAGCGAACTGATCGAGACCGCGGGGTATCCGCTGACGCCTCGGATCGCCACCTCGCTCATGGCCGGATTGGTGACCGACACGGGTCGTTTCTCCTATCAAAACGCAAACGCATCCGCGTTCTCGTGCGCATCCATGCTTGTCGATGCCGGCGCCGAGCCGGCCAGGATCGCGCTCGAGGTGTACCAGAGCCAGCGTATCCAGTACCTGCAGCTCGAATCCATCGTGATGAGCCGCATCGGTACGAGGGCACAGGGTCGCGTGGCCTTCAGTTATGCCTACGCTTCCGATCTTCAGACGTGCGGCGTCAAGCCCAGCGAATGCGACGGGCTGGTGGACATCGTGCGTCGAGTGGGCGGCACGGAGCTCTGCATGTTCCTGCGCGAGAGCGAGCCCGGTGTCGTGCGCGGCAATCTGCGTTCAAAAGGGGCTATCGATATCTCGGGCGTGGCCGCGGCGCATAATGGCGGTGGACATGCGGCCGCCGCGGGCTTCACGTTCTACGGTTCTATCGATGAGGCGTTGACCGCGATTGTGCCCGAGCTCGAGGCACTTGTTGGGTAGACTCCTTTTAGAAGTATTTGCGCCCCGGGCGGCTTGGCTGCCCGGGGCGCTTGTGGCACCTGGTCGCGTAACAGGGAGGTTTTTGTTTGGCACGACGTACACCCAGCGAGCTCAATCTGCTGCTCGCCATTGATAAGCCCGTGGGCTGCACCTCGCACGATATCGTAGGCCGCGTCCGACGAGCGGTGGGGGAGCGCCGGGTGGGCCATGCCGGCACGCTCGATCCCCTGGCTTCGGGCATCATGATCGTGGGCATAGGGCAGGCAACGCGCTTGCTGGGCATGATCACGCTCGATCGCAAACAATATGTCGCCCGGATCATGTTCGGATCGGAGACGACCACCGATGACGCCGAGGGTGAGGTCACCAGGGCGGTCAAGCCGGTGGCCGATCTTTACGACCCGGGCTGCGCCCGCAGCGCCCTCTCGAGGTTCATCGGGGTCCAAGAGCAGGTCCCGCCGGCCTATTCGGCGATCTCCATCAACGGCGTTCGCTCCTATAAGCTCGCGCGTAGCGGCGAAGAGGTCGAGCTGCCGGCGCGCAGCATCGAGGTGTACGGTGCCGATCTCATCGCGATCGACACGCTCGATGGGGTGCCGGTGTGGACCGTGGCATTCGATGTGAGCAAGGGCACCTACATCCGTTCGCTCGCCCGCGATCTGGGCCGTTCGGTGGGCGGCGCCGCGCATCTTTGCGATCTGCGCCGCACGGCGTCCGGATGCGTCAACGCCTCCATGTGCCTAACGGCCGAAGACCTTACGGTCGAGATTGCTCGCGCGCGTTGCCTCGATCCCGTTCAGGTGCTTGGGCTCAGTTCGCTCGAGATCGCCGACGACCAGCTGGCGGATGTCCTTTGCGGTAGGCTGCTGCGCATGGACTTCCCGGACGATATCGAGCGCTTCGCGCTGTTGAACCGCGGCGAGTTGCGGGCCATCGCGGTCCCGCAAGAGGGCCGTCTGCGCATGACCGATGTTTTTCCGCAGGGAATCGAGGGGGCGCATCTGCATTGATGGACGGTAGGGAGCTGGCCCGGGATTTCCTGTTGGGTCGACAGGTCGGCTCGGTCATATGCCTGGATAACGCGCCCGATCTCGTCGAGCCGCTTCCGTGCGCGGTGGCCATCGGCGCGTTCGATGGGTTTCATCGCGGGCACCAGGAGCTGATAAGGCTTACCTCCGCCTACGCGGCCTCCCACGGTCTGCGCGCGGCGGCCGTCACCTTCGATCCGGACCCCGATGCGGTCGTCGCTCCGCATCCGGCGCTCTCCCTCATGTCGATTGACGATCGGGTGAGATCGCTTGCTCTTGCCGGTATGGATGTCCTGGTCGTCCCCTTTACGCCGGCTGTGGCGGCCATGGGTCATGAGGAATTTTTCGATCGCGTGCTGGCACCCTTTCTCGATATCAGAGCGGTTCACGTGGGGAGCGATTTCAGGCTCGGAGCTCGCGGGGCCTCTACGGTCGAGGTTATTCGCGCATGGGGGGCCGGCCGGGGCATTGAGGTGTTCGGCCACGATTTGGTCCTCGAAGACGGGCGCGCCATCTCCGCCACGCGTATCCGAGAGCGGATGTCGCAGGGCGGGGTGGAAGAAGCCTGTCGGGAACTCGGGCACAGGCCGATGGTCCGCGGACGCGTTGAGCACGGGCGAGGCGAGGGCACCGACATGGGATTCCCTACGGCCAACATCGCGGTCGACGCCTCCATGCAGCTTCCTGCCGATGGCGTTTACGCCGGTTTTGCCTGCTACGGGTCGCGCGTGTGGCCGGCGGCTATCAACGTGGGCATCCCGCCCATGTTCTCCGACAGCTCGGCCTCGGCGCATCTCGAGGCAAACTTGCTAGGGTACTCGGGCGATCTATACGGTTGCGATGTCGCCGTTTCCTTCGATACGCGCCTGAGGGCTTCGCAGACATTTGATTCCGTGGATGAGTTGATCGATGTCGTGCATCGCGATATCGATCATGTTGCAGCAATGTTCGGCTCGGTTGAGTTGGAGGCGAAACCGTGATTTCTGACGAGGACAAGAACCGCGTGCGCGATGCCACCGATCTGGCCGCACTTGTGGAGGAGACGGTCGAGCTCAAGCCCCGTGGCCACGACCTGTGGGGATGCTGCCCGTTCCATGGGGAGAAGACGCCGTCGTTTCATGTTATACCCGCCACCCAGGTGTGGCATTGTTTTGGCTGTGGAGAGGGTGGCGACTGCTTCACCTATGTGATGAAGCGCGAAAACCTGAGCTTCCCCGAGTCGATTCGCTTTTTGGCGGACCGCGCCGGCATTGAGCTGGCCGATGACCCGGCTTTCAAGCGCGGCGGCCCCAAGAGGAGCCGTCTGATCGACGTATGCGAGGAGACGGCTTCGTTCTACCATACGCTGCTCATGCGCGGGAAAGACGGTCGCGGCCGCGACTACTGCAAGCAGCGTGACCTCGATGCGGCCACCTGCAACAAATACATGTTGGGCTTTGCCCCGGGCCATGGCACGCTGGTGTCGCATCTTTCGCAAAAGGGGTTCACCCCGCGCGAGATGATCGATGCCAACGTGGCGTTTTCGGGACGCAACGGCGGCCTGGTCGACCGGTTCTTCGATCGTGTGATGTTCCCCATCTTCGATGAGCAGGGGCGCTGCATCGCGTTCGGCGGCCGTGCGCTGGATAAGGAAAAGACCAACGCTAAGTACCTCAATACCTCCGAGACCTCGATTTTCCACAAGGGCAAGAACCTGTACGGGTTCAACTGGGCCAAGGACCATATCATCTCCGCCGGCGAGGTCATCGTGGTGGAAGGTTACATCAGCGCCATGTCGTGCTGGAAGGCCGGTATCGAGAACATCGTTGCCGTGCTGGGCACCGCCCTCACCGAGAACCACGTCAAGACCCTCACGCGCTTCACCAAGAGGATCGTCTACATGTTCGATGGTGATGCGGCGGGACAAAAGGCTGCTCGCCGCGCGATCCAGTTTATCGAGAACGATGACATCGACCTGCGCTGCGTGATCCTGCCTGACGGCATGGACCCCGACGACTTCGTGCATGCGCATGGGGTGGATGCGCTGCGGGACCTCATCGGCAACTCCCAACCGCTTATGGACTTTGTGTTCGGTAAGCTCGAGGCCGAAAGCGACATGTCCACGCCCGGTGGACGCGTCAGGGCGATGCGCGAGGGGCTTGAGCTGATATATCCCCTCCGCTCGAGTTACGTGATCGATAGCTACTATATGCAGATCGCCGACCGCCTGGGGCTGGATGTGGATGTGATCCGGGAGAACGCAGGCAAGGTGTTCAGGGACGTCCAGCAGCGCGAGGATGCCAACAGGCGTCGGCAGCAGCAACGCGATCGGGTGCAGGGTCGGCGCGCGGGTGGGGAGGCCCTTCAGGCCCCGGGCGCATTCGGTTCGGATGAGGTCTCGTACGAGGAGGTTCCCTACCATTACATTCCCGCAGGCGAGGGCTTTGACGCGCCCGATGCCGATGCGCGCCTAAATGCGGCCGCGGGAACGGCAGACGGCCTCACCGTGCTCACGGACATGGAGCGCCGGGCATTGCGGGTCGAGCGCGAGCTCCTTACGTTGCTCACGACGTTTCCTGATAGCTTCAGGGCATATGCCGACCGTATCTGCGAGGTCGAATGGGTCGACGAGCGCGATCAGGCTATAGCCTGGGCAGTGCTCGCCACGCCTGAGGGGGCGAGTGCCGCCGATGCTATGAACGCCGCTCGTGCGGTGTGCCCCGAGGCCGCTCAGCTGGTTTCCGCCGGCACCATCTCCACCACGAGCGCGCACCCCACCGAGACGAATGTGACCTTCATCCTCGATACGCTCGAGCTCTATACGGTGAAGCGTCGCATGGCGGCAGCTCGCTCGCGGCTGCGTTCCGATTCCTCGCTTTCGGCTGAAGAGCGTCGCAACCTCGCCATCCAAGCCTCGCAGGACGTGGTACGCGTGCGCCAGCTTGAGCGCGCCGTGGAGGGTGTCGCCGACCCGTTCCGTACAGAGGCGGAGTAATTTGCCTGTTAAGTACCGCTTTGTGAATGATTCCGCTGGTGTTGGGTATAGAAGCGTGGTACAGTAATGAATCCTATGTGCCGAGAAGGGAGAATCTGTGCCAAAAAAGAACATGAGCACGGGCGACGCACTCGATGCAACGATCGAGAAGCTTCTGAGTCTTGGATCGAAGTCGGGTTCCGTCACTGAGGACGACATCCAGGTTGCACTCAAAGATGTCGATGTTACCGATGCACAGCTGACTTCCATTTATCAATTCCTGCGCGATCGCGGAGTCGAGATCATCGCCGCCGATGAGGATGAAGATTCCGAGCTCTCCCATGACGACATGGATGACTCCATGGATGAGGACGACCTCGACGGCGAGGAGAGCGACGAGGATCACGACCTCAAGATGGCCAAGAACGCCGATGCCGAGATGGCGTCGACCAAGTCAAAGAAGAAGTCGCGCGCCCGTACGAGCCGCAGCCGGGCACGCGCACGAGGTATCGACGCCTCCACGGTCATGCTCACCGGCGACCCAGTCCGTATGTACCTCAAGGAGATCGGTAAGGTCGATCTGCTCACCGCTTCGGAAGAGGTCGATCTGGCCATGAAGATCGAGGCCGGGCTCGATGCTTCCGACAAGCTCGAGAAGCATGAGAACGGCGAGCTCGAGCTCACCCGCGCCGAGATGCGCCGCCTTATGCGCGTCGAGCAGGTTGGTCTGGACGCCAAGCAGGCTCTGATTTCGGCCAACCTTCGTCTGGTCGTCTCCATCGCCAAGCGCTATGTTGGTCGTGGCATGCTGTTCCTAGATCTTATCCAGGAGGGAAACCTTGGCCTTATTCGCGCGGTCGAGAAGTTCGACTACGAAAAGGGCTTCAAGTTCTCCACGTATGCTACGTGGTGGATCCGCCAGGCCATCACCCGCGCCATTGCCGACCAGGCACGCACCATCCGTATTCCCGTGCATATGGTCGAGACGATTAACAAGCTCGTTCGCGTGCAGCGTCAGCTTCTGCAGGATCTTGGCCGCGACCCAACCCCCGAGGAGATCGGTGCCGAGATGGACATGAGTGCCGATCGCGTGCGCGAGATCCAAAAGATCAGCCAGGAGCCGGTTTCTCTGGAAACGCCCATCGGCGAGGAAGAGGATTCCCAGCTCGGCGACTTCATCGAGGATTCCCAGGCTGTCGTTCCCGCCGATGCGGCAAGCTTCTCCATGCTACAGGAGCAGCTCACCCAGGTGCTCGATGGTCTGGCCGATCGTGAGCGCAAGGTTATCGAGCTGCGTTTTGGTTTGGTGAATGGCCATCCGCATACGCTTGAGGAAGTTGGTCGTGAGTTTGGCGTTACGCGTGAGCGCATTCGTCAGATCGAGTCCAAGACGCTGGCAAAGTTGCGTCATCCGAGCCGTTCGAGCAAGCTCAAGGACTACATCGAGAGCTAAGCTTTCATAGTGTCTGGTCAAGGACCGCGCGTTTGCACGCGCGGTCCTTTTTTGGCGGTGCGGCCTGGGTTTGTTTTCAAGGTGGACGGCATTGCTTCATATAGAAGTGCCGTAACTCCAAGAGGCTGCCTTTGCTGTCGTCTGAATGTGTTGGCAGCTTGAGGCTTCTGATTGGTGCACGTTTTTGTCATATTTCGGTCTTTACGGCTGCTTAAAGCCTGATCTTAAATTCGCGTATTCAGAGATCTGCATCTATACATACTTAAATACGGTTGTAGGTATCCTGAATAGGAGAGGGGGCTGCATGCTCAAGCTAAAAGACCGAAATATGACAAAAACTGGCATCGACTATCTTGGCTGGCGCCCCTATGGGGGTCGTCTGCGGCGAAGATCGATTAAGGCGGATGTGCAGTCGCAACCTTCGGCGTTTATGAGAATGTAGGCGGGGCGGCTTTGATCTACCAGCCTGACGCTCAGGCACTTTAGCTACAACAAAACTTTTTTCAAAAAGTTGTTGCACATAGAAGAGAAGTCCCTATAATAAATCTTGTTGCAAGCGAGCAACCAACCAATTCCTCGGTAGCTCAATGGTAGAGCACGCGGCTGTTAACCGCGCTGTTGTAGGTTCGAGTCCTACCCGGGGAGCCAGAATTTCCAAAGACCCGCTTACGGCGGGTCTATTTTTATCTATATTTATATGCTGATATGTGTGCAATCTATGAACAATTGGGGACTCATTGGCATTCCTTTTCGAGGATGACGTCAGGGCTGACTTCCGTCGATCCCGATTCTTCTATAAGCAGGTTGGATAATTTCAAACTCCTCACCGCTATCTGGCCAGTTCTACTTGTATGTTTATGAAATTAAGTATTTATACATTCTAATTGTATAAAGTGCTTAAACTCGTACATAGATTATGGTTAATAAGCGCAACATAAATAAATGTCCAATAAAATTGTAAATGAGTCAAAGAACATAGTCAGAGTAGGTAGATCCCGTTAACGAAATGTGGCAACCGCGTCAATTCGGATGGGTGGCCATATTGACCATATTGAAGTTAACGGAGGAGACATAGTTAAACCTATGAAGTGGACAAAAACCGTGACCACTGGCGTTTTGATCGCCGGCTGCATTACCTCTACGCTTCCCACCCAGGCATTCGCAATACAAGCTAACGATTAAGCCGAGGAGTTCCAGGCTTTCGTTGAGGACGTTGAGAAAAACAAGGTTGATGATGGGATTGCCGTTCAGGCGGAGCGGGGGTTCCGTCCATGTTGCTCCCGTGCAGCTCGGCGCTCCTGCCGAGCAGGCCGCCCCCCGCCCCTCAGACCGTTGTTCCTGCCGTCCCCGAGCAGACAGCTCCCCAGGGCGAGTCTGCTGCTCCGGCCGAGGATGCCCGGACGGGTGTCTCTCCCTCTGCCGGTGTGACCGAAGTTGACGGTAAGACCGATGTTGCAAAGAAGGACGTGCCTACTGCTGATAAGGTGGCCGGCGACAAGAACGAGATTGCTGCTGAGGCGACCGACAAGGCTGATGGCGTAGAGCCCGCAGCTGAGACTGCTGCTAAGGTTGTTCCTGCTCCTGCTCCTGCTCCTGCTCCTGAGATCACAGAGACTGCGGCTCCGGCCCCCGGTGACTCCAAAGAGGTTTTAGGTAAGTTCAAAACACTACTCCCTTCGGATCACGAGAGCAGCAAGGGGCTCCCGGTTGTTTTCAAAATGTCCGATGGCAAAGTTATGCCTAAGTCTGCGATGAGCGTCATTGAGGCTAAGGGCTATCGCGTTGCCATGATCCAGAAAGTCGCGCTCCCGCAGGAGGTAGCATATAACGAGCGGACGAGTAAATTCACCATTGCACGCGATGCCGCAAGCAAGCTTCCTCAGTACACCGTTGGTGGTTCAACTGACATGATGCTTGCTGTGGAATTTAATTCTCCCGTTGATGGGCATGATGTTAACGGTAAGCTCTATATTGAAATTGATGTTACCGACAAGCTGCCGAACCGTCCGTCGGTTATTAACGGTGCATAGAACATCACTATTAATCGGGGAATCAAGTTCGATCCCATGAAGAACGGCGTTTCCGCAACTGATCCGGACGCAGGGGACTTTGCCACTCTTAAGGCGGAGGGTACCGTTTAGGCCGATGCGCCCGGCAACTATGACGTTACCTATACGGCAGCTGACAAGAGCGGTGCAACCGCGATCCAAAAGATCACCGTAACCGTTAACGGTATTTCGACCAACTCCGGTGTCAAGAATAAGACGATAGTCCAGGGCGATGCATTCAACCCCAACAAATACGGCGAGCACCGCGTCGCCTACTCCGCCATGGACAAGAAGACCCTCAAAACCGAGAAGGCTATCGCCGTCACCGTCAACTCGCGCCAGCTGGACCTGAATGCCGCTCCGACCTCTGAGGGTCTGTCCGACAAGATGATCATGCTCGGCGACGAGTTCGATCCCAAGGCCGGTGTCACCGCCAAGGATACCGAGGACGGCACAATCGAGTTTCACCGTCAAGGGCAAGATCGACAACACCAAGGTCGGTACCTATGAGCTTGCGTACACCGCGAAGGGCTCCAAGGGCGCCACGGTAATCAAGAGCATCAGCGTCACGGTCAAGCAGCCGGTGGTCTGGCTCAACCAGAGCCTTACGATCAGCGCCGCCGATGTGGCCATTTTCAGGGCGAGACCTTCGATCCTATGGTCGGCGTCACCGCCAACGGCGTCGAGCGTCTCCGTCTCCGTCTCCGTCGCCGCCGCAAGTAATATACGAGGCCTATGGTCGTCTCTGAATATCACCTTTTGGAATCGACCTGATCTATAGGGCCGCGTCCGGTACTATCCCGGGCGCGGCTTTTCTTTTATTCGACCGGGCCCTTCTTTCCCAAGTTGCGGCTCTTTAGATATGCAACTGTGAAGTTGTGTGATTCACAGCCACATCGCGTTTCCGTCATGTACAATAACGTTGACCTTTAAACGTGGTACGAGATACCCGCAAGGACGTACATAGCTCTGCTTTGCAGTCGCTCGTGGGATGTTCGTGCCGCGCCAAGCGGTCGGGCATCTATTTTTTTTGGCCGCATGCGGCCGAGTCTGCAGAGAGGAGTTTTTATGGGCACGTCTTCACCCAAGGCGATCATCATGGACGCGACCGCGATCAACCGCGCCATCACCCGTATCGCACATGAGATCGTTGAGAAGAACGAGGGCATCGATAACCTCGTGCTCGTGGGCATCGTTACCCGCGGCGACCTGCTCGCTAAGAAACTCGTAGACGAGATCGAGCGCATCGAGGGGGTTCGCGTCCCGCTGGGAAGCCTGGATATCAGCTTCTACCGTGACGACTACCTCACCACTATCGCGCCCGAGATTCATGCAACCAATATCCCGTTCAATGTCGACGGCAAGCGCATCGTGCTCGTCGATGACATCCTGTACACGGGCCGCACCATCCGCGCCGCGCTCGACGCCGTGATGGATCTGGGCCGCCCGAGCCGTATCGAGCTCGCCGTGCTGGTCGACCGCGGCCACCGCGAGCTACCCATCTGCCCCGACTTCGTGGGCAAGAACGTTCCGTCCTCCAGTGACGAGAACGTCCGTCTGTACCTGCAGGAAGTCGACGGCCGTACCACCGTCGAGATTTTTGATGTCGAGCCGGGCGCCCACGTGGGCTCCGCTCCGCTGGGAGGTGAGTAACCTTATGGCGTTCAACCATAAGCACCTGATCGATATCACCGAGTACTCGGATACCGATATCATGACGATCCTGGAGACCGCCAAGGTGTTCTCCGAGGTCAACGAGCGCGCGATCAAGAAGGTCCCCACGCTCAAGGGCAAGACCATCGTCAACATGTTCAACGAGCCGTCCACGCGTACCCGCAGCTCCTTCGAGCTGGCCGAGAAGCGCCTGTCCGCCGACTCCCTGAACTTCGGCGGGTCCTCCACGTCCTCCGTTAAGGGCGAGAGCCTCATCGACACCGTCATGACGCTCGACTCCTACAAGATCGACATGATCATCGTGCGCGACAAGCACGCCGGCGCACCGCACATCATCACCCAGCACAGCCCCGCGGCCGTTATCGACGCCGGCGACGGCAAACACGGCCATCCCACCCAGGCCCTGCTCGACCTGTACACCATGTGGCAGCACAAGGGCAGCTTCGACGGCCTCAAGGTGGGTATCGTGGGCGACATCGGCCACTCCCGCGTATGCGGCTCGCTCATCCCCGCACTCAAGATCATGGGCGCCGAGGTCACCGTCGTGGCCCCCGGCACGCTCATGCCGCCGGCGCCCGAGGTCCTGGGCGTCGATCACGTGAGCTACTGCCTGGACGACGTCCTGCCCGAGCTCGACGTGGTCTATATGTTGCGCATCCAGCGCGAGCGCCTCGAGGGCGCCCCGTTCCCGAGCCTGCGCGAGTACCACAACCTCTTCGGCCTCACCAAGGCCCGCGAGCGCCTCATGAAGCCCGATGCGATCGTGTGCCACCCCGGCCCGATCAACCGCGGCGTCGAGTTCGACTCCTACATGCCCGATCACCCCGAGCGCTCGGTGATCCTCGACCAGGTCTACGCCGGCATCTGCGTGCGTATGGCCGCCCTGTACCTGCTGCTTGGAGGTTCCGATAATGGCCTTGCTTCTTAAGAATGCCCATGTTGTCGACCCGTCTGCCGAGCTTGACGGCGTCGTCGACGTTCTGATCGAGAACGATCGCATCGCCCAGGTGGGCGAGGGCCTTGCCGCCGAGGGCGCCGAGGTGCTCGACCTGTCCGGTAAGTACCTATTCCCCGGCCTGGTGGACATGCACGTGCATCTGCGCGAGCCCGGTTTCGAGACCAAGGGTGACATCGCCTCCGAGACCGCTGCTGCGGCCAAGGGCGGCTTCACCGGCGTGTGCGCCATGCCCAACACCGACCCCGTGACCGATAGCGGCGTGGTCGTCGAGTACGTCAAGTCCGTAGCCGCCTCCAAGGGCCACTGCCGCGTGTACCCTTCCGGCGCCATGTCCAAGGGCCTCAAGGGCGAGGTCATCGCCGAGATGGGCGACATGGTCGAGCACGGTTGCGTCGCGTTCACCGATGACGGCTGCGGCGTCCAGGACTCCGGCATGATGCGCCGCGCCATGGACTACGGCAAGATGTTCGGTAAGACCTTCATGGTTCACTGCCAGGACAACGGCCTGGTGGGCGATGGCCAGATCAATGAGGGCGCCGTGTCCACCAAGCGCGGCCTGCTCGGCTGGCCGGCCGCCGGCGAGGAGATCGAGATCGCCCGCGATATCGCCATCGCCGAGCTCACCGGTGCCAAGCTGCACATCCAGCACATTTCCACCGCCAAGGGCCTGGACATGGTGCGCGCCGCCAAGGCGAAGGGTCTGCCGGTCACCTGCGAGGTCACCCCGCATCACCTGTTCCTCACCGAGGAGTGCATCGACGAGACCTACGACACCTGCTTCAAGGTCAACCCGCCGCTGCGTACCGCCGCCGACGCCGAGGCGCTCATCGAGGGCGTCGTCGATGGCTCCATCGACGCCGTGGTGACCGACCACGCGCCGCACGCCGATTGGGAGAAGGCCCGCGAGTTCGAGCTCGCTCCGTTCGGCATGACCGGTCTCGAGACCTCGCTGGCGCTCATCTACACCAACCTGGTCAAGACCGGCAAGATCGACTTCGCACGCCTGGTCGACCTCATGAGCGTCGAGCCCCGTCGCATCCTGGGCGTCGAGCCGGTGAGCATCGCCGCGGGCAACTTGGCCGATATCACCGTGTTCGACCCGGAGCAGACCTGGACGGTGCGCGAGGAGGACTTCGCAAGCCACGCCAAGAACTCCGGCTTCAAGGGAGCCGAGCTCTGCGGCCGCGCGACCGACGTGTTCGTGGGCGGCAAGTGCACGCTCGCAAACGGCGCAGTCTGCTAACATAGACGTAGTTACCTGTCGCGCGGTACCTTAGGGTGCCGCGCGCCTTTGTTCAAACCATGCAACGCATGGGGATGGGAGCGCGTATGCCTAATCCTTCTCCTGCTCGCATGCATGATTTCGAGGTCGTTGCGAACGAGGAGATCGCCGAGGGCATCTTCTCGCTCGTCATCTCGGCCCCGAAGCTTGCCTGTGCGCTCAAGCCCGGCCAATTCGTGAACCTGCGTGTTCCGGGCGATTCGTCCGAGCTGCTCCGTGTTCCGCTGAGCTACGTTTCGGCCGATGCCAACGCCGGCACCGTCGAGATCTGGTATGCCGTGCGCGGCAACGCCACGCGCCGCATGTCCGAGTGGAAGCCCGGCTTCAAGTCCGATCTGCTCGGCCCCGGCGGCCACGGCTGGTTGGTCCCCGAGGGCGCCCGCCGCGTCCTGCTCGTGGGCGGAGGTATCGGCGTCCCCCCCGTGCTGTGCCTGGCCTCCGAGCTCAGCCGTCGCGGTATCGCGTTCGACGCATGCCTGGGCGCTGCCACGGCATCCAAGCTTGTGGGCGTCGAGGACTTCGAGGCCCTCGATGGTGGCTTCGTGCGCGTGTGCACCGATGACGGCACGGCCGGCGACTGCGGCTTCTGCACCGATCCCGCGGCCGTGGCTCTGTCCGAGGCCTCGTACGACTACGTGGCCACCTGCGGCCCCAGCGCCATGATGGAGCGCGTTGCCAAGGCGGCAGGGGAGGCCGGCGTGTACTGCGAGGCATCCCTTGAGCGCATGATGAGCTGTGGTTTCGGCGCCTGCTCCACGTGCAACGTCGAGACGACCGACGGCATGAAGGGCGCCTGCATGTGCGGTCCGGTGTTCGATGCTTCCAAGGTGGTGGTCTTCTAATGGCTTCCGTGAACATGTCCGTCGATTTCGGCGGCGTCAAGATGAAGAACCCCATCAACACGGCTTCCGGCACCTTCGGCCAGGGCTGGCAGTTCAGTGAGCTCATGGACGTGAGCGCGCTGGGCGCCATCACCACCAAGGGCTGTGCCGCCGAGCCGTGGCCGGGCAACCCCGCCCCGCGCATGACCGAGGTCCGCGGCGGCATGATGAACTCCGTGGGCCTGCAGAACCCGGGCGTCGAGGCGTTCGCACGCGATTACGGCCCCTGGCTGTCCGATCTCACCGATAAGGGCACACAGGTCATCTGCCAGGTTGCCGGTCACTCCACCGAGGAGTACGTCCGCGCACTCGAGATGTTCGACGAACTGTGCCCCTGGGCCGCCGGCTTCGAGATCAACGTGAGTTGCCCCAATATCGCCGCCGGCGGCATCGCATGCGGTTCCACCCCCGAGGGTGCGGCCGACGTCATGCGTGCCTGCCGCAAGGTGACGGACCGCCCGCTATTCATCAAGATGGCCCCGGTCCGCATCCCCGAGATCGCCCGTGCCCTCGAGGCCGAGGGCGCCGACGGCCTCACGGTCATCAACTCCATCCCCGGCATGGCCATCGACGTGCATACGCGTCGCTCCAAGCTGTCCAAGCCCACCGGCGGCCTGTCCGGCCCGCTGTGCCATCCCATCGCCGTGCGCATGGTGTGGGAGGCCGCCAACGCGGTCGATATCCCCGTATGCGGCGTGGGCGGCGTTATGACCGGCGAGGACGCCGCCGAGATGATCCTGGCGGGTGCCTGCTGCGTGTCCGTGGGCATGGCCAGCTTCGTCGAGCCCGACGCCTCCGTGCGCATTCTGCATGAGCTTGAGGAGTGGGCCGAGAGCCAGGGCGTAAAGGATATCAACGAGCTGATCGGAGCCTTCGAATGCTAGAGAACGATGCCCGCGACCGCGTGATCGTCGCCATCGACTGCGATCGCGACCGCGCTCTTGAGCTTGCCGACAGCCTCGAGGGCCACGCGCGGTGGCTCAAGGTCGGCATGACGCTGTTCTATGCCGAGGGCCCCTCGATCGTCCAGGAGTTCAAGCGCCGCGGTTTCAAGGTGTTCCTGGACCTCAAGTTCCACGACATCCCGCACCAGGTGCGCGGCGCGGCCCGATCTGCCGCGCTCGCCGGCGCCGATCTTATGTCCGTCCACGGCCTGGGTTCCGGTCCCATGCTGGCCGCATGCCGCGAGGGCGCCGAGGCCGCGGCCGAGGTTCGCGGCGACCGTCCGCGCCTGGTTGCCATCACGGTGCTCACGAGCATGAACCAGGATGCGCTCGACTCCATCGGCGTTGCGTCCCCGGTTGCCCAGGAAGCCGCTCGTTTGGCAAAACTCGCCCAGGCAAACGGAATCGACGGTATTGTCTGCTCTCCCATGGAGGCTGCCCCCATGCGCGAGCTGCTTGGGCCCGATGCCTGGATCGTCACCCCCGGCGTACGTCCCGCAGGCGCCGAGCTGGGCGATCAGAGCCGCGTGGCCACGCCTGCGGACGCCATCAACAACGGCGCCAGCCATATCGTGGTGGGCCGTCCCATCACCGCCGCCGCCGACCCGGTTGCGGCCTTCGACGCCATCGTGGACGAGCTCGTCCAAAACGCTTAGCGCGTCCGTGCGCGCACGAGCGCGTACGTTTCGTGAAATAGGGGAGCCCTGACAAAGTGATAACGCCTTTGAGCTTGCACTTTGTCGGGGCTTCGTCTATTCTAAATGCCTGTTGTAGGTTTGGACATGCCGCGTAGGGCATGGTTGCATACCAAATTTTTCGTAGTTAGAACTAGTATTTGGAGGTTCTCATGGCGCTTCCTCAGCTCACCGATGAGCAGCGCAAGGCTGCCCTGGAGAAGGCTGCTGCCGCCCGTCACGCTCGCGCCGAGCTTCGCGACAAGATCAAGCAGGGTACCGTTACCCTCGAGTCCGTCCTGAACTCCGATGATCCCATCGCTTCCCGCATGAAGGTCTCCACCCTCATCGAGTCCCTCCCCGGCTACGGCAAGGCCAAGGCTGCCAAGATCATGGACGAGCTGGGCATCTCCGCCACCCGCCGCGTGCAGGGTCTGGGCGTGCGCCAGCGTGAGCAGCTCCTTGAGCAGCTCTCCAAGTAAGTGGGTTCCATCGAGCCCAAGCTCTTTGTGATTTCCGGGCCGTCAGGCGCAGGGAAGGGTACGTTGGTAGCCCGCGTTCGCGAGCAGTACCCCAACTTGGGCCTGACGGTTTCCGCTACCACGAGGGCTCCTCGCGACGGCGAGGTTGAAGGCATCAACTACTACTTTCTGAGCGATGAGGAGTTCTCCCAGCGTGTCGACGCCGGTGAGTTTATCGAGTGGGCGCAGGTTCACGACCATCGCTACGGCACGCTCGCAAGCGAGGTGGACCGCAATCTGGCCACCGGTCGGTCCCTCATCCTGGAGATCGACGTGCAGGGCGCCCTGGCGGTCAAGCGTCGGTTCCCCCATGCTGTCCTGATCTTCATCGAGCCGCCGTCGCTCGAGGTCCTTCGCGAACGCCTTGTTGGACGCGGGTCCGAGACGGAGGAGTCCCTGTCTCTGCGCCTGGCCGATGCCGAGCATGAGATGCAGCTGGTATCCGAGTACGATGAGATCGTTGTCAACGATGACCTCGATCAGGCTACCGCCGAGCTGCTCGCAGTCCTTACTCGTTATGAAAGGAACTGATTTTAGTGTCTGTTGTTAAGCCCCGTATCGACGATCTGCTCGATCAGACCGATCACAACCGTTTCCTGCTCGCATCCCTCGCCTCCAAGCGCGCATGCGACATCAACAACATGATCAACAGCCAGCATAGGCGCGTTGTGGATGCCCAGAATGTCGACGACATCACCGTCGGCGTGTCCGGCAAGGACATCATCTCCATGGCCATGGAGGAGATCGTGGACGGCGACATCTCGTATAACGAGGAGCGCTACGAGCACGCCCTCGGCCACATGACGCCCGCCCAGGACGAGTAGATGGCAAGTCGCGTTTGCCTGGTCCATTATCACGAGATTGGACTTAAGGGCAAAAATCGAGCACATTTCGAGCGCGTACTCATGGATAACCTCAAGGCGGCTCTGGCCGCCTTTTCCGTTGCCACCGTTACGCGCATCTCCGGGCATATCCTGGTCACGTTCTCGGCAAAGGGAGAGGCCGAGCGCGCGCTCGAGCTGATCGCCAAGGTTCCCGGCGTGGCGCGCGCCTCGCTTGCGTTCCATACCAACCGCGAGCCCGAGGAATACTGCCAGGCCGCGATCGATGCCCTGGCCGAGTTCGGGGACTTCGAGACCTTCAAGGTCGCGGCCCGTCGCTCGAATACGGACTACGCGCTCACCAGCATGGACCTTAACCAGCAGGTAGGCGAGGCGCTCTGCCTTGCATATCCCACCAAAAAGGTAAAGATGCGCGAGCCCGATGCCACGGTCCACGTGCTCGTGGTCCAGGGCAGCGTGTACGTGTACGCAAAGAGCATACGTGGCGTTGGCGGATTGCCGCAGGGTACCGCCGGCAAGGTTGTCACGCTGCTCTCCTCCGGCATCGATTCGCCGGTGGCCACGTGGCTGCTCGCACGCCGCGGCGCCGTGTGCGTGCCCGTGCATTTTTCCGGCCGCCCGCAGACCGCCGATACCAGCGAGTTCCTCTGCCAGGACATCATCGAGGCCCTGGCGCCGGCCGTGCAAGTGGGGCGTTTGTATGTGGTGCCCTTTGGCGATTGCCAGCGCGAGATCTCCATGGCATGTCCGAGCGATCTCCGCGTGATCATGTATCGCCGCGTTATGTATTCAGTTGCCGAGCTCATCGCGCAGATCGAGGGTGCCAAGGCGATCGTCACCGGTGAGTCCTTGGGCCAGGTTGCCTCGCAAACGCTCGAGAACATCATGGCCGTGAACGAAACGGTCGACATCCCGGTTTTCCGTCCGCTCATCGGCTCCGATAAGCAGGAGATCATCGCTCGCGCCCAGCAGATAGGCACGTACGACATCTCGTGCGAGACGGCCCCCGACTGCTGCACACTCTTTATGCCCCGTCGTCCCGAGACGCACGCCAAGATGGATGCGGTCCATGAGGCGTGGAACATGTTCGATCACGATGCCATGATCGATTCACTCGTCGAGCATGTCGAATACATCGATTTCGATGCTCCTGCATACCATCGTCCCAAGCAGATGAAGCGTCGTCACGACGAACTCGCTCCGCGTGAGGTTCGCGAGTCCGTGCGCATGCGCGAAGCGGCCGATTCTGCTTCCATCGAATCCCACGCCACAGCGTAGACGTATCCGTCCCCGTGCGGCGTTCCCTGGTTTGTCTTACGCCCCCTTCCCGGTAGCATGTCACCGGGAAGGGGGCGTTTTTATGCATGCGCGCGATGCATCTTCTGATGATATGCAGAGACGGGTCTTACGGCAGCCCAACAGGGCCGTTTGATGCCGGGAGCCGTTTTGTAAGACTCCGCTCGACATTTTTATATTGTTCCGTCTTAGCGGCCTTCCCCCTGGCAGAGTTGGAGTGGGGGTGATGCATGGTGCAGATGGAAAAAGCCAAGCCGCTCATGGGGCGGATTCGTATCGTATTGAAGCAGCGCCGAAACTTGGCGGTCGCTTGCGCTCTGATTGCGGGGCTGGTCCTGGGTGCGGCGGTGGTGGGCGCGCAGCGTGCTTTGACGGTTGGCGGGGTGACAATTGAACAGGCGACTGAACAGGAGCCCGCTGAAGAGCCTGGTGAGCCCGGAAGCGTTGCCGCGGTGGATAGCGAAGAAGAACCGGATGAGACGGAGGGCTCTGTTGGTGATGCCCCTGCACAAGTCCTCGTCGATGTGACCGGCGCCGTCGCGTCACCCCGTGTGGTGTCCCTTCCCGAGGGTTCGCGTGTTTTGGATGCGATCGAGGCTGCAGGCGGACTGTTGCCCGAGGCCGATGGGGCTTCGATAAACCAGGCCGCGGTCGTTTCGGATGGATCGCAGATACGCGTGCCCTTGAAGGGCGAGGTTCCGCCTGCATCAACCGGGGTTCCGGGTGCTGCCTCTGCATCGTCGGCCTCGACTCCCGGTATGGGCGGTGTGGCTAGCGTCAATCTCAATACCGCGTCTGTCGACGAGCTTGACGCCCTGCCTGGCGTCGGGCCATCGACGGCTCAGGCCATCGTCTCTGATCGCGAAGAGCACGGGCGGTTTGAACGCATCGAGGACTTGATGCGCGTGAGCGGTATCGGGGAAAAGAAGTTCGAGAAGCTGCGGTCGGCGATATGCGTTTAGGCTCTTCCAGGGATGGATCCTTGAGCCTGCCCCCGCGCCCGTACCTGCCTCCGACGGCGGCCGGGGCCGCCGGTGTTTCCGTAGCCGCGGCGTTTGTCCTCGAGCTCGCATGGGGCTTGCGCGTCGATGACGGGTTTGGATTCAAGCTGGAGCTTGCTTGGATTCTGGCAGGCATCGGCATCGTTGTTTTTGTTGCGGCGATCGCCGTCTTGCGTTTTGCGCGCGGACCGCGCGGGGCATGGTGCCGTTGGCTCGTGGTTGGTTTGATGATGGGGTTTTGCTCCGCCTCGGTTTGGACGTTCGTGTGGTCCCTGCATGCTGAGTGGCTTGCATTGGCATCTTGCGGCGATACGGCGATCGAGATTTGCGGCGATGCTGCGGCCGGCCAGTTCGGGTTCGCTGCATCGGCAAGGATACGGGGGCAAGACGGATCGCCGGTAGCACGGGTTCGCTGTTCGACGCAAGAGGAGATTGCCGCAGGTTCGGTGATGCGGTGCGTGTATCGGGTTAAGCCGCTCGATGAATCCCCGTGGAGCCGATCCCGTTTTATGAAGGGCGAATGCGCAAGCGTCCAGGTCGTTCATATAGATGATGCGGATTATGCCGGCGGGGGCGGCTGCATCGCTCGCGTTCGACGTACGCTGCTGCGGGCGATCGCCTCCCAGGATGACGAGGCGCGGGCGCTGATTGCCGGTGTTGTCTGCGGCAGGACGACGGAGTTGAATGCGACTGAGGCGAACGAGGCGTTTTCCGTATGCGGCCTCACGCACCTCGTTGCGGTTTCGGGCAGTCATTTGGCCTATATTGCCGTGATCTTGCAGACGGTATTGGCTCGGACCCGCGCCGGCCGGTTCGTTCGTGCGTCGGTGCTTCTGGCTTGCATGTGCATATATGTCGCCTTCAGCGGCGGCGCACCGTCAGCCATTAGGTCGGTGGTGATGGTTTCCCTATCTTTTGGAACGGTCGCGCTGGGTCGGCGCAGCCATGCGCTATCCGGATGGTCGCTGGCGGTGCTGCTGCTCGTGGTCTGCGATCCGGGAATCGTATTCGATTTGGGGTTCCAGCTGTCGGCTGCGAGCGTTCTGTTCATACTGCTGTTTGGAACGTATGCCGGGTATATCCTGGGGCGCTTGGGGCTTCCGCGCATATTGGCTGAACCGCTGGCCATGACGATGGTCGCCCAGTGGGCGACCATCCCGCTGACGTTGCCGACGTTCGGCACGGTGTCTTTAGTATCCCCGGTGGCGAATCTGTTGGTGGGACCTCCCATGACGGCGCTGCTTTCGGTCGGACTCATAGCGGCTCCCTTGGGCGCCTTTACGCCACTTGGCCAACTGGCATTGATGCCCGCCGTGGCGCTCGCCCGTATTTCGATTTTCGGTGCCCGCGTGTGCGCGGCGGTCCCATATGCAAGTATCAATGTCGTGGTGTCGGCTATCGTTGCGGTGCTGCCGTATATCGCTGCGGTCTTGCTATATCTGAAGTGGCCCGATGTGAGCGTTGCGAAGGTTGGGGCGTTCCTTTGCTCTCTTGTGGTCCTTGCCGCTTGTTGGCTGGTGTATTGGGGTCGCTTCGCCCCGCCTTCAATCACCGTTATGGATATTGGGCAGGGGGATTCCATTTTGATACGCGATGGCCCCTCGACGTTGCTCATTGATGGCGGCATCGATGATGCAACGTCGGCGGCCCTTGCGCGCAACCATGTGTTCAGGCTCGATGGCGTGGCGGTGACGCATTGGGACCGCGACCATTGGGGAGGGCTTCCCGGTGTTTTCAAGACCGTTCCGGTGTCTTCGGTGCTTGTTGCGCGCGGCGCATCCAGGAATGCACCCGAAGAGTTCGACGGGCGGCGCCGTGGGGATATTCGCGAGCTTGAGGAGGGGGATCGCGTTCGTGTTGGTGGATTCACATGCACAGTTGTGTGGCCGAGGGAAGAGGTCGATGGGGAGGAGAACGGGGACTCGTTATGCATGCTCGTCGAATACGATCGCGGCGGGCGTCGGATGTCCATGCTCTTGACGGGCGATGCCGAGAGGGATGAGATCGGGGCATGCTGCAGGGAGGTTGGTGATATCGATGTGCTGAAAGTCGGCCATCATGGATCGAAGATATCGGTGACCGGGGAGATCATGGACGTTCTGAAGCCGGAAGTCTCGATTGCAAGCGCGGGAGAGGGGAACCGTTACGGGCATCCGTCACGTGAGTGTATTGAGCAGATCGAGCGTGGCGGATCCCATTTCTTATGCACAAAGGATGTGGGAGATATCGTAGTGGAGCCCGGCGCTCATGGCGCTCGGGTGACGGCGGCCCATCCTGGAGGGTAGAATGAACGGGGCATAAAGATGAGTGTGGAGGGTGATTTTGGCTGAGTCGAATCTGCTGCCGGCATATTTGGTCGTGGGGGCCGACGAGCTCAAACGCTCGAAAACGATCGAGCGCATGAAGGGTCGGCTCGAGCGCAGCGGCATGGCTGAGTTCAATTTGGATGAGCGCGATATGGCCAAGGACCCGCAGATCGATGACATCATCGCCTCCCTCAACACGTTTCCCATGGGTTCTGAGTTTCGCCTGGTGATCCTCGACCATTGCGATAAGCTTCCCAAGCATGTGAGCGAGCCGCTGGTTGAGTACTTCGGCCATCCTTCTCCCACGACGGTCTGCCTTGTTATCGCCAATAGCCTCGCCAAGAACACCCGCCTGTATAAGGCCCTCGCGAAGGTTGGCCCGAAGGCCGTCATCGATTGTGCGCCCAAGAAGGCCTGGGAGATGCCCAGGCAGGTGGTGGGGATGGCGCGCACGTACGGCAAAACGATTTCCATGGTCGCGGCGGAGGAGCTTGTGAGCAGGGCGGGGGAGAACTCTCGCATGCTCGATAACGAGCTCAAGAAGCTATCGGCGATGATCGAGGGGCCCGCTATCGAGCTTGGGGATATCGAGCGCCATATCATGCGCACGGTCGAGGTGAAGCCCTGGGATTTTCTCAATGCCTTTTCGGCTCGCGACCTGACCAAGACGCTGGAACTGCTCGATCTGCAGCCCGCCAACAGCGAGGTCAGGCTGTGGGCGCTGCTCGTGACGAGGATCAGGGAGCTCATAACCGCAAAGGCGCTCGATGCTCGCGGACAGGGACGTGAGCTCGCTTCCACGCTGGGCGTTCAGGGCTGGCAGGTAAAAAATCATTTGAGCTGGGCTCGGAAATACTCGATGGGTGAGCTTGAGGATGCGCTGCGGTCTGCTATCGATGTCGAGATGGCTCTCAAGGGTTCGCGTGATAGCGCCCTGGCGTTCCGCATGTGGGTTATCGATGTGCTTCGGCGGTAGCAAAGGCCCTTTGAACTCGATACGTGAGAATATCGTGCACGTGAGCTGCAATATCTTTGCTTCTTGCTTTTATTGCGCTGAGTGCGTGTTATACTACCTGACCGTATGACCTCAACAACCGTGTCTCAGAGGCCGGATAGTTCAGGCTTTTAAGTATTTGAAAGGAACACTACAAGTGGCAAACATCAAGTCTCAGAAGAAGCGTATCCGCACCAACGAGATTGCTCGCGTTCGCAACAAGGCGATTCGCTCCGAGCTCAAGACCGTCATCAAGCACGTCCGCGAGGCCGTTGAGGCTGGCGACAAGGCTGCCGCTCAGGCTGCTGCCACCACCGCTTACCGCAAGCTTGACAAGGCTGTTTCCAAGGGCGTTATCCACAAGAACCAGGCTGCAAACCGCAAGTCCGGCGTTCAGAGCCTCGTGAACTCCCTCTAAGTCCAAGGCTTTCAAAGCACTAAATAGGCCCCGCTCCGGCGGGGCCTTTTGTTTTAGAATCCCATAGCTTGGATGAAATAAATCACTGCCACGATGATCATAGTGACAGCTGTGAACAGATAGATTTTTGACCCTGAGTCGGATGCCCGGGCGCTTCGGTCGCGTATCGAGCGATACATTACAAAGGATGCCGCACTGCATGCCGCGAACAAAATGGGCAGGATGTGGTCGATTATGCCTGCTGGCGCGATGCCTGTGTAACGGATGAACATACAGATACTTGTGATTAGTAGGATATACGCGCCAATCTTCTGCGCTGTTGCCCAGCCCTGGTTTGCTTCGAAGTTGAACATGTTAATCCTCCTCTGCGTGATTAAAGTATGGTATACGCCACTGTCGGTGCTGCTGTTACAAGCGCGATTCGGTATCCTCGCGGGAACTCGGGCAAGAGTGCCCAGGCAGCTAAGGGGGTGCAGGAAACTACCTGCGCCGCCGGCAAGATTGCCTGAGACGCAAAGTGGGGGGTCCCAATTACCTGGGCCGCCATGGATAGGATGGTAACGAATACGTATACCGCTGCCGTCAGAGAGGCGAGTAGCTTTGAACGGGTGGTGCCGAGGGCGGGATACTCGATGCGTTCGGAGGGGTTCAGCCTACAAGGCGCCTTTGTTTCCCGATTCTCGCGCTCCATGGTCATCACAACCCTCCGAAACGATAGGTATATTCAAGTGTATGAATAGTCAAATGGCCGCTCTCCATCGTTTGGCTGGCAGTTATTTTCGCTCGGTGAGCGGCACGTTTCCAGATCGATGCCGTTCGCCTGTATTTTTTATCGCTCGTCTCTTTGATGAGCTGTGCTTTGATCCTTGCTGCATATTCTGGCCAACCTATCTAAGGAGTGTCCAGGATGTTGACGTATGCGCCTGCTGGACTTGGTTTCATCTCTGCAGGAATTTGCCTTGCAGCTCTTCTTGTGAGCGGAAAGGGCGCTTCGGACAGGGTCGTGCTCTTGGTATGGCTGGGCCTACTTTGCGGGCTTGGTTCGGCCATCTTGGTTCTAATTTGGGATTTCGTGTTGGTAGGGAAAGATATCCAGTCCGTTGTAGACTGCGCCGTCGGCTGGTTGGTGGGTATTGGGGCGATGACTGTGATCGATGCGGTTCTGAGCGGATGCGCGTTGGGCCGGAGTTTTTCGCGGGATCGCTAGGGTCGTGGCGGGAAAGTGCTGCCCCCGGTTGGTTTGGGGTGCTGGCTCTTTGAAGTCGGGAGCCTTGATGCCCGCCACCGTTTTGATCGGGCAGCCGGAGTCCTACAGCCGGGATGCTTGAATGGATTTGGACGCTGCCGTGGTTTCTGTTGCCTGTTGCCACTGACGGTTGCCTGCTTTGGCATGTCCTTGTGAGCGGTTGCCGGTGGTTGCCGCCGGTTCGCCGCCGCCATATTATTCGGTTTCTTTCTTGGATTTCCAACGGACTCATTGTGGATGGGGCATGCCTGTCATCCGATCCCGTTTTTCTTCCCGACAGCGGTTTGGTTGCCGCACGATCTGTCTCATGTGGTGCTTATGCGCCGCATGATCTACTTTGTGCGGCAATTTATTGCCGCATTTCTCTTTCGTGTGGTAATTGATATGCCTATCGTGCCGAAGAGAAACTCTGTGACCTGCGGTTTCTTAGTTGGGATTTGGAGTTATTACCGCATGTTTGCAATACTGCGGGTCCAGATTGCCGCAAAAGATTTATGTGCGGGCATTTTTTGCCACAGGTAAATCTTTTGCGGTGCCCAGCCGTCACATTATTGGTTTCATGCGGTATCTCCTGAGCGAGTTGGGTGCGTTTTCGCGCTATCTCAAGCAAGGAGAATGAACCGCCGGTGTCGTACGCAGCCCCGCCCCGCAGTGGCTCGTTGCTTAGGCGGTCCCCGCGCGGATCGGTCCGCGCTTTCGTGCCCTTATACGTTGTCGCCATCTAATCGAATGGTCCTGAAAGTGTACGCCAGCGCATGTGTAAAGCACCTTTGACGCACTCTCTATTCGCTCGGGCGCCCATACCTTCCACCTTTGACGGCAGGATTTGCGCCTGATCGCCATAGTGGGTTGCAATGGTCGCACCGATTGCGAAGGAACGGAGGCGGGCATGGAAATCGGGAATCGAATCAAGATACATCGTGTGCAGCTCGGCATGCCGCAGGATCAACTTGTGGCATCGGTGTACTGCCCTCGATAGACAATTTCAAGTTGGGAAAACGGCAAAATGTACCCCGATATTCAGAGTCTGCTTCTCCTTTCCGAGCGGTTCGGGGTGACCCTGGATGAACCCATTGAAGGAGATGTTGAAGTCATGCAGGGACGAATCGACGGCGATGTTAAGGCCATCTGGCGTGAGGGTCTACTTATGTGGATAGGCTTTTTGCTGACGTTTGTCACATCGGTTTGGTTTGCGATGCAGATTGGCCCGTGGTTGGGAGACCTCCCATACCATATCAACCTTGCTACTCGTTGCGTTCTTTTGAGCGCTTTCCTTGGTTGGCGCCGTGCGGGCCGATCGCATCAAGAAGGATCGCGATCTGGTGACCTTTGCCGAGATCCCTGCATATATTGATGGGCGACCCGTTGATCGCGCAAGCGCAGTGAGCATCAGGTCGCGGTCATTGCGCGGGCGTCCTTGGGACAAAGCGATACACGCGGCGCTGTCTATAGTGCTTTTCTTGGTCATCGGTGCGTTGATCGGGTATGCCATTGCCGCACTTGCCGACCTGCTTGCGTAGCTGTTTCTGTTCCTCTGTGCATCGGCCGTCGGCCGTATTCATGGTGCGCGGGACACAGGACGAGGGTCTCGGGGCATGATTGGCGTGACCTCTCGTGTTGGGTGGTCGCGATGTGTGGGTTTCGGCAATCTGCAGTACTTATGGGAACCAAGATTTTAAATAAAGGCTCTGTCACAACAAATGGTTGATTTTGACGAGAAATAGCGTATAATAATAG
>USLK01000009.1 GCA_900555555.1 uncultured Collinsella sp. | reverse complement strand
ATACTCCCCTATAAAAATGGCTATTTATCAACTGTTTGTTGTGACATAGCCTAAATAAATCGCACCAATCGAGCTTATTGCTTTGTACGAATCACTGGTTTTAGGACCGCAATGTTAAGGAATAGTCGCGCGGGAGCTTGCCCGGTGGAGCGCTGAGGGAGGCGCCCCTCGGAGGCCGGTGAGCTGGAGAAGAGCTGCATCGTTTCTAGCGGCCGTTTTGGGTTACAGCGGATGTTGCGGGTGTGTATCATCTGCTGCGGCGTCGGGCGACTCGCGTTACCGTGCTATCATGTACCAAAGGCGTTGATGGGGACGAGTAATCGGTTCGCATGTGCTTACAGGGAGTTCGGCAAAACTGAGAGCCGAGCGCGCATGTCCGCATGAAAATCACCCCGGAGCTGCATCCCGAACCGCGTTTTGCGCGCAGTAGGCGGTGCCGAGATGGTCGTCGTCATAGACCAGCCGAGTATCGGGGGAGTGCCGCCGGGCACAAACCTAAGCTGGGTGGTACAGCGAAACGCTACGTGAGGCGGCACCTCGCGTGTATATAGGCGCTTCGTCCCAGCTTGTAGGGACGGGCGCCTATTTTTGTGCGTCCAAAACCGGGAAGGGGTATTCGTGGGTAACGAGTACAAGAAGACCATGAACCTGCCCAAGACCAAGTTCCCCATGAGGGCGGCCTTGGCGCAGCGAGAGCCGGAGCGCCTGAAGCGCTGGCAGCAGAACCACGTGTACGAAATGCTGCTCAAGAAGAATGAGGGACACACCAAGTTCGTCCTGCACGACGGTCCTCCGTACGCCAACGGCCCGATCCACCTGGGCCACGCCATGAACAAGATCGCCAAGGACATGATCTTGCGCTACAAGGCCATGCAGGGCTACGAGACCCCGTTCGTTCCCGGCTGGGATTGCCATGGCCAGCCCATCGAGCACAAGGTCGAGGAGAAGCTCGGCACCGAGAAGTTCAACAGCACCCCGGTCGCTAAGATCCGCGAGCTGTGTAACAAGTTCGCCGTCGAGAACATCGACCTGCAGCGCGAGGGATTCAAGCGCCTGGGCGTCCTGGGCGATTGGGATAACCCCTACCTGACGCTTTATCACCAGCATGACGCTGCCGATGTCGAGGTCTTCAAGGCCATGTTCGACAAGGGCATGGTGTATCGCGGCCACAAGCCGGTCCACTGGTGCAAGCACTGTCACACCGCGCTCGCCGAGGCCGAGATCGAGTATTCCGACGAGGTCTCGCCGTCCATCTACGTGCGTTTCGAGCTCACCTCCAAGCCCGCCGGCCTCGAGTCCTTCGATGGCCCGGTCGACTTCATCATCTGGACCACCACCCCCTGGACCATCCCGTCCGACCAGGCGGTCTCCCTCAAGCCCGAGGCCATCTACTGCGCCATCGAGCACGATGGCCGCGCCGAGATCATGCTCAAGGACCTGGCCGAGAAGGTCTGCGGCATCGCCGGCTGGGAGTGCACTCCGGTCATGGTCGACGGCAAGCCCTACGAGGTCCCCGCCGAGGTCCTCGATCACCTGCATTACAAGCAGCCGGTCTTCGACGGCGTCGAGGGCGTGGCGCTGCTCGCCGACTACGTGGGTGTCGAGGACGGTACCGGTATCGTCCACAACTCCCCGGGCCACGGCGTTGACGACTACTACGTGTGCGTCAAGGAGGGCATGGACATCTGCATGCCCGTCGACGACGACGGCAAGTTCTACATCGGCACCGAGTTCGGTACCGGCGGCCCGTTCTCGGGCATGGATACCGACGAGGCCAACCCGCACGTCATCCAGTTCCTGCGCGACCGCGGCATGCTGGTGGCCGAGGTCAAGATCAACCACAGCTACCCACACTGCTGGCGCTGTAAGCAGCCGGTGCTGTTCCGCGCCACCGACCAGTGGTTCGTCTCCATGGACAAGACCGGACTACGCGAGCAGGCCATCGACCAGGTGCGCAACCATGTGGAATGGCACCCGGGGCATGCCGTCAACCGCATCGGCGCCATGGTGGAGCAGCGTCCCGATTGGTGCATCTCGCGCCAGCGCAACTGGGGCGTGCCGATTCCGTCCTACACCTGCGCCGACTGCGGTGAGAAGGTCATGAACGACGATACCCTGGACGCCGTCATCAAGCTGTTCCACGAGAAGGGCTCCGACGCCTGGTTTACCGATGACCCGGCCAGCTACCTGGGCGAGGCCTGCGTGTGCCCCAAGTGCGGCGGCCATCACCTCAAGTGCGACCGCGACATCCTGGACGTTTGGTGGGATTCCGGCGTGTCCTGGAAGGCCGTCTGCGAGTACCGTCCCGAGCTGCAGTATCCGGCTGATGTCTACCTCGAGGGCTCCGACCAGCACCGCGGTTGGTTCCAGTCCTCGTTGCTGACTTCCGTGGGCACCAACGGCGTGGCGCCCTACAAGGCCGTCATCTCCCAGGGCTTCACCCTGGACGGCAAGGGCCGCAAGATGTCCAAGTCCCTGGGTAACGTCATCGACCCCAACGCCGTGTGCGACGAGATGGGCGCCGACATCGTGCGTCTGTGGGTCGCCTCGGTGGACACCTCGGTGGATGTCGCGTGCGACCATGAGATCCTGGCCCGCACCTCCGATGCCTACCGCCGCTTCCGCAACACCCTGCGCTTCCTGCTCTCCGTCCTGTTCGATGGCGAGGGCGAGGACGGTGCTGCGCTGCAGTTCGACCCGGCGACCGACTGCGTGGCCTTCGACGACCTCATGCCGCTCGATAAGCTCATGCTCGCCCGCCTGACCCAGGTCCAGGCCGAGGTCGACTCCGCGTACGAGAGCTACGAGTTCAACCGCGCTTACCGCACGCTGTACGACTTCGTGGTCACCGAGCTGTCTAACGTGTACCTGGACGCTCTCAAGGACCGCCTGTACTGCGAGAAGACCGCCAGCCACGCGCGCCGCAGCGCCCAGACAGTGATCGCCGAGCTGCTCTCCATGCTCATGCGCGACCTGCAGCCCATTCTGTCCTACACGGTGGACGAGGCCATGGCTTATGCCCCGGCCGGCTGCGTGGACCATCAGGAGTACGGCGCCCTGCTCGATTGGTACAAGAGCCCCATCACCCTGGAGCAGGCCAACGAGTACGCTGGCGTTCTCGAGGCCTCCCTGGAGCTACGCGGCGTGGTCACCAGGGCCATCGAGGCCGCCCGTGCCGATGGCGCCTTCACCAAGAGCCAGCAGGTCCGCGTGAAGGCGACGGTACCCGCCGAGGCTTACGCGCTGCTCACCGGCGACAAGGCCGTGGACCTTGCCGAGTTCTACATCGTGTCCGAGGTGGAGCTCGCGAGCGGCGACGCCTTTACCGCCGAGGTCGAGGCCGCTCATGGCGCGTGCTGCCAGCGCTGCTGGAATTTCCGTGAGTCCACCGGCACCCACGGCGAGCACGAGGGCGTGTGCGACCGTTGCGCGGAGGCGCTTGATGCCTAACTCCGCAGCCAACAATCAACAAGCTGCCGCCGAGCGCGCGAAGGCCTTTGAGCCCTCGCGCGCTTGGCGCGCTTTGGCGGTGACGGTTGCGGCCGTCACCGTGCTGGGCCTCGACCGCATCACCAAGGCGATCGTGAACAACACGATCGCCTTGAGCGGGGCCTCCGTCGAGGGCATCCCGGGCCTGTTCCATTTTGAGTACGTGCAGAACTTCGGCGCTGCCTTTGGTATGGGTGAGGGCCACGGTATGACGTTCGTCTTGCTGGCGGCGCTCGTGCTGGCCGGTACGGCTCTCTACCTGTATCGGGCGCGCGCGGTCTCCAAGGTCGAGACGATCGGTCTTGCTATGGTGTGCGGCGGCGCCATCGGCAACGCTATCGACCGCGTTGTCCTGGGGTACGTGACGGACTTTATAGCCGTGTCGTTCTTCGATTTCCCGGTGTTCAACGTGGCCGATATCGGTATCTCCGTGGGCGTCGTGGTCGCGCTGGTCGGCTTCATGTTCCTGTCGCCGGCGAATAAGGTCGATGCTACGGCCGAGCTCAACCGCCGCGACGAGGAGGAGGCGCGACGGCGTGCCAAGCGCAACGGCGAGCGTGCGCGCAAGATCCGTGAGCGCAACGAACGTGCCGCCGCGCAGGCGGAGCAGGGGGCGAAATCTTCCAACGGCAACGCCTCGCACAAAAAGGCGGGTGGTCGTTAATGGGGGCGGATCTGCATTTTCTCGTTCAGGAGGAGCAGACGGGCGATCGTCTCGATGCATATTTGGGTAAGCAGGATATCTGCCCCTCGCGCTCTGCATGCGCCAACCTGATCGAGGCCGGGGCCGTTTGCGTGAACGGCGTCACCTGCCTATCAAAAAAACAGCTGGTATCGGCTGGTGACCGCGTGTCTGTCGAACTGCCGGAACAGCGGGAGCCGGGCGAGATCATCCCGCAGGCCATTCCTTTGGACATTCGTTATGAGGACGATTACCTCATAGTCCTGTCCAAGCAACGCGGCCTGGTGTGCCATCCAGCCCACGGGCATGAGGACGGTACCCTTGCCAACGCGTTGGTCTATCACTGCGGGATCGACCATCTCGGCACCGTGCAGGGGGAGGACCGTCCGGGTATCGTGCACCGCTTGGACCGCGATACGTCGGGTCTTATGCTCGCGGCAAAGGACGACGACACCCAGCGCGCGCTGCAGAATCTCATTCGCACGCGTACGCTCGACCGCCGCTACATCGCCTTGTGCCACGGCCAGATCGCCATGGACGAGGGAACGATCAACACGGGCATTGCTCGGTCCACGCGCGATCGCGTGAAGATGGCGGTGTCGGACGACCCGTTTGCACGTCAGGCCATCACCACATTCAAGGTCCTCGAGCGCTTCGAGGCGCAGCGTGGCGATGAGGGCTATACCCTGGTGGAATGTCACCTGTATACGGGCCGCACGCATCAGATCCGCGTGCACATGCGCCACATCCATCATCCTCTGGTGGGCGATCCCCTGTACGGCAAGGGGAGCGAGCGCATCAACCTCGATCTCGATCGCCAGTTCCTTCATTCGTGGCGCGTTCGCTTCGAGCATCCGGTGACGGGGGAGACGGTTGAGTGTCGCGATGAGCTGCCGTGGGACTTCGCTGCCGCGCTCGATGAGCTGCGCGACCGTTCCATGGGCCGCACCGAGGCGGGATACGAGATAGTTCCGCAACTGGGGTTGCTCGAGGATTAGCGCGTATCATATCGATCGGTCTATGGGGTGCGAGGGAAAGCCCACAGGGGCTACACCATCGCACCCCGCTTTCGTCCTACACTCATAAGGTTTAGCTTCCGACGTTCATGGGAGAGTTCATGACGCCCATCGTCATCTTCAATTCGATTCTGGGTCTGGTCTTCGGAATCTGTTTTCTGTACCAGGTGGTTTTCTTTTTCATCGGCCTGTTCAAGGGCGAGGTGGAACTTCCCAAGGCCAAGAAGCTCCATAAGTACGCCTTCTTTATCGCCGCGCACAACGAGGAGGCCGTGATCGCCAACTTGGTCAAATCAATCAAGGACCAGGATTATCCCTCCGAGCTGATCGATGTCTTCGTGGTCGCCGATGCCTGCACCGACAACACCGCCGACGAGGCGCGCCGCGCGGGGGCGATCGTATACGAGCGCAACGACCTCGCACGCAAGGGCAAGAGCTGGGTTATGGATTACGGCTTCAACCGTATCTTGGAGGAGTATCCCGACACGTATGAGGGGTACTTTATCTTCGATGCCGACAACCTTCTTTCCCGCGATTATGTCCGCATCATGAACGATGCCTTCGACCAGGGCTACCTCGCTGTAACCAGCTACCGCAACTCGAAGAATTTCGGCAGCTCCTGGATCTCCTCCGCATATGCCACATGGTTTATCCGCGAGGCCCGTTATCTCAACAACCCACGCATGATCTGCGGAACGTCATGCGCGGTCTCGGGTTCGGGCTATCTCATTTCGGCCAAGATCGTCGAGGGCATGCATGGCTGGGATTTCCACACGTTGACCGAGGACATCCAGTTCTCCACGTTCTGCGCGGTGCATGGTGTTCAGATCGGGTATGCCCCGGCAGAGTTCTACGATGAGCAGCCGCTTACGCTGTCGGCATCCGTCAAGCAGCGCATGCGTTGGACCAAGGGCTTTTACCAGGTATTCTTTACGTATGGTCGGCACCTGGTGAAGGCCATGACGCGCTTTAGGAGATTCGCCGCCTACGATCTTCTCATGACGATCGCTCCCGGCATGCTGCTCACGTTGATATCGGTGCTCGCCAACGGCACCTTTTTGGTTGTGGGCGCGTTGAGCCACGGCTTCTTGGCAACCGACCGCGAGCTCGAGATGTGTATCGGGTCGATTATCTTCACGCTTGGGTACATGTACCTCACGTTTTTCATGATGGGGCTTACCACGACGATCACCGAGATCAAGCATATCCATTGCCCGCAGAAATGGCGTATCGTGACCAATCTATTCACGTTCCCGCTGTTTATGTTCACCTATATCCCGCTTGCCGTCGCGGCGCTGTTCCTCAAGGTCGACTGGGTTCCCACCCCGCACGATGTCAGCGTCACGCTCGACCAGGTACTCGATGGGGCAAAATAGCAAGTAAAGCGCCTCGTCACGGCAGTGTGGCGAGGCGCTTGTCTACATCCAGATATCCTCGTAGGGTTCTTCGGGCCAAAAGTCGCCATCGTACTGCTCGTAGTAGCCGAAATCGTTGCGGTCTCCTCGGCTGTCGAGGCCGTGGGGGTCGATATCCACCTGACTGATGCCGATGGCAAAGATGAGAAGGACGACCGCTATGACGAGCAGGGCGATAACCCCTAATATGCTCGCGGTGAGGACGTAGGCGAATTTGGAATCGTTCGTCTGGCACTCCGTGGACGCGCTTGCGCTTTGGATGATAGGCGCGTGTTGGGATGCATCTGCTGCTTGTGGAGTGTACGAGGTATCCATGGGCCCTCCTCGGGGTATTTCTCTCTTCTCGGACATTATACCTGCCGATTGGGTAGAGTCTCTGCCACGGTGAAGTCTCTACGAAAGGGGTCCATGAGTGGTGGGGATGCTCGCGTTCGGCCTACTTCTTCTTGTATCTGCCGGTATCGATGCCCGAACTCGACGGTATCCGCTGTCGCTCTGGATCTGCATGCTCGCGACTTCGCTGGCCTCATCGCTTGCCGGCTCGGGACCACGGGTCGCTGTGGGCCGATTGTTCGCCGCGCTTGCGATCTGCGGCGTCCTGGTTGCTTTTGAATCCGTGTGGCGCCGCTTCCATGATGGCGAGATCGGCTTGGGCATGGGGGATATCAAATGCCTGGCAACCCTCATGATCGCCGATCCCGTTCTCGGCGTCTCATCGTTTATTTCGGGATTGCTCGCCCTCGCCGTGACGGGTACGGCGCTGCGTGTGCGCTCGCTTCCGCTTTTGCCGTTCGTGACCGTTGCCTGGCTATTCCTTTTTGGGGCATCATTGTTTGGAACCCTGCCGGAGCTGGTATAAGAATCCAGGAGCCTGGAAGGAGGCCTTATGATTAGAACACATGGCGTCGCATCCGGTCTTGGCCGGCGTCTCCAATCTATGCCCGACCGCCTTTCGTCCGATCTGGTGGCTCGCATGGAGGCCGATCGGGCCGCCCACTGGGTGAATCCGCATCGCTGCGATGATGCGGCGGCTATTCGCCGTGAAGCCAGGGATTCCGACGAGACGAGCATCTGGCGTCCCGCCTACGTGCGGGACGTCGAGAAGATCCTTCACCTTCCGGCATACAATCGCTATAACGGCAAGACGCAGGTTTTCAGTTTTCGGAGCAACGACGACCTTTCCCGCCGCGGCCTGCATGTTCAGCTCGTGTCGCGTATCGCTCGCGACATCGGGCGGGCCTTGGGGCTGAATTGCGATCTCATCGAGGCTATCGCCCTCGGGCATGACCTCGGGCACACCCCGTTTGGGCATGCGGGCGAGTACCGCCTCAACGATATCCTCAAACGCCGTCGCGGACGTTCGTTCTTCCACAATGTGCATTCGGTCCGCGTACTCGATACCCTGTACGGTCGCAACCTCTCGCTTCAAACGCTCGATGGCATCGTGTGCCACAACGGTGAATACGAGCAGCGGGTGTTCGGCCTGTCCGGAATCGATTCGTTCGAAGCTTTCGATGAGGTCATCGATATGTGCTACGCGAGCGATTTCGATTACGTCAAGACGCTGTGCCCCATGACGCTCGAGGGCTGCGTGGTGCGCATATCCGATATCGTCGCCTATGTGGGGCGCGATCGCCAGGATGCCATCGAGGCCGGCCTGCTCGACGAGGGCGCCTTCGATGACGGAATGGGAGGTTCCTACAATTCGTGGATCCTATCTCATGCCTCCGTGGATATCGTGGAGAACAGCTACGGCTCCGATCATATCGAGATGAGCGAGGAGCTGTTCGAGGAGATTTCGCGCGCAAAGCGTGAGAACTACGAGAAGATCTACAGCTCGGCCGGTATCGAGGAGGAGCGTGGGGAGCTGCTGACCGAGGCGTTCGAGCGCCTGTACGACTATCTTTTGCGGGAATTGGCGTCCGGGGACCCGAATGGCTTCATCTTCCGTCACCATATCGCTCGCATCGACCGCATGCTGTCATACTATGGTAGGCAATACGATTGGCAGTCCGATCTCGACCAGACGGTTGTGGATTATATCGCGAGCATGACCGATGGCTATTTCATCGAGCTTGTGAGCAAGCTGTTTGACGATTTGAAATTCCCGCAGCGCACGTATATCAACGAGCGCTAGAACAGTAGGCTATGGATACTTTATTTTCAGAATCGGAGCGCCGTAAACGCCTGAAGAACGCTCCCTTGGCCGTTCGCATGCGGCCGATGACGCTCGATGAGTACGTGGGACAGGAGAAGGCCGTTGGCCCCGGGTCCTGGTTGCGCTCGGCGATCGAGCACGATGTGCTTTCGAGCGTCATCCTGTACGGCCCGGCAGGCACGGGCAAGACGACGCTCGCCCATATCATCGCATCCCACACGCGCAGCGAGTTCGTCGAGCTGTCGGCCATCACGGGTACGGTCAAGGACCTGCGCCGTGAGATCGATGAGGCCCAGCGCCGCCTCATGATGTACGACCGCCGCACCATCCTGTTCATCGATGAGATCCATCGCTTTTCACGGTCGCAGCAGGATGCGCTTCTGCATGCCGTGGAGAACCGTACGGTCGTGCTGGTGGGGGCAACCACCGAGAACCCGTATTTCGAGGTCAACTCGGCCCTGCTTTCCCGCTCGCGCGTGGTTGAGCTCACGCATCTCTCGGATGAGGATATCGCCGTGCTGGTCCGTCGGGCGCTTGAGGCTCCGCAGGGGCTCGCGGCCCGTTATGAGGCGAGCGATGAGGTCGTCAAGGCTATCTGCACATTGGCCGCGGGCGACGGGCGGTCCTCCCTCACCACGCTCGAGTTGGCGAGCGAGATCGCGTTGATGCGCACCGACGCGGAAAACCCTCCCTCCGGGGCGATCGAGATCACGGTGGAAGACGTGCGGCAAGCAAACCCGCGCCGTGGGCTGAGCTACGACAAAAACGGCGACATGCATTACGACATCATCTCGGCCTTCATCAAGTCGATGCGCGGCAGCGACCCCGACGCGGCGGTGTATTGGCTGGCGCGCATGATCGATGCGGGGGAGGATCCCAAGTTCATCGCGCGGCGCATCATGATCTGCGCATCGGAGGACATCGGCAACGCCGACCCCCAGGCGCTTTTGGTGGCCGAGGCCGCATTCAAGGCCGCCGAGGTCATCGGGTATCCAGAATGCCGCATCAACTTGGCCCAGGCTGCCATCTACAATGCGCTCGCCCCCAAATCGAACGCCTGCGAGTCCTCGATCGACGCCGCGCTTGCCGATGTCCGTTCGAGCGGCCTGCGCGAGGTCCCTCCGTATCTGCGCGATCGGCATCGCCCCGGGTCGGAGGAGTATGGGGACTATCGCTATCCCCATGACTATCCGGAGGGATGGGTCGCGCAGCGCTATCTGCCCGAGGGCCTGGAGCGCGGCGCCTTCTGGCATCCCTATGGACGGGGCTGGGAGCAGTGGCGCAGCGAGCAGGGTCCCTGGCATCGCTCGTAGGCCCGTGCTTTGACGCATGCCGTTTGCAAAAGCGGGTACCATGGGACTGATATCTATCGAATATGAAGCTTGGAGGAAGCATGGACCTCATGCAGATCGCCCTCATCATCCTGATCGCAGCGGGCGTATGGGCTGTTATCGAGCTGTCGCTGGTCTTGCGCCGCACGCGCGGTGTCGTGAGCGGCGTCGATCAAACGGTGCACGAGATCAGCAACACCATCGAGGAGGCACGACCGGTTGTTGCGAAACTCGACGGCATCGTCGACGAGCTGCAGCCTGCTGCCGCGCAGATCGAACCGCTCCTCAAAGAGGCCACCGTCGCGGTCGAGGCGCTTTCGGCCGACCTCGTCGAGGTCAACGGCGTGCTGCGTGACGTGGCCGCGGTGAGCGGCACCGCCAGCGCGGCCTCCAATGCGGTGTCGGGCATCGCCGACGCTGCGAGCGAGAAGGTCCACAAGCTGTTCGGCCTCGGTCGCCATACGGCGCAGGCCGATCGCGTGCTCGAGGGGACCGAGACCGAGGTACGGCAACAGGTCCAGGAGGCTTCCGACGGTCTTCCCGACTCGAGCGGGGAGCCCGAGCCCAAGCAATATTACACGTACGAGGGCGCTAAGGAGTCCGACCATGAATAGCAACGCCCCGATCAAGCTCACCGTTGCATGCGATCCTTCTTACGCCAGGCTCGTTCGCATGACCGCCGCCAACGTGGCGACGCTTTCGTCTATGTCGGTCGAGCGCGTGGAGGATATTCGCATGGCCGCCGAGGAGGCCTTCATCTATGCGTGCGCCACGAATGGGGCCCATGAGCTCGAGGTTTCCTTCGATGTCGATGCATCCCACGTGTGCATGACGTTCTCCCTTGATGTCGAGGCGTTCTCGGAGCCGTCTGAGGACGATCCCACGGCGGTGTACGTCGACCTGATTTTGGGCAGCGTCTGCGACACCTATCAAAAGCTGTCCGGCCCTGCAGTCCTCGTGCTCGAAGTAAAGGCGGATCTTTAATGGCTTCTCGTCAAACGGGGAAGGCCGCTTGGGATAAGGAGAAGACGCACGAGCTCTTCCGCAAGTTCAAGGAAGAGGGCGATATGGATGCCCGTGAGAAGCTCGTCATGTCCCATCTCAATCTGGTGCGCTTCCTCGCCAATAAGTTCAAGAATCGCGGCGAGCCGCTCGATGACCTGGTACAGGTCGGTTATCTTGGCCTGCTGAAGGCCATCGATCGATTCGATCCCGACCGCGGACTTGAGTTCACCACGTTTGCAACGCCCACCATCATGGGCGAGATCAAGCGTCACTTCAGGGACAAGGGGTGGAGCGTCCGCGTTCCGCGACGTCTGCAGGAGCTCTCGGCAAAGGTCAACCAAACGACCGATGTCCTCACGTGCCAATTGCAGCGCTCTCCCTCGGTCGAGGAGATCGCGGAGCATCTCGATGTTTCCGTCGATGAGGTTCTCGAGGCGATGGAATCGTCCTCGGCGTACAGCTCGGTTCCGCTTGAGGCGCCCTCGGGGGCCGATTCGGATGATTCCCCATCGGTGCTCGATCGCTATGCCACCGAGGACAGCGACCTGGCGTTCACTGACGACAGGCTGGTTATCGAGGAGGCGCTGGAAGGTTTCTCACCGCGAGAGCGCGAGGTTATCGAGCTGCGGTTCCTCAAGGGTATGACCCAAATCGAGATTGCGGAGCGCCTGGGCATCTCCCAGGTGCAGGTCTCGCGCCTGCTGCGTCGCACACTCAAAAAAATACAGGATAAGATCGATCCCGAGGGGGCGATGGCGGTTCAATGACGACCAGAGCGAGCCAATCCACCCGTACAATGCGCTCGACCAGGCTTGCCTTCATGCGCGTTTGGATTTGCGTCGGCGCGATCATCATCGCCGTCGCGGTCCTGCGCATGCTCGGCGCGCTCGTGCCCGTGCTTGAGTTTCTGGCAGTCGGTTCGCTCGTCGCCTTCGTCTCGTCTCCCATCGTCAACTTTTTGGAGCATAAGGGTGTGGCCCGTGGGGCTGCGGCCCTCGTGGGCGTCCTCGTGGTGATCTTGGGTGTCGTCTGCATCGTTTTGGTAATCGCCCCGATATTCGTTCAGCAGATCATGGAGATTCTGGTGAGGCTGCCCGCTCAGCTGCGCGGTCTGGGCGCCTTGTTCACAGAGCTGTCGCAGCAGTTCTCCTCGGCGGCCCACACCGGCTGGGCTGCCGAGGTCGATGCCGCATTCCGCTCCCTGGCGAACGTGGCCACCTCGTTTGTCTCGGAGGTGGCCGGCAATATGGGTCGTGGCATCTTCCCGTTCATCTCCGCCACCGCCTCCACGCTGTTCGTGGTGTTCCTCGGCCTGGTTCTGGCTTATTGGCTGGCCCGTGATTACCCTAAGATCCATCACGAGATCGCCTTGGTCCTGGGCGAGGGCAAGGCAACGAGCTATCGGTTCATGGTCGCCATCGTGTCTCGCTCCGTGGGCGGCTATATGCGGGGGATGGTTGTGACGTCCTGCGTCGGCGGGCTTCTTGCCTTCGTCGGCTTCCTCATCATCGGACATCCCTATGCTGCCCTCATGGGCGTGCTCACCGGCCTTCTGCATCTTATCCCCGTGGTCGGCCCCTGGGTGTCCTCGGCCATCGCCACGTTCATCGCTCTGTTCGTGAGTCCCATGCTCGCGATCTGGACGCTCGTGGTCACGGTCGTCGCCCAAAACGTGACGGACAACATCGTCTCTCCTAAAGTCATGCAATCCTCCGTGCAGGTCCATCCCGCTATGAGCCTGACCGCGCTCGTGATCGGGTCGGCGCTTTTGGGTGCGGTTGGGATGGTCATCGCCATTCCGCTGTGCGCGGCGGCCAAAGGCCTGTTCATCTATTACTTCGAGACAAGGACCGAGCGTCAGCTCGTGTCGTATCGCGGCGCCATCTTCAAAGGGACTCCGTACACCGGTATCGACGGGAAACCCGTGCCGGCGTTCGACGCGCTCGGCGACGATAAATTCGCGGCGGACTCGGAACTTCTGGATACCGATGCGTTGCCCGATGCCGTCGCCGCACCAAAACCTGAGCTGGATAATCCTTGGGCCAAGATTGCAGGACTCCAGCAGTTCGGCGTGGGGGAGAGCCCCATGGGACCAAAGGATGCGTCCGTGGATGATCGGTCCGACGCCTCGAGCTGATGTGCGCCTTTTGGCGGTCCGCGCTTCGTGGGCTTTGATAGCCTGCTCTCGTAGTAAAATTGTGAGCGTTTGAATGGGCGCCCCATATCGAGGGGCAGTGACGCATCACAGGAGTTCGCGCATGACCGCTGACTATCCCACAATGACTACCGCCGAGATCCGTTCGGCGTTCCTCAAGTTTTTCGAGGACAAGGGCTGCAAGCTCTATCCCAGCTCCTCGCTGGTCCCCGATGACCCCTCCCTGCTTCTGGCCAATGCCGGCATGAACCAGTTTAAGGAGTTCTACCAGGGCAAGAAGACCATGAAGGAGATCGGTGCCACCTCGTGCCAGAAGTGCGTGCGCACCAACGATATCGACGATATCGGACAGGACGGCCGCCACCTCTCCTTCTTCGAGATGCTCGGCGACTTCTCCTTCGGCGGCGTTTCCAAGGAGCAGGCGTGCGCCTGGGCCTTCGAGCTCATCACCGAGGTCTTCAAGCTCCCGCTCGATCGTCTGTATTTCACCGTTTTCACCGATGATGACGAGTCGCACGACATCTGGCGCAAGCTGGGTGTAGCCGAGGATCATATTTCCCGCCTGGGCGAGGACGACAACTTCTGGGCCGCAGGCCCCACCGGCCCGTGCGGCCCGTGCTCCGAGATCTACTTCGATCAGGGCGAAGAGGTGGGCTGCGGATGCGCCGATTGCGCCCCCGGCTGCGATTGCGACCGTTTCCTTGAGTTCTGGAACCTTGTTTTCACCCAGTTCGATCGCCAGGAGGACGGCTCCATGCCCGAGCTGCCCCATCGCAACCTGGATACCGGTATGGGCCTGGAGCGCATGGCCGCCATCATGCAGCACAAGAGCTCCAACTACGATGGCGATCTCATGCAGCACCTTATCGCTCTGGGTGAGAAGATCTCCGGCAAGAGCTACGTTGCCGACGACTACACCGGTGCATCCCGTTCGCTGCGCATCATCGCCGACCACGCTCGCGCCGTCGACTTCCTGATCTCCGATGGCGTCCTGCCGGGTAACGAGGGCCGCGAGTACGTGCTTCGCCGCCTGCTGCGTCGCGCCGTGTTCCATGGACGCCTGTTGGGTATCGAGGGCGCGTTCCTCACCCAGTTCATCGACGAGGTCAACCGCCTCATGGGCGAAGCGTATCCCGAGCTGCTCCGCAATGCCGCTCTGGTCAAGGGCATCGTCTCCGCCGAGGAGGAGCGCTTCTCCACAACGCTCGAGAACGGCCGCGTGTACCTCGACGAGGCTCTTGCCGGGCTTGCCGATGGTGCCGTGCTGTCCGGTGACGTCGCCTTCAAGCTACATGATACGTTCGGCTTCCCAATCGATCTGACGGTCGAGATCGCCGGTACCGCCGGTCACGGTGTGGATATGGAGGGATTCGAGTCCTGCATGTCCGAGCAGAAGGCCCGCGCCCGCGCCAATGCCAAGGGCGATGCGTGGGGTTCGTTCAACGATGTGTGGACCGAGCTTTCCGATCAGATCGCCGCGACCGAGTTCTGCGGTTACGAGGATGATCAGCTCGAGGGTGCTCGCGTGCTCGCTATCGTCTGCAACGGCGAGCGCGTGGCATCCGCTCTCGCCGGCAGCAACGTCGAGGTCGTGCTCGACCGCACGCCGTTCTACGCCGAGATGGGCGGCCAGGCCGGCGACGCCGGCATGCTCAGCGCCGAGGGCACCATGGTTCGCGTGCTGGACACCAAGGGTCACAACGGCCTGTATGCACACGTGGCAAGCGTTGAGGAGGGTTCGCTTTCTGAGGGCGATGTCCTCCTGGCCCGCGTCGACCACAAGCGCCGTGAGCTGCTCCGCCGCAACCACACCGCGACACACCTGCTCGATGCCGCGCTCAAGCAGGTTCTTGGCGACCACGTTAACCAGGCCGGTTCGCTCGTCGCCCCCATGCATCTGCGCTTTGACTTCACGCACTTCGAGGCTCTCACCACCGAGCAGCTGTCTCGGATCGAGGAACTCGTGAACTCCTGGATCTTCGCCGCGCTTCCCGTCGATACCCAGGTCATGGGCATCGAGGAAGCCAAGGCTTCCGGCGCCGTCGCTCTGTTCGGCGAGAAGTACGGCGATGTCGTCCGCGTCGTCTCGGCCGGCATGGGCGACCAGCTGGTTTCCCGTGAGCTGTGCGGCGGTACACATGCCCGCAATACCGCTGAGCTCGGATTGTTCAAGATCACGTCCGAGTCCTCCACGGGCTCCAACGTCCGTCGTATCGAGGCCGTGACCTCCGTGGGCGCCATCGCCTACCTTGAGGGGCGCGCCGCGCTGGTCGACCAGGCCGCCTCGTCGCTCAAGTGCCGCACCGAGGAGGTCCCTGCTCGCGTATCCGCACTCCAGGCCGAGCTGCGCGATACCGCCAGCAAGCTCAAGGCCGCCTTGACCGGCGGCTCGTCCGACGCCATCTCCGCCGCAATCAACGATGCCGTCGAGATCGATGGCTATAAGCTTGTCACGGCCGAGCTTCCCGGCCTTGAGGCCGCGGACCTGCGCAACGCGTGGGACACCGTCCGCGAGAAGATCGCCGGGCCGGTTGCGTGCGTGCTCGCCACCGTGACCGAGAAGGGCACGCCCGCGCTTTTGGCCGCGGCCACCGACGAGGCCGTTTCCGCCGGCTTCCATGCGGGCAACGTCATCAAGGCCATCGTCCCGTGTGTCGATGGGCGCGGGGGCGGTCGTCCCAACATGGCGCAGGCCGGTGGCAAGGATTCCGAGGGTGTGGCCGCGGCTTTGGCTGCCGCTCGTGAGCAGCTGGGGGCTTAGGCACCATGATCGCACTTGCTCTTGACATCGGTGGCGCGCGTACCGGCATCGCCGTCTCGGACCGTACGGGAAGCGTTGCCATACCGCTCAAGGTATTGCCCGCCGCCGAGGTCGAGCAGGTGTCCCGTAGCTTCCGTTATATCTTGGAAGACCATGAGCCCGATATCATCGTCTGCGGGCTGCCGCAGACGATGGCGGGCGAAGAGGGGACCCAGGCCGAGCGTATTCGCGCCATCGCTGTGAAGATCGGTGCCCGGACGGGTCTTCCTGTTGAGTTTGTCGATGAGCGCCTGAGCTCCCGTGAGGCCAAGCGCATCCTCCGTGAGCAGGGTCTCAATGAAAAGCAGATGCGCGGTAAGGTCGATATGATTTCAGCTTCTCTGTTCCTGCAGGTCTGGCTCGATGCGCGCAAGGAGGAAAACCAGCATGGCGAATAATCACCCAACCGGTCACGGGCCCGGACGCAGGCCCGTGCGCCAGGCTGCGCCCATCCGCAGGCCGCAACCTTCCCGCCCCCGATCTACGTCGAGGCCCTCGAGCGGGGCCTATGTCCGCCCCCAACGTACCGCGGCCGCTGCCGGCTCGCCCTGTGCACGGCCCCGGCGCGCGAGGAAGCGTTCTGTACTTCCCGTGGTCATCGCCGTCGTGATCGTCGCAATCTCCGTTTTCGCAATCGTGCGCTTCGCATTTCCCCTGTTTTTGGGGGAACGGGGACCTTCTGCTCACGTCGAAGCCGGGCAGGAGGTTACGCTCACCATTCCAGGCGGCGCATCGGGCGATACCATCGCCTCCATCCTGTCCGAGAAGCATGTGATTGAGGATCCCGGCGACTATTACGCCGCGGTTAAGAAACTCAATGCCGAGATGTCGCTCAAACCCGGTGATTATCGATTCGAAACGCTGCAGGATCCGCTTAAGGTCGTAAGGCAGCTGGTGGAGGGCCCCAACCTGGATACCGGGAAGCTCATGGTTCCCGAGGGCAAGACCGTCTCGCAGACCGCCGCCATCGTGGAGCAGACTTTTGGCATTCCCGCACAGGACTTCATCGATGCCGCCCGCGCCTCATCATATGTCGAGGACTATCCCTTCCTCCAGCAGGCCGCTTCGGATTCCCTCGAGGGCTTCCTGTTTCCCAAAACGTATCACTTCGCCGATACGCCCACGAGCGACCAGATTATTCGAGCGATGCTCGATCAGTTCAAAACGGAGGTCTGGGATGCGTTCGATTTCAGTGCGCGTCGAGCGGTCCTGAAGGATCGCTACGGCGTCGACCTGAGCGATTACCAGCTTCTCACCCTGGCTTCGGTTATCGAGCGGGAGGCTATCACCGATGCCCAGCGCTACAAGGTCTCCTCTGTGTTCTTCAATCGCATGCATCAGGGCATGCCGCTGCAGAGCGATGCCACGATGATGTATGTCACGGGTGGCGAGGTCACGGCGGAGGACCTCAAAAAAGAGAGTCCGTACAACACCTATCTCAACCCGTCTCTTCCGCCCACGCCCATCTGCGCCCCCTCGACAGAGTCCATCAAAGCGGCGCTTGAGCCCGCGGACACCGATTATCTGTATTTCTTCATCACGTCTGATACGGAGCGATTCTCCCAGACGCACGAACAGCATCTCCAGGTGATTAAGGAGCACAGCTGATATGAGAATCTTTTCTCCTAAGCGATATGTTGCCTCGGTTGATTGTATCGACCTTTCGGATCTGAAAGCCCAGGGCAAGTGTGCGATCCTCCTCGATCGCGACAACACCCTCGTGCCGCGCGATGCCGACCATGCGCCCTTTGAGGTTGCCGCTTGGCTGGATGAGGCGCGCCGTATGGGCTTCAAGCTCTGCTTGGTCTCCAACAACTGGCACCGGGACCAGGTTATGCGATCGGCCGGGGAGCTCGGTCTTCAGGCCATCAGCCATGCCATGAAGCCGGCTCCCTTTGCGGTGCGTTCGGCGCTCAAACGCCTCGGAGTCGAGCGCGAGCAGGCTGTTTTGATCGGCGACCAGCTCTATACCGATGTATGGGCCGGTAACCTTGCCGGTGTCGATACCATTTTGGTCAAGCCGCAGACCACGGTCGACCTGTGGTACACCCAGATCTTCCGCATCTTCGAGCGCCGCGCCCTGCGCGACCTTGAGTGCGAGGCGTGACGCGCTATGACCGACCTGGTCAAGCGAGGATGCGACCACATCTTCTTCGTGGGGTTTCTCGGCGCCGGTAAATCGACCCTGGCCCGCAATCTTGGTCATATGTTCCATCGCCGTTTCGTCGATACCGACCGATTGGTGGAGCGCAAGAGCGGCCTGAGCGTCACCGAGCTGTTTGAGCAACAGGGCGAGGAGTCGTTCAGGCTCCAGGAGACCGATGTGTTGGAGGGCCTCCGCAAGGAGCGCAGCCTTTTGGTTTCCTGCGGGGGCGGTATCGTCGAGACCCCGCGGAACATTTCGCTGATGCACGAGATGGGGTACTGCGTGTACCTTGATGGCGACATCGACGACTCGCTCCGCCAGATCCGTCGTTCCGATACGCGTCCTGATTTTCGATCCGCCGATCACGCCGCGCGTCTGCTCGAGCATCGCAGACCGCTGTACCGGCAGGCCGCCGATCTGACCGTTGATATCAGGGGCAAGTCGTTTACGGATGTTTCCTATCGATGTGCCGAATTGCTATTGGAGCGTGGTTTGTTATGACGATTCGCCGACAGCTCATGAACTTTGGTCCGCGCAGCACGGACTATCGTGTCGGCTCGGGAGCTTTCGATGAGCTTCCGCGCCTGTTTTCCGGTGTCGTTGCGCGGCCGCAGCGCTCGCTGCTCGTGTTCGATGGTTCCGAGCCTGCCGATCGGGTCGAATCCGTCGAGCGCGCCCTGATAGATTCCGGCTTCAGGGTGAGCCGCCATGTTGTCGACTCGGCGACGGACCTTTCCCTGTTCTCGTCGGTGGATCCCGTGTTGGCTGCGCTCGATGGCGCGGATATCACTTCCGAAGACCTTCTGGTTGCCCTTGGCGACTCCTCGCTCATCGGCTTGTGCTCGTTTGCCGCCCGCATGTGGTGCGACGGCGTGGCATGTGCGGCCATACCCACATCGCTCGATGCCATGGTGAGCGTCTGCACCGAGATGCCGAGTCTGAGTTCCACCTCGGGCATGCCCGAGATCTCCCTCAAGCCGCATCTGGCTCTTTGCGTGTGCGATCTCGATTTTGTCCTCGATGCCCCCATCGAGCAAAACGGCTTGGGGTACGTTAAGATCGTCGCCGCCTATCTCTCCGAGAGTCGAAGATGTTGGGAAGGTTGCGAATCCGCCGTCGCCGCCATCCGACAGGGGAGCGCCTCGGCCTTCACCGATGCCCTATGCGCCGTCCAGTCCTCACGGCTCGATATTGTTAAATCGGTGAGTCCATCTACGCGTCAGTCGCTTATGTACGGTAAGGTTACGGCTCGAGCGCTGCGTTCGTGCCTGGGCGATGATATTCCCGAGTACCGGCTGCTTGCCGAGGGCATGCGCTTCGAGGCGCGTGTTGCACATGAGGTGCTTGATTTTTCGATCGAGGACGTCTTCGCGCAGGATGACCGCTTCGATGAGCTCGGTATCGATGAACTCGGTTTCGAGCTCGATCCCAAGGCTCTCGTCGAGGCCATCAAGGCCGAGCGGTTCCGCCATGCCAACAGGTTCCTGCTCTCGCTGCCCAAATACCCCGGCACGATTCGCCTAACCTCGGTCGACGATGAGGTCCTCATGCGTCACGCGACCGCCTACCTGGCTTCTCGCGCGGAGCTGCTCGCCGAATAATCTTGTTGAAGGGAGTCCGAAATGTCTCAATTCGAAAACGGTCCCAAGGGTCGCATCGCCCGCGTGCGCGCCATGATGGACGAACGCGGCTACGATGCCGTGGTCGTGCGTGACGAAGCCAATCTGAGGTGGCTCACGGGCGCGCAGGGCGTATTCGATTACACCTATGAGTTCCCGCATGCGGCTTTCATCACGGCTGCGGATTGCTTCCTGCACACGGACTCGCGTTATTTCAATAGCTTCGAGGAGCATCTCCCTGCGGATTCCCCCTGGAAGCTCGACATGGACAACGGCTCTATTCCGGGCTGGGTTGCCCAGCGCGCCCTGGAGGGCAAATGCCGCGTCATGGCCGTCGAGGATGACATGCAGGTGGGCTTCTATAACGACGTCAAGGTCGAACTGGCAAAGCGCTCCATCTGCGCCGATATGCCCCTCATGCATCACGATATCCAGAACATGCGCGCCGTGAAGGACGGGGAGGAGGTCGCGCTCATGCGCCGTGCGCAGGCGATCACGGATGCCGCCTTCGCCCATATGTGCGAGTTCATCAAGCCCGGCCAGACCGAGAAGGAGATCCGCAACGAGCTCGAGAACTTCATGTTCTCCCACGGTGCGGATTCCCTGGCCTTCGGTTCCATCGTGGCTTCCGGCCCCAACACCGCAAACCCCCATGCCGTCCCGAGCGACCGCGTGGTCCAGAAGGGCGATTTCGTGCTTCTCGATTACGGTGCGGGGCTGGGCGATTACCGTTCCGATATGACCCGTACGGTTGTTTTGGGCGAGCCCGAGCAGTGGCAGGTCGATCTGTACGACCTGGTCCGCCGAACCCATGAGGAATGTGCGGCCGCAGTCCACGCCGGCGTGAACGGCAACGACATCTACGAGCTGTCCCGCAAGGTCATCGGCGATGCCGGCTTTGGCGACTATTACAACCACGGTTTGGGTCACGGGGTCGGAATCGACATCCACGAGCAGCCCAATTTCAACCGTTCCTGCGTGGAGATCCCCGCCGGCGCCGTCATCACCATGGAGCCCGGCGTGTATCTTCCCGGCAAGGGCGGTGTGCGCCTGGAGGATTACGGCGTGGTCACCGAGGATGGTTACGAGCCGTTCACCCGGTCTTCGCACGAGTTGGTCGTCATCGACTGCTAGGGTGCCGTTGCTGAAGATGGCGTGCGCCTTGCGGTTTTAATCCACGGATGCGGGCAATGCGAGTATAATGCGAACGTTGAGTATTTAAGCGCGATTCGATTTCGCGCTATCAGGTAGAAAGGCAAGTCATGGCTACCATCACCACCGCCGACTTCAAGAACGGCATCGGCCTCAAGATCAAGGATAAGGTCTGCACCCTCGTCGAGTTCCAACACGTCAAGCCCGGCAAGGGCGGCGCATTCGTCCGTTACAAGGTTCGCGATCTCAAGAGCGGCCGCGTGCTCGACAACACCGTAAACGCCGGCACCAAGTTCGAGAGCGTCACCCTTACCACCAAGGAGATGCAGTACCTGTACAACGATGGGGCCGATTACTACTTCATGGACATGGAGTCCTATGAGCAGCTGCCCGTCCCCGCCGACTTCATCGGCGACAACGCCAAGTGGCTGCGCGAGAACGACACCTGCCTGCTGCAGTATGCCGACGATGACCTGATGGGCGTCACCCCGCCCATGTTCATCGAGGCCGAGATCGTCGAGACCGTTCCGGGCGCCAAGGGCAACACCGTTCAGGGTGCCACCAAGCCCGCAACCATCGATACCGGTGCCCAGATCATGGTCCCCATGTACCTCAACGAGGGCGAGCGCGTCAAGGTCGACACCCGTACCGGCGAGTTCGTCCAGCGTGTCTAGGCTTCACTTAGGTGCCGCATAGAGCATCCGCTGCGGGGCGGGGGATTACCCCGTCCCGTTTTTTGTCGAGGTCGTGTTTGGACGGCTCTCGTGTTGTACACTTACAAGGATAGATCGTACGTATCTCGCGTTCGCTGGTTATAAGGAGTGAACATGTCTCAAGAGATCACTATCGCCGGCATCGGTATCGCGCCAGAGGTTCTGGCCGCTATCGTGAGTCGCGCTGTCGAGGATGTCGAGGGCGTTGCGTCCGTGGGCATCAAGGACCTCGCCACCAACCTGGTTTCGATGTTTTCCGCAAAGTCCACGAGCGTCGAGGAGGATGTCGAAGCGGAGGTTGTCGACGACAGGCTTCGTCTGACCGTCCACCTTACCGTGTTCTTCGGCTATCCCTTCAAAAAGCTTGCCGAGTCTGTCCGCGAGGCTGTCCAGACCGCTATCGATGCCCAGGTCGGCGTCGAGGTCGAATCCGTGAACGTCTGCATCGACAGTCTCGTATTTCCCAAGGAGTAACGCGTGAGCTTAAAGGTTAATCGCGGGCGCACGCTTGCCCGTAGCCAAGCGCTTCAAATTCTATTTCAGGCTGAGATGCGCGATGTCAGCGTAGATGCCGTGCTCGCCGGCGATTTCTTGGTTTCCAAGGGGCCCTTGAGCGATTACGCGGTGGAGCTCGCGCGCGGCGTCTACGCCAACCGCGATCGCATCGATTCCGCCTTGCGCGCCGTCTCCTCCAACTGGAAGCTCGACCGCATGCCGGGCGCCGATCGCAACCTGCTGCGTCTTGCCGTGTACGAGCTGCGCTTCCTTGCCGACGACCCGCTCGATACCGCTGTAGTCATCAACGAGGCCGTCGAGGTCGCCAAGGCTTACGGCACCGATGAGTCCGCCCGATTCGTCAACGGCGTGCTTGGACGCATCGCCCGCGAGCAGGTCCTGCCGTCACTCAAGCACAGCGGTTGCACGGTTACCGCAGACGATTGCGAGGCCGCCTGTATCGCCGCGCTGTGGTTCGAGATGGACCCCGGCCGCAAGCGCTATGAGCCTGCTTGCGATGAGCCCGAGCTTGAGGACGATCCCGTTGCGGAAGAGGATCACGGCTACGGGTACGGTTTCTCCTATTACGATGAGGAGTAGGCATGGCCGAAGGCTCCCCTCGTAATTTCGATGAAATCACCGCGCGTCTCGATGAGATCGTGTCTGCCGTGCGTTCTAAAGACACATCTCTCGAGCGTAGTCTCGACTTGTTCGATGAGGCCATCAAATTGGGTTCTCGAGCGGTCGACATGGTCGATTCCTTCGAGCTGTCCCCGCGTGAAGCCGACATGCTCGATGAGCAAGAAGAGGCTGCCGCTCAAGCGCGTCGGGATGATTCCGGCCAAAGCGCTTCCGACGGTTCCACCGCTGAATAGGAGCATGCATGGCGCGTGTTCGTCTTGACGATGAATTGATTTCCCAGGGCATCTGCGACAATCGCGCGGATGCCCTGCGCACATTGATGGCCGGTCTGGTGTCCTCGGGCGGCAACCGGCTGAGCTCTCCCGGCATGATGGTCAAGCCGGGAATCGAGCTGCATGTAAAGGGTCGGATTCCCTATGTGGGCCGCGGTGGCCTTAAGCTGGCCGGCGCGCTCGATGCGTGCGCGGTCGATCCCGCCGGCCTGGATTGTCTCGATGTCGGGTGCTCCACGGGCGGGTTCACCGACTGCCTGCTCAAGCGTGGCGCCCGCAGCGTGCTTTCCGTCGATGTCGGGCGCGCCCAGTTCGATTGGTCGTTGCGCCAAGACGAGCGCGTGACGCTTTTGGAACGCACCAATATCGTTGATGTCCCCGGCATGGGCCGCTCGAACTGCTGTCAGCTCGCCGTGTGCGACGTTTCGTTCACAAGCGTTCGCACCGTTCTTCCCGCGGTGCTGGATATTTTGGATGGGAACGGTCGCTTCCTCACCTTGGTGAAGCCTCAATTCGAGGCCGATGCGCATCAGGTCGAGGAGGGTGGCATCGTACGCGACCCGGCGGTGTGGCTCTCAACCCTTGTGGCTACCATTCGGGCGTTCGATGAGGCGGGGCTTCGTCCTCTTTTCGTGTGTGCTTCCCCCATCTCCGGGCATAAGGGTAACCATGAGTTCTTTTTGCTGGGCGGGCGCGGCGCGTATGCCGCGGATGCGCCGGCTGTGGAAGACGTGATCTCGTCCGCACAACGCGTGGTTGAAGAGGTGGCTCGGTCGTGAAGGTATTTCTCGTACCAAACTTTTATAAACAGGAGGCCGTGGAGAGCGCCCTTACGCTCGAGCTGTGGCTGACGCGCCAGGGCTTCGAGGTGAGCTGGGCCGCCGATCAGCGCATGCCAGCGGTGGGCGAGCCCGACATCGATGGCAGCGACCTGTGTATCTCGCTCGGCGGGGACGGCACGCTGCTGCGTGCCGCGCACATCGTCGAGCACCGTGAGATACCCATCTTGGGCTTGAGCTACGGCCATCTGGGATTTCTCACTGCCGCGAGTCCCGAGGAGACCAACGTCCTTTCGGTTGTGGCAGATGCCCTTGCCGGCGAGCTGCACGTGAGCCGCCGCGCCACGCTCGACTGCGAGGCGCGTTCCGTTGACGAGTGGGGCGCGGAGACGGCCACCCGTGCCTTCGCCTTGAATGACCTCGCCCTCACGCGCGGGCCCTTGTCGGATATGGTCGAATTCGATATGTCGGTCTCGGGCCACCAAATCGATCGTCTCCGCGGGGACGGCGTTGTGGTGTCCACCGCCACCGGTTCTACCGGGTATGCGCTCTCGGCGGGCGGCCCCATCGTCAACCCCGAGTTCACCGGCATGGTCTGCGTGCCCATCGCGCCGCATACCATCCAGGCGCGCGCATTCCTCACCGCGCCCTCCGATGTGATCGAGCTCGTGCTTTCCAAGGACCGTCCGAGCGTTCCCGCGATCGCGGTCGACGGTCAGTTCTTAACCTGCCCGGGTGAGATCGAGGCGGTCACCGTCCGGCGCGGTCCGGCCGATATCCTCCTGCTCGATTACGGCCCCGAGAGCTTTTATAATTCCGTGTCCCGCGTCTTTTATGGAGTGCGCGATGATCGATGAAATCCATGTAGAGAATATCGCGCTTATCCGCGAGGCGGACCTGGTTCCCGGTCCCGGCATGACGGTTCTCACGGGTGAGACGGGCTCGGGTAAAACCGCGCTGCTCTCCGCCCTCAAATTGCTTATGGGCGAGCGGGCCGACCTCTCTGCCGTGCGCGAGGGTGCTCAGGGTGCCCTCGTTTCGGGCAGGATCTTCAGGGAGCCGCACGATACCGAGGGTCTGACGGTTGAGCGCAGGATCGGTTCCGACGGTCGTACGCGCGTGCGCATCGACGGGGCCATGGCGAGCGTTCGCGAGCAAGCCGACCTCGTGCGACCCTGCATCGACCTGTGTGGCCAGCATGAACACCAGCGCCTTTTGGACGCCGCCCACCATGTCGATATGGTTGACGCCTGGGCCGGCAGCCCCGTTGCCTCGGTTCTCAATGAGTATCGCGAGCTATTGTCTCGCGCCCGTGCGGCGCAGCGCGAGCTCGAGCGTGTTGAGGCTGCGAGCAGGACTCAGGGGGCGAAGCTCGAGGAGGCGCGTTTCACCTTGGACCGCATCCAAGATGTGGATCCCGCCCCAGGTGAGTTCGAACAGCTCGAAGAGGTGCTGCCCCGTGCCGAGCATGCCGAGGCTCTGGCTGCCACCGCCCACGAGGCCTCCGAGGCGCTTTCGGGGGAGGGGGCCACGCTCGATTCGCTCAACTGCGCCATCGCGGAGCTTGCACGCATGGGACGCGTCGATTCGAAGCTCTCCGACCTTGCCGACCAGCTCTCCTCCGCCGCCATTGCGATTGAGGACGCGGCGTCCGAGCTCGTGCGGTACCGGGAGGACATCGAGTTCGACCCCGAAGAGCTCGCGCGCTTGCAGGAACGCTATGCCCAGATCAAGGGACTCCTGAGGCAATGGGGTCCCCGCATGGAGGACGTTTTCGCCGCCCGTGACGAGGCGCAGGAGCTTTTGGGGCTGGTGGACAATGCCGAGGCCGGTGTGCGCCGCGCTCGCGAGAAGCGCGATGAGGCCGAGGCGGCCCTTGCCGAGACCGCACGGGAGCTCACCCGGCGTCGCAACGCCGCGGCCCCCAAGTTTTGCCGCGAGGTCGCCAAGCAGATGGCCCGTCTTGAGATGGGGCGCGCCGAGCTCGTCTGGCAGGCCAAGGAGCTGCCCCGGGCAAAATGGACCGACCGGGGACCGTGCGAGTGCGAGCTTTTGTACCGCAGCGCACCCGGGCTCACGCCGCGCCCGCTGCGCCGCATAGCCTCAGGCGGTGAGCTGTCGCGTGTCATGCTTGCCGTGAAGGTCGTTATGGGCGATGCCGATGGGGTCGACACGCTCGTGTTCGACGAGGTCGATGCCGGCGTGGGCGGGGCTACCGCCCGCAGCCTGGCCGCCGTCCTTGCCGATCTGGCGCAAACGCACCAGGTTATCGTGGTTACGCATTTGGCGCAGGTTGCGGTTCAGGCCTCCGTGCACTATGTGGTGAGCAAGACCTCGGGTGACGTGCCCGAGACGCTGCTCACGCGCGTTGCCGGCAACGATCGCGTGCGCGAGATCTCTCGCCTGCTTTCGGGCGATACCTCGGAGGCTTCCGTCGAACATGCCAAGCAGCTGCTCCTCGAAGCCGGGCAACTCTGATACCGTATAGCTGTTGATTATCGCGTATTCGTTTCGATTAGATGGATAACATGACTACTTTCGATACCTCCCATATCCGCAACTTCTCAATCGTTGCGCACATCGACCACGGCAAGTCCACGATCTCCGACCGCATCCTCGAGCTCACGCGCACTGTGCAGGAGCGCGATATGGAGCAGCAGCTGCTCGATACCATGGATATCGAGCGCGAGCGCGGCATCACCATCAAGTCGAACGCCGTGCGCGTCATGTACGACGCGGACGATGGCGAGACCTACCAGTTCAATCTGATCGACACGCCGGGCCACGTCGACTTCACCTACGAGGTCTCGCGTTCTCTGGCCGCCTGCGAGGGTGCCGTCTTGGTCGTCGATGCCACGCAGGGCGTCGAGGCGCAGACCGTCTCCAACGCCAGCCTGGCCATGAATGCCGACCTGGACATCGTGCCGGCTATCAACAAGATCGACCTGCCCTCTGCCGACCCCGACCGCTGCAAGACCGAGATCGAGGACGACCTTGCCATCCCGGCCGACGATGCGGTCTGCGTTTCGGGCAAGACCGGCGAGGGCATCCACGACTTGCTCGAGGCCATCGTGTTCCTGATCTCGCCGCCCCAGGGCAACGCCGACGGGCAACTCAAGGCCCTCATCCTCGATTCGTATTTCGATGAATACCGCGGCGTGGTGGCCACGGTCCGCGTGTTCGACGGCGCCATCAAAAAAGGTGATCACCTGCACATGATGCAGGGCGGCGAGGACTTCCTGGTGGACGGCGTGGGCGTCAAGCGCCCGGCCGAGACGCCGGTCGATGCCCTCACGGTGGGCGAGGTCGGATTCGTGGTCACGGGTCTCAAGGATCCCGAGGCCGTTCACGTGGGCGACACCCTCACCATGACGAACGACCCCTGTCTCGAGCCCCTTCCGGGCTATCGCGAGGCCAAGCCGATGGTCTACACCGGCTTGTTCCCGATCGACAATGCCGATTATGAGAACCTGCGCGACGCGCTCGAGAAGCTCCATGTCAACGACCCGTCGCTCACCTGGATGCCCGAGACCTCCGTGGCATTGGGTTTTGGGTTCCGCGTCGGCTTCCTGGGCCTGCTGCACATGGAGGTCGTGAAGGAGCGCTTGGAGCGCGAATTCAATCTCGACCTCATCGCCACGAGCCCCTCGGTCGACTACCACGTCTTCAAAACCGATGGGACCATGCTCGAGGTCCGCAGCCCCCAGGATCTGCCCGACGTCACGCGCATCGAGCATATCGAGGAGCCGTTCCTCAAGGCCAAGATCATCACGCCACCCGAGTTCACCGGTGCGGTCATGCAGCTCGCCATCGAGCACCGCGGTATCACCACCGATATGATCCACCTGTCACAAAAGTCCGTGGAGATGCACTTCGATATCCCGCTGGCCGAGCTCATCCTCGACTTCTTCGATCAGCTCAAGAGCCGCACCAAGGGCTACGCTTCGCTGGATTACGAGTTCTCGGACTACCGGCCCAGCGAGCTGGTCAAGCTCGATATCCTGCTTGCCGGCGACGAGGTGGACGCCCTGTCGTTCATCGTGCACAAGGACAAGGCGTATGCGCTGGCCCGCAGCCTGTGCGACAAGCTCAAGGACATCATTCCGCGCCAGCTGTTCGAGGTGCCCATCCAGGGCGCTATCGGCAACAAGATCATCGCCCGTACCACGGTCAAGGCTCGCCGCAAGGACGTTTTGGCCAAGTGCTACGGCGGCGACATCTCGCGTAAGCGCAAGCTGCTCGAAAAGCAGAAGGAAGGCAAGAAGCGCATGAAGGCGATCGGCTCCGTAGAGGTGCCGCAGGAGGCGTTCATGGCGATCTTGAAGGTTGACGAATAGCCCATGAATCAAACCGATGCAGTGGCCCAGCTGCGCGCCCGCTACGGCGCGCAGCCGTTTTTGATGGCGCCCATGGCCGGCGTCACCGATGCGGCCTATCGAATCATGTGCCGCCGTAGAGGAGCCCGGACCGCGTTCACCGAGATGGTAAGCGTTGCCGGCCTGGCCTACGAGAGCGCCAAGACCTGGGTGCTGGTGGACCCGGAGCCCGAGGAGCCGCAGATCTGCGTGCAACTGTTCGGCACCAAGCCAGAGCAGTTCGCGGGCGCTGTCGAGGCGGTGCAGGACCGCGTGGGCGATAAGCTCACCCTTATCGATATCAACATGGCCTGTCCCGCGCGCAAGGTCATCAAGAAGGGCGAGGGTTCGGCGCTCATGGAGACGCCCGACCGTGCCGAGGATATCGTTCGCACGTGTGTGGATCACGCGCGGGTGCCGGTGACCGTGAAGATCCGCAAGGGTTTTGGCGGAGGGGACTGCACGGCGCCGGATTTCGCCTGCCGCATGGAGCAGGCGGGTGCTGCCGCCATCGCCGTCCACGGGCGCACCGCAAGCCAGCTGTACGCGGGTGCCGCCGATTGGTCGGTGGTCGATGCGGTGGCACGGCGAGTCGAGGTGCCCGTTATCGGCTCGGGCGATGTTCTGAGCGCCCGGCAGGCCGTCGAGCGCTTGCGGACCACGGGAGCCGAGGCCGTCTTCATCGCCCGAGGCATCTACGGCAACCCTTGGATCTTCGGGGATGCCCGCGACCTTGCGTTGCATGGCGTGCCGGTGCCCGAGCGTTCCGATATGGAGCGCCTCGAGGCCCTCCGTGAGCATTTGACCCTTCTGCATCAAACCCAGCCGTTTATGGCGCGTGCGCGCTCGTTCGCCTCGTGGTACCTCAAGGGCATGCCCCATGCCGCCGCCTGGCGCTGCCGCGTGGTCCAGTGCACCTCGTACGAGGAGTTCATGGCGCTCATCGATGAGATGGAAGCGTTCGTATGAGCATAGCCGCGCTGTACCTGCATGTCCCGTTCTGCCGTGCCCGTTGCGCCTATTGCGATTTCGAGACTCGTGCGTACCCTGCGTGCGATCTTGAGGGGGCGATCTCTGCCTATCTCGACCGCCTGGAGAGACGCATCGAGCACTTTGGGCGCCAAGGTGCCCTCGAGGGCGTCGAGACCGTCTATATCGGCGGGGGGACCCCGTCGCTTTTGGGCGGCCGCCTTGTGGACCTTGCCGCCCGGGTGCTCTCGTATTGCGCTCCCGTGGAATTCACGTGCGAGGCGAATCCCGAGTCTTTCGACGCTGCACTTGCATACGGCCTTGCCGGCGCCGGGGTGACGCGCATCTCCTTGGGCGTCCAGTCGCTCCAGCCGGGAGAGCTGCGTGCTATCGGGCGTATTCACTCGCGTGAGCAGGCGCTTTGCGCGGCCCGTTCGGCGCGTAATGCCGGCCTGGCCGTGTCGTGCGACTTGATGTGCGGCCTCCCCGGCCAGACCGTCGATACGTTTCGTTCCTCTTTGTGGGACTTGTTGGCTGCCGGTCCCGACCATGTGTCGGTCTATCCTTTGCAGCTTGAGGAGGGGACGGCGCTCTATAGGCGTGTCGAGGACGGGAGCGTTGCCGTTCCCGATGAGGACTGCCAGGCCGATTGCATGGAAGCGGCGCGCAGTATCCTCATGTCGCACGGATACGAACCGTATGAGGTTGCGAGCTACGCGCGGCCCGGGCACGCCTGCCGGCACAATATCGCGTACTGGACCGGTAAGAGCTATCTGGGTATCGGTCGCGCGGCAGCCGGTATGCTGGATGCCGGCGAGGCGCGGGATTATCTTTGCATCGATGTTCCGCAGGAGGCGGCCCGCGTGCGCTATGTGCAGGCGGATGATGACGGGGGACTGCGCGATATCGAGTTCATGACGGCGCGCGAGGCCGCGGCCGAGGACCTTATGCTCGCCTTTCGCATGACGTGCGGCGCTTCCGAGGACCTGCTGCGCGCAAGTGTCCCGGCGATCCCCGCGTCACTGCTTGAGGAAGCGTGCCGGCGCGCATGCGATCTTGGGCTGGCGCGATGGCTGCCGGCTGGGGGCCGCCTTGTTCCCACCGAGCTGGGCTGGCTTGAGGGAAATGAGCTGTTCGAGCTGTTCTGGGACCTAGCGTAGTAAGGGGTCCCGTTCCTATATACTTGTGTGTCATCACTGTGCGTACAACGGAGGATCCCCTGTACCTATGGCAACTATGAACGAAAAAGACTACTACGCGATCCTGGGTGTTTCCAAGGATGCGAGTGCCAAAGATATTCAAAAGGCCTTCCAGCAAAAGGCCCGCAAGCTGCATCCCGATATCAACAAGGCGCCGGATGCCGAGGAGAAGTTCAAAGAGGTCTCCGAGGCCTACGCCGTACTTTCCGACGATCAGAAGCGGGCTCGCTACGATGCCATGCGCTCCGGCAACCCCTTTGCCGGCGCCCCCGCATCCGGCGGAGCGGCCGGCTCGTATCCGGGCGGTTTCGGCGGGTTCCCCTTCGGTGGGGGCTTCGGTGGTTTCGGTGGCTTCCCCTTTGGCGGGACCCAGCAGCGCCGGAGCGGCTCGGCATACAACCCCTCGGCGGGGGCCGATGTTGTGGTCGAGGTCAAGCTTTCGCGTGAGCAGGCCAAGGACGGCGCGAAGATCGCGGTGAAATACCCGCGCTACGAGCCGTGCGACAGCTGCCACGGTTCGGGTTCCATCGCCGCCGAGCATTCCCGCACCTGTCCCACGTGCGGGGGCACGGGTTCCATCAGCGTCAACCTCGATATGTTCGGCATGGGGGCGGCGCGCATGGTGTGCCCGGAATGCGGCGGCTCCGGCAAGGTCGTTGCCGACCCGTGCCCGGCGTGCGGCGGCGAGGGCCGTACGCGCGTGCAGGCCGAAGGCGTCGTATCGTTCCCGGCCGGTACGCACGATGGCGATACCGTCCGCGTTAAGGCGAGGGGCAATGCGGGCACCAATGGCGGGGAGGCCGGCGACCTGGTAGGCCGTGCCCGCGTGGAGGCCGAGCGGCTCGAGGGGCGCGCCCGCACGGGCTTCTACCTCGTTGGATTCGTCCTGCCGTTCTTGATCTTCTCCTCCATATCCGGGGTATTCGGCGTATTTCTCATGCTGTGCCTCATCCCGCTCGTTTTGGGTGTCGGCATGGTGGTTACCGATGATGTGCTCCATCGCAGCGGATTGTGGTGGAGGCGCGGGCTCCAGGTGCTGCTCAACGGGGCCGCAAACGGCTTCCTGCTCGCCCTCATGTCGGTATGGTTCACCAGCTGCACCCAATCGCTGTTCCTGGCTCCTTTCGCCATGATGTAGCGGTTCTTATAAAGGGGTTTGACAGCCACATCATTGGGTAGAAGATTTGACGCCGGGCATTCGGCTCGGCGTCGCATTCAGTTACTTGCGCATGGGGAGGAATTTGGTCGTGGCGGACAAAAGGGATTACTACGAGGTGCTTGGTGTCGATCGGGACGCTGATACCGATACGATTAAAAAGGCGTTCAGGAAGAAGGCCATCAAGCTCCACCCCGATCGCAACGACGCCCCCGATGCCAATGAGCAGTTTGCCGAGCTCAATGAGGCCTATTCTGTTCTTTCAGACGATCAAAAGCGCGCCATGTACGATCGTTACGGCACGGTGGACGGTGTGGGCGGCGGCAGCGGCTACGTCGACTTCAGCGACATCTTCGGCGGCATGGGGGTCGACGATATCTTCTCCTCGTTCTTCGGCGGCTCCGGAGGCGGGAACTCCCGGCAAAACCGTGCGCGCAGGCGCGCGGGCCGCGATATGGCCATCAACCTTACCGTCTCGCTCGAGGAGGCCGCGCGCGGCTGTACCAAGACCATCAGTTACGATCGCCTGGCTCCATGCGAGGATTGCGCCGGCCGCGGCCACGCCGAGGGCGTCGAGGAGCATCAATGCTCCCGCTGCCACGGCACCGGTTACGTAACGACCGTCCAGCGCTCGATTTTCGGGCAGATGCAGTCCAGCTCGCCCTGTCCCGACTGCCATGGCGAGGGCGTGGTGCTGGACGACCCGTGCCCCGCTTGCTCCGGCGAGGGCCGCGTCAAGATGCACGAGCGCCTGGATGTCGAGGTTCCGGCCGGCGTCTCCACGGGCCGTCAGCTCCGTCTGTCCTCCTATGGCGAGGCGGGGTATCGCGGTGCCGCCCCGGGCGATCTTATCGTTACCGTTCAGGTGGCCGATGATCATCGCTTCCAGCGCCATGGGGACGATCTGCTGTGCGAGCGCCATATCTCCATGTCGCAGGCGGCTTTGGGCTGCACGTTGACGGTCGAGGGGATCATGGCAAACGAGAAGATCGAGGTTCAGATCCCCGCCGGTACCCAATACGGTTCCACCGTCTCGGTCGACGGTCACGGTATGCCTCGCCTGGGCGGTGGCGGCCAGCGTGGGCGCCTTGTCGTCCGTGTCCTGGTCGATATTCCAACCAAGCTATCCGGTGACGCTCGTGAGCTTTTGGAGCGCTATGCAGATGTCATGGGTGAGGAGTACGGCAAGAAGCGGACGGTCGGCGACCGCATCCGCGATGCCATCGACGATATTCTCGACTAGAAGGAGCCTGGATAAGTGGCAAGCCCCTTTGTTTCCGTTGTCAATCTCGGATGCCGCGTCAACCGCGTGGAGTCCGATCGCATATCGGCTGATTTGGTCCGTCTGGGCTTTGTGCTGGTCGACCAGGAGGATGCCGATCTTGTGGTCATCAACACTTGTGCGGTGACCGGTGAGGCGGAGGCCAAGACGCGCAAGGCGGTGCGCCACGCGCTTGCGCTTCCGCGTGAACCGCGCGTGATCGTCACGGGATGCGTGGTCAACCTTCATCCGGGCGAGCTGACGGACCTGTCGCCCCGCGTCGTCGCGGAGCCGTCGAAGATAGATGTGGCCAACCGCGCCGCCGAGCTCATGGATGTTTCCTCTTATGAGCACGATCGCGGCCTCGATGATCCGCGTGCGCTCGCCGACCTGCTCGGGCGCTCCCGTTTGGGTATCAAGGTCCAGGACGGATGCAACAACCGCTGCACGTACTGCATCGTGTGGAAGGCGCGCGGGCCGGAGCGCTCCGTGCCGGTGGATGCCGTGCTCGATCAGGTGCGCATGGCCCGCGCCGCCGGGATTCCCGAGGTGGTCCTTACCGGTATCAACCTGGGGGCGTACGACGGGGCGGATGCCGAGGATTCCCATGTCGAGATCGACGAGCTCCTGTGTGAGATTTATGACAAGACCGATATCGCGCAGGTTCGCCTGTCTTCGCTCGAGCCCATGGATGTCTCCGGGCGCCTGATCAAGACCATGGCCGATCGCTCCGATCGCGTCGCGCCGTTCCTGCACCTTCCCCTTCAGTCGGGCTGCACCGCCACGCTCGAGCGCATGGGTCGTCCGTATTCTGCCGAAGACTACGCGCACATGGTCGAGATGATACGCTCGGTCCTGCCCGAGGCGGCCATTTCATGCGATGTCATCGTTGGCTTTCCGGGCGAGACGGACGAGGAGTTCGAGCAGTCCCTTGAGTTTTGCCGCAGCATGAGATTTGCCCGCATGCACGTGTTCAGGTACAGCGCCCGTCCCGGCACGCCCGCCGCCGAGGCCCCCAACCAGGTCGATCCTCAGGTCATGGCCGAGCGATCGGCCGCATTGCGTGCCGTCGCCGACGAATGCGCCCGTGCCGATGCCGAGCGCAGGATCGGCACCTGCGAGCGTGCGGTGTTGGAATACGGCAACCGTGGAACGCTGGGCAGCTTCCACCGCGTCATGGTCGATGACCTTGCCGATGGGACCCATGCGCGTATCGTTCCGGTCGAGATCGTTTCCATGGATGCGCACGGTCTTCTGCATGCCCGCCTTTCCCGTCCCGGATCCCGCAGCCGTTAGGGGGTAGCCTTGGATTCCGTTGCCGTCTCCCTCTCGATTCCCGCCGGTGTCGACCGAATGCTCGTTGCCGGCCCTTCCGACAGTCTTTTACGCGCGGCGGAATCCGCCACGAGCGCTGCATTGGTGCTGCGTGGCGATATGCTCAAGATATCGGGAGAACCCGGCGATGTTGAATTGCTGGCCCATGTGTTCTCAGAGGTGTTCGAACGTGCCGGGCGCGGGGAGGCTCTTTGTGGGGAAGATATCGATCGACTTGTAACTTCAGGCCGGTCGAGCGGCATCGATGGGGGCATCTACCTCGATGACACCATCTTGATGGTCAAAGGCAAGGCCCTTCGTCCCAAAACGGAGGGGCAGAGGAGATACCTGCGCTCGGTGCGCGAGCATACTATGACGTTTTGCTTGGGGCCTGCGGGTACGGGCAAGACCTATCTTGCGATGGCGATGGCGGTCGCCGCGCTCCGCAGCCGCGATGTCGGTCGTATCGTGCTCACCAGACCTGTCGTCGAGGCGGGGGAGAACCTCGGGTTTCTTCCCGGTACTTTAGAGGAAAAGGTCGATCCGTATGTGCGGCCTCTCTATGATGCGCTGTTCGATCTTGAGGATTCAAAACGTGTCCACGAGCTGGTGGACCGCGGTGTCATCGAGATAGCCCCGCTGGCCTACATGCGCGGACGCACGCTTAACGATGCGTTCGTTATCGTGGATGAGGCCCAAAACACCACGCCTGGACAGATGAAGATGCTATTGACGCGCCTTGGATTCAACTCGAAGTTTGTCATAACCGGCGACGCGAGCCAGCGCGATCTTCCCGGGGGACTCAGCGGTCTGGCCGAAGCGGAGCGCGTGCTGAGGGGAATCGACGACATTGCCTTCGTGCACTTGGACCGGACGGATGTTGTGCGCCATAGGCTGGTCGGTCAGATCGTCGAGGCGTATGATGCATATGATGCGAAACGGAAGGAGCGCGGAAATGGCCGTACTCATCAGTAACGATGCCGAGCTCGTCGAGCTTCTTGAGCGAGACGAGGTCGAGGCGATTATCGAGCATGTATTGCAGGCCGAGGGCGTGTCCCGCCCGGTCGAGGTTTCCCTTTCGTATGTGGATGTCGAGGAGATGCAGGGCCTCAACCATGCGTGGCGCGGAATCGATCGTACCACCGATGTGCTCTCGTTCGAGTGCGACGGCGTGGATGACGACTGCACCCCCGAGGGCGAGCCCGTGGAGTTGGGGGATATCATCTTGGCGCCCGAGGTCATTTCCGAGCAGGCGCCGGGTTTTGGCAACACGCCCGCCGACGAGTGCCGGCTCATGCTCGTCCATGGCCTTCTGCACCTGCTTGGTTACGACCATATCGAGGATGATGAAGCTGAGGTCATGGAGGCTCGAGAGGATGCCCTGCTGCGCGAGCTGTCCGCATCGCGTGGTGACGATCCCGCCTCCGTTCACGTGGGACCCATCACGAACCATCAGCACGACTAGGAGCTTGCCATGATTCCCGGTTCCGATAAAGACCACCCCTCCTTTATCCGTTCCTTTGGTTATGCCCTGGAGGGCTTTGCCACCGCCGTTAAAACCGAGCGCAATATCAAAGTGATGCTCGCTTTGGGTGTTGTTGCCGTTGCCGTGGGCTTTCTGCTGCGTCTCGACTGGATTTCTTGGTGTCTGATCGCCGCATGCTGCGGTTTGGTTATCTTTGCCGAACTCTGCAACACGGCTATGGAGGCTATCGTCGACCTGGCTACCCAAGAGCTTCATCCGCTGGCCAAGCGGGCGAAAGACATCGCTGCCGCGAGCGTCTATGTACTTTCGCTCACGGCCGCCGCCATCGGCCTCATCGTATTCGCCCATGCCCTCGGCGTGCTGTAGGTGCGCCCTTTCGAGAGGATTATAGATATGACCGATTCCGTTGACTTCGATCCGTTCGACGATCTGAGTGATAAAGAGCTGGATGCGATGCTCGAGTCCGGCGAGCTCGTGCCTGCGCCTGTGTCTGCAGGATACGGTGTCCCCGAGGGCTTCAAGAGCGGCTTCGTCGCGCTCGTGGGGCGCCCCAACGCAGGCAAGTCCACGCTGCTCAATGCCTGCTATGGCAAAAAGGTCGCCATTACGTCGCCTGTGGCGCAAACGACCCGTCGCCGTCTGCGTGCCGTGGTGAACCGCGAGGACTGCCAGCTAGTTATCGTCGACACCCCGGGTCTGCATAAGCCTAAGGACGGACTTGGTTCAGAGCTCAACAAGAGCGCGCTGACCGAGCTTGGCGATGTGGATGTCATAGCGTTCGTGATAGATGCCTCCGCCCCCATCGGGCGCGGCGATGCATGGGTTGCCGAGCGAGTGGCTGCCGTCAAGGCGCCTAAGGTGCTGGTGCTCACCAAGGCCGACCTCACCACCCCCGAGCAGATGCAAAAGCAGCTGGAGGCCGCGCATGAGCTCGTGAAGTTCGACGACGATATCATCGTCTCCTCGACCGAGGGCTTTAATGTCGAGGGGTTCGTGGATGTTGTGGCCGGTTTCCTCCCCGAGGGCCCTCGCTGGTTCCCCGAGAACATGGGTACCGATGAGACCGACGAGATGATGGTCGCCGAATTTGTGCGCGAGAAAGTTCTGCGCCATACGCGCGAGGAGATCCCGCATTCCGTCGGTGTGATCTGCGATGAGTTCGAGCAGCCCAAGCGCGATCTTTTGCGGCTGCATGCTACCGTGTACGTCGAGCGCGAGGGCCAGAAGGGTATTCTCGTGGGCAAGGGCGGCGAGATGATCAAGCGTATCGGCGTCGAGGCCCGTAAGGACCTTGAGACCATGTTCGGCAAGCGTATTTTCCTGGGGCTCGATGTGCGCGTGAAGAAGGGCTGGCGTGACGATGCGCGCGAGATCCAGCGCTTCGGGTACGCTGCCGAGGATGAGTAGCAGGACCTATCGAACGCGCGCGATCGTCCTCGACAAGACCAAGCTCAAGGAAACCGATTTGATCTTGACGCTTTTGGCTGAGAGTGGTCGGCAGATCCGCGCTGTTGCGAAGGGCGCGCGCAAGCCCGGTGGTCGCCTTGCGGCGCGGTGCGAGCTGTGCTGCGAGGTCGACCTCCTGTTGGCATCGGGAAAGTCGCTCGACATCGTTTCCCAAGCCGATCTGCTCGCCGCTCCTTTGGGCGCGCAGCCTGCCTTTGAGCTTCTGAGCGCGGGGAGCACAGTTGTCGAGATCGCTCGCCATTGCTCTTTTGAGGATGCCGAGGATCCGTTCGTGTACGCGATCACCTCGGCGGCGCTTCGATGGCTGTCGCTGTGCGATACGGCGCACCTTGACCTGCTGGTAGCCGCTTATGTTTTCAAGCTTTTGAGCCATGTTGGGTACCGTCCCGATTATTCGGCCTGCGTATCGTGCGGGGATGAGGACGTGTCACGTTTCTCGGCACTTGCCGGGGGCTTGGTGTGTTCCTCTTGCGCATCCACGATTCCCGGAGCCGAGGCGGTTGATTCCGTTACGGCTGGTTGGCTTAAGGCGCTCATTTTCCTAACGTTTGGCCAGCTTGTCCAAGCCGATATAGACGCCGCGCACGCAACGTTTTTGCTCGCGCTGTCCCATGTGTGGGCCGCAACGCATCTTGATTGCCGCCTGCGGGCGTTCGAGTTCATGCTTGGATGCTAGCAGATGTGGGTTTCGCGCGGAAACGCGCTGCCGTGTGGTACTATACACAAGTCAGTACCTCGTACTTGGATGAGCGCTCCACCGGCGTCGTTCCCAGTTCGGGGCGAATCCAGGCTGTGCTGCAGCCGTTAAGAAAGGTGAAACAATGACTGTTTCCAAGGAGCGCAAGGCTGAGCTTACCCGTGAGTTCGGCAACAACGAGCACGACACCGGTAACTCCAAGGTTCAGGTCGCAATCCTGTCCGAGCGCATCAAGGAGCTGACCGAGCACATGAAGTCCCACCAGAAGGACTTCCACACCCGTCGTGGTCTGCTCATGCTCGTCGGTAAGCGTCGTCGTCTTCTTTCCTACATCAAGAAGAACGACATCAATGAGTACCGTGAGCTCATCGCCAAGCTCGGCATTCGCGACAACATCCAGTAACGGATTTGTGCATGCAGGGGGTGCCGCAAGGCACCCCTTTTTCATGTAGGAGGCGCTTCGCCAACCGGCCGCCTCTACACCGATCGGCGGGAGGGTCCCGCCGACCAAGAGAAGCCCATGCGGAAGGGCCGCATGGGGAAGGAGCAAAATGACTCTTGTAAGCAAAACCTTTGAGCTGTACGGCAAGACCTACACGCTGGAGAGCGGCGAGCTCGCCAAGCAGGCTACCGGCGCCGCCCTCGTCAAGCAGGGCGACACCACCGCTCACGTCACAGTCGTCGTGTCCAAGGAGCGTAAGAACTACGACTTCTTCCCGCTGACCGTCGACTTCATCGAGAAGATGTACGCCGTGGGCCGTATCCCTGGTGGCTACCTCAAGCGCGAGGGTCGTCCGAGCGACAAGGCAACCCTTACCGCCCGTATGATCGACCGTCCGATTCGTCCGTCCTTCCCTGACGGTTTCCGCAACGAGGTCCACGTCGTGGCAACCTCCCTGGTCGCCGATCAGATCAACCCCATCGATGTCATCTGCACCATGGGCGCATCTCTGGCCATGACGCTCGGTGGTGTGCCCTTCGAGGGCCCGCTGGCCTGCGTACGCATCGGCCGCAACAAGGAGACCGGCGAGTTCATCGTCAACCCCACCTATGAGGAGCGCGAGAACTCCGATCTTGATCTGGAGCTTGCCGGCACGCGCGACTTCATCTCCATGGTCGAGGCCGGCGCCGACGAGATCTCCGAGGAGGACATGCTCGCCGCCATGCAGTTCGGTCAGGAGGCCATTGGTGCCTTTTGCGATGCCCAGCTCGAGTTTGTCGAGGAGTGGGAGCGCGTCAACGGTCCGATCGAGAAGAAGGAGTACCCGCTCGATCAGCCCAACGAGGAGGTCCATGACCGCATCTTCGCTCATTATGACGAGATGGCCGCTGCCCTGCACGATGCCGATAAGTTGGCCCGTCAGGATAAGGTAGCCGAGCTCAAGGAGGCCATCAAGGCCGAGTTCACCGATGAGGAGCTCGTTGAGTGGGAGCGTGAGATCCCGGTCAACCTCAAGAAGCTCGAGAAGACCGCCATGCGCCGCATGGTCGTCGAGACGGGCGAACGCGTTGACGGCCGTGCCGCCGATGAGATCCGTCCCATCATGGTCAAGGGCAACTACCTGCCGCTCGTTCACGGTTCCGGCCTGTTCCAGCGCGGTCAGACCCAGGTTCTTTCCGTTCTGTCCCTGGGTATGCTCAACGAGGGCCAGCGCCTCGACACCATCGAGCCGGTCGAGGGCAAGCGCTACATGCACCAGTACAACTTCCCGCCCTACTGCACCGGCGAGGTCGGCCGCATGGGTTCGCCCAAGCGTCGCGAGATCGGCCATGGCAACCTGGCTGAGCGCGCCCTGCTGCCGGTTCTGCCGAGCGAGGAGGAGTTCCCCTACGCCATCCGCGTCGTCTCCGAGGTCATGGAGTCCAACGGCTCCTCATCTATGGCTTCCACCTGCGGCTCCTGCCTGGCGCTTATGGATGGCGGCGTGCCGATCAAGCGCCCCGTTTCCGGCATCGCCATGGGTCTCATCCAGGAGGAGGGCAAGACCGTCGTTTTGTCCGACATCCAGGGTCTTGAGGACTTCCTGGGCGACATGGACTTCAAGGTGACCGGCACCGAGCGTGGTATCACTGCACTGCAGATGGACAATAAGGCCACCGGCCTGACGTTCGACATCCTGCGCACCGCTCTTGAGCAGGCCAAGGTCGGTCGTGCGTTCATCCTAGACAAGATGCTCGAGGTCGTTCCCGGTCCGCGTACCGAGACGCGTCCCTCCGCGCCTAAGATCCAGTGCATCACCATCCCGACCGAGAACATCCGCGATGTCATCGGCAAGGGCGGCGAGACCATCCGCGGCATCCAGGACGAGACCGGTGCTTCCATCGATATCCATGAGGACGGCACCGTGTACGTTGGCGGCGTGGGAGAGTCCGTTGCCGCTGCGATCGAGCGCATCGAACTTATCGTCAAGGTTCCCGAGGTGGGCGAGGAGTACACCGGTCGCGTTGTTTCCATCCAGCCGTTCGGCGCATTCGTCAACCTCCTGCCCGGCAAGGATGGCCTGCTGCACATCTCCCGCGTTGCCAAGGGTCGCGTGGAGAAGGTCGAGGACGTTCTTAACGTGGGCGATGAGGTTAAGGTCACGGTTATCGAGATCGATGAGCGTGGCAAGATCTCCCTGGATCGCCTGGATAAGCCCGAGGTTCCCGCAGGTACTGAGCGTCCCGAGCGCTCCGAGCGTCGTGAGCGCGGCGATCGCCCGGGCCGTGGCGCCCGTGACAATGGTGCACGCGGCTTCGATCGTCCCACGCGCGAGCGTCGTGAGCGCGGCGATCGCCCGAGCCGTCGTCCCGGCGACAACGGCGGTCGTGCCCCGCGTCGCCATCACGAGGCGGAATAGAATTGATGAAAGCTGCACGGATTTATACCGTGCAGCTTTTTCTTTTGCGGACAGTTGTTCTTGAGATTATCGTGATAGATATATAACGAAGTCTTTATAATGTTAGAGAGCTGCTCAACTTATTCGGGGAGAGTTATGATTTCGCGTAGAACACTGATTTGCAAAACGCACTCAATTCTATCCTTTGCTTGCTTAGTATCGCCTCAATTTGTTTTTGCTTCGGAGGATGACGAGCGAATTCCTGTCAACCCAAATCCGGAGCACATCGTTAACGGACCGCTAAAAGCTTCTAAATCTAAGGTTTCCTATAGTAGTATTTAAAATCGTCTTGGCTATGCAAGCGATGCGGTCAGTATCGCTAATGCTATCGCTAAGTGCATCGGCTTTCCAATCCTTGCATCCTTTATGATCCATTTTGTTAACGATATTATTGGCTGGCTTCTTATGAACATAAAAGGCGCCAGCACGAAGAATGGCGTTATCGTTAGTTATAACTACTACGATCGTTATTACTTAAATCCCGCTACAGGCCATAAAGAGTTTTATGAAAGATGTTGGGGCTTCACTTCCATGACGCGATATTAGTGCTTGTCGCAACGAATGAATGCGAGAATAAATGCCGCTATCTAAGCAAATCACGGCTGGGCTCTACGTCTGTGTGCTCATCGTTATGCTGTTCTCGGGTTGGACGGTCCCCGAGCGCCCGCTTGTGTATGATTTGGTTTTGGTGAGTCTGGCCGATATCCTTGTGGTTGCAAGTGCTCCGCTTTTTTGGAAGGTCGACCTTGAGTTCGCTTCGGTCTTCTTGTGTATTGCTCTAACGGCTTTAATGGCAGACTGTTGGCAAAAGGCACTTATGTCGGTCCTTGACGGTGCGTTTATGATGCTTGTGCTTGGCACAAAATATCGATGGATCGAGCGTAGCTGTCATCGCAGCAGATATACGTTGCTTCTGCTTGCGAACGCGCTGTACCTTACGTCAATCACGTAGATTTGCAGTTTTGCTGGGTTCCAACCTAGCGACTCTTTTATGGTCGATCCGTTTGGATGCGCAGTGCCACTTTCTAAACAGAGAATAGGTGGACTTTATATATTCACGTTAATTGTGATGGTCGTCTCAGGCTGGACGGTTCCTCAACGCCCGGTTGTATACGATCTGGTACTTGTATTTCTATCTGATGTTCTCCTGATCGTAAGTGCTCCGTTGTTTTGAAAAACGACTTTAGCTTTGCGGCGGTATTCATGTGTGTTGCATTTGCTGTATTGGTGGGAGATTCCTGGCAGGCAACGGGTTTGTTCATCCTCGATGGAGTCCTCTTTCTCATCGAGGCTATTACTGGACGCAAGGTACCGTCAAGATTCTTGCGCACTTTCCGACAGCCCCATAGGCCTGCCATCCGG
>USLK01000008.1 GCA_900555555.1 uncultured Collinsella sp. | reverse complement strand
CCTTCTATCTGGACGCTATTCCGCTGTCAAAGTGCGCAAAATATTGTACGTTACCGGGCGCAACCTGGACAAACGAGGTTCGTATGTCTACATGGCAGTCGTTTTGTTGATTGTAAACGCGCTCTATCTCTCATCGCTTGTTTACATACAAGTCCGGCCTCTCGTTTTTGTACGGGAGGCCGGCTGCGTTTTACCGTTGATTTGCATTAGCTTGAGGAATCCAGCCCTAGATGCTCGGCCATATCGTGTATGGCGTGGCGATACCCCTCCAGGCCTTCGCCTGTGATGGTCTCGAAGCAGGCCATGCCGGCGTAGGAAATCTGACGGAACTCCTCGCGTTGCTCCACTGCGGATATATGGACCTCGATGGCGGGGATACCGACTGCCTTGAGCGCATCGAGAATCGCGATGCTCGTATGCGTGTAAGCGGCGGGGTTGATAATGATGCCGCTGAAGATGCCGTAAGACTGTTGAATCATATCGATAAGCTTGCCCTCATGGTTGCTTTGCTCAACAACTACGTTGTCAAAGCCCGCATCGCGCCCGGCTTCATGGCAGATGTCCACAAGCGTGTTGTACGTTTGCGTTCCATAGATGTCGGGCTCGCGTATGCCCAGCATGTTGAGATTGGGCCCGTTTAATACAAGGATATCCACGGTGCTACTCCATATAGCTTGAGTTAATGAGTGCGGTCGACTACAGCATCGCCGGAAGCGCATGGATGATGGCCTCCGCGGTATGCTCGGGGCGATCGAGCACCTCCACGGTGTAGTCCGCCCATGTGCGGTAGCGGGGGAGGCGGCGCTCTGCAAGTGCCTCGATTCCATCGCGTGCGGTGATCGGGCGGCCCTTTTTCGACAGCTCATCGATCGGTCTATCAAGCATCACGATGTTGCAGTTCTGATGCAGCAGCTCATAGTTGGCTTCATGCTCAACAACGCCACCGCCGCAGGATACGACCAAACCCGATTGCGCGGCAGTCTTGGCCAGCATGGCGGTCTCCTGCTCACGGAAAGCTTCTTCGCCCTCGCGCTCGATATGCTCTGCGCACGTGCATCCCAGTTCATCCTCGAGCGCTCGGTCGATGTCCACGAACTCGCGACCGAGCTTGGTGGCCAGCTGCGCCCCTATACGTGATTTGCCGCAGCCGGGCATACCGATGAGCGCGATGCTCTGCTCGGTTGCCGAGAGACGCTGCGTGACATCGATGATGCGGTCCATATCGATGACCTCGCTCGTATAGCGCTCTACAGCCTGGGCCGCTTGGGCCACGAGCATCAAGATTCCGCCTTCGTTGGGCAGTCCCCGGCGCTCGGCTTCCATCATAAGAACGGTGCGGGCCGGGTTGTATACGATATCGACCAGACCCTCAAGTGCGGGAAACGCGTCGAGCGTGCACGGGGCGGCCGGACAGTTGGGAAACATGCCCACCGGTGTGCAGTTGACGGCAAGGGCGGCATCGGCATGCTTATCGAGGTTCTCGTACGTGTTATCGCCGGTGCGGTCGATGATCACCACGCGCATGCCCATATCCTGCAGTACCACGACAGCCGTCGATCCGGCTCCGCCGTTGCCGCCGAACACGACGGCTTTTTTACCGGCGAGATCGAGCCCGAGCGACTCGATAAGCACCTTGAAACCGTAATAGTCGGTGTTGTCTCCGCGCAGTCGGCCATCGGCCAGACGGGTGACGGTGTTGATGTTGCCCAGGCGCGCGGCAATGGGGGACAGCTCGTCCACATACTTCACCGCGTCCTTTTTATACGGAATGGTTACGTTGAAGCCCTGCCACTCATCGCTGGAAAACCATGCGGCAAGATCTTCGGGCTCGCGCTCGAACTTACGATAGTCCAGCCCGGCGAGCTCCTTGTAGATGACGGGCGTGTAGCTGTGACCCAGCACGCGTCCCAAAACACCATAGGGCCTGTTGCTCACGTTGATGCGCCTCCTTGCGCTTGTGGGGCGTTTGCCCCGGGTACGTGTCTATAGCACCTCGGCGTATGTGCCGAAATAGGTGTAGCTGTTGCAGATGTCGTCGAGTGAGGCGAGCATCGTGGTAAATGCCGGTGTATCGGCCGGGCACTCGAGGTCGAAGTAGAACAGGAACTCGAATTCGCGCCCGGGAATGGGACGGCTCTCGAGCTTGACCAGGTTGATGTCGAGGGCGAAGATGCGCTCGAGTGCGCGGTAGAGCGAACCGGGCTCGTTTTTAAGCTTGAGCATGAGGGACGTTCGGTTGGCGCCCGGGTAGATTATAGGCTCGCGGGCGATGACCACGAACCGCGTATAGTTGCTATCCGAGTCCTGGATGTTCTCGGCCAAAGGCTCAAGACCGTACAGCGCGGCGCAGTCGAGCGATGCGATCGCCGCCAGTCCGGGCTGTTCTTTTCGGGCAACGGTTTTGGCCGCCGTCGCGGTGTTGCGCACGGGTGTTGCGGCCAGATGATGCCTCTCGATAAAGCTAGAACACTGGTTGATGGCCTGTTCGTGTGAGATGACCTCGCGTATCGAGTCTATCGAGGTTCCGGGGAGCCCCAACAGATTATGGGAGACTTTGAGGCGGGCGGATCGCACGATCGAGAAGTTGTGACGAGCCATGAGGTCGTACACGGCATTGACCGAACCGGCGGTGGAGTTCTCGATGGGCAGGACACCATAGGAGCAAAAGCCATCCTCGACAGCGCGGAATACGCCCTCGAATGTGTCGAAGTAGCTGATGGACGGACAGCGGAATAGCTTGCAGGCGGCTTGTTGCGAATAGGCGCCCTCGCTGCCCTGGCATGCCACGCTCGCCGTTGCGGGGAACGGCTCGGTGCTCATGGCCGGGACCTTGCTTTGGGTTTGCTGTCGCTGAACAAGCTGGTGCTGTCGAGCCTTGTTCATGCTTATGAGCAGGGAAAACAAGGCGATTGCTTGATCTTGCAGGTCGCGGGGCGCCTGGGCTGCGACCTCGGCGAGCTTCTCGCGTTCGCGCACGGGGTCGAGGATGGCTTTTCCCAGGGCGATTTTATTTGCGGCGACATCCTGCGCGAGTTCCATACGCTCGGCAAACAGGCTCACAATTTGGGCATCAACCGCGTCGATGCGCTCGCGGGTTTCCTTGAGATCCATGGACGCTCCTTACGCGCGGCGTTCGTCGATGGGGCGGAATGCACCGTCTTCGAGGAGCGCATCGAGCAAAGCAAGTGCACAGGCGGCCTCGGCAACCGGGACCGCGCGTGCCACGATACACGGGTCGTGGCGGCCTTTGACCATCAGATCCGTGTTCGTGCCGTCGGCAAGGTCGATGCTGTCCTGGTGCCGTCCGATCGACGGCGTGGGCTTTATGGCCATGCGCCAGATGATCGGCATGCCAGTGGTGATACCGCCCAGTATCCCGCCGGCGTTGTTTGTCTGCGGCTGCACGTGGCCGCCGTCCATGCGGTAGGCATCGTTATTGGTGCTGCCAAGGCTGCGTGACGCATTGAATCCGGCGCCGAATTCAACTCCCTTAACGGCGGGGATGCCAAAGGCGATGCGTGCGATACGGTTCTCGATGCCGTCGAACATCGGGTCGCCGATGCCCGCCGGCATGCCGTAGGCAGCACACTCGATGATGCCCCCCACGCTATCGAGGCTGTTCTTCGCCTCGATGATGCGGTCGTGCATGCGGCTTGCCGCAGCGGCGCTCACGCAGGGCAGCGTGTTTGTGGCGATCGCAACGAGTTGGACCCTATTGGGTTTCATAGGGTCAAGCGGTGTGTCTTCGATTGCCTCGGGACCGAGCTGCGCGATGTGGGCGGCGATGCGAATGCCCTGCGCCTCGAGGGCCTGCAGCGCGATACCACCGGCGATACATAATGGCGCGGTCAGGCGTCCCGAGAAGTGGCCACCGCCGGCAACGTCCTGATATCCTCGGTACTTCACCTGTGCGGGCCAGTCGGCGTGGCCAGGACGCGGAACGCGGCGCAGCGCATCGTAGTCTTGGCTACGCGTGTTGGTGTTGCGTATCATCGCGGCGATAGGGGCGCCGTTGGTGTAGCCCCCGGTGATTCCCGCGATGAACTCCGGCACATCGGCCTCTTTGCGCGTTGTCGAGGTGTCGGTCCTGCCGGGTGCGCGCCGAGAGAGGAAGCGCTGCAGCTTATCCTGATCAACGGCAATGCCCGCGGGCATGCCGTCGAGCGAGCAGCCGATGGCGGGCGAGTGAGACTGCCCGAAGATGGAGAGATGCAGGACGTTGCCGTAGATGGATGCCATGATGCTCCTATTCGTCCAACAGCTCGACGCAGCCGCCCAACTCGCGGTAGTGCTCGAAGAAATCGGGGTAGGACTTGTTGACTGCCTCAGCGCACTCTATCTCGACCGGTCCGTCGCAGCGCGCGGCCGCCACGGCGGCCATCATGGCGATGCGGTGATCGTTATGGCTATTCACGCGGCCCCCGGCCAGACGGGGCTGGCCTTCTATCACCAGGCCGTCACCCTCGATGCGCACGCGTGCCCCTAAGTTCGACAGCTCGGTTGCCGTGGTGACCAGACGATCGGACTCCTTGATGCGCAGGCGTGCGCATCCCGTGATCCTCGTGGTGCCCTTGGCGCATGCTGCCACGGCGGCTATGACCGGGACGAGGTCGGGGATGTCATGCGCGTCGAGCTCGATGGCGTTCAGGCGTTCCGGGCGAATGGTGGCCGCCCGCGCATTGCGGGTGCCGCGTGCGCCGAACAGCATGAGCACGGCCGAGATGTTTCGATCTCCCTGGCAGGAGGCCGCCTCGACGCCGCGGACGGTGATGGGGTGGGTGCCCAGGGCCGCGGCGCACAGCCAAAAGGCCGCGTTCGACCAGTCGCCCTCGACGTGAAGGGTGCCCGGGGTGCGATACGACTGCGCCGGGACGTGGAATACCGTGAGCGGCAAACCGTCGGGGGTGGCGCCGGTCTCAACGTCTACGTTGATCCCAAACGAATCGAGGACCCCTAGGGTAAGGTCGACATACGGTTTGCTCTCGAGGGTTCCCGTGACCTCGATGTGCGAGGGCTGTCCAAGTACCGGGGTGGCCAGAAGCAATCCCGAGATGTATTGCGAGCTTACGTTGCCGGGAAGGCGGAACGTGCCGGCGCGCATGCGTCCGCTCGTTTTGAGCGGGAATGCGCCAAGCCCTTCAAGGTCGCAGCCCGCTGCGATGAGTTCGTCGGAGAGTGGGGCGAGGGGGCGCTGCCCCAGGCGCTCGCTGCCCGTAAATACGGCATCGGCTCCAAGCGCGCAGGCAACCGGAAGCATGAAGCGCAGCGTGGAGCCCGACTCTCCGCAGTCGAGCGTGTTTCCGGCGAGCGCCTTGAGGATGCCGCGCTCGGTGCTCTTGGGCAGCGGGTGGACCGTGAAACCCTCGGGGTCGCGCTCGATGTTCGTGCCAAGCGATTCGAGGCAGCGTATCGTCGCCTCGATGTCGGCGCAGGTGGTGTTGCATTCAACGCGCGTCACACCGTTGGCCAGCGCGGCCGCGATGATGATGCGATGGGCCATGGATTTCGATGCGATCGCCGGGACCGTTCCGGCAAGCTCATGGGGCTCGATGTGTGCAAGCATGCTGCTCGCTCCTTACTGCATGCGCGGGCCAAGGCCCATCTCGATAATCTGCCTGAAGTCCTCCAACGCGACGGTGTCGATCGAGCAGGCCCCGATGCGATGGGGGATTACCAGGTCGATGGTGTCACCGCTGCATTTTTTGTCGTGCCTGGCGGACTCGAATACGGTTTGGGCGTCTACGGGGCAGGCGATGGTGAGGCCGTGTTCGATGACCGCCCTCGCGATGCGTTCCTGTACGGATGCGTCGCAGGCCCCGAGCTTGTGTGCGGCGCGTGCGATCGCGACCATGCCCAGGCCAACGCAGGCGCCATGCCCTAAGGCGTAATCCGTGCTCGATTCGATGGCGTGTCCGATGCTGTGACCGAAGTTGAGCAATTTGCGGATGCCGCCCTCGCGCTCGTCGGCGACGACTACCACCCGTTTAATATCGATGTTGCGGGCGATGAGTTCCGCCACGCGTGCGACATCATCGAGCAGGAGCTGATAGGTAAGAGGTGTTTGCTCAAGCTCGGCAAACAGGGACTCATCTGCGATTGCGGCATGTTTGATGACCTCGCCGCAGCCGTCGGCGAATTGCTCGGGCGTGAGGGTCGCCAGGCAGCCGACATCGGCGATCACGGCGCGCGGTTGCCAGAAGGCGCCCGCCAGGTTCTTGCCGCAGGCCAGGTCGACGCCGGTCTTTCCGCCCACGGAGGAATCGACCATGGCGAGCAGCGTGGTGGGGACTTGTACGAACGGACAACCGCGCATGTAGGTCGCCGCTGCGAAACCCGCCATATCGCCGGTCACGCCGCCTCCCAGCGCAACGACAAGATCACTGCGGGTCATGTGGTGGGCGGCCATCGCCTCGAGTATCGCTTCGACCGCACCCAGGCGCTTGTGCTTCTCGCCGGCGGTGAACGTGAATACCTTCACGTCGTATCCGGCCTGCTCGAGGCTTTCTTTTACGGGCATTGAATAAAGCGGTGCCACGTTGGAGTCGGTGACCACGATGGCCTTGGAGCCGCCCGCCGCCTCGCGGGAGATGGCTCCGGTCTGTTCGAGCAAGAAGGTCCCGATATGCACGCGGTAGGGCTGCGGCGTGTCGATGTCGATGCTGTACATGGTGCTCCCTTCCGATACGTTAGAATCTGCGCCGGCTACCTGCCTTGGCCATCATCCAGCTCGCGTTTGATGCGGTCCCCCTCGGCAAGCAGCTGCTCCAACGCCGTTCTGTCGCCGTCGGCCAGGGCGTTGCGGTACGCGGAGAGGCTCGCGATGATGGTGTCAAGCTCTTCGACCAGGTAATCCCCGTTTTCCATCATGAGTTCCGACCACATGGGCGCGTTGAGGTGCGCCACGCGCGTGAGATCCCGGTAGCTCCCGGCCGAAAAACCGGTATGGACCTGCGCCGTGGGGCTTTTGACGAACGCGTTGGACACCACGTGCGGCAGCTGGCTCGTGAAGGCTATGATGCGGTCGTGCCGATCGGCCGTGGTCACGCTGAAGCGCGAGAAGCCGAGCGGCCTAAGCAGCTCGTTGATGCGATCGAGGAGCTCGAGGCGCGCGGCGTCGGGCAGCGTCGGCGGTACGAGCACCATAGGGGCCCCGTTAAAGAGGTCCGCCCGGGCGTATGCATAGCCGGAGTTTTCGGTTCCCGCCATGGGGTGCGCGCCGCAGAAGACGAATCCATGCCGGTTGGCGAGCTCGAAGGCCCGCTCGCAGACCCCCCGCTTGATGCCCGCCGTATCGATTACTATGGCGTCGCCGATGCCGTTTACGTTGCGCTCGAGCCACGCCAGCGACCCGGCGGGATAGGCCGCGAGCACTATGATGTTGCACTCCGAGAGGTTTCCATACACAAGGGGAGCGGCCACGGTGTCTACCATGGCCGCATCCATGACGGCTTCGTTTGTATCGCAGGCGAGCACCCTCCAGCCCGCTTTGGCGTATGCGCGCGCAAAGCTGCCTCCAATGAGGCCGAGGCCGACGATGCCCACGGTGTGGACGGCGTTGGACATGGGGCTTCGCCTATTGTTCGGTGATGACGGCGCGGATCGCGTCGATGCGCTCCATGGTGCGGTCGAACATGTCGGGCGTGAGCGCCTGGGCGCCGTCGGACCATGCGTGGCTCGGGTCGTCGTGCACCTCGATCTCGAGGGCGTCGGCGCCGGCGGCGCATGCCGCAAGCGCCATGGGCTCGACGTAGCGCGTGTAGCCGGTGGCATGGCTTGGGTCCGCCACTACGGGCAGGTGCGACAGGTCGTGCAGTACGGGGATGGCGTTGAGGTCAAAGGTGTTGCGGGTGCGGGTCTCGAAGGTGCGGATGCCGCGCTCGCACAGCATGACGTTTTCGTTGCCCTCGCTCATGATGTACTCGGCGGCCATGAGCAGCTCGTCGATGGTGCCGGCGATACCGCGTTTGAGCAGTACGGGCGTCTTGGTCTTGCCGACTTCCTTGAGCAAGTTGAAGTTCTGCGCGTTGCGGGCGCCGATCTGCATGACATCGATGCCCTTGTCAACGAACAGCTGGACGTCGCGCGGGTCCATGACCTCGGTCACGATGGGCATGTCGAGCTCGGCCTTGGCCTCGCACAGCAGGTCCAGGCCGAGCTCGCCCATGCCCTGGTAGGCGTACGGGGAGGTGCGGGGCTTGTAGGCGCCTCCGCGCAGCATGGTGGCGCCGGCCTGCTTGCAGCGGCGCGCGATGCGGATGAGGTTGTCCCCCTCGACCGAGCAGGGGCCCGCGATGACCTGGAAGTGCCCGCCGCCGATCTTAAGGCCGTTGCCGAACTCGACCACGGTGTCCTCGGGGTGAAACTTGCGGTTGGCCTTCTTGAAGGGCTCGGACACGCGCTGAACACGGCTCACCACGTCCATGGATTCCAGCAGGAACGGGTCGATCTTGGAGGTATCGCCCACAAGGCCGATGATGGTCTCGTTCTCACCGCGGCTCACATGGGCCTGGAGGCCCTTTTTCTCGATCCACGAAACAATATGGTCTACCGCCTGGTCGGAGGCGTTTTTGCGCAAGATGGCAATCATGGAAGGCTCTCCTTGTACATCGTTGAGCAGTACGTTTTCGATGATTTCCAGTGTACCCCATGGGTTAGATGCCGGGGACGGCGGTGACGGATTGTGACGGTGTTGCAACAAAGTTCGAATCATCCCGCAGACTTTGGGTATAATGCTTCTCGTGTCACGCCCTGTTAGCTCAGTGGATTAGAGCGTCTGCCTCCGGAGCAGAAGGCCGTAGGTTCGAACCCTATACAGGGCACCATTCTAATTTTCCTCGAACCCGCTTGAAGTTAATTCGGGCGGGTTCGCCGTTCTCTTCGTCGTAATTCAGGGTCACGACCACGCTCTCCGGCATGAGCATCACCTGATAGACGAACGCCCTCAGAAGGTTCCTGTCATCAAGCTCTTCGCCGTACATGAGGAAGTCGGCGAAGCCCTCGGGGTCGACCTCCTCGGCCTTGGCGTTCTCAAGGTCCCTTTGCGCTCTCAGCTTCTGCGCCTCAAGCTCCTGTATGCGCTCCTGAGTGCCCGGGACGATGATGCCCTGCTCCACGGCCGCAAGTAAGTTCTTGAGGCCTTTTTCGGCGTCTGACAGCGCCTTCTGCGCCCTCTTCTTCTCGGCGTTCAAGGCTCCGTGTGATTGGAGCCCACACAGCGCCCTCGCGATCATCATGGCGGTGCTTCTATCCGAGAGCATCGTCCGAAGGGCCTTCACTATCTCGCCCTCCAGCACGTCTCGCCTGATGTTCTTCTGGCACTTGGTGGGGCATGAGTAGTACTCGTACCTCACGCCCTTGCACCCGTAGCCGGAAATGCCCTGCAGGCTCCTCCCGCACTCACCGCACAGGGCCTTCCCCTTGAGGGCGTAATCGCCCCATGTCTCGTCGGCGCGGCACTTCCTTGATTTGACCTGTTGAGCAGCCATGAAGGTCCCCCTGTCGATGATCTGCGGCATGCCGCCGTCTATCCTCACGTCGTCCCAGAGGTACACGCCCGTGTACCTCTCATCGGTGAGTATCTTTCGTGCCATGTTGTAGTTGCACAGACCGCCGGTGGAGTTCTTGACGCCCCTCTCGGCAAGTAAAGCGCCTATGCGGTTGACCGACGTGCCCCTCAGGCGCATCTTGTATGCCCACGCCACGTTCTTAGCGGCGTCAGGGTCTATCTCGAACCTGCCGTCCTCCGCCGTGCGGTAGCCGTATATCCTCACGCCGTTCGTGAGGCACTTGAGTGCGTTGCCGCCCATGCCGCGCTTCACCCTGATCGAGGTCTTTGCCGATTCGACGGCGGCCAGCCCCTCGTAGATCTTCTCTATGAGAATCTTTTCCGGGCCGTCGGGCAGCGCCTCCATGGCGCTCACGACCTCCACGCCGTGCTTGGCAAGTTCCTTCTTGTAGATCGGCGCGTCGTATTCGGAGCGCGAGAAGCGGTCCATCATGTACACGAGGACGATGTCGCTCTCGCCGGCGTTGGCGATCATCTCCTGGAACTGCGGCCTGTCATCCGAGCGTCCGGACATGGCGTAGTCGCTGTATTCCCTGACCACCTCGTAGCCCTCGCGGGCGCACCATTCGTTGCAGACCCTCAGCTGGTCCTCGATTGACGCCTCGCGCTGCTTCGAGCACGAGAATCGGGCGTATATCACGGCCCTCTTGGTCGGCTCCTCTTTACGTGTCATAATTGCCTTGCCCTTTCGTGATGGTGGATTGCCTTGCCCTAATCTGGTGGTCGCCTTCCCTGAGGGGGAAAGGTTCCATGCGGCACACCGGGTCGCCGCATGGTCGTTGGCCCCGCCCCCTGTCGCCTGCAAGCTAGTAGGGGAGCGGGGCTTGCTCATTCCCTATTTTCCTCCCGAGGACAATTTCCCCTTGGCCATCTTCTCGAAGTCGTTCTCATAGGAGGCGTCCTGGATGCGTTGGAACTCGGCGAAGCGCTCCTTCGCAATCTTGTCCGCAGTCTTCTTGTTGCGGTTGCCAAGCCCCTTCAGCACGTCGCGTCCGGTAAAGGTCAGGAAGTTGTCCAGCAGGGCCTCGCAGTCCGCCATGCTGGTGAGAAGCTTTCTCTCTGCGCGGTCCTCGGCGGTGTCGAGGAACATGTTGACGAGCCTGTTGAGTTCGCGTATCTCGTCCTCGGTCAGGTAGTTCTTCGCAACGGTGACGTCGCTGGAATGTATTCGGCCCTCGGGGCCTCCCTTCCACGATGTGAGCCCCATGTGAGGCTTGGCGGGGTCGGAGCGCCCTTGCACGATCTCCGCCGCCGTGTGCCCCGTCACGGCGTAATGGAGCTTGTTCTGCACGGTCGCGTAAAAGCGGTGGGCCACCTCGCTGTCGCGGTCGTAATCATAGGTGCATTCCTGGAAGATGTCCGTGATCTTCTGGTACACGCGCCTCTCGCTCGCGCGGATGTCGCGGATGCGCGCGAGCAGCTCGTCGAAGTAGTCCTTGCCGAATGGTCTGCCATTGGCGAGCATATCGTCGTTCAGGACGAAGCCCTTGGTAATGTATTCGCGAAGAGTAGCTGTTGCCCACTGGCGGAACTTCGTCGCGCGGATGGAGTTCACGCGGTAGCCGACCGCAATGATTGCGTCGAGGTCGTAGAACTGCACGCGGTACGATTTGCCGTCTGCGGCAGTTGTCAAAAATTCCTTTACAACTGAATCCTTGGACAGCTCGCCTTCATGAAATATGTTCGACAGGTGGTAGCTTACGTTCTGTTTAGTCGTTCCGAACAGCTCGGCTATCTGTGCCTGCGGCATCCACATCGTCTCGTCTTGGTAACGCACCTCGACCGGGACGTTCGTTCCTCCTGCTTGATACAGGATTATCTCTGCGCTGATCGGTTCCTCTGCCATCGCGTCTCTCCTTACGTCATCGTGTCGGTCGTTTGCTTCGGTTGATGTATCCTAACTTTGGTACGCCTCCGTGGACTCTAAGTGAGGCGGAGGCTGGTTGGGGGTCATTGCCTGAGGCGATGGCCCCTTTCCTTTTACCACCACCAATTGAGTGATGTGCTAAAACTCGATACAGCTCGGGTGCCTTTTTTCCTGGCATGGCTCTCCAGCGTTGATTTCACGCCATCGAATAGGTCCGGCACCTCCTCCCTGAAATGCTCAAGTAGCGGCGTCGCGGTGATCTTGGCAATATCGCCGTCGATGTAGCGGGTTGAGACAAATTGGGTGATGAACTGGGCATCGCTGTAGCCGCTGAATCTCCAGTCGGTTCCATTGCAATATGCGCCGCCTTTGTCCAAGGCTGCGAGCATGAGCGCCTTGATATTGGCATCGAGTGCGTAGAATGACGTCTTCGCTTTTTCGAAGTCCTCCTCCAGTCTCTCCTGTTCGCGTCTTTCGAGATACTTTCGCTCCGATCGGCTCACCCTTTGGGAGCGGCCACGGGCGTACCAGCCGATGCAGATGCCGAATACCAGGGCGGTCGGCGGGAACCATAGCGGGAGATAGCTTGTGGCCGCGCTAATGAAGCCGTCGAACTCCACTCCCGCCCATTGGAGGTACGCGAGGGCCGTTCCGGCTACTGTGCATGTTCCCGTAATCGCTGCACTAATCTTGCCTGCAAATCCATCCATTTATAAGCCTATCTAATCGCGGCCTGTCATTCCGAGCTCAGATTCCATTGCTTTAAATATCGCCGGGTCATGGTCAATCGCCTCCATTGCGGCGGTGGACAGCGTCCATCTCTTCTTGTCCGGGCCGATCGTGTCGCCCTCGACGTACCCCATGGCGCTTAGGTTGTAGAAGGCCTGCGCCATCTCCTCGTGTTCCCACTCGTCTACATCCCTGTGCCCGTGTTCGTGGAGATAGAGCAGCGCCGCCTTCTCCTTGAAATCCATGTTCCGGATAATCGCGGCGTTACGTTCGACCCGCGCCTTTTCGTAACGTCCGGCTTTCCGTACGGCGGCCACGTAGGTCACTCCGGCGCCGAAGATGGCCCCGAGCGCGAACATGACGAACGGCAGCCATGTCCTCATGGTGTCGTAGGCCGCCTGACCCACCATTTCCGGCGTGATGTTCATCCAGGCGAATATTCCCACTGCTGCGGACAGCGCGGTGAGAGCAGATGTGGTTGCTCCTAATGCAGATTTGACCTTTTCGAACATCGCCTATGCCTCCGCGCCGTCAGCACCGAAGATGCCGGAGAGCGTCTCAGCTATGGCCAAGAGGGTCTTCTGGCCGTCTTGGTTCATGGAGCGGTAGAGGTCGACGAGGCGGGTTTCAGCCTTCGTTGGTTGTTCACCGGATTTAATCCCGTAAAAATCGGAGATGTCTACAGAAAAGAGCCTACAAAGTTGAATCATCGTGTCGGCATCCGGTTGTCCACGTCCAACTTCCCAAGCGCTAACCGTTTTGCCGCTTTTGCCTATTGCGGCTCCTACCTCGTCAACATTCATTCGGTTGTCGAGTCGGAATCGTTTGATGTTCTGAGCAATCTGCTCGCGAATAGTAGTCATCTCGCTCCTATCGTCGTTAGCTCTACTTTAGCCTAGGGAATCTCAGAAAGCTACATTTTGTAGGAATTACTTTTCAAATCAGACTAGACTTCCTACGTTTTTGCGGTAGAGTACGTGTTGTGCCTACAAAAGATAGGAAAGGAGAATTATGAAGGCATATCAAATCATCGGCGAAGCGGTCCAGGAGCGTGGAATTACCTGCTCAGAGCTTGCTCGCCGTATTGGCGTTAGCGCGGAGATCATGCGCCGGTGCCTGTCAGGTGAAAGGAAGATCGGTGCAGATGAATTTGTTGCCTTGTGCCGAGAGCTTGACCTGTCGATTGCCGACTTCCAGAAGGTGGCGTGATGGACGAGAACGTCAAGCCTCCCGTGAGCATCCGATGGCCGCTCCTCGCGTGCCAGTTCGGCCTGCTCGCCATCCGCGAGATGCCCGGAGTGGGCCAGCCAGCAGACGACGCACTCCTGCTCGCATTTATCTTTTTCGGCGGAGCCGTTGTTGGGGCGAATGTCTGCACTGCGGCCTTTGGGCGCTGTGTGCGGAGGAAGGTGGCCTAGTGATTAATCCGCTTAGAGATTTCGGAAAGTGGGTCTCGCGCAATGAGAACGACGAATCCGAATCGTTCCAGCGCGGGGTCAGCTGGGGAATCTTCTGGATGGTCGTAACCGGCTGCGTGCTGGCCGCTATCAAGCACCTAGCAGGATTCTAGCGAGAAGCTCGACAAACCACACGATCACATTGTGGATGGCTGAGAACATCGGCTCGGTGAAGGTGTCGAACACGCCCATCAGAAACCAGCCTGCCAACGAGCGCAGAAACGGATGGACCTTGTGCGCGAGCGTGCGCTTCGGCTCCACCATGACCTTCAACGGCCTTTTATGTCCACCCGTCTTTTCCATGCGCGGAATCTTACGGACCGCGTGAGATTGGAGGCCCTTTGGAAGATGACGACGAGGGCGAGAGCCCGCCATTCCTATTCGAGGACCGCTTGCAATTCATGCAAGACGTTCTATTCCCACTGTATTTCGAGCACGTGAGGGGAGGGAGAAGGAAGCGTGAACTGGACCACCGATGATATCCGCTACATGGAGGAGCACGCGGGGGAGGGCGCCGCGGCCATCGCGGAGCACCTGAACCGAACGGTCATATCTGTGAAAGTTCAGGCGAGCAGACAGGGGATATTCCTCACGCCAAGATGGCGGTGCCCGAACTGCGGATGCCTCACGGCCAAGCCCCTGAACGCCAAGACGGGCTGGTGCGCCAACTGCACCATGGAGGCCCGCAGGGAGCAGATCGCCAAGGACGTCCGCGAGCTTGAGGACGAGGTGGCCCGCAGGGAGCGCAACGAGAAGGCGCGGCAGGCCCTCTACTCGAAGAAGAGCCGGTTGCGCAAGAAGCTGCGGGGAAACAGCCCAAATCAATGAAACTCGGATGAAACCCGCAGGTAAGACACCTAGCAGAAAGGAAAGAAGATGAGGTTGGCACAAAAACAGGGCACCCCCGATTACCACACCACGGATGCCCCTGTCGGCCAGACGGCCAACGCGAATATACCACGGGAGCTGGTTCTCTGGCTAATCCTGCTGGCGGTCATGGCGGTGCTGTGCGCGTTCGTGTGGCTTGTCATGGTCCCGATTGCGGACGCATCGGTGGCGGAGGCCCGCCACAACCTGATGATGGCCGGTGCCGTCAATGCATAGCTTCGAGCCTCCCAGCAACCAGATGGCCCTTCCCGGCCTCGACCCGGTGGGCGAGGAGCGCATGAGGGACGCCCGCCGATGGGTCGCCACGCACCGCCGCGAGTTCGAGTGGTACAAGGCTCAGGCGCGCAGGGAGTGCTCCAGCACCCACGACCGCAAGGCGAGCCCGAACCGCTGCCTGTACGGCATGAGGATCACGTTCAGCGTGGTGCTTCCCAACCATCTGGCGCCTTACCTCGCCCGCATAGCGATGGAGGAAGACCCTGAGATTCGCATGCGGGTGGCGCGGAGCGACGCCGACCAGTACACCACGGCGGTGATCCGATGACGTGGGAGCTTCGCCGGGTCGGCTTCGTGGAGATGGACATGTTCCCTCCCGAGATCGTGGGAAAGGGGAGGCCGAGGTTCACGCGCTCCGGCAGAACCTACACGCCGAGGAAGACCCGCAAGGCCGAGATTGCCGTGCGTGACGAGTTCCGCAAGGCGTGCGGCGAGCGTTGGGCGAAGTTCGGCGGGCCGGTGAAGGTATCGATCTGCTATTCGAGGCAGCTCGCGAAGAGCAACCCCAAGTTCTGGGCGTTCCGGCAGGACCTCGGGAAGCCCGATCTGGACAACGTGGCCAAGCTCGTCCTCGACTCGCTCAACGGCCTGGCCTACGCCGACGATTCGCAGGTCATAGGAATCTGCATGGCCAAGGGCGAGAGAAGGCCCAGCGGCACTGGGAACCTCCTGCATGTGGAGGTCGCCTACTACAACGAAATCTACCGAAAGGAAGAGGAATGAAGTACTTCGAGAGCAACCACATGGCGAATGACGATTTCGACGATCTGCAGTTGAGACTCCTCAAGGTGACGGCTGCGGTCGCGAGCAACCTGACCTATCACATGGTCCAGGACGACGCTTCCGAGCATGTTCACCAGGTCACGATGGTGAAGAGCGCCTACACGGCAATCCTGGTCCTGGAGGCAATCGCGGGCCAGTTCCCTGAGGACGTTCGCCGAGAGGCCTATGGGGACGTGTCCGGTTTCAACCGGAAGATGCTCGCAAAGCAGGAGGCCTTCAAGAATGCCGTGGGCGCGATCGAGCTTGAGGTGGACGCCGACTCCGAGCTCGGCCGCCTCATCAAGCGAATCATCGGGGAGTAGCCATGTCCGTCCAAGTCAAGGCCCTGTTCAAACAGACGACCGTCAAGGGCGGCACCGCCACGCTACAGATGGAAATCCTCACTGACGCCCCGGATGCGTTCGACCTCATCAAGATGAGCGGCCAGACCGTGTTCCTCAAGGTGACGCCGGAGCAGGAGACGTTCGAATTCGACAGCGAGACGGGCGAGATCATCCGCTAATTCTTCTGAAAGGAATCGCAATGCAAGCAGAAGTTATCGATGACGAGAGGCTGGAGGTCACCTACGTCCCAGTGCCCATCAGGGCGAACTTCGAGACCCTTGAGGCCCGAGTCCGCGCCATGGTGGCCGACTACGAGGGCGCGACCTACGACCTCACCTCCGAGGACGCCATCAAACAGGCGAAACGCGACCGGACGTACCTGAACGGGATCGTTCGGGAGATCGACGAGCGCCGCAAGGCGGTGAAGCGCGAGTACACGAAGCCCCTCTCCGTCTTCGAGGGTGAGTGCAAGCGCATCATCGGCATCGCCAAGGACGCGTCCGACAACATAAAGTCGCAGCTCGACGCGGCAGAGGACGCCCGAAGGAAGCGCGCGTACAACGGCCTGGCGGCGCATTACGCGCAGATCGCCGACCTGCTGGCTCCGGTAGTGCCCTACGAGCGCATCCACGAGGACGCATGGCTTTTGAAGTCCTGCGGGGAGGTCAAGGCGAAGGCCGCACTCGAGGAGAAGGTGGGCAAGCTCGCGGCCGATTGGGACACCCTGAAGGCCATGAAGCCGTCCATGCCGCACTACGAGACGGCGGAGCGCGAGCTTTTCCGCACCCTCGACCTCGGGGCGGCGATCTCGGCGGCTGCCCGCGAGGACGCTGATGACAGGCGCATCGCGGAGATGAAGGCCGCGATGGAGCAACCGGCCACCGAGCCGGAGCAGGCCCTACAGCCCGTTCCAGAGCAAGGTCCGGGCGATGGCCCGTCGGCGCCTATGGAGACCCCAGAGAAGGAGCCGCGCTACGGTTGGACGTTCCGGCTTCTCTCCGCGACGGTCGAGGAGGCGAACGCCGTGCGCCTTTTCTGCCATGAGCACGGCATCGGCGGCTCCCTCAAGCGCGAGGGGAGGGTGAGCTAGATGGCCGAGAGCAAGCCTATATTCGACCTTTTGGCAAAGGCCCAGTCCGAGATGACCAATCCGAAGATGCGCGGCGAGGGTCAGATCGGCAGCAGGAAGTACTCCTATGCAGAGCTCTCGGACGTGCTGAATGTCGTACGCAAGGCCCTGAACGACAACGGGCTCTACCTCCTTCAGAAAACCGTTCGGGAGGATGACGGGACGCTATACATCAGCACCAACGTGTGCCGTGGCGACGAGGTCGTTGAGCTCGACCGCGAATACTACTCCTACGAGACCGACCCGCAGAACTTCGGCAAGCGCGAGACGTATGCGCGCCGTTACTCGCTCAACAAGGCCTTCGGACTGGCTGGGGAAAACGACTCGGACGGTGATACAGGCCCCGTCAAAGAGCCGAAGAAATCCACCGGGCAGACCCTGGGAGGCACCAAGAAGCCCTCGAAGCGCCAGCAGATGCTGGCCAAGGTCGCCCGATACAAGGCGGTGTGCATAGAGCACGGCCTGACCAACGAGGAGTTGGACGGCTACCTTGAGGCGCATTTCCAGACCGATGACCCCGCGAAGCTCACCGACGAGCAGCTCATCGAGTACGGCAAGCAGCTCGCCGAGACGGTCAAGAAGTACGAGGAGGAGAAATGAGCATCAACCGAGTGGCCGTGTCCGGCCATCTGACGCGCGACCCCGAGCTTCGCGCCACGACCGGCGGAACGCAAGTGCTTTCCTTCGGCATCGCGGTCAACGACCGCCGCAAGAACCCCCAATCGGGCGAGTGGGAGGACTACCCGAACTTCGTGGACTGCACGATGTTCGGCACCCGTGCGGAGAAGATTCACCGCTTCCTGTCGAAGGGCTGCAAGGTGGCTATCGAAGGCAAGCTCCGTTACAGCTCCTGGGAGCGCGACGGCCAGCGCCGCAGCAAGCTCGAAATCATCGTGGAGGAGATCGAGTTCCTTTCGCGCCAGCAGGCTGCCGAACCCGAGCCCGAAGACGCCTACGACGAAGACATCCCGTTCTAAGGAGCGAACATGCGTTACGACATCGGCGAGCTGATCGCCAAGGAGTTTCTTCTGAGCAAGGACTTTAAGAGCGTCGACATGACGGGATACGAGTGCGACGAGGGGAAGGCCGACGCCCTCTGCATCGACGAGTCCGGCTGCCACGTCCTCGTGAACGTCGAGACCCACCGCAAGCGCGGAGTCGAGGAGCCTAAGCAGGTCTACAACGTGAAGCGCATGCGCCGTGTGCTCATGTGCTACCTCGCCGACCACCCCGAGGTGAAGGCCGCTCGCTATGACCACATCCTCACGACCATCTACACCGGAAACGGCGCCGAGGTCGCCTACACGCCCGGCCTCGCCTCCAAGGAGCGCTAGGCATGGAGGGAACTAAGTTCACGTGGTTCCCGAAGCTCACCGACACGGTGGCCAAGGTCCCGGAGGAGCTGCGCGGCACGCTCCTCTGGGCCTTGGTCCGGTATGGGACCTACGGCGAGGAGCCGGAGTTGGAGTGGCCGCTCGACGCCATCTTCGAGAGCCTGCGCGAGGACATCGCCAACTCCAAGACGTGCAGGAGCAACGGAAAAAGCGGGGGTCGAGGTAACAAAAAGGCGGCTTCGGATGAAGAGAAACCACCCTTTAGCGAAGCCAAAACCCCCCCTTTGCGAATCGCCAAACCCCGCTTTGGGTGATGCCGAAACCCCCCTTTGCGAGAGCGGAAAGGGGTCTTTGGAAGATGCCGAACCCAAACCAGACCAAGCCAGTCCAATCCAATCCAAACCAGAGGTGGTGAAGCGCAAGCGCTTCAAGCCGCCCACCCCGGAGGAGGCGGACGCATACGCGGAGGAGTGGTGCCGGGAGAACGGCTACGACCCCTCGGGGTTCTCCGGGGGCAAGTTCGTCGACTTCTACGCCAGCAAGGGGTGGATGGTCGGTAGGAGCCCGATGAAGGACTGGAAGGCGGCCGCGAGGAACTGGATCGTGAAGGATTGCAGGAAGGGGGCGCGGAATGAGTACAGCGATTTCTGACGCGAGGGCCGAGGCCATGGCAAAGATTCGGGCGTCGAAGCTCTGCGCGGCGGGCCTTGTCGGGGAGTACGCCCGCGCCGATTGCGAGCTCGGCCACAGGCTCTACGAGTTGGCCAAGGAAGGGGTCGGGGCGTACGTGCACGGGGAGTCCGGGCGCGGCAAGACCTACGCCGCGTCCTGCGCCGTGCGCATGTGGGTCGATGCCGGCGGCAAGGCCCGTCTCGTGTCGGCGCCCAAGCTCATGGAGGAGATCTACGCGGGCTTCGAGAGGGACGGCGACAAACACGCGCTCGACAGGGCGTGCCGCATCCCGCTTCTGGCCCTGGATGACTTCGGCATGGAGAGGCCGACCGAGACCGCCATCGAGAAGCTCTCGGTGCTCGTCGACGAGCGCGTCAAGGCCGGGCTTCCGACCATCTTCACCAGCAACGTGCGGATCGGGGTTCTCTCGAACTCATGGGGCGAGGTCCCCGGCAAGCGCTTGGCATCGAGGGTCATAGGCTCCTGCCGGATCATCGAGGTCGCAGGCGAGGATTGGAGGGTGAAGTGCCGACCATGAGCCAGCTGAGGGGGCTTTCCCTGGAACGTGCCGAGTTGTACGGCAAGCCCCACGTGGGGGCGAGGTACACGGGCGGCTCGGGCTACGAGAGAACGGCGGAGCGGTGCTGCATCTGCCATCGGCCCGCCACCAACTGCCACCACGTCGCGCCGAGGAGGCTCGGCGACCGCTTCGCGCTCGTGACCCCGGACAGGACGTGGCTCCTGCGCTCCCCGCTCTTCGCGCTGTGCGGCTCAGGCACTACGGGGTGCCACAACGGGTTCCACGGCGGCTCCGCGCTCACGGCCCGTTGGATGTGGGATGACCCGCAGTATGAGCGGTGGTGGTGGGACGGAATCCTCCTAGAGCAGTGGGGGCCTCACGCCGAGGAGCTTTACGGATTCGGCTTCTGGCGAATCGAAGACAGGAAACACGGTCGATTGATCGAGATCAGAGAAGGGAACTGAAATGGAATTCAACACCTGCGAGGAGTACGTGCTTGCCGAGCTTGAGGGCGCCCAGGAGGCGGTCCTGACGCTCAACGATGAGGTCGAGCGCCTTGAGGCCGAGAACCAGCTTCTCAGGGAGCGCCTTGAGGCGCAGCCCGACCCGGTGCGTCAGGTCATCTACAACGAGGGCCGAGTCCGACTTTTCAAGTCCTGCACGGGCCTTTACCGGGATCTGAAGGACGGCGATGCCTTCGTGCCCTTCAAGGACTGGTGCTTGATGTGCCTGCTCGGTTACTCCCTGCCCAAGGGAATCTCCAAGACGCAGTTCGTGGAGGAGTTCGAACCGGAGTTCCTTGAGGCCTACAACGAGCGCCTAGCAGAGGAATCGGAGGATTAGCCATGGAGGGGCCTGAGATCATCGAGCGGTATCGAGCGGAAATCGACGAGCTCGAGGCGAACCGCGACTTCTCCGGAGCGAACCGCAAGCGCATTGAGATGCACAAGGCCCTGCGGGCGGCGGGCGTCTCCGGCGGCATCGGGATGAGCAGGTATCAGCGCGAGAAGCACGCGCAGCGCATGAAGCGCGCCGGATGCAGCGTCGATGAGATCGCAAGGGCCATGGAGGTGAGCGTCCCCGAGGCGCGGTCGCTCATCAAGGGGGCCTCGAGGTGATCGGCGTCGTCCCCGGCCAGATGGCGCTCGACCTGTTCCCGAGGGAGCGCGAGCCGAGCCCGCTGGAGCGTTGCGTGTCCCATCTCGTGTCACGTGGATGCGACGAGGCGAGGGTTCGCCCGATGGTCGAGGAGCTTTACGGGCTGTTCGGCACCGCGGAGGCCTTCGACCGTGCGAAATGCCTTGAGTACTTCTACGGGGCGAGGCCGGTGCCGAGGCTCCAAGCCTGCCCTCCGATGATGGTCGGGCTTTTCGACCGCACGCTCGACTACCACGTCGTGTGGGATAGGTGCTGGGCGGCCCGCTGGGCGCCGCTCCAGGATGTGTTCGAGGTCCGGGAGTGGCGCTACAACTACCGGAGGCCCTACACCGGGGCGCCGGTGTTCATCTGGTACGTCGACAACAAGGGGCGCGAGGTAAAGCGCCCGTATGAGGAGGATGCATGCGAAGGATAGCGGTGGTCTTGGCCATAGTCGCCGCCTTGACCCTACCAGCGGCCATCGCCTGCAAGATTTACGAGCTCGTGAAGCTGCTGGCGGCTGGTTTGCTGCTGCTGGTGCTTCTAGGCGGATTGGAATAGATATGAAACGAAAGATTGTCGCCTGCGCGCTGGCGGTCGCCATGGCCGCTTCGACCATCGGCCTCACCGGATGCACGGAGAAGGACAAGGTCAGTTGGAACGTCTCCCAAGAGGCGGACAACTTCAACGCCGTGCGACGGCTGACGGTGATCAACACGCTCTCCGACAAGGTTCTCCTGCAGATGACGGGGACGTTTGCTATCCAAACCGATCCGGACACGAACGAACTGCAGGTCATCTGCGAGCTTGAGAACGGCGAGTATCAAAAGCACTTCGTCTACCTCAACCAGTTCACGACCTACACGGTGGAGGACATCTCCGGCAGCGATGTCGACAAGTACAGCTACGAGCTGAACTTCATGCCAGAGTTCCTGCCGGGCGTGAAGATCACGGCTAAGGAGTAATCGCATGGAGCTCAAGGAGTGCCCCTTCTGCGGGGGCAAGGCGCACATGGCCGAGAACGCGAGCGTGTACGGGACCATGTTCGCCGCGTGCTGCGACGACGTCGAGGGATGCCCCGCCGGGACGCCCGGCAATTGGTGGAAGTCCGAAGATGAGGCGGTTGTCAAATGGAATACCCGGTCGGCTCAATATGCACGGGCGGTGATTCCAAATGAGAGACCCTAGCGAGATTCTGCGAGGCCCTTTCGACATTGAGACCCACAAGGGCGCCTTCGTCCACTACTTGGAGTTCTGCATAGACCGGGATGGCGTCATTCGCTACGCCGTTCCCAGCCATCAGAGGTGGCTGTTGGAGCGATTCATGGATCGCGAGGGGTTTGAGACCGATTTGGAGGCTTGGGGGCGCATCCCTCCCTACGGCGTCATTGAGTGGCTTTGCCGCGAGCTTGGATGCATCGCCGTTTGGGAAAGTCGGGTGGTCGGAGAGCCCAACGCAAAGCAGCGCGCTGCATTGAGGCGGCTGAAGCTTGCCGGGCTTTACAGGGGATCGTGTTAGGCGGGAGGAATGATGGCCGTAAACGAGAGCGTAAGAGCGGCTGGCATAGATCTTGCGCATATTGTCAGAGAAATTGCAAAAGACGAGGTGAGTGCGGAATTGCAGCGGTGCCCTGGAGGCTTGACCGAGAAGGAGCGCCGCATCCTCGACATGTGGCCCAGGTTCGAGGACGGCGAGCTCGTGATGCCTGGCGATAAGGTCCATTACGCCTCGGCGTACAACGACGAAACCGAGATAGAGGTCGAGTCAATCACGGCGATGGACGGCTATTTCGTGCTCTGCGACGACGAGTGCCGGTCGAATCAGTACGAACAGGGGCAGCGCGTCAAGCGCCCCGTCCAAAGCGTCTTGGGCGCCGACGGGGTGGAGATCAAGCTCGGAGACACGGTGTGGCACTGCATCGGCATATACGACGAGCTGGTGGTCGAGGAGATTGACGATGAGAGCGGATGGGTCAGAACTCGGTCCGCGAACGGTGCATGCCTAAGCTTCTACAACACACATCTCACCCACACCCGCCCCGACAGCTGGGAGCGCCTTGAGGAGGACGCGGAGAGCATCAGGCAAATCATCGCTTGCAACTTCGGAGACTTCTCGCCAAGCGACTTCAAGCGGAGCGGGGATAGCCTTCAAGATCGCGTAATTGACCTCATCCGCCGCGCCAAGGCGCTCGCAAAGGTGGAGGTGGCCGAATGACACCGAGTATCGAGGAGCGCAGGCGGGTTTCGGACATGCTCGCCGAGCTCGTCACGTCAACCAACGTGAGCTGGCCCCAGCTGTTCGACGCGCTGGGGACGCCTGGCCGGGATGTGACGGTGCTCTACCTTGCCGACCTCATCGACCCATCCGCATGGAAGGTCACCATCGCGGACAACAAGCGGCTTTTGGATAGATGCAGGGAGCTTGAGGCCGAGAACACCCGGCTCAAGGCGGCTTTGGCAAAGGGGGATGCACGATGAGAGCCCCGTTCTGGCTTCGACATCCGATCAGGTCCGTGCGGATGCGACTTATCCCGCCGTGCGCTCGATGTGCTCATAGGAGCTTTGATTTCGGGCACGTTCACTGCCGTTGCCCGGCTTACATCGAGCATATTGACAAGACAGAGTGCGTTTTCATCAGGTATGGAGACGCCATTGATGTGCGGGGTGGCAACTACTGCCGCTTCTCACCAAGGGAGGATAAATGAGCTTCGGGTTGCGGGACGAGGACTGGGTCGAGCCAGATCCGGAACCGACCATCAAGTGCCGGGACTGCGAGTTCTGGGAGAGGTGCCCCAGCGGATGCGAATGGGGATGGTGCACCGACCACCGGTGCGAGTTCACGAGAGAGGACGATGAGTGCTGATGAGAAAGCATGACTGGAGCGCGATGAGGGGCGAGGTGACGGGCGCGTTCGGCTGCGTGACCGCAGCCCTCGTCTGCATCGCCATCGACGCGGGCCTTGTCGCCCTGATCGCATGGCTCATCCGGACGATTGCGGGGTAGCAGATGAGAATCAGCGAGCTTGAGGTAGTGAGAATCCCAATAGGGGAGCTGAAGCCCTACGACAACAACGCGAAGCTCCACACTCGGGAGCAGATAGATGCGGTCGAGGCATCCATCAGGGAGTTCGGCTTCAGGAACCCCGTCATAGCCTGGCACAACGAGGACGGCATCGCCGAGATCGTGGCCGGGCACGCCCGCACCACGGCGGCGAGGAACCTGGGGATGGAGGAGGTCCCGTGCATCTTCGTGGACGACCTCACCGACGCGCAGCGCCGCGCCCTGACCCTGGCGGACAACCAGACCACCATGATGACCGGCTTCGACGAGGACATGCTGGCATATGAGCTGGATGTCCTGGCGGACGAGTTCGACATGGCGGACTTCGGATTCGCGGACTCCCTCGGAGATGCCATCGAGGACGTGGACGTTGAGGAGGACGAGGTCCCGGAGGTCGTCGAGTGCAGGGCCAAGAAGGGCGAGATATGGCAGCTGGGCGCGCACCGGATCATGTGCGGCGACTCGACCTGCCGCGAGGACGTGGAAAAACTCGTGGGGGGGGGTTCTGCGACTTACTCCTGACAGACCCTCCCTATAACGTTGCCCTCGGGCAGCACATGCGGCCTTCCGAGTTAAAGCAGCTCCACCGCAGGACGGACGGCCTTGTGATCGAGAACGACTCGTGGGATGACGACGATGCCTTCGTGGCGTTCCTCAATTCCGCCTTCGACAACGCCATGGAGGTGCTGAACCCCGGCGCCGCCTTCTACATCTGGCACGCCGACAGCCAGCGCATGAACTTCCTGAGGGCCTGCGAGCTCTCCGGCATGACCGTGAGGGAATGCCTCGTCTGGGCGAAGAACACCTTCGCCCTGGGAAGGCAGGACTACCAGTGGCGTCACGAGCCGTGCCTTTACGGCTGGAAGGACGGGGCGGCGCACAGCTGGTACTCGGACCGCAAGCAGAGCACCGTCCTGGAGTTCGACAAGCCATCCGTGAACGCCGAGCACCCGACCATGAAGCCCGTCGGCCTCATGGCCTACCTGATAAGGAACTCCACCAAGGAGGGCGACACCGTCCTCGATGTGTTCGGCGGCTCCGGCTCCACGCTCATGGCGTGCGAGGGCATGGGCCGCAGGTGCCTGTCCATGGAGCTAGACCCGCACTACTGCGACGTGATCATAACCCGCTGGGAGAACGCAACGGGAAAGACCGCGTTGAGGCTTGAATAGGGGATAGACCGGAGCGAACATGCGACGCACGGTCACGACGGGCGGCGGGGTTCCGTTACCAGCGCGGTGTAGGGTGCACCGATTACCCGCCGTCCACCATGGCCGTGCGTCACCGGGGCCGTCCTTTCGGGCGGCCCCTTCTCATGCCGATGCGATTATGCAGGACGCGAGCCGTCCATCGGGAAAGTATGCAAGATGGTGCCAGCAGGGACGGGGCTGTACCGGATTCTATGCAAGACGGGGGATTGAGATGGGCAAGACGAACCCGAGGAACGCCAACGGCAATGCGAGGAGGAAGCTCAGGGCGAGGCTCAGGGCGGAGGGAAGGCCGTGCCACATATGCGGCATGCCCATAGATTACGGCCTGCCGGCCGGAGACCCGTGGTGCTTCGAGGTCGACGAGCTTGTCCCGGTGAGCCGTGGGGGAGACCCGCTGGACTACTCCAACGTGGACGCGGCGCACCGCATCTGCAACCAGAGGCGCGGCAACAGGATGGACGGGGACGAGGGCGCGAAGGGGCTTCCCATCGTGCGCTCTCGGCTGTTCTAGGGGGCGGATTCGGGGCGTTTCAGTCGGCTCGGCGGTGGTTGGCCGAAGGTTCGGCAGACGGCCTTAAAACGGCATAGGGGGGCTTGCCCCACCCCCTACCTCGAAGGCCCGCCCCGGGCGATATAGCCGATTTCCCCCCGCATACCTCGGGGCAATGGGGGGTATCTCACGCCGCCTATACCATCGCTCCCAACGAGAAGGGAGGCGCTATGGCCAAGGGCGGACGGGGCGTTTCCATGCCGGATGACATCGCTCTAGATCCCGTGCAGAGCGTCATCTGGGAATCGCTGGCCCCGAGCGGAGACAACAACTTCACCAAGCAGGACGTCGAGCCGCTGCGCGAGCTGTGCTTCTGGCACGCGGTCTTCCGCAGCGCCCAGAACGCGATCTCCAAGGGCGACGGGCGGATCAGCATCTTCGACGCGGTGGGATACAAGCCGTTCAAGTCCCCGGACGGCAGGAGCCTTCCCATGATGCGCAAGAGTCCCGCGCTCGCCGTGCTCAAGGAGGCGAGCGCGGAGATTCGCGCCCTGTCCGACCAGCTCGGCCTGTCCCCCAAGAGCCGGGCGGAGGCCAGCGCGCCGCAGAGGCGAACGACGGAGAAGGCTCAGCTTCTGCAGCTCGCAACCTCGCGCCCCGCGCCCCGTAGGGCGGTGGGCGAGTGAGGCCTAGGCAGACACCGACGCTTGAGCTGAACGTGCCGGATGGGGTCGAGGGCGCGGCGGACATCGCGACCGAGCTCGCATCGCAGTATTTCGGAGCCCCCATGCCGTGGCAGCCCCACCTGCTCGATGTGATGCTCGCCACCGACGCGGACGGCATGTACATCAACTCCGAGGTGGGCATCAGCGTCCCGCGACAGAACGGGAAGAGCTGGGTCGTCCGCTCCCGATGCTTCGACGGCCTCATGCGCGGGGAGAAGATCCTGTACACCTGTCACCACGGCGACACCTCAGACGAGATGTTCCAGGAACTCAAGGCCCCGTTCGAGGACGATGAAGAGGAGGAGCTTCGCGACCTGCTCAAATACGTCCGCAAGACCAACGGCAAGCAGGCCATCGTCCTGAACAACGGCGGAACCATCCGCTTCACCACCAGAACGGACAGCGGCGGTCGAGGCAAGAGCTTCGACGTGCTGATCATAGACGAGGCGCAGGAGCTGACCGACATGCAGCAGGCGGCGCTGCTGCCCGCCATCTCGGCCGGAAAGATGCACAACCCGCAGACCATCTACCTCGGAACCCCTCCTGGCCCCAAATGCCTGGGGACGGTCTTCGCGAACCTTCGGGAATCCATCCTCAAAGGCGATTCGCAGATGGCCTGGATGGAGTGGGGCGCCACCGAGATCGGAGACAAGAACGACCGCTCCCGCTGGTACGAGTGCAACCCGTCGCTCGGTATCGTCCTCGAGCTGAAGGCCGTCGAGAGCGAGTGCAACCAGATGGCGCCCGACACCTTCGCGCGCGAGCGCCTCGGGTGGTGGGCGGACGACGCCGAGGTGGCAAACCCCGCCCTGCCGCCGGGCCTATGGGCGAAGCGGGAGGTAGGGCAGGCGATGACGGACGGGAAGCTCGCCTTCGGCGTGAAGTTCTCCACAGACGGCAGGACTGCGGCCATCTCGTGGGCTCGCGCGATGCGGGGAGGCCCCTCCTATGTGGAGCTGTACGACGTGGCCTGCACCGATGGCGGCACCGCCGTGATCTCGGACATGCTCCTCCGGAACAGGGGCGAGATCGCGGCGGTGTGCATCGACGGCAAGTCCGGGGCGGACGCCCTCATCCAAAGGCTGGGCGACAACGCGTTCCCGAAGAAGGCGGTCGTCTCAGGAAGCCCCGCGATCGTGCAGACCGCCGCCTCGATGCTGCTCGACGAGCTGAAAGACGGCTCCCTCGGCCACATCGCATCGCCAGCTCTGGACGAGTCCGCCGCGAGGTCGGTGAAGCGCGACATCGGCTCCGCTGGCGGCTGGGGCTTCGGGGACGGCCCGAACTCCATAGCGGCGCCCATCGAATCGGCGTCGCTCGCCCTGTACGCGGCGCGCACCACCAAAAGAGACCCCTCTAGGAAGCAGGAGGCGAACTTCTAATGGGCATCAACAAGGAATTGTCCACGGACATCGCGAACGCCTACAACCTCGAACCGGAGGACAGGCGGCTCGTCTTGGACCTCATAGAGACGTGGCGCAGGAAGCTGCCCGGAAACGCGAAGCGCGAGCGCTACTACCTCGGGAAGGTGCGCGTCAAGGACCTGGGCATCGCCATGCCCGCGAGCCTCGCGGCGAAGATCGACCCGAGAATCGATTGGCCCAAGAAGGCCGTCCACGCCCTCGCGGATCGCTCCGTGCTGAACGGGTTCACGACCGACGATGAGGAGACCACCGACAAGCTGCGCGCCATCTACGCGGCCAACTCTCTCGGGGAGCTGTACCGGAAGAACCTCATCGGCGAGCTCAAGCACTGCTGCGGGTTCTGGACCGTGACCGATGACGGCCTCGGGAACCCCGTCATCAGCGCCTATCCGGCCACTGCCGCGAGCGCGATCTGGGATGACGCGCAGAAGGAGATCAAGGCCGGGCTCGTGGTGGCGGAGTCGAGGGAGCGCAGGGGCACTCGCGAGCGCATCCCCACGCTCGTCCACGTGTTCAAGAAGGACTGCCTCATCAAGATCGCCTATGCGAACGGCCTTTGGCGCGCGGAGTACGACGAGAACTCCATGGGGCGACCTCTCATGGAGCCCATGGCTCACGGCGCAACACTGGAGCGGCCGTTCGGTGCGTCCCGAATCACCCGCGCCGTCATGAGCATCACGGACGACGCCATCCGCCAGCGCGCCCGTATGGAGGTGGCTGCGGAATCCGCCACGCTCCCGCAGATGTGGCTTCTCGGAACCGCAAAGCGCGTGACCAACGGCCAGAACAAATACGACGCGAGCATGGGCGCGATCAACGAGGTGACCAAGGACGAGGACGGCGATGTGCCGACCGTGTGGCAGTCCGCGCAGCTGCAGATGGCACCGCTCTCCGAGTACTTCCGCACTCTCGCATGCCAGATGTCCAGCGTGACTGACGTCCCCGTGTCCTTCTTCGGCGTGAGCAACGACAACCCCTCAAGCTCGGATGCCATCGCCGCATCTCTCGAACCTCTCGTGATCGACGCGAAGAACCTGAACCGAGACAACGGCAACGCCCTGCGCAACGTGGCGTACATGGCCCTCGCGGTGGTGAACGACACCGACTTCGCCACCGAGCGCGACGCGGGCCACAACGTGAACCCGCGCTGGCTGTCACCGGCCTACCCGTCTGCGGTGAGCCAGAGCGACGCCGTTCTCAAGCAGGTTCAGGCCGTGCCCAAGCTCGCGAACTCCGATGTGGTGCTGGAGCTGCTCGACTACACGGACGAGCAGATGCAGCGCATCGAGAGCGACAACCGTAAGGCGCAGGGGCGCGCGATTATCGACCAGATGACGGAGACGGGTGAGGGCGTTGATTCTGCCGAGGAAGGCGCTTAGCGCATATGACAAGCGGCTCGCGGCGCTTGAGGGGAAGGCCTATGAATACGCCTCGGGCAGGATAGGCGCGTTCATCGAGAAGTTCCCCGGTGCCAAACCGGAGCAGTTGCGCGAGTTCGCCATCGAGGTTGTGGATGATGCCGTGGGGGCGTTCGGTGACGGCGCCTCGTCGCTCGCTGCGGACATGTACGAGGGCATGGCAGAGCTCTCCGGCGTAAAGGTCAAGCCCGCCGTTATAGACACCTCCGACGTCCACAGCCACATCGAGAGCGAGGTTCGCTACCAGCTCAGCAAGTTCCTCTCGGGCGATCCGCAGGGCTTCACCCACGCCTGCGGCTCAAAGGCCTCCGATCAGGTGGCGAGGCGGGCCAACCAGACCATGCGCCTCAATGCCAAGCGCGATGGTCTCAGATACGCGAGGGTTCCCATGGGAGGGGAGACGTGCAGCTTCTGCGCGATGCTCGCATCCCGTGGATTCGATTACAGATCAGCCAAGACTGCGGGCGAGGGGAACCACTACCACAAGAACTGCCGCTGCAAGGTAATCCCCGGATTCGAGGGGATGGAGGTAGAGGGGTATGACGAGGACGAGTGGTACAACAGGTGGAGGGCGTTCGAAGAAATCGACAATGCGCCCGGGCTGAGCGTTAAAGCCCGGCAAACTGCCAAGGAGCTCCTTTCCTCCATGCCAATGACGGATGAGGGCGAAATCGATAGAGCCGTCGCCGCAGCACTTGCACGAGCGGAAGCAGACACCTACAACGAGAGAATCAACAGGGCGTGGCAAAAGTTCAGGAAAGAAAAGACGCCGGAGAATTATGACGCGACAATGGGCGCGGCATTAAGGGAAATCGGCGAAAGGTCCGGTGCGAATTTCTCAGCCGAGTACATGGCCCAGCCCGACGGAGACGAACTATGGCTCGCTTCTAAAATCGCGGCAAACGATGCCCGCTTCTTATATGCGACGAGGGAGCACAAAAACCCAGACGCTTACATTGACGGCGTATTAACCGAGTTCAAGACGGTTCAATCTGCTCGAAAGCTCGCATCACGCTTGAAGGATGCTTATGAGAAATTCGAGTCGTATCCCGGAGTTGACCGGGTGTGCGCTGTGAGTCTCCTTAGATATGAGGGGGACACCTCGTTGCTCAAAGAGGTGGCTGAAAGATTTATTGCCGACGGCACATTGGACAACGTGTATTTCATCGGCCCAGAATAGCAAAAGGCGATGCGCCCGCTCCTCGGAGCCTGTCCCAGGTGGTAACGCATCGCTTCAATCCGAGTATACCCATTTAACTTTGGTCGCGCCATGTACGCGGCCTTTTTCATGCCGAGACGGCTAAATCTCACGCCGCTAGGACAATCCTCCCGACGCGCCGCACGGCGCATATCCAACTGAAAGGCCAGCCGCACGGCGGGCCGGGAGCGCCGCACGGCGCGGGAAGGAGCAGCGATGGCTAACGAGAGTGCAGTGCAAATCGAGGGCCAGCCGAACGGCGAGGAGCCCGATTACAAGGCACTTTACGAGGAGGCGAAAGCGCAGGCGGAGGAGGCCAAGGCGCACTCGCGAGAGTGGGAGAAACGCGCCAAGGACAACAAGAACGCCGCCAAGCAGCTTGAGCAGGCCCAGCAGGCGGGCAAGACCGCCGAGGAGCGAATCGCCGACCTCACCAAGCGCCTCGACGCCAAGGAGAAGGCCGAGGAGCGCGCCAAGGTCGCCGCGAAGGTGGCAGAGGAGAAGGGCGTCCCCGCCGACCTCCTCATGGGCGATGACGAGGAGGCCATGTCGGCCTACGCCGACAAGCTGCTCAAGCACTTCAAGAAGAAGCCCGCATCGAGCGTCGACAAGCCGGGCAGCTTCCCGCGCGGCTCGGACGGCGGTTCGAGCAAGCGCGACTTCATCCACCAGCTTTTCGGAAACGATTAAGGAGTAGAAATGGCTAACGACACCAAGAAGATCAAGCTCCCGCGCGAGGTCGTGACGGAGCTCCTGAACAAGGCCAAGGACACCTCTACCATCGCGAAGCTCTCCCCGAGCAAGCCGCAGAATTTCGTCGACATCAACCACATGATCTTCAACCCGTCCTCCGAGGCGGAGGTCGTCGAGGAGGGCGCCAAGAAGGGATCTTACGAGCTTGATTTCACCCCCATCGAGGGCAAGCGCGTCAAGGTCGTCACCACCACCCGCGTGAGCGACGAGCTGCGCTGGGCGGACGAGGACAACAAGATGGAGATCGTCGACAACATCCTCGCCGACCAGAACGCCGCCATCGGCCGCTCCCTCGATTACGTCGTGTACCACGCCGTGAACCCCAAGGGCGGCTCGAAGCTCGTCGGCTACACCGCTCTCACCGCCAACGCGACCTCCGTCACCTCCGGCGAGAGCCCCGTCGAGGACATCGACAAGCTGGTCGACGCCCTCATGGACTACGACATCAACGGCTTCGCCCTGTCCAAGAAGTACGCCAGCGCCCTGCGCAAGCTTCGCGTGCCCGCCACCGGCCAGCGCCTCTACCCCGAGGTGCCCCTGAACCTCAACGCGGGTAGCATCGACGGCATCGATGCCGCCGTGTCCGGCACCGTGAATGGCCGTCTCGCGACCGAGCAGACCAATGTCCTCGGCATCATGGGAGACTTCGCACTCATCAAGTGGGGCATGGTGCGCGACATCTGGTCCGAGATCATCGAATACGGCGACCCCGACCAGACCGGCGTCGACCTCAAGGCCCACAACCAGATCGCGTTCCGAACCGAGGCGGTCTACGCCTACGCGGTCCTCGACCCCAAGGGCTTCGCCGTCCTCAAGAGCGCTTAGGGGGATGCCAGATGTCCGTTTTGATACAGAAGGTCGTTATCGAGGACGCCTCAAAGGCGTCCCCGCTCCTGCCCGCCCACGTGGCCGTCGTCAACGCCGATGGCGAACCCCTGTTGGGCACCATCGCCAAGCTCGGCTCCGACGCCTCCACCGTGGCCTCCGTCAAGGACGCCTACAACGCGCTCCTCGACAAGCTCTCCGCAGCGGGCCTCGCCGAGGTCACGGAGTAGCCATGGAGATTTTCGCGACGGCAGAGGATTATGCGGCCCGCTACGGCGCGGCGGCGGACGAGGCCCGCTTAAACGCGCTGCTGTCGGACGCCTCGGCGATGCTCCTCTCCGAGTACGAGGCCGCCTACGGTCTCCCATACGGGAAGGGTCAGAGCGCCGCGTTCGACCGCGCCGCCCCGGCCGTCGCGTGCATGCTCGTCAACCGCGTGCTCAACACGCCCGCGAACATGGCGGGTGCCACGCAGCTCAGCCAGGGCGCGGGCAGCATCACGGCATCCGTCACATACGGTTCCGCCTTGGGCGAGATGTACGTGGGCAAGACGGCGCGGCGCCTGCTCGGCCTGGACGGTTCCGTGAGGCGCGTGCTGCGCCCCATCGAGAGGGGGGAGCTGTGAGCCTGATCGCCACTGAGAGCGTCACCGTCATCACCCCGAGCGTCGGGCGCGACGAGCTCGGCGAGCCGATCGTGGGCGAGCCGAAGCTCGAGGAGGTGGGCGGCGTGGTCGTGTGCCCCGGCCCCACCTCAGATTTGGACGCCACGCGCCCCGAGGGGGTGAGGGTCGCCTTCTCGGTCTTCTTTCCCAAGGGATACGGGGCGGACCTTCGCGGTTGCTCGGTCGTCGTACGCGGAGTGACCTGCGAGGTCGTCGGGTGGCCGCAGCGCTACGCGGACGAGCACGCGCCTGGCGAGCTGAACATGGTCGCCGAGGTGGTGGCGGTCGATGGCTAGCTGTAAGTGCAGGTTCCGCTGGAGGCGGTGGAAGCGGTCCGGGTACCGGGAGGTGCTCAACTCGGCCGCCGTGCAGTCACTCGTCCGCTCCAAGGCTCGCGAGCTGCAGGCGGCTCGGGAGGGCAGCGAGGTCATCACCATCAAGGGCAAGCTCGCTCACGGGTGTCTCGTCAGGCCGATCAAGGTTGACGGAAAGACTCCCGATTGGTCGCGCTCAAAGAAGCGCGGCAAGCGTTAGGAGGCGTTATGGACGTGGAGAGAACCGTGGCGAAGCGCCTCATGGACGCCACGGGAATCAAGGCCTTCCTTGAGGTGCCGAGGGACGCGCCGGGAGAGTTCATTTCCGTGGAGCTCACCGGCGGCAACGGCCTCGGCTTCGGCGCCCAGGCGTTCGTCGCCGTGTGCTCGTGGGCTCCCACGAGGAGGCGCGCGGCGGAGATGGCTGGGCTCGTAGAGCTTGCCGTGCCGATGCTCCTGGACGAGGAGAACATCTTCGACGCCTTTCCGGACGGAACGTACCGCCTCCCAGACCCCGCCACCGGCGGCGCCAGATACAGGACGAACGTGAACCTTACGATTTTCGAGTGAAAGGGGCCGTCATGGCCAAGACAGTCGCAACCAAGAACAACGCCGACAACGTCAGCTCCTCCAAGGGAGTGAAAGGCGGTTACATCTTCTCCGCCCCGGTCGGCACAGAGTTGCCGAAGGACATCAAGACGCCGCTCAACGAGGCGTTCAAGGTGCTCGGCTACATCTCCTCGGACGGCTACAAGGAGACCATCGACAGCGATTCCGAGGACATCCTCGACATGAACGGAGAGCTTCTTGATTCTCCGAAGACCTCCCGCGTCGAGTCCGGACAGGTCACCTTCGCGGAGATCAAGGCCGAGACGCTGAAGATCCAGTACGGCGAGAAGAACGTCACCGACGAGAACGGAATCATCACCGTCCACCACAACGGCGATTCCGAGACCATCCGAAGCTACGTGCTCGAACTCGTCCTCAAGAACGGCCGACGCTGGCGCAAGGTCGTACCCAAGGGCAAGTCCGACGAGCTGGACGAGCTCAACCTCGCCATCGGCGAGCTCTGCGCACGCCCCATCACCATCAAGTACCTGAGCGACGAGGGCGGCGACACCTGCGTCGACTTCATCGAGTCCACCGAGACGGAGGCGATGTAGCGTGAAACCTGTCACTTTCACCATCGAGGGCGTCGAGGGCGAATTCACCTGCGATGCGGACGTCGTGCGCAGCTACAAGACCGCAAAGCTGCTCGCGAAATCGGAAGAGGATTTCAGCGTGGCGTTCGACGTGATGGAGCGCATCTTCGACGGCAAGGACGAGGAGTACATCGACCGTCTCGGCGGGGACGTCACGTGCATCCAGCCCCTGTTGGGCAAGGCCATCGAGGCGTGTGGTGCAAAAAACTCGCAGGCTTCGTCTCCTGCCTCGAAGGGAGCAGGGGCGAAGTAATCGCCGACTTCCAACAGTATTACGGCATCTCGCTCCCATTGGAGGGCGAGGTGTCTGATTTGGAGAGGATGTCCCTTCTCTGGTATCAGCTCCCCGCCCAGTCGCGCACGGCGAGGGCGCAGGAGCCGTCGAACGAATGGGGTGTCGCCGAGTATCTCCTCTGGCGAATCGAGTTCAACCAAAGGCAGCTGATGTGGCTCCTGGGCAATGACCCGAAGAAGCCGACCCCGGAGCCGGAGCCGCTCATGAACCCGGCGAAGCTCGCAGAGGCGCACGCGAACAGGGACGCGGCCATGGACGCGCGCACGGAAATCGACGACATCTTGGGAATGGGGGTGGACCATGGCTGACGTGGGCTCCGCATACGTGACGCTCATGCCCTCCATGAGGGGCTTTGCGAACGACATCAAGGCGCAGTTCGGACAGGCCGGAAACGAGGGAGGAAAGTCCTTCGGAAGCGGCCTCGGCTCCGGCATCTCCGCCGGGAGCGGCGCGGCGAAATCCGCGCTGTCCTCCATCGGCGGTGCCGCCGCCACGGCGGGCAAGCTCGCCGTCGCAGGGTTCACCGCCGTCACGGGTGCCGTGTCCGCAATCGGCGGCGCGGCCCTCGGCGCGTACGCGGATTACGAGCAGCTTGCGGGCGGCGTGGACACGCTGTTCGGCTCTTCGGCGTCTACGTTGAAGGCCTACGCCGACGAGGCGTACCGCACCGCCGGTATGAGCGCGAACCAGTACATGACGCAGGCAACGAGCTTCGCGGCGTCCCTCGTGCAGTCCGTGGGCGGGGACACCGCCAAGGCGGCGGAGTACGCCAACATGGCCATGATCGACATGTCGGACAACGTCAACAAGATGGGCTCCGACATGCAGAGCGTGCAGGACGCCTACCAGGGCTTCGCGAAGCAGAACTTCACGATGCTGGACAACCTGAAGCTCGGCTACGGCGGCACGAAGGAGGAGATGCAGCGCCTCATCGCGGACGCAAACAAGCTCCGCGCCGAGCAGGGCAAGACCGCCGACCTCACCATCGAGTCCTATGCGGACATCGTGGAGGCCATCCACACGGTGCAGGAGGAGATGGGGATCACCGGCACCACCGCCAAGGAGGCGTCCACCACCATCTCCGGCTCCATCGGCATGGCAAAGGCCGCCTGGACGAACTTCCTCACGGGCCTCGGGCGCGATGACGTCGATTTCAGCCACCTCACGACCCAGCTGCTGGAATCTATAGGCGCCGTGGCCAAGAACGTGGCGCCCCGCGTCGCGATAATCGGCAAGAGCATAATTCAGGCCTTCCCCTCGGTGCTCTCGGGCCTTGGCTCCGTGCTGGCGCCCATCGTCTCCGAGGCGCTGTCGACCGCGTGGAACATCGCGGTGCAGGCTCTCGCGGGGTTGGGGATTAAGCTGCCGACTGTGGACTCCTCGCAGTTCATGGCGGCGTTCCAACAGGTGGCATCCTTCGTCGGAGCGGCCATCGACGGCATAAAGGGCGCCGTCTCCACGCTCGCTTCGGCGCTCACCCCCGCGTTTGCCGCAATGCAGGCCTCGTTCGCCCCGTTAATCGCTCAGGTCTCGTCCGTTCTGCTCCCCGCGCTCTCCGTGCTCGGGTCGGCGCTCGGCAACCTAGCTGCCGCCGTCCTGCCCGTCATATCCGCCGCGATTCAGGCGATTGCCCCCGTCTTGGCCACGGTCATCGGGGCTGTCGTATCGCTCGGAACCACCATAGCGACGGCCCTCACGCCGATCATCAACAACTTCGCGCTCCTTATCCAGACCGTGCTGCCGGTCATCCAGCAGCTGTTCATGCAATGGGGTACGGCGATTCAGGCCGTCGTCTCTGCGGCGTTCTCGTTCATCGAATCGGTCGTCTCGACGGTCATGAACGTCATCAACGCCGTCATCTCCACCGTCCTCGCCCTCATCAACGGGGATTGGACGGGCGTGTGGAACGGCATCCAATCGCTCGCCTCGGCCGTCTGGAACGGCATCGGGGGCATCGTGAGCGCAGGGGTTAATCTCGTCCAGACCGTGATCAGCTCGGCGCTCTCGCTCATACAGTCCATCTGGAACGCGGCGTGGAACGCCGTGACATCGTTCTTCTCTTCCATCTGGGAAGGGCTCAAGGGGGCTGCGAGGGACGGCATCGACGCCGTTTACAACACGGTCGTGGGCATCAAGGACAGGATAGTCGGCTTCTTCACCGGCGCGGGCTCATGGCTCGTAGAGTCCGGCAAGGCCATCCTCAACGGCCTCGGCGAGGGCATCAGCGCGGCGATTGGCTCGGTCACCGGAATCGTCTCCGGCGCGGTCGACAAGATCAGGAGCTTCTTCCCGTTCTCCCCGGCCAAGGAAGGCCCCTTCTCCGGGCACGGCTACACGACGTACTCGGGCAAGGCGCTCATGCGCGACTGGGCCAAGGGCATAGCCTCCGGCGAATCCCTCGTGCAGAAGACCATCAAATCCGCCGTCGGCGGTGCTGGCGCGATGTTCTCCGCCGGTGTGCCCATGACCGCCGCCCCGGCGGCAGCGGCAATCGGCGGCAACACCTACATCACCGTCGAGGGCAGGCAGGTCGACGGCGACCAGCGCATCAGGCGCGCCGTTGAGGTCATCGTATCCGCTGCGGACAGGGCCAGCTCGTCAAGGAAGGGGTGGTAGGCCATGGGTCGCACATACACGAGGGAGGTGCAGGTATCTGGCAGAAACCGCTGGTACCGCGCCTTCATCGACACATATAGCGTCTCCAACGTGAACGACACCACGGCGCGCGTCTCCATCGGCGTCGCGCTCGAGGCGAAGTACATCGCGCAGTACGGCGTTCGCCTGGAGGCCTATGTCAACGGCCGCTGCGTGGCGGGCCAGGACGTCGTGCTGAACAACTACGGCGATTGGGGGAGGGCGGCCACGCTTGCTCCCCTCAACGTCGACGTGCCGAGGAACGGAAGCTCGTGGAACTGCTCCGTGCAGGTTCGCGCCTACGGCAAGACGGTCAACGGATACGGCTCCGCTGGCGGAGACGTCTGGGCGACCGACTACATGGGCATCCCCCAGCGCGGCTACTCGAAGCCGAACCCTCCGAAGGGCTGCTCTTTCGCCCGCGTCTCCGACAACCAGCAGAAGCTCTCATGGCAGGGCGATTACACCGGGATGGACGGGGCGAAGCCCTGGGCCGGTGTGTACGTTGACCGCAGGACGGACGACGGAAACTGGGTGAACATAGCGGACCTCTCCTGGGACGTAACCAACTACACCGACAACTCGACTTCTGCCAACCACAAGTACGATTACCGCCTGTGCGCCCACGGCCCCGGCGGCAACTCCGACCACGTGGCGTGCGGCACCACCTACACGACCCCCGCCGCCCCCTCCAAGGTCGAGGCGGTGAAGACGGGCAACAGCTCGGTGCGCCTGGTGATCCACGACGCGGCCAGGTACCCGCAGGGCCATGATGCCCAAAGGTCGACCGACGGAGGGAAGAGCTGGGCCACCTTCAAGGGGGTGCACGGCACATCTGGCGGTAGGGCGGTCATCGACGACCCGTCGGCGCCCGCTGGCAGCGTCGTGTACCGCGTGCGCGCCTACCGCACCAGCCCGAACGGGCTCAATTCCGGGTGGAAGGGCTCCAACTCAGTCATGACGGTGATGCCGCCGAAGGCGCCCGCCGTCTCCGGCATCACGGCGTCCTACGCAACGGGCTCCGCCCTCACCGTCAAGTGGACTCCAAACCACCCGGACGGCACGAAACAGAGCGCGGCGCAGGTCGAGATCACCGGGCCTTCGACCATGACGGAGGACATCACCGGCTCGCAGTCGAGCCTGACGCTCAGGTGCAACCAGAAGGGATCGTGGCGCATCCGCGTGCGCACCAAGGGCCTGCACTCCGATTGGGGTGCGTGGTCCTCCTACGTCCCGTTCGTGGTCGCCGACCTGCCGCAGGCGTGGGTCGCCAACCCGGGCGTGGACGGAGCCCTCGTGGACAGCGCGCCGCTCAACGTGGAGGTGAGCGCATCGGATGAGACGGGCATCGCATCTGCCACGCTCTCGCTCACGCGCCCGGACGGAACGGTGGTCGGCAGCGTGGACGTCACGGACCTTCGCCCCGTGCCCATCGGCTCCTACGAAGCCCTCGAGAACGGCGTGACCTACACGCTCACGCTCAACGTGCGGGCTGGCTCCGGCCTCACCGCGACCGCCAGGCGCACCTTCAAGACGCACTGGAGCGAACCGGCCGTCCCAGTAATCGAGGTGACGAACGACGGCAGCCTCTCCTGCCACGTCATGGCCAAGAACGGCACGTCCGCCTACATGGTCGAGGACTCCACGCTTCTCGGCCCCATGGCTTACGAGGACGGCGAGCTGTCCATGCTCGGCACCATCACGTTCGAGGACGGCGAGCTCGTCTTGGGCAATGCGGCGAAGTGTGTGTCGTTCGACGTCGAGCGCGTCATGTCCGACGGAACATCGTCCAAGGTCGCGGGCGGCATCCTCGACGCGCAGGAGGCCATCGACCGCATACCGCCCCTCAACGAGGCGTTCCGGTACCGCGTGACCGGCTATGCCGAATCCGGCACCTCCTCGCGCATGGAAGCCGATGCGTACATGCCCTCAAGGGGCATGGCGCTCAACTTCGGCGTGGACGGTTCCGAGGTCCTTATCCTCAACAGCGGCACCTACTCGCAATCGAGCAGGCGCAGCGTGAGCACGTTCCACTTCGCCGACGGAGGGGAGAACGGGCATCTTCCCGCTTCGTACCCGCTCGACGAGCAGGACGTCACGACGTCCGTGAGCTTCGATCTCCTTCGTTCCGATTACGACGCGTTTCGGCGGATCATGGATTCGCATTGGCACGGATGGTGGCGCGGTCATTGCGGCGAGAGGGCGTACGGCCCCATGGAGTTCCAGAGCTCAATCAAGAAGCCGGGCGTGTTCAGCTGCTCGGCGAACGTGACTCACGACGTTTTCGAGGAGCCCGCCAATGGCTGACTGGAAGAAGAGGTTCTCAAGCTCCTATCGCTTCATGCGGGTCTCAAGGGCGACCGGCGCCGAGGTCGAGCGGCTGCGCAACATCCGCACCGGCGGCACGCTCGAATTCAATCAGGACTCTGACTACGAGACCGGCACGATCGACTACACGGGGGAGCTTTCGCTTGGCGCCGACCTGATGCGCGTGTACCTCGATGCCGAGTTCCAGGACGGCACCGTGGAGTCCATCGCGCTCGGCACCTTCATCGTGTCGGCTCCCAAACGCGAGAAGGTTGGGGCTTTGGCCACGGGCAGCGCGAGGCTATCAGGGCGGCTGCGCGAGGTCGCCGAGGACGAGTTCGACGGCCCCATCACGGTGCCAGCCGGGACGAACGCGGTCTCCTGCGCTGCGGGGCTGCTCCGCTCCGCAGGGCTCGAGGTGGTCGCAGACCCCTCCTCCTTCACGCTCTCATCGACGTGGGCGCTCGGCCTCGACGACTCCGGCGGCGGCATGGCCAAGCGACTGGGAGCGGTCAACCGCCTGCTCGACATCGCCGGGTTCTCCCCGGCGAGGTGCGACGGGATGGGCCGCGTCATTCTGAGCAGGTACGTCGAGCCCGCCGACAGGCCGGTGGCCCTCGCGCTTGAGGAGGGCGCGTCCGCGCGGTTCGAGAACTCGGTGGTAGACGAGCGTGACATCGACGATGTGGCCAACGTGGTGCACGCCGTGTACGAGACGGCGGAGGAGACCGTGATTGGAACCGCCGTCGACTCCGACCCATCAAGCGATTTCTCCACGGTGAGCAGGGGGTGGCGGAAGGCGAAGTCCTACACGTTCAGCGATCTGCCCGAGGGCTCCACCCAGAAGGATAGGCAGGCCGCAGCAGACGCCAAGGCCGCCGAGCTCCTGAGGACGCAGGCGTCTTCCATCCGGCGCGTGACCGTGACCCATGTCCACGCCCCGGTGTCCGTCGGGGATGCGGTCAGCGTGGCATGGCCGAGCGCCCGCATCGAGGGGAAGTTCGCCATCAGGAAGAGAACTCTCACGCTCGTGGGAGGATGCCCGATGGAGTTGGAGGTGCGAAGGTATGAGCGATGACATCGAGTCCGAGATGATCGCGGCGGGTTCCGCGCTGGCTGAAATCTTATGCGCCCCGCCTCCTGAGTCCAGGCCCGTGCGATTCGGCACGGTTTCCGCTGCGTCCGGGTCGAGGCTCGACGTGACCGTCGGGGGCGCCACGCTCAAGGCCCTTCCCATGACGACGTCGTGCGTGGGGGCCAAGGCCGGGGACCGGTGCATCGTCGACGCCGTAGGCCCCATCGCGGTGGTCACCGGGATCATCGCAAAATGAGGAGGTAAAGTTGCCTGACATTTCAAGGGGAGCGGCCCTGCTCCTGAACGCGGCCGGTAACATCGACCGAGCGAGGACGACCGACGGCACGGTCTACCACATCGAGTCCACCTTGGCCATGGACGCCGCAGAGGCCGCGCAGACGGCCGCCGCAGACGCGAACACGGCGGCGGATAGGGCGGAGAAGGGCGAGGATGGCCGAGTGAATGCCGAGAGCGCCCGCGCCGCCTCCGAGAAGGCGAGGGAGGCTGCCGAGGCCAAGCGCGCCGAAGCCGAGGCGGGACGCATCAAGGCTGAATCCGAGCGCTCGAATGCCGAGAAGAAGCGCGTCTCGAACGAGGGCACGCGGACATCTGCGGAGTCCGCGCGCGTGCAGGAGCACAAGGCGAGGGGCGAGCAGGTGGCAGCCGCCACATCGAATGCGAGCCAGTCCGCCGCCTCGGCTAACGCCGCAGCGGCGCTCGCGAACGACGCCGCCGCATATGCGCGGACGGTCGCCTCCTCTCTGCAGCAGAGCGTTGTCGGCGACGAGAGGATAGCCGTGATGAGCGCGCAGATCGACATGCTCGCATCCATGCTCGCCGACTCAACGGGGAAGTTCATCGTCATAAACGAGACGGTGTACGCGCCGAGCTCCAAGGCATCCGCATCAGGCTCAACCATCACGCTCGCCTCGACCTGCTCGGCGAGCGGCACGACAATCAAACTCGCCTAGGAAAGGGGCAGCGATGGCAGACGCCAAGACATTCAACGTAAACGGGGCAAACTACAGCATCATCGACCAGACCGCGCGCGACAACGCGTCGAAGGCCATGCAGGACGCCGAGTACTCCCGGCTCGAAAGCATCGGCGCCTACCCGGGTCGAGACCTCGCCACCGTCTTCGCAGAGGAGATCAAGCAGAAGGCGAACGTCTGGGAGTGGCTTCGCGCCCGCGTGCGCTCCGCGAACTACTCCGGAATCCGCATCGGCGATTACATCGACGTCGTCATCCCGCAGACGGCGCAGGTGGCCTCCCAGACGGTGAGATACGCCGTCGGCGCCATCGACCCGTACTACCAGTGCGGCGACACCGCGAAGGGCCACCACATCGCGATGGTCCCAAAGTCCACCGTCGCGGTTCGAGGCCCTAACGCCGTGAACGACAGCTACATCCAGTGGAGGAAGACCACCGACAACAACGGGACGAACGAGCAGAAGTGCCCCTACCTCCTGAGCCAGCTGCACGAGTGGGAGAACGAGCAATTCCTGTCGGCGCTCCCTGCGGAGGTGCAGGCGGCCATCATGCCCCATCGCGTCCTCCTTGAGGAGCGCTACTCATCCTCCGGCAAGCTCACCGAGCCTTCGGGTTGGTCCTGGCAGGACTTCGGCAAGATCTGGTCCCTCAGCGAGGTCGAGGTCTACGGCCTGAACGCATGGAGCAAGCCCGGCTACGGCACCGGCTTCGATTGCCAGTTCCCGATCTTCAAGCAGACAAAGGACCGTATTATGGGCGGTCGCCTCACTTGGTGGCTGCGGTCGGTGTCCGGCTCGTCCTCGTCCGGCGTGTGCTACGTCAGCTGCAACGGGAATGCCGACTACAATTCCCCGACGACTGACTGGGTGCGGCCCCGCCCCTGCTTCCTCGTAGGTTAGGCC
>USLK01000007.1 GCA_900555555.1 uncultured Collinsella sp. | reverse complement strand
TCCGGCTCGTCCTCGTCCGACGTGTGCTGCGTCAGCTACAACGGGTCTGCCGGCTACTATTCCCCGACGTATGACTGGGTGCGGCCCCGCCCCTGCTTCCTCGTAGGTTAGGCCGTAGGCCTAGCCTATGCGTTACACTTGACGACGCCCCGCCTTGCGCGGGGCGTTTGCCGCGAATGCGGACCGTTGCTGTCGATTGGATCTATATGAGCGGCGTGCTTGTCAGGAACAGGACATTGTCCCAGTTCGAGTTCTACCGGAACGCCATCGCCATTCGCGTCGAGGTGAACAGGCTGATGGCGAAGGAAAAGGTGTGCCCCAAGGCGTACCGCCTGCTCAACGGCGTCCCAACGGTCGAGACAGCGAGGAGCATCGTCTACAACATCAACCGCGCCGACCATTTCTACCCGAACACCAGCGCAAACGTGATAGAGCGGAGGAAGTACATCACGCTCGCCATCGCCGACTGCGATCAGCTGCTGCAGGACATGCAGTGCCTGATCGCCATGGACGTGACCTCGAACATCAATGTCTTCGAGCGCGTGACCCTCATGATCGACAGGGAGATCGAGCTTCTTAAGGGATATCGCAAATCGGTGAAGCTCACCGGCGCGCAGACGCCCGAGCAGAGGCTTGCCGCCTTGGAGGAAGAAATTGAGCGGTTGCGTTCTGTATAATGTCCCCGGTCACGCCTTGAAAGTCGCATCAATTGGTGGCTGCGGTCGGTGTCCGGCTCGTCCTCGTCCAACGTGTGCTACGTCAACAACAACGGGAATGCCAACTACAATTCCCCGACGAATGACTGGGTGCGGCCCCGCCCCTGATTCCCTTATCGCCAGACCGAGTAGGCTCGCCCGAAAGCCGTGCAGAAAGAGGAAGGAAGGCGCGACCATCGGCCACACGGCCGTGAATATGCACCCCGCGCAGGAGGGCGGACGCTTCTTGCATGGTCGGACTCTCCGGCGTTCGGTCCGATTTCATGCCCTTTCTGCAAGCGGCTGCGGAGCGCCATTGCTGGCCGTGCGGGGTGCCCGCCTTGAATTCTGACGAGCGCCGTGAGGCGCGGAGGACCAGGCGCGCAGAGAAGAGGCAGCGGAACAGGGGTTCCCGGATCGAGGGCCTGGACATCGAGGCGGTGGCCGACCTCAACGCGCTGTACCGCGCCGCGATGCAGGCCGGAAGGGGAGTCTCCTGGAAGGCGTCGATCCAGCGATACCAGAAGGACGTCCTCAAGAACATCGTACGGACTCGCCGCGACATCCTCGATGGCAACGACCTGCACAGGGGTTTCATCAACTTCGACATCGTGGAGCGCGGCAAGAGGCGTCACATAAGCTCCGTGCACATAGCCGAGCGCGTCCCGCAGAAAGCGCTGGCGCAGGAGGTCCTTATCCCGGCCACCGTCCCAACCGTGATCGGGGCGAATTCCGCCAACATCAAGGGCAGGGGCACTGATTACGCCGTCAGGCTCATGAAGAGGCATCTCGCCGAACACTACCGCAGGCACGGCGCCGAGGGCTACATCCTACAGATGGATTTCCGAGATTACTTCGCCAGGATCGCACACGAGCCCCTTAAAAGGCAGCTGGCATCCCGGCTCGACGATGAAAAGGTCCTCTCGCTTGCGGAGAGCTTCATCGATGTGCAGGGTGACATAGGGCTCGGACTCGGCAGCGAGCCCAACCAGATATGCGCCGTTGCGTTCCCGAACGCCATCGACCATTTCGTAACCGAGATGTGCGGCGTCGAGGCCTACGGGCGATATATGGACGACAGCTACTGCATCCACACGAGCAAGGAGCATCTCGTCATGGTCAAGTCGGCCGTCGAGATACTTTGCGGCGATTACGGAATAGAACTCCATCCGCGCAAGACGCAGATCGTCAAGCTGTCCCACGGGTTCACGTTCCTCAAGAAGAAGTTCTTCTACTCGGAGACAGGGAGGGTGATCGTTAGGCCGTGCAGGGACACCATCACGAGGGAGAGGCGCAAGCTCAAGGCCCTCAAGCGGATGCTCGACTCCGGAGACATCACCATGGAGCAGATAGAACAGCAGTACCAATCCTGGAGGGGCGGCCTCGTTCACCTCGACGCGCACGACACGCTCCTCTCGATGGACGCCCTTTACCGAGATCTCTTCAAGGGGTCTTTGAACGGCAACCCCCCCCGCAACGATAATTAAGCTCGCCGCCTAATCTCACGCTGGAAATACCATGGTCGCACCGAAAGAAAGGGGTGCGACCATGGCACTTACAGAAGAGGAAGAGTCCGCAATTCGCGGGATAATCGAGATTTACAAGGGGAAGTCTGGAAGCCTGTCCGACGATGTTGCGAATTCCGCTTACGGGCTATTCCCAGAGTTCGATTCCGGTGGCCATGCTTATGCCGATGGTGAGCGCGTCAGATACAAAGGCGTCCTCTACACATGCATACAGCCACACACTTCACAGCCCGATTGGGCGCCGGACGTCGCACACAGCCTATGGGCCAAGACCCTTGAATACGGGGGCTCCGATGGCGGGGCCGACGCCGTTCCGGAATGGGTGCAGCCGGAGTCAACGAACCCGTACCCGAAGGGCGCCCGCGTGAAGAAGGACGGCAAGGTGTGGGAATCGCTCGTGGATAACAACGTGTGGGTTCCAGGCGCCATCGGCACCGAGGGCGTCTGGAAGGACGTCACCAATGCCTGAGAATCTGATATGGCAGCTTCTGCCCCAGATCGCGATGTTCTGCATCACGGGGGTCGCCGGGTGGCTGGGCGGAAAGATTCGCGGCTCCAAGGAGGAGCGCGAGCGCCGTGAGATTCAGCAGCAGGAGGAGCGCGACATGAACCGCCGAATCTTCCGCCTGCTTCTCCGCTATCGGCTCAAGGACCTGCACGAGCACTACGTCCTCGGTGGGCGCACGTGCCCCGTCGAGGTAAAGCAGGGCATTCAGGAGGTCTATGACCTCTACCACGCCCTAGGTGGCAATGGGCAGGGAACCCATATGTACAAGGAGCTCATGGAGCTCCACGTCGCGTGAAAGGAGCGACCGATATGGACGAGAAGCATGACATCACCGAAGAGACCGGCGCGGTGGAGCCCATCGACATCCCGGATGACGTGCCGGTGGAGGGCTATGCCAAGTACTGGCTTCCCGGCTGGCTCTATGACGTCTTGAAGTGGGTCGGCCTGCTCGCAATTCCCGCAGCAGCCGCGATCTACACCGGGCTCGCGTCCGTCTGGGGCTGGCCGAACGCAGGGGAGGTGGCGCAGACCGCCACGATCGTCTCTACAGGCATCGGCGTCCTCCTCGGCGCAGCCGAGGCTACAAAGAAGGTGTTTTAAGCAATGGCAATGAACGGAATCGACATCTCCAACTGGCAGAAGGGCATCGACCTCGCCGCAGTCCCGTGCGACTTCGTAATCGCGAAGGCGACGCAAGGAACCGGCTACACCTCGCCCGACTGCGTGCGTCAGGTCGAGCAGGCAATGTCGCTCGGCAAGAAGGTCGGCGTCTACCACTACATCGGCGGCCAGGGCGCGGTCTCCGAGATGGACTTCTTCATCGACTCCATCAAGAACTGGGTCGGCAAGGTGATGATCGTGCTCGACTGGGAGCAGGGCGAGAACCGCGCCTGGGGCAATCTCGGCTACCTCGAGCAGTGCATCGCCCGCGTCAAGGAGCGCACCGGCATCCCGCCCGTGGTCTACGCCTCCGCGTCCGTCTTCCCGTGGGACCTGTGCCGCAAGCACAACTGCGGCGCATGGGTCGCGCAGTACGCGGACAACAACCCGACGGGCTATCAGGACGCTCCGTGGAACGAGGGCAAGTACGGCTGCATGATGCGCCAGTATTCCAGCCACGGCCGACTTCCCGGCTACGGCGGCAACCTCGACCTGAACAAGTTCTACGGCGATCCCGCGGCGTGGGACAAGTACGCGAACCCGAACGGCGCGGCGCAGCCGCAGCCCGCTCCCCAGCACCAGCCCGACCATCAGCCGACGGCCCCGCAGGGCTCGACGCTCGAACTGGCAGACCGCCTCATGCGCGACGAGTTCGGTTCCGGCGATGCGCGCAAGCAGGCGCTCGGCTCGCGTTACGGCGAGGTGCAGGACTTCATCAACCACATCGCATCGGCTTCGGTCGATACCCTCACTGCCGAGGTGATGGCCGGTAAGTACGGCAATGGCGACATGCGCCGACGCGTGCTCGGTACCCGCTACAAGGCCGTTCAGGACAAGATCAACGGGGTCTCACGGCCGGCGCGCGTCTACATCGTCAAGTCCGGCGACACGCTCTCGGGCATCGCGGCGAAGCTCGGCACGACCTATCAGGCGCTAGCCAAGAAGAACGGGATTTCGAACCCGAATCGCATCTACGCCGGGCAGAAGATCAAGTACTAGAATTCAAGTTAGCGTGAAATCGCCCATGTTCTGCTTTTCGGGCGGGACGATATGATGAAGACTGTTGACCGATGACTAGCCGAAAGTTATTCTCAGCAATATGCTTTTGCCGAAAACGGCAATGCATACCTGATGTCCTAAAGTTCGCGAGAGCATTGCTATAGGGCACCAGGATAGTTTCGGGTCGCGAGCGCGTATGTGTTCGCGACCTTTTCTCTATCGGTTCATCATCGAGGAGCTATATGTCCGAGCACTCAGATCCCCGCACCGCCACCGCGCCCACCAGTCCTTTTGCCGAGACGGGCCTGACGTCTGCCGAGGTTGAGAGCAGGATCGCCGAGGGCAAGGTCAACGCGAACACCGACCTTAAGACCAAATCGGTTAAAGAGCTTGTCGTGGAGAACGTGTGCACGCTGTTCAATCTCATCAACATCATCCTTGCCGTCTTGGTCATCGTCACCGGCGCCTGGAAGAACCTCACCTTTCTGGGTATCGTCTTTGCCAACACCGCCATCGGTGTGATCCAGTCGCTGCGTTCCAAACGCATGGTCGATAAGCTTACGCTGTTGGCTTCAAAGCGCGCCGTGGCGATTCGCGACGGCCTGGAGGTTGAGCTCGAGCTCGACCAGATCGTTCTCGATGACCTTATTCGTCTGGGACGCGGCGATCAGATTCCCGCGGATGCGGTGGTTGTTTCAGGTGAGGCCCATGTGAACGAGAGCCTCTTGACGGGGGAGAGCGATTCCATCCACAAGCGTCCCGGCGATGAGCTCATGAGTGGAAGCTTCATCGATGCCGGTCAGATTCTGGCGCGGGTCATCCATGTCGGTGCGGACAACTATGTGGCGCGCATAAACAACGAGGCGAAATACGTCAAAAAGGTTAATTCCGAGATCATGAACGCGCTGAATGCGATCGTTCGTTTCGCGAGCGTGGTTATGCTGCCCCTCGGTATCGCATTGTTCGTCGCGAGCATACACGGCGCCCATGTTGCCTACGATGGGGCCGCTTCAGGCATCATCGAGTGGGTCGCGAGCGCGCCGGATGCCTGGCAGCAGATATCCAATTCCGTTCTCACGACCGTCGGTGCGCTGTTGGGGATGATCCCGCAGGGGCTTGTACTGCTCACCTCGTCGGTTCTGGCGATTGCCACCATCCGTCTTGCGCGCCGCCGCGTCCTCGCCCAGCAGCTCTACTGTATCGAGACGCTCGCTCGCGTGGACGTCCTCTGTCTCGATAAGACGGGCACGATCACGTCCGGCCATATGCAGGTCGCCGCGGTCTATGCGGCGCGCGATGGCCACGCGCTCCCTGTGGGCCAGCTGAGGGCGGAGGAGGCGGTCGACGTGGATTTCGTCCTTGCCAATATCGCCCGGGCGACCTCGTCTGACGCCAACGAGACGTGCACGGCTGTCATGAACTACTACGCCGATTCGGCTGTCCCCACCTCCATCCCCCATATGGTGGTGCCGTTTAACTCCGCAAAAAAATGGAGCGGGGCATCATTTGAGGAAGGCGCCTTCGTGATGGGCGCGGCTCAGTTCGTGCTCGATCGAGAATGCTTTTCGGATTATCAGGATACGGTCAACGAGCTTGCCAAGACGTGCCGCGTACTCGTTCTGGCACGGGTCGACGGGTTCGACGACGAGGGGGATTTCATCGGTACGGCCCGGCCGGTCGGATTCGTCGCCATCCGCGATGAGATCAGGCCGTCCGCAGCGGAGACCATCAAGTATTTTTGCGAACAGGGCGTAACCCTTAATGTCATATCGGGCGATGATCCAAGGACGGTATCCGGAATCGCAAAGACCGTCGGGATACCGGGGGCCGGCGCCTATGTCGATGCCACGACGTTGGACACCCCCGCCAAGCTCGATGCCGCGGCGGATAGATATCACGTGTTCGGGCGTGTTACGCCCCAGCAGAAGCGCGACCTGGTCATCGCGCTTAAGAAACGCGGCCATACCGTCGCCATGACCGGTGACGGCGTCAACGACGTCCTCGCTCTCAAGGAGGCCGACTGCTCGGTCGCCATGGCAGCGGGGTCGGACGCGGCCCGCAACGTGGCGGAGCTTGTGCTGATCGATAACGATTTCGCCTCCATGCCGGCGGTGGTCGCCGAGGGACGTCGCTCCATCAACAACCTGCAGCGTTCAGCGGCCCTGTTCTTGACGAAAACGCTCTTCTCCATGGGGATGGCGGCCATATGCATCTTCTTGCCGCCGTATCCGTTCCAGCCCATCACCATGACCTTGATCAATTTCTTCTGCATCGGATTTCCGAGCTTTGTCTTGGCGCTCGAATCCAACCGGGCGCGTATAGAGGGCAGCTTCCTCGCCAATGTGCTCAAGCGCGCGCTTCCCGCTGCGGCCGGTGTGCTCGTGTCCTCTCTGCTGTGCATGCTTGCCGCTCATCTCATCGGGCTTTCCGAGGGTGCGCTTTCGACCATGTGCCTGGTGAGCACCTGCGCCATCGGATGCTCGCTTATCTGGCGTATCTCCTGGCCGTTTACCCCTTTGAGGCTTGCGGTCTTCATTTTCGTCACCGTCGGTATCGTTGTCGGGGTGGTCGGTTTTCCGGAGTTCTTCTCGGTAGGCCGACTGTCTATCGCCTCGCTTATTATTTTGGTGGTCTTTGCCCTTCTGGGCTGTTTGGTCTTTTCGCGTTTGGCAGACTTTATGGATGCCTCCCCCGAGCGTACCACGCGATTGGCCAGCGGTTTCGGCCGCGGTATCCGCGTGAGTGGAAAGGGGAGGAAACGACGCGTCAGCTCAACGGGTTCTTCTGCCCGCAGGGGGATACAAAAGCTCGCCTCCGACCGTAAGAAGCGCCTCGATCGTCGCCGCGAATCGGTTCGCGCTGCGGGCGATCCCGTGAAATCTAAACGTCGCGGTTATCAAGTCGAGCGTTCCGGTTCCGGTATTCGCGTGAAGATGCCGCTTGTCCGTAAAAGGAAGAGGGATACGAAGTGACCCGTTCTACCAATGGCAACGAGTTGCATGATGAATTTATTTTCTGCGAGGGTTGCGGCGCGAGATTGGACTCGAGCGATCGCGTATGTCCCAAGTGCGGTCGCCCCGCGCCCGGAATCCTTTCGACCAGCTCCTCCTCGAGCGACCTTGCGGCAGGACGCACCGCAAGCTTTCCGCGCCTGACTGACAAGGATATCGCCGAGGCGCCCTCGCCCTCTGCACCGGAGCTCATCTCCCGATCCCTCGACCCCATGTCTACGGGCGTCCTCTCTTCCGATGAGTTGAGCGCCGCAGGAATCGAGCAGCCATCTCAGGCGGAGGAGAAGACGGCCGCCGAGCGCAAGCGCGAAAAGCAGCTGCACCATGATGCCGCTCGCGGTAAATCTTCCCGCAACGGGCTGCCGATTGACGACTATAGCCGCCCAAGGCGATTTCGATGGGTGGCTCCCGTCGCCGTGCTGCTGCTTGCCTTGGGAGCCGTTTGGTTTGTGACCAAAGATCCGCTCGGCGTCATGCCTGGATTCTATGACTCTTTCAGCGACGCTGCCGGCAAGATGTTCCCAAGCAGGCAGTTGCCCGAGAGCGGGCAGGGCGCGGCCGCCGCGTCCGATTCCCAGCCAGCCGATCCCGCGCCCTCCGGGCAAGATGTATTCCCTCGTCTTGAAGCTATATATCAGCGCATCGTCGAGCAGCACGAAGCGCTGGATGGAATCATCGCGGACTACAATACCGGATTCGAGTCCCCGAGTCTCGATACGCGGCAGCGCTGCTCGCGTTCCGCGTATGACGCGCGCGATGCCCTCGACTCCTGCCTGGAGGAACTCGACGGCCTTCAGCTCTCCAAGGATTCCGAGTACGCTCAGGATGCCGAGAATCTCAAGACCCTGGCTGGGCTCGTGCGCACGCGCATCGATATGTACTGCGCTTCTTGGGACATATCGCTGTCGTATAGCGGCTCGGACCGCCCTGTGAACCATGAGTGGGAGATACTTGCCCCCCTGCGCGATCGCAAGGAGCAGGATGCCCAGGCCGCAAGCGATTACTATAAGTACGTGGAGGCTTGGAAGCCGGTCGAGAAGTAGATTGGTCTCCGCTGCGCTTAATTGCTAGAATTGAATGAAAATGCACCGACACGGGGAGGTTGGCCATGTTCAACACCGAACTTCACACACCTGAGTACAACGTCAAGGGCGACGAGGTGGCGGTGATCGATACTTCGAAGGGTACGATCCGCGTCAAGCTCGATGGCGATGGCGCTCCCATCCACGTTGGGAACTTCTGCGAGCTCGCCACGATGGGCTTTTACGATGGGCTTAAGTTCCATCGCTATGTCCCCGGCTTTGTCATTCAGGGCGGATGCCCCAACACGCGCGATATGGCCCCTGAGCAGGTAGCGTCCGGTCAGCCCGGCCCCGATGGCATGCCTGGCACGGGCGGCCCCGGCTGGTATATCCGCGAGGAGTTTTCAACCAACCCGCGCAACAGCCACATCGACGGCGCTCTTGCCATGGCGCGCGCCATGGATCCCGATTCGGCCGGTTCCCAGTTCTATTTCTGCCTTGGCCCGCAGCACAATCTCGATTCCGGCTACACCGTGTTCGGCACGACTCTCGAGGGGCTTGATGTCATCTCGGCCCTGCGTGCCGGCGATGAGATCAAGCATGTGGAGATCGTTCACGAGGCGTAGGTTCGCGCTGATCGGTCGTTACGTATAGAGGAGCTCATGTGAACAATCAGATTTTGGAACAGGCGCGCGGTGCGTATCGTGCGGGTGATTTTGTAACGGCAGCCCAGCTGTTCTCTGCCGCAAAGGAGTCAGACAAGCCTTGCGGAGAGGTTGACCATCTTCGCGGAAATGCGCTGATGCGCATCGGTCGCTATCCCGACGCCGCCGAGGCGTATTCCTCCGCTCTCGCCGATACCTCCTACGGCAAACAGGGGGCCCTGTTTACCAACCGCGGCAAGGCGTTGGCCGCTTCCGGTGATCTCGAGGGTGCAGCCGAGTCCTTTACCCATGCAACACAGGATGCAAGTTACGCCACGCCTTATAAAGCGTATCTCGGGCTCGGTAGCGCCCTTCAAAAGCTCGGGCGCACGACCGAGGCCGGCGTGGCATATCGTCAGGCCGCCATCGACGGGGCAAACCCCGCTCCCGCCGGAGCGCTTGCGAGCCTGGGCGATTGCTTCATCGCGCTCAACCGTCCCGAGGATGCCGTCGAGGCGTATCGGACCGCACTAGATTTTGCGGGTCCGCGCGATGACGCCCGCGCGATCAACGCCGGTCTTGGGTTCGCCTATGCGGCTACCAATCGCTTCTCGGACGCCATCGATGCTTTTACCGCGGCGACGGCCGACGGCATCTTTCGTCTTTCGCCCGAGCAGCAAAGTGAGTTCGACCGTGCGCGTGACGCACTTTCCGCACAGCCCCAGAGTATATCTGCGGGCAGCACGTACGCCGATGGGGTCGACCCGCTCGATCCCATGGGAAAGTCCGGCAACTTCATGCCCGATCCTTCCGATACGGGTTTCTTCACGCTGACCGAGTCGGAGATGGTCCAGCAGGACCGTCAGGAGATGAAGGTACGCCGCAAGCGTCGACACACGGGGCTCAAGGTGTTCCTGGTCATCCTTATCGTCCTCCTTGTTCTTGCGGGCGGTCTGGCGTTTGCTTTCTCGCGCGGCCTCGGGTTCCCCACGCAGCAGGCAGTTCTCACCGACCTGTTCCAGGCTGCTTCCGATGGCTCGGATGCCAGCGCCTACCTTTCCGACCAACTGGATGAGGGCTCTCGTTCCATCATCGTTTCATCGATCCCGCAGGACGCTACGCCCCAGATCGAGGGCATGGACACGACCATGACCACCGCCACCGCTTCGGTCAAGGTCAAGCTCTCCAAGGGTGGGGAGATGGACTACAAGGTCGAGTTTGCGCGGCAGGGTCTCGGTTGGGTCGTTTGCAACGTTACGCCCCAGTTCGATAACGAGGTTGCCGACAATGTGGATGCAGACACCCAGGAAGACCGGGTAGACGAGCAGCAGTCGGCTGAGGGTTCTTCCGATGCCTCCGACGCCGCCGCTCAGGCGGCCGATGCGGAATAGGCATCGTGTTGTTGCCGTGCGTTCTTTCGACCCCGCGTCCCCAAACCGCACGTAACGGTACACTCGTAGTACAGATGTGCGCATGAGCTATTCGTAGGAGCCATTTTGTTTTCATTGATGGATATGTTTTTCGGGCAGTATGACGGTGATCTTGCCATTGACCTCGGCACCGCCAATACGCTCGTCTCTGTGCGTGGCAAGGGGATCGTCATCCGCGAGCCCTCCGTTGTCGCGATCGATAAAAACGATGAACGCATTTTGGCTGTCGGTATCGAGGCCAAGCGCATGCTGGGCCGTACCCCGGGCAATATCGTTGCGGTCCGCCCGCTCAAAGACGGCGTCATCGCCGATTTCGATGTGACCGAGGCCATGCTTCGCTATTTTATCGACAAGGCGAGCGGCAAGCGCTATCCGTGGACGCCCCGCCCCCGTGTCGTTGTCTGCGTCCCCTCTGGGGTTACCAGCGTGGAAAAGCGCGCCGTATTCGAAGCGACGATTCAGGCGGGTGCCCGTCAGGCGTATCTGATCGAGGAGCCCATGGCTGCAGCTATCGGTGCAGATCTTCCGGTTGAGGAGCCCACGGGGTCCATGGTCGTCGATATCGGCGGTGGCACCACGGAAGTCGCCGTCATCGCTATGGGCGGCATCGTTGTCTCCCAATCCATTCGTATCGCGGGCGATGAGTTCGATCAGGCTATCCTCTCTCATGTGCGCGACGCGTACAATCTCGCGATCGGCGAACGTACCGCGGAGGACATCAAGATCAAGGTCGGTTCGGCCGTTCCTCTCAAGGATGAGCTTGATGTCGAGGTCAACGGACGCGATGTCATAACGGGTCTTCCCAAGACCGTGCGCATCGAGAGCGAAGAGATTCGACGGGCTCTCAACAAGCCGCTCGATGAGATGACCAAGGCCGTTAAGGATGCGCTCGATGCCACACCGCCCGATCTGGCTTCGGATCTCATGTACTACGGCATTTTGCTTACCGGCGGCGGAGCGATGTTGCGCGGTCTCGATGTCCGTTTGCGCGACGAGACCGGCGTTTCGGTCAATGTGAGCCCGACCGCTCTCGATAACGTCGTTAACGGGTGCGCTCGCGTGCTCGAGGCGAATGCGTTCGATGGTGGCTTTGTCCAGAGCAACGCGTAAGGGGCTGTTCTTTGGCAGGACGTCAAAAGTTTTCTTCAAGTTTATCGTCTTCAAAACAATCAACGGGTGGTCGCCCGTTGATTGTTTTATGCATCGTATCGCTGCTTCTTCTTACGTTTTACCTGCGTGAGGGGGATAGCGGTCCTATACATGCGGTGCGCGGGGCCGTGATGACGGTCACGTCGCCGGTTCGCGCGGTCGGTGCCGCCGTGGCGGCCCCCTTCAATGCTCTCGGTCATGCCTCCGATGACGCCACGGCGTCCAAGGAGACGCTTACCGAGCTCAAGCGGCAGAACGAGCGCCTTACGGCGCAGGTTGCGGAGCTCTCCGAAGCCCAGAAGACCGCGGAGCGCCTGGAGGCCCTCGTGGGGCTCAAGTCCTCGTATAACTTGACTTCGGTCGCCGCCCGTATTATCGGCTCCACTGGTGACGCCTGGTCCAACACCGTTGTTTTGGATAAGGGCAAGCGGGATGGCTTCGCCGTGGGGATGCCGGTGTGCAGCGCCGGAGGCGTTATCGGTCAGATTACCGAAGTGTCTTCTCATACGGCTACGGTGAGGCTGCTATCAGATGAGCATTCCGGCATCTCGGCAATGATCCAGAGCACGCGTGCGCAGGGTATGTTGCAGGGACAACCCGATGGTACGCTACGGTTGAGTTACGTTGCGTCCGATGCGGATGTCAAGGCCGGTGATATCGTCATCACGTCGGGTATAGGCGGCCTTTTCCCCAAGGGATTGCCACTTGGAACCGTGACGTCGGTCGACCGTCCCTCAAACGCGGTCTACTACACCATAGTTGTCCGTCCGGTTTCCACTGCCGAGAACAACGAGGAGGTTCTCGTAATCACCTCCTTAGGTGACGACCAGGTTGCCTCCGATGAAGAGGTCGGCCAGGCGAATGCCGCGCCCCAGGGCGGGGCGCCAAAAGATAAGGACGCGGACGCTCAAGATGATGCGGACGTAGCGGATCAATCGGAATAGAGGTGAGCGGTATGGAATTCAAATCTTCCGGACAGACGCATGCACGCAAGCTTTCGGCACCCCTGATCGTCATCGCCATCCTTTTGCAGCTCGCCGTCGCTCCGTTCATTTCTGTTTTCGGGGCTCGCTTCAACTTCATGGTCGTTATCGTCATCGTGGGTTCCATGGGGCTCGATCCGCGCTCGGCTGTGTTCTTCGGATTCCTTACGGGGCTTTTCTATGATCTGACGGCTCCGGTTCCCGTAGGCCTCATGGCTTTGCTGCTCGCCGTATGCGCCTATCTTGTCGCATCGGGCTCGCGCGGTATCGCGGCTGGATTCAACGCGGATTCTGTCCGCATGGCCTTCGTTTCCGTTTTCATCGTCGTCCTTCTGTATGCTCTTGGCATGTTCTTCATGGGTATCGAGGGCAGTTTCTTTAAATCGTTTTTCGTAGTCGGCCTGCTCAGCTCTTTGCTTGATTGCGTTGCGTGCATCCCATTTCTTATGTTATCTGGCCGCACCGACCAGGCCCGAGGCTTCAGCGCCTCTCCGTACTCCAAGACGCTGCGTTTCAAGCGGCGCCGATAGGAGCGCGCCATGAACGCTCAGATCATCGTTATCGTAGCCGGCCTCATTCTGCTGGCCGCGATCATCGGTTCAATCTTTTTCCTGCGAGGTCACGACAGCCGGTTTACCTTCGATACGCAAAATGGCACGAAGCCCCGTGCCTCCGAGGGAGAGGGCAACACCTCGAGTGTCGCGTCCAATGGCCGGTTCAAGATGCTCGCTGCTTCCGTCGGGGCGGTATTCGCCGCCATCATCGCCAAGTTGTGGTCCATGCAGATGGTCTCTTCCGACCATTATGAAAAACTTGCGGAGCAAAACCAAACGCGTACGGTCACCACTTCCGCGCCGCGCGGTCGTATCCTCGACCGCAACGGCGTTGCCTTGGTGGATAATCGGGCCTCTTTGGCGGTTGTTGCCTATCGCGATGTCGCGAAAGATCCGATTACCGTTCGACATCTATCTAATGTCCTGGGTATGCCCTATATGGCGGTGCTTCGAAAGATCCAAGACAACACCGAGGGTGCTCAGAGCCCGCACACGATAGCCACGGATGTTCGACGTTCGACCGTTGCGTATATCCAGGAGCATGCTTCCGCTTTCCCCGGAGTATCGATCGCCGAACGCACCGAACGAGACTACCCGTACGGCACCCTCGCGTGCCACGTGCTGGGATATACGGGCACCATCACGCGCGAGCAGCTCGAGCGCCAGGACAAACTCAGTGAAGAGGAGAAGCAGGGAAATATCCTGTACCAGTCCGGCGATATCGTTGGCCAGGCGGGTGTCGAGTATCAATACGAGCGCCTATTGCAGGGTATCCGCGGAGAACAGACGGTCAAGGTCGATGCGTCCGGAAACGTGGTCGGCCAGGCGGGTGCCGTTCCCGCCAAGCCCGGTAGCGATATCAAGCTCACGCTCGATGTCAAAATTCAACAGGCATGCGAAGACGGCCTCAAGATCGGCCTCGAGGCTGCAAAGCGGACCGTCGGTGAGACGACATGCGGGGCTTGCATATGTCTCGACTGCACGAACGGTGAGATACTCGGCCTCGCAAGCGCTCCGACCTTCGACCCGTCGGTGTTCATTGGCGGTGTGTCGTCGGACGTCTGGGCCGAGCTCAATAAGGACGGTGGCGACAGGCCGCTGGTCAACCGCGTGGTGAGCGGTCAATATATGTCCGCATCAACCATCAAACCGTTTAGCGCATTTGCGGGTATGGAATATGGTGTCTATACGGCCAGCGATACGAGCAACTGCACGGGTTGGTGGACCGGACTTGGCGAGGCCAACGGCAAGCACTGCTGGCTCCACTCGGGCCACGGCGTCCGTAATCTCGAGACGGGCATTCGAGATTCATGCGACGTCGTATTCTACGACTTGGGCAAAAACTTCTTTTTCGATAAGGAGAATCCCGAGGGCCTGCAGGAGATGTTCCGTCGCTGGGGTTTCGGCAAGCGAACCGGGATCGACCTTCCCGCCGAGGCCGAGGGGCGCGTTCCCGATGCCGCTTGGAAGGAGAGCTTTTTCAAGGATTGGTCTGCTGGCGAGCGGGCCTGGAATGCCGGCGATATGACCAATATCGTAATCGGTCAGGGCGACATCCTGGTCACGCCGCTGCAGATAGCGACGGCGTATGCGGGTATAGCTCGTAACGGCGAGGAGTTTGAGCCTCATGTCCTACTCTCCGCGGTTTCTCGAGACGGCGAGGGAGATGCTTATACGGTTCAACCGCGTGACCGCATGAAGGTCGAGATCAAATCGTCCGGCTCCTACGACGTGGTCCATCGCGGCCTGCTTGCGATGATTTACGACGAGGCGCCGAGCACGGCCGCTCACTTCACCAATCTTCCCGTCAAGGTGGCCGGTAAGTCCGGTACGGGCGAGAAGGCGGGCGAGGAGAACTACGGCTGGTTCGTGACATATGCTCCCTACGATGACCCCAAATACGTCGTGGCGTGCCTTATCGAGCGCGGCGGATTCGGTTCCACCTGCGCGATGCCGGCCGTTCGTCATGTGCTCGGTGTTCTGTACGATGCTCCCGATGCCACCGTTTACGGCGTCGGCGACCATATGAGGTAGGTGATATGTGTGGCTTCGGATAGTCTCAAGCGCGTCAACAAGCAGATGGATTCCCATCGCGGCGGTTTCCGGCAGAAAGTGAACCTTCCCGTTCTGGTCGCCTGGATCTTGCTTATGGCCTACGGCGCATTTGTGATCTGGACCGCCTCTCTTACCAATGCGAACGCCTCGTTCTCACGTCAGCTGCTGGGCATGGGTATCGGGGTATTCTTTGCGTTCCTCTGCTGGCGCACGGACTTCAGCGGTCTTGCCAATGTGTCGACCGTTCTGTTGGTCGTGGACGTTATCGTGATGTTCACGCCAAAGATCCCCGGTCTGTCCTATACGGGCGGACTTGGCATGACGGGCTGGATCAAGATCCCCGGTATCGGTCTTACGTTCCAGCCGGTTGAGCTTGCCAAGATCATAACGATTTTCTACATCGCCTCACTTGGCGCTCAATACAACGGGCGCATCGACTCCGTGAAGGACTATGCGAAGCTCTGCGGCATGCTCATGGTGCCTTTCGGAGCCGCGGTCATCGCGGGCGACCTGGGCAGCGGTTTGGTGATCTTCACCGCCGGGGCGGTCATCATCATGATGAGCGGGCCTAGAAAGGAATGGGTGCTGTGCACCGCGGCCATTCTTGTCGGTGCGGTGTCAATTTTGCTCGCGGCCGATTCGGCCCTCGATAGCCTGCTCGGCCATGATGTTCTTCTCAAGCAGTATCAGATGAACCGCCTTTTGGTGTTCATCGATCCCGAGAGCGATACGTCCCAGGCCGGTTACAACCTCATGCAATCATTAATCGCGGTGGGGTCGGGCGGGTTCTTCGGTAAGGGGATCAGTCATGCCTCCCAAGCGGGTGCCGGATTTCTTCCCGAGGCGCACACGGATTTCGTCTTCGCCCTCCTCTCCGAGGAGTTCGGTTTTGTCGGTGCCGTCGTTCTCCTGGGATTGTTTGCCATCCTGATTTTTTCCACTATTCGCGTCGCCCATAGGTGCGATTCGCTGTTCTTGAAGCTTGCCGCGGTGGGCATAGTCGGCATGTGGACCTTCCAGGTGCTCGAGGAGGTCGGCATGTGCATCGGGCTCATGCCCATTACCGGCATCCCGTTGCCGTTCATCAGTTTCGGTTCGAGTTCCATGCTCATGCAATGTGCCGCGGTGGGTATCGTTCAGTCCATCTGGCGCTTTCATGGCAGGTCGGCATAGAGGTTAGGAGATTATATGGGAATTCCTATCGATAAGCTTGTGCAGGCGGTGCGCTCCGGCATCGACATCCAGCGCAGCGCCGATGAAAACGTCCGTATCGCGGTGTTTGTGGATCGATCGGCTTCCGCATTTCTCGTTTCCACGCTCCGCGATGCCCTTGTGCCGCAGACCCCTTCGGCCCTTGTGCGGGTCGACCCCATCGACCGCGCGTCAACGGCGCTCAGGCCGGATACCGATCTTGCGTTGGTGGTCTCCTGTGGCTCGGAGGGTCTCGAGCGCGCAGTGCAGGATGTCATCGTGGCGGGCGTGCCCACGGTCGTTGTGGCAGAGTCCAGCGTAGAGGCCCCGTTCATAGCTCGTGACACCCGTATGCTCGGGCTCATTACCGCAACCGATTCCGTCCATCTGTTGGATTCCCTGGCACGCTGGATTTTGGATCATACCGAAAAGGATGTCGCCTTTGCGCGGAACTTCCCGTTCATGCGCGTCGCCGCCTCGTTCAAGGTGGTCGCTTCGGCCTCTGCGGCGAATCTCGCGACCGGTGCTTTGGTGTTTATCCCTGGAGCCGATTTTCCCGTCATGACGTTGACTCAAGTCGGTATGATGCTCAGGCTCGCGGGCATTCACGGCAAGCCGCTCAAGTCCGATCGCCTGTACGAGCTCGCAGGGGTTATCGGTGCTGCGCTCGGTTTGAGGGGGCTTGCCCGTTTCGGCTCCTCGCGCGTCCCCAGGGCCTCATTTGCCATCAAGGCCCTTATCGGTGGCGTGGGCACCCTTGCGGTCGGGCTTGGTCTGAGCGCTCTGTACGAACGGGATATCGATTACACGCCGATCAACGATGCCCTCGCCCATGCGATCGGGGCGCTTCGCTCCCTGTCCGGGCATGGTACTATGCAGCGAGACGCCGATCGCGCCCCATTTCTCGATTAGTTTGGAGTTCTCACGGTGAAGACCGTTTACGAAGACCGTTTCCACGATCTCGAGCCGCTTCTCTCGCGAGTGGAGAAGCCCAGCCGGTACATCGATCACGAGTGGGGCACGCTGTCCCATGCCGACGCCGACTACCGCTGCTGCCTGATCTACCCTGATGTGTACGAAGTCGGCCTTCCCAACCAGGGCATCGCCATCCTCTACCGTATCCTGAACGACCAGCCTGGTGTGTCCTGTGAGCGCGGGTACATCCCCTGGCTCGATATGGCTGACGCCATGCGTGAGGCCGGCGTGCCGCTCCTTTCGCTTGAAGGCGCGGCGCCCGTGTCCTCATTCGATATCGTCGGTTTCCATGTCCCGCACGAGATGGCGTGCACCAACTACCTTGAGGGCCTTGATCTTGCTGGTATTCCTATACATGCCGCCGATCGCGGCGAGGACGACCCCATCATCATCGCCGGTGGCCCCTCGGTCTATAACCCCGAGCCTATCGCGCCGTTTTTCGATGCCATCCTTATCGGTGAGGGCGAAGAGCAGCTCGTGGAGGTTTGCGAGTTGCATAGAAAACTGCGCGATGAGGGCGTTTCGCGTGTCCAGATTGTGCGTCAACTGGCATCGGTGGGCGGCGTCTACGTACCTTCGTGTTACGAGGTGTGTTTCGATGAGCCCTGCACCGATCACGGTTACACGGTCCCTTGCGCGGGGGAGAGCGTCCCCGACATCGTATATAAGCGTGCCGTTGCCGATTTCGGCTCCACCGATCCGGTTCCGCAGTCTGTTGTTCCATACACGAAGATCGTGCAGGACCGACTCTCTGTAGAGGTTCTGCGCGGCTGCGCTCGCGGTTGCCGTTTTTGCCAGGCGGGCATCACGTATCGACCTGTTCGCGAGCGCTCGGCCGACCAGGTGGTCTCGGCTGTCACGCGCGGGCTTTCAACGATGGGCTATGACGAGGTTTCCCTTACCTCGTTGTCCACCACCGATCACTCGTGCTGCTCCGAGATACTCAATCGTCTCAATAATCGGTTACAGGACACCGGCATCTCGATCTCCGTACCGTCCCAGCGCCTCGATTCCTTTGGCGTCGACATGGCTGCGGCTGTGGCGGGCGAAAAGAAGGGCGGCCTTACATTCGCACCGGAGGCGGGAAGCCAGCGTCTGCGCGATGTCATCAACAAGAACGTAACGGAGGATGACCTCGAGCGTGCAACACGCGCCGCGTTCGAGGCCGGATGGCGCCGTGTGAAACTGTATTTTATGATGGGTCTGCCGGGGGAGACCGATGAGGATATCGTCGCGATTGCCGAGCTTGCCGACCGCACGCTCGAGATCGCGCGCGAAGTTGTCCCCAAAGGTCAGCGCGGCGGCGTCTCGGTGTCCATCTCCGTTGCGGTGTTCATCCCCAAGGCGCAGACGCCGTTCCAGTGGTGCGCCCAAACTCCAGATGAAGAGGTCAAGCGTCGTCAACAGCTCCTGTTGCATAGCGTGAAGAACCGTGCGGTCCGCGTTCATTATCACGATGCCGAGACCTCGCTGCTGGAGGCCGTCATGAGCCGAGGCGGGCGCGATATCGCGCCGCTTATCGAGGGTGCATGGCGTCGCGGTGCCCGCTTTGATGCGTGGACCGAGCAGTTTTCCCTGGTGCGTTGGGAGGAAGCGGCGTCTGAACTTGGACTCGATTTGCGCGCCATCGCCCAGACCCCCTATGAGCTGGGAGTCCACCTGCCGTGGGAGCACGTTAGCCCAGGTGTGTCGCGTGGGTTCCTTGAGCGCGAATATCGTCGTTCGCTCGAGGGCGTCACCACGCCCGATTGCACGCGCGACTCGTGTTCGGGCTGCGGCATCTGCCCCGCGCTACATGTCCATAACGATCTGGTAAAGGAGCGCGCATGACGCAGGAAACTCCCCAGGCCCTGTTCCGCCTGCGCGTGGGATATAAAAAGTCCGGTCGTCTGGCATATCTCGGTCATCTTGAGGTTATCGGTACCATCGAGCGCATCATCCGTCGCGCCGCGTTGCCCTATGCCGTCACGCAGGGCTTCTCGCCCCATATGCGCATCGGCTACACTTCGGCGCTGCCTGTCGGCACCTCATCCACGTGCGAATGGTACGACGTGTTCCTTACGGAGCTTGTCGACTCCGAGGACGCGCTCAACCGTTTGCGCGCCTCATCGCCCGCCGATCTCGAGCCGTTCGTTGCCGGTTATATCGATGTTCGGTCGCCTGCGCTCACGGCGCAGATCACGCGCGTTCGATACAAGATCGTTCTTCGCATCGCACGTGAGACCGCCTGCGATGCGAATGCGATCGAGGCCGCTCTGGCCCGTATTCATTCGACCCTCGAGCTTCCGTATCTTCGAGGCAAGAAGAACAAGGTACTCGACCTGGCCAAGACGCTCCTGTCGTATTCAGTCGAGCGACAAAGCGATGATCTGGTGTCGGTTGAGCTGGATACCTATTGCGATAACGACGGATCGCTTCGTCCGGAGCTCATCATCGCCGCTATCGACCAGTTGGTCCGGGGCCTCGGTCTTGGGCAGGAGCCCATTCAATCCACGGGCGTCCAGGCGTTTGCCTGCTTCTCTTCCTATCGTGTTTGCCGCGTTGCGCAATGTATGGAAGATGAGAACGGCAAACTCTGCGATCCGTTTGGGCACCAGGTGACCGTATAATAAGTAAAAATCATGCGTGCACGGCGTTCCTTTGTTGAACGTGTGGATATGCTGGGCAAATGATGAACGTTCTCGTTGACTACCATTGTTTATCCTGCTAATATCTTCGTCTGTTGCACGCATCCGTTGCATGAAGGGCAAGAATCACATGTACGCAATCGTTTCTACTGGCGGCAAGCAGTACAAAGTCGCCACCGATGACGTCATCACCGTTGAGAAGATCGAGGGCGAGGTCGGTTCCAAGATCGAGCTTCCCGTCATCTTCCTGAACGATGGCAAGAAGATCGTCACGGATCCTGCCAAGCTCGCCAAGGCCAAGGTCACTGCTGAGATTCTGGATCAGTTCAAGGGCGAGAAGCAGCTTGTCTACAAGTTCCACAAGCGCAAGCGCTATCATCGCCTCAAGGGTCATCGTCAGCAACTCACCAAGGTGAAGATCACCAAGGTTCAGGCTACTTCCCGCGCCAAGAAGGCCGTTAAGGCCGAGGAGCCCGCTGCTCCCGTTGCTGAGTAATCCCATCGATACTGAATAGAAGGTAGTGACATGGCACACAAAAAAGGTCTGGGTTCTTCCCGTAACGGCCGCGACTCTCGTGGTCAGCGTCTCGGCACCAAGCGCTTTGACGGTCAGACCGTAAAGGCTGGCGAGGTTCTCGTTCGTCAGTGCGGCACCCACATTCACCCTGGCGAGAATGTCGGTCGTGGCAAGGATGACACCCTGTTCGCCCTGTGCGAGGGCAAGGTCAAGTTCACCCGTGGCCTCAAGCACCGCGTGAACGTCCTTCCCGTTGTTGAGGCGTAGTCGACACCCTTCAACGCAGCTGCTTTTTTGGGAGACCCTGGCGTATGTCGTCGAGGGTCTCTTTTTGTATCTACACGAGGACGGAGCTCCACCATGTCTCAGTTCACCGATATGTGCCGCATCAACGTCAAGGGCGGTGACGGCGGCGCTGGCTGTATGTCGTTCCGCCGTGAGGCCTTCGTTCCCAAGGGCGGCCCCGATGGGGGAGATGGCGGTCACGGCGGCGATGTGATCATCGAGGCTTCTGCCCAGCTCTCCTCGCTTATCGATTACCGTTTCAAGCATCATTTCCGCGCCGAATCGGGTACGCACGGCAAAGGCTCCCGTAAAGATGGTGCGAATGGTGCCGATATGATCTTGAAGGTCCCCATGGGGACGGTCGTGCGTGAGCTCGACCCCGTCACCATGGAGCCCATGTTCGATATCGCCGACCTTACGCGCGACGGCGAGCGCGTCACGGTGGCCCCGGGTGGCGCCGGCGGTCTGGGCAACCCCCATTTTGTCACCTCCACGCGCCGCGCCCCGGCGTTCGCTCAGAAGGGCGAGCCCGCGATCGAGCATTGGATCGAGCTCGAGATGAAGCTCATGGCCGATGCGGCCCTCGTGGGCGTGCCCAGCGTCGGCAAGTCCTCGCTGATCGCACGTATGAGCGCCGCCCGTCCCAAGATCGCCGACTATCCCTTCACCACGCTTGTGCCAAATCTCGGTATGGTCCGCGCCGGCGAATACTCTTATGTCGTTGCCGACGTCCCCGGTCTTATCGAGGGCGCGAGCGAGGGCAAGGGTCTGGGGCACCAGTTCTTGCGCCATATCGAGCGCACGGCCCTAATCCTGCATGTCGTCGATATCACGGGAGGGTATGAGGGGCGCGACCCCGTCGAGGACTACCGCATCATCAACGAGGAGCTCCGCTGCTATGCGGCCGAGCTCGCTGATCGTCCGCAGATCGTTGTTGCCAATAAGTGCGATGCATCGGGCGTCTCCGATCGTATCGAGGCTCTTAAGTCCGCTGCGCTTGCCGACGGCCACATGTTCTTCGCCGTCTCCGCGCTCACGGGAGCCGGCCTGCAGACGCTGATGCTCGCATGCGGCGAGCAAGTGCACGAGTTGCGCTCCGAGCTTGCGAATCAGCCGCAGGACGAGGCGTTCGACGAGGAGAAATGGGAGCGCCAGCGCAAGGCTCGCGACAAGCAGTTCCATATCTGCCGCGAGGAGGATTCCTGGCGCGTATCGGGCACCAACCTCGAGCGCATGGTTGTCCAGACCGATTGGGAGAACGAAGAGGCTGTTATCTACCTGCAGCACCGCATGGCGCGCATGGGCGTTGACGATGCGCTCATCAAGGCTGGGTGCCGCTCCGGCGATGAGGTCCGCATTCTTGGGTACGCCTTTGATTTCGAAGGTATCGAAGATGATTTCGAGGAGGACTCCTTCGATGATGTCGAGCTTGATCTTGAAGCCGATCCGTTCGACCAGGTCGAGGGTTCCGATGAGGATGTAGAGGCGTAGCATGGGATTCAGCGAGCAGATGCTGCCTCCGCTTGGTGACGACCCGAGCAGAACGTATCGTCTGGGAATCATGGGAGGTACGTTCGACCCGATCCATTATGGACATCTAGTCACTGCTGAACAGGCTCGTGAGGCTCTCGATCTCGATCTTGTCTTGTTCATGACCGCCGGATCTCCGGCCTTCAAGCAGAACCAGCGCGTAACGGGTGCCGAGGATCGTTATGCGATGACGGTGCTCGCCACGGCTGCGAATCCCGCGTTTTATGCGAGCCGTTTCGAAATAGACCGAAAGGGCATAACATACACGGCGGATACCCTGCAGGAGCTTCGCTCGCATTATCCCGATAACGTCGAGTTCTACTTTATCACCGGTGCGGATGCCATCATCGATATCATCAGCTGGCATGATGCCTCCAGGATCGCCGATCTGGCCACGCTTATCGCTGCAACGCGACCGGGATATGATATTGAGCAGGCTCGTTCGCGCATCGCGGCCTCCGGTATTGCGTTCGATGTTCGGTATATCGAGATCCCGGCTCTTGCCATCAGCTCGACCAATATCAGACATCGCGTGGGCGAGGGAAGCAGCATTCGCTATCTCACGTCCGAGTCGGTTATCGGATACATTCGAAAAAACAACCTGTACTCGCGCGCACCCGAGCACATCGCTTAGTTGGAGGGAACGTCATGACCGATCAGCAGCGTGCACGATTGGAAGAGATTCGCAGCCTGTTGGAAGTTCGCATGCGCGATAGGGAGCGCCGATATATCCATTCGCTCGGTGTGGCCCAGACCGCGGTCAACCTGGCTCGGGAGTATGGTGTGGATGAGTACGATGCCGCGTATGCGGGCCTTCTGCACGACTGGGATAAGGTCCTTGGCGATCACGAGATACTCGCCCGTTCCGCGCAGTACGGTATCGAGGTGGCCGGATCTCCCTCTGCGGCGGTCGGATTGCTCCACGGTCCCGTTGCAGCCTACGAGCTTCCCCATATTTTCGAAGATGCCTCGCCTGCGGTATGCCGAGCCGTGGCGCGTCACACGATCGGAGCGGTTGACATGTCCGCCCTCGATATGGTCGTGTTCATCGCAGACGCCATCGAGCCTCATCGCCGCGGCGCATATGCCGAGGAGTTGCGCTCCCTTGTGGGTTCCGTTTCACTTGACGAGCTTTTCTTCCGCTGTTTTTCTCAGGGGCTCACATATGTGATATCGGGTGGTAGGTATTTGTACCCCACCGCTGTTACAATCTATAACGTTTACGCTGCCCGTCGCAGCCACTAGAAAGGTTCAGCATGACCGATCAGATCATTTCAGGTGAGCAGGAGAAGCTTCACGGTACCGAGGTAGCCTCCGTCGACCGCTCTGCCGCCTCCGCATCCTCTCTCGGGATCGATGCCAAGGAGGTTGCTCGCGTGGCCGCGCTTGCGGCAGACGACAAGATCGCCGAGGACGTTCGCATCATCGATTTGACCGAGCTCTCCGATGTTTGCGACTACTTCGTGATCGCTACCGGTCTCAATAATCGTCAGACCGATGCGATCGTGGATGAGGTCGAGGAGAAGGTCGCCGATGCGTGCCATGAGCATCCGTTCTCCATCGAGGGGCGCGAGGAGCGCACCTGGATCCTCATGGATTACGGCTCTGTGGTCGTTCACGTTTTCACGCCCGAGGCCCGCGAGCACTATCGCCTCGAAAAGCTTTGGGGCGATGCTCCGGTATATATGCTCGAGGACTTCTCGTAGGTTGTAAAAAGGCGCCGTCTTGGACGGCGCCTTTTTATCGCGGTTTGTTATTATTGAGGTGCTTGGAGGGGTCGATGAGTTCCTGCTCGAACCGCTTGCTCCGTCCAAAGGAAACGGATTGCTGCCCGAATCTGTCGCGCACCGCATCGAGTGCGACCGACAGGTCGCGTTTTTGGGAAGAGACGGCCCCACGCTCATCCACCTCGCAGAATAAATCGGTTTGGACGCTCGAGTCGAGGTTAAAGCCGCTGATGCAGACGCCGAGCAGGCGCACGTGCATGCCGTCGGTCCAAATCGATTCCATCAACTCGCGAGCAATGGCCCCGAATATGTTTTCGTCGTCGGTGGGATGCGCCATCTTCCGTTGAATCGTTCTGCCTTCGCCGTAGGAGAACGTAACTTTGAGGGTCACCACGTCCCCGGCAATGCCTTTTGAGCGAAGGCGCGCGCCGACGGACTCGGAAAGAAGCGTTACGGCCGCCTGGACGTCTCCGAGGTTCGTGAGATCATGCGCAAAGGTGCGCTCGTTGCTGATCGATTTGATGTCATCGGGAGCGTCGATCGGCTTCACCCGCGATCGCTCGATGCCCAGCGCGCGGTCGCGCATGAGCTGGGCGTTGTTGCCGAACGCATGTCGCAACGCCTCCGGGGCTGCGGCCCCCAGTTGCCCCAGAGTCCTTATGCCATAGGCGTGCAGGGCTTTTTCCGCTGCCGCCCCGACGCCGCTCAGGCTCCGAACGGGAAAAGGGGAGAGGAACGTTCTTTCGGTTCCCGGCATGACGACGGTGACCCCACGCGGCTTGTCGCGTTCGCTGGCTATTTTCGCAACGGTTTTATTTGACCCCAAGCCTATCGAACAGGATATTCCGAGCTCTGCCACGCGGTCGGCGATTCTGCGGCAAACGGTGACGGGGTTTTCTCGAGCGTAGCACCCGGGTGTGATGTCGAAAAAGGCTTCATCGATGGAAACCTGTTCAACATAGGGTGTCTCATTGGTGAGGATCTCCATGACTTGTGAGCTGAGCTGACGATAGCGCTGAAAGTGTCCTTGTGTCCAAATGGCCTGAGGGCACAGTCGCTTGGCTTGCGCTGACGGCATCGCCGAGTGGACGCCGAATGCACGCGCCTCGTAGGAAGCGGTGGAGACAACTCCGCGTCTGGATGCATCACCGCCCACGATGACCGGCTTGCCCTGCCATTCCGGGTGATCGAGCTGTTCCACGCTTGCGAAGAATGCATCGAGATCGAGCAGTCCGATAGCGGGCCCCGCCCAGGTGCCGAGGATGGCATCCATTGGTGAATCGTATGTGTGTTCGCATGTATTCATACCGTCAGTATAGCGTAGGGGTCGAAAGTTGTGTATCATGTGGATTCGTTAACGGCAATTCCGAAGAAGTTGTCCCACGCATCTTCACCAGCCCTGGTCGTTGACGTATTATATCCACTTGTTTGTTTGTCGTTGCAGCCGTAGGCTGCATGTCAGGAGGAGTTTGCATTGGCAGTCAAGATTCGCCTTGCCCGTCACGGCTCGAAGAAGCGTCCGTACTACCGCGTCGTCGTTGCCGATTCCCGTTCCCCGCGTGATGGCCGTCTGATCGAGGAGGTCGGTCGCTACAATCCGCTGACCACCCCGAAGCTTATCGATCTCGACCTCGAGAAGATTGCTGACTGGCAGTCCAAGGGCGCTCAGCTCACCGATGCTGTTGCCGCTCTGGTGAAGGCCGCCAATGAGGGCGAGAAGGTCGCCGCTGCTCCCAAGAAGTCCAAGAAGCAGCTCGCCAAGGAGGCCGAGGAGGCCAAGAAGGCTGCCGAGGCTGCCGCCGAGAACACCGAGGAGTAAACGGTGTCTGAAGAGCTTATCTCTGAGCTCGAGGCAGATGGGTCCGGCGATATTGCTGCCGAGGAGCTCTTGTCCGATCGTATAGCCGATCTGGTCGAGTACCTCGTCATCAATATCGTGGACGATGCCGACAATGTGAGCTTGGAGGTCATCGATGGCAGCTCTTCCTCCACGATCGAGGTAAGTGTTGCCGAGGGCGATGTGGCTAAGGTCATCGGTCGCCATGGTCGTACTATCAAGGCCATACGTACGCTCGCTCGTGCATTGGCCGCTCGACTCGGCACTGCTGTCGAAGTCGAAGTCCTGGGCTAAGATCGATGTCAGGTTCATATATGAATATCGCCCGCGTCGGTAAGACGCATGGGTCGAAGGGGGAGGTCTCCGTTGCGCCATTGCGGGGACTTCCCTTTCTTTTACAACCGGGTATGCGCGTCTGCTTGACTCCGCCCGCGTTCAACCGCGATCGCTTCACAACGGTTGAATGCGTAGCGGGGTCGGATGATGCTCCGTTGGTCCTGTTCGGTTGCTGTTCATCCCTCGATGATGCCGAGGGGGTCGTTGGATGCCATGTCCTTGTGTCCGAGGACGAAGTCGATATCGGCCCGCTCGATGTGGCATACGACAGGCTTGTCGGACGGCCCGTCTTGGACGTTCGATACGGCGAGCTAGGATGCGTGCGGGAGGTCATGGAGACCCCTGCTAACGATGTGTGGGTGATAGACGGCGGTCGGTATGGCGAGGTCCTCGTTCCCGTGATCGAGGATGTTGTTGCCGACATCCCGCATGATGGACCTATTTCCGTTCATATCATGGATGGTCTTCTCGATTTATAATACTGAGACTTGGGAGGCATGATCGGCCTTGCTGATCGAAACGCTTTCGGTTTTTCCTGAACTCTTCGAGCCGTATATGTCGACATCCATCATGGGCCGTGCTCGACTCAAGGGGATCTTCGAGTTTCAGGCTCACGACCTGCGTGATTGGACGCATGATCGACATCGTACCGTAGACGATGAGCCTTATGGCGGCGGTGCCGGGATGCTCATGAAGGTCGAGCCTCTCGCCGAGGCCATCCTGGACTTGTCCGCCCGTGTCGAATCCAAGCCCCGTGTCGTGTTTTTCACGCCTTGCGGCGAGCCGTTTACACAGCATGTCGCCGAACGCCTTTCCCGCTGCGACCACATCCTGTTTGTATGTGGTCGCTATGAGGGCATGGATGAGCGCGCGTACGATTATGCTGACGAGCGCATTTCCATCGGAGATTATGTGCTCACCGGCGGCGAGCTCCCCGCACTGGTCGTGACCGATGCCATCGTGCGCCTTCTGCCCGGTGCCCTCGGTGACGACATGAGCAGCGTGGACGAATCGTTTGCCACGGGAGAGTCCGGTGGTCTGCTCGAGTATGAACAGTACACTCGGCCGGCTGTTTTTTCCGGGCGTTCGGTTCCGGAGATTCTGCTTTCGGGCGATCATGCAAAGGTAGATGCTTGGCGCCGTGCGAACGCCATCGAGCGCACCTGTCGCTGGAGGCCCGACCTCATCGAATCCGCCGTGTTGAGTGACGATGAGCGTATGCGAGCCGAGAAGCTTATCCAGGCTTTTCATGGTGTGGAGGGGTTGGTCTAGATGCACAGGGAGAAAAACGGCACTGTAGCCTTTCTTTTCGAGTGGGTCGTTGCTTTCGTTCTCGCCTTTGCATTCTTCCTCGCCGTACGCACGTTCGTGATCTCTCCCTATACTGTCCCGAGCGCATCGATGGAGCCGACCATCATGGTCGGTGATAATGTTTTCGCTGAAAAGCTATCTGTTCGTTTCGGAGACGGGGTTCATCCGGGGGATATCGCGATTTTCCATAATCCCGATGGGTCGTCGGCTCATGACATACTCGTCAAACGCGTTATAGCGTCGGCCGGTCAGACGGTAGACCTGATCGAGGGCCGCGTCTTTGTCGACGGTGTGCAGCTGGACGAGGAATACACGATAGGCGCCTCGGTCCCGTTGCCCACGCAGGCCCCTGGCGTTCAGGTGTCGTTTCCGTATACGGTTCCCGCGGGGGCTTACTGGGTGATGGGGGACAACCGCGAAAACTCTGCCGATTCACGGTACTTCGGCCCGGTCTCCGCTTCTTCCATGATCGGTCGCGTCGTCTTTAGATACTGGCCGCTCGACCGAATCGGCTCGGTCTAATATCATTACAACCGCTATGTTCAAACACAAGGATAGGAGAGGCATGGACGCACAAGCGTTAACCTTCCAGGACATCATCCTTAAGCTCCAGCAGTATTGGGGCTCCATGGGTTGTGTCATCATGCAGCCTTACGATTCCGAGGTGGGTGCCGGTACGTTCCATACCGCTACGACTCTCCGCTCCCTTGGCCCCAAGAGCTGGCGCACCTGCTACGCCCAACCCTGCCGTCGCCCCGCCGACGGTCGCTACGGCGAAAACCCCAACCGCCTGCAGCATTATTACCAGTTCCAGGTGCTCATCAAGCCGTCTCCCGAGAACGCCCAGGAGCTCTACCTTGATTCTCTCAAGGCCATCGGTTTGGACCCGGCCGAGCATGACGTGCGTTTCGTTGAGGATGACTGGGAGAGCCCTACGCTCGGAGCCTGGGGTCTTGGCTGGGAGGTGTGGCTCAATGGCATGGAAGTCACCCAGTTCACGTATTTCCAGCAGGTGGGCGGCATCGAGGTCGATCCGGTTCCCGTCGAGATCACCTATGGTCTCGAGCGCCTTGCCATGTACGTACAGGGCGTCAATTCTGTTTACGATCTTGTCTGGAGCATCCTGCCCGACGGCACGCCCATGACATACGGCGAGGTGTTCCTCGAGAACGAGCGCGAGTTCTCTGCCTATAACTTCGAGGTCGCCAACGTCGAGCTCATGCGCGATAAATTCGATGAGTACGAGCGCGAGTGCCATAGCTGCCTTGAGGCCAAACTGCCGCTTCCGGCCTATGACTGCGTTATGAAGTGCAGCCATGCCTTCAATATTCTCGATGCGCGCGGCGCTCTTTCGGCCGTTGAGCGCGCTAACTACATCCTGCGCGTTCGTTCCGTGGCCAAGGCTTGCTGCGAGTCGTATTTGGCCGAGGTCGCTGGAAAGAATGATGACGATACCGTGAAGGGCGAGGTGGCTTAGCATGCAGACGAAATGCTTCCTGTTTGAAATCGGTACCGAGGAAATGCCCTCCGCCCCTCTGATCAACGCCGCTCGTCAGCTCGAGTCCATGGCGGCAAAGGGCCTTGACGATGCCGGCCTCTCCCATGGAGAGGTCCGCGTCATCTCCTCGCCCCGCCGCCTGGCTGTCCAGGTTGAGGACGTTGCCGAGGCGACCGAGGAGATCCACGACGTCAAGCGCGGTCCGGCGGCCAACATCGCGTTCGATGCCGAAGGCAACCCCACCAAGGCGGCCTGCGGCTTTGCCCGCAAGTGCGGAGTCGACTCCTCCGAGCTTATTCGTCGCGAGGACACCGATGGGCGCGAGTACGTGTTTGCCGAGAAGAACATCGCCTCGGCTCCGGCGCTGCCCATCCTTTCCGAGTTGTGCTCCTCGCTCATCAGCGATCTTGATTGGCCTAATTACCGCAGCCAGCGCTGGGGTTCCACGCATGAGACGTTCGTTCGTCCCGTGCGCTGGCTGTGCGCCATGTTTGACGACGAGGTCATCCCCGTTACGTTCGCCGGCGTGCAGAGCGGTAACACCACGCGCGGCCATCGCGTCATGGCCCCGGGCGAGCATGTCGTTACCGAGGCGCGCGCATATGAGAACGTTCTAAAGGACGCGTTCGTGATGTCTGCCGAGGACCGCCGCGCTGCGATTCTCGAGGGCGTTAAGAAGATTGAGTGCGAGCGCGAGGGCGCCCGTGTCGATATGCCTAAAAAGGTTTTTGACGAGGTCGTTAACCTCTGTGAATGGCCCGATGTCTTGGTGGGCCGTTTCGACGAGGAGTTCCTCGCCGTCCCGCATGAGATCATCTGCGAGTCCATGCTTTCCAACCAGCGTTATTTCCCCATCTATGATGCCGCTGGAAATCTGACGCCCGAGTTCGTGGTCGTTTCCAACGGCCGTCCCGAGAGCGCCGCGCGCATCATCGACGGTAACGAGCGTGTCGTTCGCGCGCGCCTGTATGATGCCAAGTTCTTCTACGATGAGGACCTCAAGGTCTCTCTTGAGGACTTCCGCTCCCGTCTGGCCTCCGTTGGGTTCCAGGAAAAGCTGGGCAACATGCTGCAGAAGTCTGATCGCATCGAGGATCTGGCCCTGGCTATCGCACGGGAGGCGCATCTTGGTGCGCATGCTGCTTCCGATGCCCAGCGTGCGGCGCATTTCGCCAAGGCCGACCTCGTATCCTCCGCTGTTATCGAGTTCACCAGCCAGCAAGGTGTCATGGGCGGCTATTATGCCGAGGCGGCGGGGGAGGGTCCGGAGGTCGCTTCCGCCATTCGTGATCATTACCGTCCGCGTTTTGCCGGCGATGATCTTCCCAGCGGTATCGCCGGCTGCGTTGTCGCCGTTGCCGACAAGATCGATACCATCGCGGGTATGTTCGCCATCGATGAGCCTCCGACCGGATCGAAGGACCCGTTCGCGTTGCGCCGCAGCGCCATCGGAGTCCTGAACATCCTGCGCGATCGCTTGAACTGCGGTTACGAGGGTATCGTTTCCGCTGCGCTCGATGGATATGCCGAGCAGGGCCTGGAGTTCGATAAGGACGCCGTCGCTTCGGCTGTGTGCGCGTTCATCAAGGGCCGCATGGAGCAGATCGCTCGAGACGAGAAGATCTCCTCCGATACCGTCGCTGCCGTTTCCGCCGGCTCTATCACCGTTCCGGTGCATTATCTTCAGCTCGCCCACGCCCTCGAGGACGCCCGTTCCCAGGACAAGGAGTCTTTTGACAATCTCGCAACGGCCTACGCGCGCGCGGCTCATCTTGCCGATGCTTCGCTGGGCACCGATGTGGATGCAGCTCTCTTGGGCGATGCCGAGAAGGCGCTTCTTGAGGCAACCGATGCGGCTTGCGTAGCCGTTGAGACCGCGCTTGCCGAGAATGATTTTGCCGGCATCATCGCTTCACTCGCCTCCTTGCGTGAGCCTATCGATCGATTCTTCGACGATGTTATGGTTATGGATGATGACGAGGCCCTGCGCAGCAATCGCTTGCGCCTGCTTAATCGTTTCGAGTCCGTTTTCGCCGGTATCGCCAATATCGGTGAGCTTGCACGCAAGTAGCTTTTTGCTATTACAGCTTTTCCGCGGCCGTCCCGTTCGGGGGCGGCCGTTTTTCTTGACGTGCAGACGCTGTAGGGTCTTCGTGCGTGCGTGCGCTTTTGCTCCGTGCTTGGTAAAATACTTTTAAAACGCTTCGGTTTCTCATTTTTAGATGTTCAGCGGTGATTCCGCTGTTGTTGACTTCACCTGCTAGGAAAGGACGTTTGTAACACTTATGGCTACAACTCAAAAGTCTGATGCGCCGCTCAAGGTCATTCCCCTGGGTGGCTTGGATGGTATCGGTAAAAATATGACCGCATTCGAGTGCGGCAATGACATGGTGCTGGTCGATGCCGGCCTCATGTTCCCCGACGACTCGCAGCCCGGCATCGATCTGGTCCTGCCCGACTACACGTACGTGCTCGAGAACGAGGACAAGCTGCGCGGTATCATCGTCACCCACGGTCATGAGGACCATACCGGCGCCCTGCCGTATCTTCTGCAGGACCTCAACAACAAGGTTCCCATTTTCTCGAGCAGGCTCACGCTCGGTTTCATCGAGGGCAAGCTGTCCGAGTTCCGTATCCGCGCCCCGCGCTTCCGCGAGGTCAAGGGCGGCTCGCACATCAACCTGGGCTGCTTCTCCATCGAGTTCTTCTCGACCACGCACTCCATCCCCGGCGCCCTCGGCGTGTTCATCAAGACCCCCGCTGGCACGGTGGTCCACACGGGAGACTTCAAGCTCGACCAGACCCCCATCGATGGCGTCACGCCCGATTACGGTGCGCTCGCCAAGTTCGGCAAGCAGGGCGTCGATCTACTCATGTCCGATTCTACCAATGCGACCGTTCCGGGCTTCACCAAGTCCGAGGCGGAGGTCGGGCCTTCTATCTATAACGCCATCAAGAACGCCAAGGGCCGTGTCTTCGTGGCCTCCTTCTCCAGCCACATCCATCGTTTGCAGCAGATTTGCGACGCCGCAAAGGCATGCAATCGCAAGATCGTGGTCACGGGCCGTTCCATGCTCACCAACACGCGCGTTGCCCGCGAGCTCGGGTATCTCAAGATCGATGAGAACGATCTGGTAGATGCCTATGAGCTCAACGGTATTCCCGAGGACAAGGTCGTCGTCATGTGCACCGGTTCCCAGGGAGAGCCCCTGTCGGCCCTTTCCCGTATGGCAAACGGTGAACACAAGACGCTTTCCATCCACGATGGCGATACGGTTATCATCTCCGCAACCCCGGTGCCCGGCAACGAGAAGGCCGTCCAACAGGTCATCAACTCTTTGGCCAAGCTCGGCTGCGATGTGTATGACAAGAGCCGCGCGCTCGTGCATGTGTCCGGCCATGCGAGCCAGGAGGAGCTCAAGCTTATGCTTGCGCTCACCAAGCCCACGTACTTCATGCCCATCCACGGCGAAGCCGTTCATCTTCGCGCGCACGCCAAGCTTGGCATGAAGATGGGCATTCCCGAGAAGAACATCTTTGTGATCGATAACGGCGACACGCTTGAGATGCGCAACGGCAAGGTCAAGCGCGGCCGTGCCGTGGAATCGGGCGTTGTGTACGTGGACGGCCTGCGCATCGGCGACACCGACCCGATCGTGCTGCGCGATCGCCAGAAGCTCGCCAGCGACGGCATGGTTACCGTCGTCGCCACGCTCGACATGAAGCGCAAGCAGATCGGCGATATCGAGTACTCCGGGCGCGGTGTTTCGTTCCCCATCGATGATGCCTTCGCCAGCGATTGCTCCGAATCCGTTATGCGCATGGTGGAGAAGGGGTCGTTCAACTTCTCGAGCAGCGGCACGGATGCGCTCCGTAAGGCTGTTCGCGATTCCGTTTCCAACTTCATTTGGAACCGCACTCATACTCGACCGATGATCATTCCGGTCGTCATGGAGGTATAGATTGTCGCGTGCGAAAGCTTCGTCGGGTTCCTCGACGGATCAACGTACAAAAGCTCGCGGTCATGAAAAGCGCTCCGGTGTTGATGCTCGCAAACTGCGCGCCAACGCCGGGGCGCCTGCCCATGATTTCGAGCCGTTTGCAGATATGACCTGCTCTCGAGATATCGTCGGTGTCGTGTTGGCCGTCTTTTCGGTCGCATCGCTCATTGCGGTCGTCACGCCGTCGTCCGCGCCCATCACGCATGCCCTGGCTTCCTTCTATCACCTGGGCTTCGGTTTGGGTGCATACGTGTTGCCTGTCGTTTTGCTGCTGTGCTCTGCCGGTCTGTTTTTGCGCGAGCGGGCCCCCTTAGATGTGCGTACGGGTGCTGGTGCGGTTATTATCTTCGTGGCCGTCACATCGATGCTGTCCCTTTCCGTTCCGGGAACCGAACTCTCCTGCGATGCCATGTTCACGCCCGATAACCTCGCTCGTTCAGGCGGATATGTGGGGGCCTGGCTTGCGAGCGTGCTCCAGGGCGCGTTCGGGAAGATCATCTCTTACGTCATCCTGATCGGTGTTTGCATCACCGGTCTCATCATCGTTGGGTTTTCCGTATCGTCCTTTGTTCAGGGCACTGCCCGGCACGCGCGAGACTTCATGGAACGCCGTCGCGTTGATGTGAACGATGCCCCCTGGGGCGATGAGGGTGCCGGTCCAAGGCCTGCTCCGGCGTTCAGCTTGCTTCGCCGCCCGAGGCAGGGGAGCCTTTTCGACGGGGATGGTTCCGATGCTGCCGAAACGACGTTTCTCGGCAACGATAAGACCACTCTGCTCGATTTGGACGATGATGACGATTCGGATGAAGATCCATTTGTCGATGTATCCGAGCAGTTTGAGGCCGAGCGCGCGCAGACCACATTGCTAGAGGTCGGGAATCACGCAGTCGCTGATCGCCGTCGCGTGGTCGAAGAGGAGGCTTCTGCTGATGAGGAAGAGGGTGCTCTTCCTGAATCCGAGGTTAAGGTCCCCGATTTCCTCGCGAAGGCCGCTCGCTCTGCCGCAAAAACCAAATCTGCTGCCTCCGTTGAAGACGGCTGCGCGAACGCCGCCGAGGTTTCGGAGCCGCTCGATTCAACCACCTCGCCTCATGCCGATGGTCAAGATGATGCGGAACTTCAGCTGCCCCCTGCCTCGATGCTCCGACACAACCCTCATTCTGCATCCGCCGCCAGTTCCGAGAAGGAGCTCGAGCAGACTGCCCAGGCGCTTCAGTCCACGCTTGCTGAGTTCGGCCGCAGCGCTCGCGTTGTCGGCTGGATTTCCGGTCCTACCGTCACCACTTTCAAACTTCAACCGGGCGAGGGCGAGCGCGTTTCCAAGATTTCGAGCCTCGAGGACGATATCGCTCTCTCGCTCGCCGCGCAGTCGGTTCGTATCTTCGCTCCGATTCCAGGCACTTCGCTTGTGGGAATCGAGATTCCCAATGCAAAGCGCCAGAACGTCAATCTTGGCGATGTTCTCCCATATGTCCAGGGCGGTCCTCTCGAACTTGCAATCGGTCGCGATGCCGAGGGTCAGCCTGTCGTAGCCGATTTGGCCAAGATGCCTCACCTGCTTATCGCGGGTACGACCGGCTCGGGTAAGTCCGTGATGATCAACTCCATCATCATGGCCCTGCTTATGCGCACGCTTCCCGAGGATGTCCGTCTCATCATGGTCGACCCGAAGCGCGTCGAGCTTTCCGGGTATAACGGCCTTCCTCATCTGTACGTCCCTGTCGTCACCGAACCCAAGCAGGCGGCAAGCGCACTGCAGTGGGCGGTATCCGAGATGGAGCGCCGCCTTAAGGTGTTCGAGCGCATCGGTGTCCGCAAGATTTCGACCTTCAACGAGAAGCAGGCGCGGGGAGAGTTCGAGCACTACGACAACCCGCCCCAAAAGATGCCGTATCTCGTCATCATCATCGACGAGCTGTCTGACCTCATGATGGTTGCCGGCAAGGATGTCGAGGCGAGCATCGTACGCATCGCTCAGCTTGGCCGCGCGGCGGGCATTCACCTTATCGTTGCCACCCAGCGTCCGAGTTCCAACGTCGTGACCGGCCTTATCAAGGCGAACATCACCAACCGCATCGCCTTCAATGTCGCCACCGGTATCGATTCACGCGTGATTATCGACCAGACGGGTGCCGAGAAGCTCACCGGCTACGGAGACATGCTGTTTTCCAAGGTCGATTGGGGTAAGCCCAAGCGCATCCAGGGTTGCTTCGTCTCCGATGAGGAGATCAACGCAGTCGTCGATTTCGTTAAGGAGCAAAGCGAGCCGGATTATCACGAGGAGATCCTGTCTGCCGTCTCACCCGCCTCCATGCCGGGCGGCGGTGGAGGTGGTTTCTATAATGAGCCGACCGATGACGATCCGTTGCTGTGGGATGCGGCCCAAATCGTCGTTGACTCGCAGCTCGGTTCGACCTCAGGTTTGCAGCGTCGCCTTAAAGTCGGTTATGCTCGTGCCGGTCGTATTATGGATATGCTCGAGGAGAAGGGGGTTGTCGGTCCGCCCGACGGCTCCAAGCCTCGTGAGGTTCTGCTCGATGCCGAGGGTTTGGCTGCCCTGCGCCAAGTCGAGGCGGAGCTTGACGAAGAAGATCGTCTGGGAGGTTTGTAATGTCCGCGCATTTCGGTGAGATGCTGCTTTCGCGCCGTCGACACCTTGGGCTGTCGATCCAGCAGGTCGCGAATACCATCAAGATCCGTCCGCAGATCATTGAGTATTTTGAGAATGAGGATTTCGCACATATGCCTCCGCGCGGCTATGCGCAGGGGATGATTTCAAGTTATGCGCGTTACCTGGGGCTCAACCCTCGCGAGGTCGTCGATGCGTATTTCGATAGCCTTTATCAGTTCGAGCGGTCTACCGAGGGGCATGGTGCCGGACGATATCAGGATTCCGTCGCCGACGTGTACCCCCGCAGCTCCAACGATGCCGGCCGTTTTCTGATGGTGAACACCCCGTCGCCCTCTTCCCGCTTTGCTTCTCGCCCCCAGCAGGCGGGCTATGTTTCAGAGTCAAGCTCTCCCCATGAGCCTGTTTCCGCAACGCGGCTTCGTCCTGTGGATTCCGAGCGTGTCCGCCCCGCCCGTCCTTCGGGGCAGCGTGCGCGCGGCGCGGTTCCTCGTCAGGGGCAATCCGCAGCGCGGCGCGTCGACGGTCCTTCTCGTTGTCAGCATCCTGTGCAGCCTCGTCCCCGTGACGGTTATTCCCAGGATAGGATGCAGCGCGCGTCCCAGTATCGAGATAATCGGTTCGGTCGCGGAGGCAATGGCGGACGAAGGCCCGCTTCGCAACCCTCCTATGACCCCCGTATCCTGCTCCTCATCGGCGCGATCGGCATGCTGGTTATCGTCGTACTCGGCTTTTTGGTCGTGAGGGGGTGCACCCCCAAGCCGGCGCCCACACCGCAAGCGCCTGCTCCCAAGGAGGAGCCCGTCGGCTCTTCTTCGCCCGGCTCATCGTCAAAAGACGATGACGACGATTCCGTTGACGAGGAGCCGGTAGACGGGGAGGGGGGTCCTGTCGATGATTCCCCAGATGATGCCGACTCGTCAAAAGTCGACGACACCGGCACGGCCGGCGCGGATGGCGAAGAGCCCGCTAAGCCCAAGCCCACCAAAGTGAGGGTTTCGCTCAAGCAAAAGGACGCGGTCGCCTGGATCGAGGTCAAGCTCGACGGCAAATCCGTGCTCGCAGCACAGGAGGTCGGGCCATTCAGTCAGGAGTTCATCGTTACGGAACGCATCGAGATAACCACCGATAAGCCCAGCGATGTCCTGGTGTCTAAAAACGGCAAGAAGGTTCGCTACGATACGAAGGTTCCCGGTTTAGCAAAAGTTTCTATCGAAGCGCCAAAGCCGCCTGAGCCCATGGAAGATTCCGAAGGCGAGGGCGATTCCCAGCAAGATGGAAATCAGGGTTCTCGTGGTGCAGCCGAGCCTCAATCTGCAGATACACAGTAAGTTTTGAAAGGAAGTGCCGCTATGGCCAAGGACAGCAGCTTCGATATCGTTTCCGAGATCGATATGCAAGAGGTCGACAATGCGTTCCAACAGGCGGTGCGCGAGCTGTCGCAGCGCTATGATCTTAAAGATTCCGGCTCAACCCTCGAGCTCTCCAAAGGGGATGGGCTCTTCACGCTCAATGCCCCTGCCGACTTCGTTGCTCGTCAGGTTATGGATATCCTTAACAGCAAGCTGATCAAACGCGGTGTCGACGTGAAATCCGTTTCCTGGGATGACCCCCAGGCTGCATCCGGCGGGACCGTGCGCGTTCTCGGCCATCTTGTCGAGGGCATCGACCAACCCACGGCTAAGAGGATCAACAAGAATATCAAGGATCAGAAGTTTAAGGTTAAGGTCACCATCGATGGAGACAAGCTCCGTGTCACGAGCCCCTCTAAGGACGCTCTGCAGCAGGTCATAGCCTTCTTGCGTACTCAAGATTATGGCCAGCCGCTCCAGTTCAACAACTATCGCTAGGAAGCCGCCCATGAACCACGGTTCCATTTTCTATATCACGCTCGGCTGCGCCAAGAACGAGGTCGATACAGACCGCATGCGCTCGCTGCTTTGCGCTGCGGGATACGATGAGGTCGATGAACCTTCTGCAAGCGATCTCATCATTATCAATACCTGTTCATTCCTCGCCTCCGCTACCTTAGAGAGCATCGAGGCGACCCTTGAGCTCGCTCAGGATACTTCGGGAGATGTGATATGCGCCCCCATCGTCATGTGCGGGTGCGTTCCGTCCCGTTATGGCGATGACTTGCCCGACGAGCTTCCCGAGGTTGCCGCATTTGTGAAGGCGGACGAGGAGGACGGTATCGTATCGGTCGTCGATGGCCTGTTGGGTGTCGAGCGGGATGGCCTGCCCTTCATGCCCGCCGTAAAGCGTACGGTCGAAGGCTCTGTTGCCTACGTCAAGATCTCCGATGGCTGCGATCGCTTCTGCAGCTTCTGTGCCATTCCTTATATCCGTGGCCGCTATCATTCGCGTCCCGCCTCCGAAATTATCGAGGAAGTTCGCAACTTGGTGGCAGGGGGTGTCCGCGAGATCGTTCTGATCGGTCAAGACACCGGAATCTGGGGTTCGGACTTCAAGGGAGCGGTCGATGGCCCGCATAACCTTGCCCAGCTCATGAGCTGCGTTGCCGAGGCGGTACGACCCGAGCAGGTGTGGATTCGCGTGCTGTACCTTCAGCCTGAGGGTATGACCGATGAGCTCATTGCGACCATCCGGGATACTCCCGAGGTCCTTCCGTATATCGATATCCCCGTCCAGCATTGCAATGCGCGCGTGCTCAAGGCCATGCATCGATCGGGATCGGAGCATGAGCTCAATGAGCTTTTCGATCGCCTACGGACCGAGATACCCGGCATGGTGATCCGCACGACGTATCTCGTCGGTTTCCCCTCCGAAACCGACGAAGAGTTCGAGCAGATGATGGCATTCATGGACCGTCAGGGCTTTGATTACACGAGCGTGTTTGCCTATTCCCAGGAGGAGGGCACACGCGCAGCCAAGATGGACGGACAGGTCGAAGAGGACATCAAGCTTGAACGTACACAGGCCGCCATGGACCTTGCCGAGTCGTTGGGGTTCGCCGCAACGGCTCAACATGTCGGCGAGATCGCAGACGTCATCGTCGACGGTATCGAGGAGGGAGAGGACGGGCCCGAGCTCATCGGTCACGCCTGGTTCCAGGCTCCCGATTCCGATGGTGCCGTTCACCTCGATATCAATGAAGCTTCGGTAGGGGATATTTTGAAGGTCAAGTTCGTCGACAGCTTCTGCTATGAGCTTGTCGGCACGGTAGTGGAGGCGTAGATCGCGTATGGCAACAAACAAAGCGGGCAAGGAGATCACGAGTATCTGGACTCCGGCCAATATCGTCACCTGTATCCGTATCGTATTCATTCCGATTTTCATGGTGGTCGCGGCGATGTCGTTCGATCGTGCCACCGGCGCCTTCGTTCCCTCGCTTGCCATCGCCTCGTTCGTTCTCTATGCCCTTCTGAGCTTGACTGACAAGATCGATGGTAATCTCGCACGCTCTCGCGGCGAGATTACCGACTTCGGCAAGTTCCTCGATCCGATAGCGGATAAGCTGCTTGTGTTCTCCGCTCTTCTTATGCTTCTCGACCAGGGGTTCGTGAATGTCTGGTTTGTTTTCATCATCCTTGTTCGCGAGTTCCTGGTCAGTGCGCTTCGCATGGTTGCCAGCGCGAACGGAGAGGTGATCGCCGCCGACACGCTTGGTAAATGGAAGACCGCCACCACCATGGTTGCGCTCTGCGGTTTCTACCTTACTTTCTGCTGCTCGGCGCTGGGCTATATGGTGGCATATGACATTCTGATGCTCCTTTCCCAGGCGTTCCTCCTGATTGCTGTCATTCTGACCGTCATTTCCGGTCTCCAGTATTTTTGGAACGCGCGTAAGATCGTTTTTCGCGTCTAACGGTGGTGACTATCGATGTCTCTTGATGGCGTGCTGCTCGAACGCTGCGAGGAGCTCGTGTGTGAATGTAGTGCGCGTGGCTTGACCGTGAGCACGGCGGAGTCATGCACGGCCGGTCTGGTAGCCTCGTCGATCGCGGATGTCCCGGGTGCGAGCGCCGTGTTGCGTGGCGGTGCAGTTACGTATTGCAACGAAGTGAAGCATAAGGTGCTCGGTGTCGGACTGGATACGTTGCAGGTGTATAGCGCTGTAAGTTACGAGACGGCTCGGGAAATGGCCCAGGGTTCCCGGAGAGTGTTCGATTCTGACATCGCGGTATCCCTGACGGGCTATGCGGGTCCCGGCGGCGGAACTCCCGAGGATCCTGTCGGAACCGTCTACTTTGGGTTGTGTACGTGTCGTTCCGTCGTTTCCCACCGTTTTCATTTCGCGGGGGACAGGAACGAGGTCCGCATGCGGGCTGCGGTAAGGGCTGTCGAGCTTCTTCTGGACTCCGTTCGCAATACTCTGTGATCAATTTGAACGCGGTGCTGTCCTTTTGGATCGCACTGCGTTTTTTTGAATGCAAGAGCAGGCCTGTTAGATACGGGCGTTTCCGCTGCAGGGTTTTTGTCGGCAAGTATCGGATCTCTGTATAGGCCTCCATCGTACGATTTATTTGTTTCCTATTGACCGCGAACGGGTGTTCGCATACCATTTCTGTGGCAACAAACAAGGAGGACGAAATGGCGAAGAGTTCAGGGCCGGTTCGGCAGATCCATGAGCGCACGACGGGCGCCGAGCGCGACAAGATGATTGAGGTTACCAAGGCCGAGATCGAGAAGAAGTTCGGCAACGGTTCGATCATGCGTTATGGCGACGGGGGTCCGCAGCTTGAGGTGGAGGCTATACCCACCGGTGCGCTGGCCCTCGATGCCGCCCTCGGTATCGGTGGAGTCCCGCGCGGCCGAATCGTTGAGATTTACGGCCCCGAGTCATCCGGTAAAACCACCCTTTCCCTCGAGATCCTTGCTGAGGCGCAGGCTATGGGCGGTGTCGTTGCCTTTATCGATGCCGAGCACGCCCTCGACCCTTCGTATGCCGCCCGTATCGGCGTCGATATCGACGAGGTCCTTATCTCGCAGCCCGACACCGGTGAGCAGGCGCTGGAGATCTGCGATATGCTCGTTCGATCGGGTGCCATCGATGTCGTGGTAATCGACTCCGTAGCCGCTCTTGTGCCTCGAGCCGAGATCGAGGGTGAGATCGGAGATTCCTCCGTCGGCCTTCAGGCTCGCTTGATGAGCCAAGCTCTTCGCAAGCTTGCGGGCTCTTTGGCTAAATCGAATACCACCTGCATTTTCATCAATCAGCTGCGCGAAAAAATCGGCGTCATGTTCGGTAACCCCGAGACGACGACGGGTGGTCGCGCGCTGAAGTTCTTCTCTTCCGTCCGTATCGACATCCGCCGTATTGACAGCATCAAGAACGGGCAGGAAGTTGTCGGCAACCGCGTGCGCGCAAAAATCGTAAAGAATAAGGTTGCCGCTCCATTCCGGACGGCAGAATTTGACATCATGTACGGTACCGGTATATCCAAAGAGGGTTCCATTCTCGATATGGGCGTCGAATATGACATCGTGACCAAATCGGGCGCTTGGTACACGTATGAGACCGAGCGATTGGGTCAAGGTCGAGAGGCGGCAAAGGAATTCCTCCGTAAGAATCCTGAGCTTATGGAGGAAATCGAGCATCGCGTACGTATTGCGTGCGGGCTTGATTTCGATGACGAGCCTGCTGGTACCGCGGTCGAATTGGATTCCGCTCCGGGCGCTCATTCATCCGATGCGGAGTAGGTTTTGGCTACGTATCGATGAATATGCTCGAATTGGAGGTCCGCTTACCTTCTAAGGAGCAGCGGGCTTCCTCTTTTTCTCGAAGAAAGCCGATGGCAGAGGTCTCGTGCCGCATGGAAAACGGCTCAGTTCGCGACATCGTGGTGCCACTTAAGGTCGGTCGCATGCTCCAAGCCCATTCCATAGGTCTACCGATGGATGAGGAAGCCGCGTTCGACAGCATCCACAACCTTGAGCTGAAGGCGTGCAACAGCGTCTTGGTCGATATGCTCTCTCGACGTGACCACTCTGTATCCGAGGTCCACGACAAGCTTGCTTGTTACGGGTACCGCGATATCGAGATCCAGGCTGCAATTCAGTTTGCCCTTGATAACAAGTTTCTGGATGATGACAGGTTCTCTCGGGTTTTTATCGAGTCGCGCCTGCGGCGAGGGTGGGGGCGAAGGAAAATCGAAATCGAGCTCCGAAGGCTCGGTATCGAGCCATCAGATATACCCGGCTATCCTGAGGATTTCAATGACAACGGAGATGATCTGGAGCGGGCCGTGGCCCTCCTTCGCAGAAGAACGATCCCTGAATCACGGGCCCGCGAAAAGTTCCTCAGGTTCCTGGTGAGTCGTGGTTTCGACTTTTCCATCGCCCGCGAAGCAGTCGATGCCGTCTTGGACGACGGTCGCTGACGGGATACCCCGACCTGTCATCCGATGCGCTTTTGACAGATGCGTAACTTCAACGTAGGATGTAATGGTCATTTGTTTGTAATGCGCTCATCTTAGATGATGCGATTGTCGATAGCTGGTAATCGGTTCTCTTTACATCCTACGGTGGACCATAACTCTCAAATGTCCTGCATCCATTCGGATTCAGTTTGCATTGTTTTTGATTCACTAAAAGGAGTTTGTAATGGGCGCGGAGATTTTGATCGGCATTGCTTGCCTTGCTCTTGGAGCTGGCGGCGCCGTGGTCACCATGCGCAACGCAAAAAATGGAAGCATCCGTGAGGCGGAGTCGAAGATTCAGGATGCCCACAATCAGGCCGAACAGGTTCTTGGAGATGCAAAGCGCGCTGCGGAGACCATGAAGAAAGAGGCTCTTCTCGAGGCTAAGGAAGAGATCATTCAAAGTAAGCAGGCTGCTGAGATCGAGGAGAATCAGAGAAAAAAGGAGATTCGTGCCCTCGAGAATCGAGTGATGCAGCGCGAGGAGTCGCTTGATCGCCGCAATGACGCCCTCGATAAGCGTGAGCATCAGCTGTCTAGCCAACAGGGCCAGATCGAGAAGCGCTCTCGTGAGCTCGAGGAGCTGTATACGCGTCAGACCGATGAGCTCGAGCGCATAGCGGAGCTTACTCGCGATGACGCCCATAAGGAGCTGCTCGATAAAGTCCGTTGTGAGGTCACTCATGAGGCCGCGACCATCATTCGCGAATCCGAGCAGCAGGTGAAGGCGGAGTGCCATAAGACGGCCCAGGAAATCATCTCACTCGCTATTCAACGCTGTGCAGCCGATCATGCTGCCGAGGTTACCGTCACCTCCGTCCATATTCCCTCCGATGATCTCAAGGGCCGCATTATCGGTCGCGAGGGGCGCAATATTCGTACTTTCGAGCAGATCTCAGGTGTCAATCTTGTGATCGACGACACTCCCGAGACCGTTGTGCTTTCCTCCTTTGATCCGGTTCGTCGCGAGACCGCACGCGTCGCTCTTGAGAATCTCATCGCCGATGGGCGCATTCATCCCGCCCGTATCGAGGAGATGTATCAGAAGGCATCCGATTTGGTTCAGCAGCGTGTCCGTGAGGCCGGTGAGCAGGCGGCATTCGACATGGGTATCCACGATCTCCATCCGGAGATCGTTAAAACGCTGGGTGCGCTCCGCTACCGCACCTCGTTCGGCCAAAACGTCCTGCAGCACTCGCTTGAGGTTGCCGAACTTTGTTCCGTCATGGCTTCTGAGCTTGGTGTTGATGTGATCACCGCCAAGCGCGCTGGTCTTCTTCACGATCTCGGCAAGGCTATCGATCATGAGGTCGAGGGGCCGCATGCCGTTATCGGTGCCGAGCTCGCACGACGTTATGGCGAGAAGCCCGCTATCGTGCATGCCATCGAAGCCCATCATGGGGATACCGATCCGAATACTGTTCTCGATGTTCTCGTTCAGGCTGGCGATGCGATCTCGGCTTCTCGCCCTGGCGCTCGCCGTGAATCCGCCGAGAATTACATTAAGCGCCTGGAGAAGCTCGAGGAGATCGCAAATTCTCATGAGGGCGTCGAGCGCACGTATGCTATGCAGGCGGGCCGCGAGGTTCACGTGATGGTCCAGCCCGATAAGATCTCTGATGCCGAGTCTACGGTCCTTGCCCATGACATCGCGCAGCAGATAGAAGATGAGATGGAGTATCCCGGCCAGGTTCGCGTTGTCGTGATCCGTGAAAGCCGCGCCGTGGACATTGCGAAATAAGATGGCTGACAACGACCTGATTTCATTCATAGCTTCCATGTCTGGCGAAGGGAATCTTCGTGTCGAGGAGTATCTCGGTGAAGGTTTTGTCCGCCTGAGGGTCTCTGAGGCTGAACGACGTCAGGCCAAACATGATATTCAGCATGTTGAGGATATCGTTGTCGAGATGCTTCGAAATGCCCGAGATGCTGGTGCGCGCAACATCTATGTTGCCACGTCAAAAGAGGAGGGTGTCCGCACCCTCCTCTTTATCGATGATGGAGATGGTGTCCCCGAGGACATGCGGGAACGCATTTTCGATGCTCGCGTCACATCTAAGTTGGAGTCCATGAAAATGGATCGGTGGGGCGTTCATGGACGAGGAATGGCGCTTTTTTCCATTCGTCAAAATGTCGAGAGTGCCTATGTTGCTGCATCCGGTGCCGGCTTGGGGTCATCATTCAGGGTGTCAGTCGACACTGCATGTCTTGCTGAGCGCGCCGACCAATCGAGCTGGCCGTCAGTCGATAAGTCCGATGACGGGTCCCTCGTTTGTACCAAGGGTCCCCATAATATTGTGCGCACTATCTGTGAATTTGCTTGTGAAGAGCGTCATGGCTGCGATGTTTACATCGGTTCTCCTACTGAAATCGCCGCTACGCTTTACGAACGGGCAGCGCGCACGCTTGATGCTGCCCAGCTGCTGTTTATGGATAGCGAAGTGAATTTGCCCGTTGTTTCACGTCTCGGCTTTGCATCTGATGCCGGCGAGTTTATTCGCATCGCAAATTCTATCGGCCTCGATCTCTCGGAGCGCACGGCGCATCGGATTATTGCGGGGTCCATCAAGCCCCTGCGCAGCGTAGCTTCTAGATTATTGCGGGAACGTGACTCCAGACCTCAGTCGCCTGCTCAGATCGATCTTTCTCGTGATAGGCGTGGGCTTAAAATCAGCAAGAGTGATTTGGAGTCCTTTTCTCGGTCACTGGAGAAGGATTTTACCGACCTTGCCTCGGCCTACTACATCCATTTATCTTCAGAACCGAAAATCAGGGTCGCATCGGACCGCATCACGGTGACGTTCGAACTTGGTAAAGAAGAATAATCGCTATAATTTGTACTTTAATCGCAGGAGAAACGTCCATGGGGTTCTTAAAGGTCTCGAGCAAGTCATCGCCGGCTTCGGTTGCCGGGGCTATAGCCGGCATGGTTAAAGATGGCGTTTCGGTAACTATGCAATGCGTGGGCGCCGGCGCTGTCAATCAGGCCATCAAGGCGATGGCCATCGCGAGAGGTTTTTTGATACCTACTGGTCTCGACATCTCGTGTTCGCCCGTCTTTTCGGATATTGTCATCAACGGGGAATCACGAACCGCGATTCGCCTTTCGATATTCGTACACCAGCTCTCTGATTCGGTAGATACTTCTATCGACTTGCTTGAACAATAGGAGTTCGACTATGTCACTTGTTGTTCTGTCCGGGAAGACATATTTTGTCCGGACATTCGGTTGTCAGATGAACCTTCATGATTCTGAGCGCGTGAGCGGTCTATTAGATTCTTGCGGCTGCCAACTCGTCTCCAGTCCCGAGGAGGCGGACATCGTTATCTTCATGACCTGCTGCGTTCGTGAAGCCGCGGATACTCGTTTGTATGGTCAATGTTCCTCATGCAAAAGTCTTCCGCCGTCACCATCCGGCAAGCGCGTCGTTGCTGTTGGCGGTTGCATCGCGCAGCGTGATGGCGAGGGTCTCCTCACCAATCTCGATAATGTCGATGTTGTTTTTGGCACTCATTCAATCGCCCACGTTGCCGAGCTTATTGCCGAGGCGTTTGAAGATGGCGGACATCATGTTCGTTGCGAGGAGCACGACACCGGTGCCGCAACCGAGCTTCCATGGAAGCGCGAGACTCAATATCACGCTTGGGTACCCATCATGACGGGATGCAATAACTTCTGTAGCTACTGTATCGTTCCATATGTTCGCGGGCGAGAGAAGAGTCGTCCTATGGACGAAATCGTCGATGAGGTCGCAGGCCTTGTTCGACAGGGTGTCCGTTCGGTAACCCTGTTGGGACAGAATGTCAATTCGTATGGACGCGATGCGGAAGGAAAGCCTCGTTTCGCCGAACTTCTTCGCCGGGTCGGAGATACCGGTGTTGGGCGCATCTACTTCACCTCCTCACATCCAAAAGATCTTCTTCCTGAAACCATCGACGCCATGGCCGAGGTCCCCGCTGTCATGCCGCAGCTTCATCTTGCGGTGCAATCCGGGTCCAACCGTATTCTCAAGGCGATGAATCGCCGCTATACCCGTGAGCAATATCTTGAACTTCTTGCTTCTGCTCGCGAGAAAATCCCTGGTCTTGCCGTTACGACCGATATCATCGTCGGATTCCCCGGTGAAACGGAGGAGGATTTCGAGCAGACGGTATCTCTTGTGGACGAAGCTGGGTTTGCCCAGGCATTTACGTTTATTTATTCCAAGCGTGCCGGCACCCCCGCTGCGGAGATGATTGACGATACGCCGCGCGAGGTTATTCAGCGACGTTTCGATCGCCTTGTGCATCACGTTGAGGATTCTGCCTTCGCTTTCAATCAGAATGCCCTTGGGGCCGTTGTCCCCATGTTGATCGAGGGAACATCTAAAAAGGATCCCCACATGCTCCAAGGAAAAAGCCCCTGGAATCAGACTGTCCATACGCCTTTGCCTGATGGCCTGTGTGCAGATTCCTTAATCGGCAAGATTCTTGATGTAAAGGTTGAGACTGCCAAGACCTGGTATCTTGCTGGACCGTCGGTCGGTTTGCCTCGATGAAGCCGGTTCTTGTAATTGCAGGTCCAACAGCTTCCGGTAAAAGCGCGCTTGCCGATGAATTGGCCTCTAGAATGGGAACCGAGGTCCTTTCAGCCGATGCTATGCAGGTGTATCGGGGTATGGATATCGGGACCGCAAAGACTCCTGTTGAGGAGCGGCGTGTCCCGCTCGGACTCATTGATGTAGCTGATCCCGGTGACGCTTATTCCGCTGCGTTGTTCCAGGCGGATTGCCGTCGTGAGATCGAGCGTCTGACGGGGGAGGGGCGTTGCCCGATACTCTGCGGAGGAACCGGACTATATATTCGTGCCGCGATCGATGACATGGTCTTCCCCTCTGGTGAGCTCGATGATCAAAGAAGGAGTGCGTATCAGGAGCTGGCCTCACAATTAGGAGCTGAGGGCATCTATAATCTCTTGAAGAGACGCGATTCGCGCGCCGCCGCCTGCATCCATCCGCATAATACGCGACGCGTCGTTCGCGCGTTGGAACTTCATGATGAAGGTCTGTCGTATGCTGATCAAAAGGAGGGCTACGCCCGTATTGAGGGTTATTATCCTTCAATTCAGTTTGCCCTGACAATGGACCGAGAGCGCTTGTATGCCAGGATCAATGCGCGCGTGGACGCCATGGTTGCGTCCGGCCTTGTTAAAGAGGTCGAATCGCTCATCGAACGAGGCTTTCGCGATGCCCTGACATCGATGCAGGCGATTGGATACAAGGAGGTTATCTCTGCATTCGATGGTGAATACACGCTTGATGAGGCCATTGATCTGGTCAAGCGCCGTACGCGTAGGTACGCTAAGCGCCAGCTTGCGTGGTTTAGGAGAGATAAGAGAATCACGTGGATCGATATGGATGCGCATTCGATCTCATCTGCTGCGGATTATGTCCAGTCGGTCTATATGGAAACTGATCGGGAGGAATAATGCCACGTTTTCCGTTGGTTTCAACTGCTCCTGAACTCGAGCGTGCTATTTTGGTCGGCGTAGATTGGGGTGAGCAGCTCTGGCCCGTTGACCGCTCTCTTGATGAGCTGTCTCGATTGGTTGAAACCGCGGGGGCAAAAGTTGTTGGCCGTCTTGTACAGCGGCTCGATCATCCCAATCCGAAATCATTTCTGGGGTCTGGTAAAGTCGATGAACTCAGCTCCCTTGTCGTCAGTCTTTCCGCCGACGTGGTTATTTTCGATGATGACCTGACGCCTTCTCAGCAAACTTTTCTTGAACGTGCGATGGGCGGGTCGATTAAGATCATCGATCGTACGGCTCTTATCCTTGATATTTTTGGTCTTCACGCTATGACTCGCGAAGGTCGATTGCAGGTTCAGCTGGCCCAGCTTCAGTATCTCCTGCCACGATTGCGTGGAATGTGGAGCCATTTGGCAAAAGAACAGACGCGCGGTGGAATAGGGAGCAGATTCGGCCAGGGGGAAAGCCAGCTTGAGCTTGATCGCCGGATGATACGAGGTCGCATCTCTGTTCTTCGCCGTGAGTTGTCTGATTTGGAAAAGAGAAGACTCGTTCAATCCGGTCAGAGGGTTGCGTCCCCGGCGTATCGGATTGCGTTGGCTGGATATACAAATGCCGGTAAATCGTCGCTACTCAATGCGCTGACCGGTTCTAACGTTCTTTCCCAGGATAAGCTTTTTGCTACTCTTGACCCTACCACGAGGTGCTGTGTTATCCCAGGAGGGCGTCGCGTCGTCATTACCGATACCGTCGGTTTTATTCAAAAGCTTCCTCACGGCCTGGTTGATGCTTTTAAATCGACGCTTGCTGAGGTTAAAGAAGCTGATCTCATTTTGCGAGTTGTCGATATTTCCGACCCTGATTGCTTACGGGAAATCGAGGCGGTCGATGGTGTTCTCAATGACATCGATGCCGCTGATAATAGGAGCATGACGATTTGTAACAAAAGTGATTTGCTTGATAACGAAGAAAGGCAGGCGCTTGCGAGACGTTTCCCGGATGCTGTGTTTTGTTCGGCGCTGACAGGCTTCGGTATTGATGACCTTTTATCTCGTATTTCTGCCTGTGCGGCTGAATCAGATCGCCTTCTGTCGGTTTTGCTGCCGTATAGTCGCGGGGAATTAGTGTCGCATATTCATAAGTATGGCATGGTGTTGCAAGAAGAACATGGCGCCTCGGGCACTTTCGTGGTTTGTAAAGTTCCAAAACAACTCGAGGCGTCCCTCTGTCCCTATCTTGTTTGATGGTTCGCTAAAAACGTCGCATCAGTGCGACAACTTTGCCAAGGATGGTGGGGTTGTCTGCATAAATCGGCTCCATGGTATCGTTTTCCGGCTGAAGTCGAACGCGACCCTGCTCTTTATAGAACGTTTTGACCGTTGCCTCCCCATCGATCATCGCCACGATGATCTCGCCGTTGGTGGCGCTGTGCTGCTCGCGAACGATAATGTAGTCACCGTTATATATGCCGACATTGATCATCGACTCGCCGTGAACTTCAAGTATGAATGAACTTGCATCCGTGGCGATTTCCGTGGGCACCGTAAAAGTATCTTCTATGTTCTGCTCCGCCAAAATCGGCATGCCGGCGGCGACTCGTCCCACAAGGGGGAGCGTAATCGATCCCCGGGTTTCCGTCTCCGCACCTGGATTCTGTTTCGCAGAGCTTCCATCCTCATTGAAGACCTCGATCGCGCGCGGTTTTGTCCGATCGCGTTTTATAAGCCCCCGCTCCTCAAGGGCATTCAGGTGCGCATGAACGGTGGAAGGGGATGAGAGGCCGACGGCTGCAGCCATCTCTCGTACACTGGGCGGATAGCCCTTTTCTTCCTGATACGACCGAATGTAATCGTAGATTTGCTGCTGGCGTTTTGTGATTTTGCGAGCCATGCCTGCCACCTCCATAAAAGCAAACATATGTTCTCAAAGTCATTGACAAGAACAACTGTTCGAAGATAATAATACACGAACATTCGTTCTTGTCCAGGTTTTTGTCTTAGCGAATAGGTATATCTATATGCGTAAGACGAGAAGGAGAACATCATGTTTGATCGAGATATGTTCTACGTAGACGGAAACACTGTCCGTGTCATCGAGCCCACGGCCCCTGTTTTCGAGGTCGTCCAGGGCCACGGGGGGACTGGCGATTCGATATCGATCCCCTCGCGGCGCAAGGCTGTATCCGTCCGGACTGATCATTGTACGGAGTCAGCTTCAAAGCGCATTATCTCCCTGTGCCTTTTGCTTGCCCTTTGTTGCGCATTCCTTTGCCTTGGAGTATCTCGGGTGCCTGGCGGAACGGTATATAACGCCGAGTCTTCCGCGCAGGTTCTTGTCCGGCCTGGTGACACCATCTGGAGTATTGCGAGGGAACATCCGGTTGATGGATTCAGCACGAATGAGATTGTTTCTTATATCTGCGAAGTCAATAATTTATCCACTGACGTTATTCATGCCGGTACAAGGTTGACGATTCCCGCTTAGCTTATACAAGATGTTGATTCGACCGCCCCGACCGCCCAACCCGTGGTATCCTTGATAGGTTGCTTGTTCGGGAAGGGGAGGCCATGCATTGTCCTAAATGTGGGCACGTAAATACGCGTGTCATCGACTCTCGTACCCAAGACTCAACAAACGCAATCAAAAGGCGTCGGGAATGCATTTCATGCGGTTACCGATTTACCACATTTGAACGCTGTGAGGATCCTATCGAGGTCATCAAGTCCGATGGCAGCACTCAACCTTTCGATAGGAACAAACTCATGGTTGGCTTGATGCGGGCTACTTCGAAGCGCGAGATCGATGTCGGTAGACTTAACGCTCTTATCGATGATATCGAGTCCGAACTGAGGTCAAGCACCATGACCGCCGTCACTTCCCATGATATAGGCGATATGGTTCTGAAGCGGCTTCGCAAGATCGATAAGGTCGCGTACATTCGTTTTGCCTCGGTATATCGAGATTTTCAAGACATAGACGAGTTTGTCCGAGAGCTCGAGAAGATTCGTTAGGAGAAAACATGGATGCCATTGAGGTCAAGATCAAAAAACTCGATCGCTCGATTGACCTGCCCCGGTATGCCTATGAAGGAGATGCGGGGCTTGATCTTAGGGCCAACGAGACGCTCGACCTTGCCCCATTCGAACGTCGTCTTATTTCGACCGGACTTGCAATTGCGATTCCCGACGGGTATGCGGGTTTCGTTCAGCCTCGAAGCGGTCTCGCCATCAAACAGGGATTTACGGTTCTCAATACCCCTGGCCTTATCGATGCCCATTATCGTGGCGAACTCAAGATTATCGCTATCAATCTCGACGACTCTCAATCGATCCACATCGAGCGCGGCGATAGAATCGCCCAGCTTGTAATTCAAAAGGTCCCAAGCGTCCGGCTTGTCGAGGCGGACGAGCTCGATCAGACCGATCGCGGCTGTGGGGGTTTTGGATCAAGTGGAGTTCAGTAAAAGGTCCAACGTAATTCTGAGGGGGATATTTCATGGACCACTTTTTTAAGATCAGCGAGCGCGGCTCTTCATTTGGTACCGAGGTTCGAGCGGGTCTGACCACGTTCTTGGCCATGGCCTACATCATTGCGGTCAATCCGTCGCTGCTTGCGGCCGCCGGTGTACCCATGACCGCGGCCGTTACATCGACGTGCTTCGCCGCCGGCATCATGACCATCTTCATGGGTCTTTTTGCCAATCGCCCGCTTGCCTGCGCCTCCGGTATGGGCATCAACGCCGTTGTTGCCTTCTCTCTGACCGCCGTGGCAAATGGCGACTGGCGTGTTGCCATGGCTGTTATTTTGCTTGAGGGCGTTGTTATCACTGCTCTGGTGCTTTGCGGTCTGCGCGAGGCTATCATGGATGCCGTGCCTGTCTCTTTGCGTCATGCCATCGCGGTCGGACTCGGCATTTTTATTGCCCTGCTCGGTCTTATCAACGGCGGCATCGTTGTGAACGATGACGCGACGCTTATTTCCTTTGGCTCCGTTTTCAACCCTGTTTTCCAGGTTGGAGCCATTTCGATCCTCGTCACGTTCGTTCTCTATATCTTTAATGTAAAGGGCTTCATTCTCTGGGGAATTCTAGCGTCCACCGTTATCGGTATTCCTCTGGGTGTCGCGAATCTTCCGAGCGGCATCATCCAGATGCCCGACTTCTCTACTTTCGGAGCGCCTTTCCAGCAGGCTGCCGATGGCTCCGGCATGGCTATCATGAAGGTTTTTCTGAGCCCGACGCTTCTCGTGTTCGTGTTCTCGATCATGCTGTCTGACTTCTTCGATACCATGGGCACCGCTGTTGCCGTTGCTAAACAGGGCGACTTCCTCGATGACGAGGGCAATGTTCAGGATATTCGCAAGATTCTGATCGTTGACTCCGTTGCCGCCGGATTCGGTGGCCTCCTTGGTGCTTCTTCCTGCACCACATTTATGGAATCTGCATCTGGCGCCGCTGATGGTGGTCGCACTGGTCTTACCTCAATCGTTGCCGGCATCATCTTTATGATCGCCGCCTTCTTCTCGCCGTTGGTCGCCATCATTGCCGCCCCGGCAACTTGTGGTGCATTGGTTATGGTCGGCTTTCTGATGATGAACGTTGTCGGCGATATCGATTTCGATAATCCCATCGATGGTATTCCCGCATTCATGACCATTATCGGTATTCCTTTGACCTATTCCATTTCTATCGGTATTGGCCTCGGCTTCATCTCCTATGTGCTCGTCTCGGCTTGCACCGGTAAGATCAAGGACGTCAAGCCTCTTACCTGGCTTGTCGTGGTCGCTTTTATAATCTCTTTTGTTGTTGCCTAGATGAAACTAAAAATGGGAGCGTTTATGCGCTCCCATTTTTATCTAATATGTGCAGGTTTCTCGCCCCAATAGAATTCTGCAAATCTTCTTTCCCGTCTCTTCTTATTGCCCACAAGCTCCATTGTCGCCGTTGCGATATCGTTGGCAGCCTTCGGTTTTCGAAGGGCGTCTGCGTTCACCAGGAGCGCTTCAAGGGACTCTGGATGATCATGTAGCCGTTTGAGCTGGAGGATGAGTTCTCGTGAAGTTGTGGCGTGCATCGCAGCGCCGAACGATGTCAGCATGGTCGTATTGGCTTTTTCCTGGCCGTAAGATTTTCCGAGAAGGATCATGGGCAACTCGGCGCACAGGCATTCCGTTACCGTGAGCCCGCCAGATTTTAGGATTGCCAGATCCGCCGCGTGCATAAGCGCCGCCATATCGTCTACATAGTCGAGCACCTCGGCATTTGGAAGTGACATTCCGGAAATAATATTTCTTAGGGATTCCGCATAGGCCATATCTTTTCCTGGCAGAAAGACGAAGTGCATACTGGAAAAGCCTCGAAGATAGGGGAGCGTCCCTTCAATCGCCTCACGGAATCTTACATATGGTTGAGGGAGTGAGGCTCCGGCCATGATCAAAACGATGGTCTTATCTTTGGGCAGATTGAATCTTTCTATATCGGCAAGTTTGTCGCGCTCTTCTGCGAATCCTTGCCGTATGGGGATGCCTGTGATTCTTACGCGTTCGTCTTCGACCAGGCGCGGTCGAAGTGTTTCTGCCATAAACATATTACCTACGCAAAAGAGGTCCGTTTCCTTATGGGGCCACCACCCCTCGATTTCATAGTCGGTTGGAACGCTGACGACGGGGTAGTCCATGCCGGTGATCATTCGTGCGCCAACTGCTACATTAGCAGCAACAATATGTGTGCATATAATGGCGATGGGTTGTCGCTGAAGGACATATTCGTTGAATTTAGGAAACATGATCTTCGACCAAGCCGACCCGCCGCCCCAGAGAAGCCTGCCCGTCAGGGTGTAACGCCAGGTGAAATCGTAGATCGGTCTTGTTGCTCCGGTAAAGGCTGCGGCGGTCTTGTTCCCGTCAAATCGTATCCGCCCGAAATCAAGGATATCAAGTACATCTACCTGTATGTTCTCTGGTATTCCGTGCGTTCCGCGCAGCGCGTCTATAGCTTGTGCGATGGCGTGTGCCGCCGCTTTATGGCCCGATCCGACGGATGCATGAACAACAGCGATAACCGGTTCGACCGTATGGTCATTTTGATGCATTGGCGTCATGTTCGCTCCTTGCTTGAAATGTGTCTGTCATTGTACAAATCGGCTTGCGCATGCGATGACTAAAACGGGGTAAGAGCAGAGAAATGACGTAAGGGGGATAACATGGTAGATTCCAAGCAATTCGATGTTGCTATTATCGGTGGTGGGCCTGCAGGCTATTCTGCTGCCCTGTATGCCGCTCGGTATGCCCTGCGTACCGTTGTCATTGAGCAGGGAATGCCCGGCGGTCAGATCGCCACAACTGATATGGTCGATAACTATCCGGGTATTGCTGAGATTTCGGGATCGGAACTTGGCGCGGCCATGCAGACTCAGGCCGAGGACGCAGGTGCATCGACTATGTATTCGATAGTCGATGGAATCTCTATTGAGGACGATGGCTTTACGGTAGATGTTGGGGGCGAGACGATCGAATCGCGCGCCATCATCGCGGCCATGGGCGCACAGCCTCGTGAAGCCGGTTTTGTGGGAGAGCGCCAGTTCCGCGGCCGGGGGGTCTCGTATTGTGCAACATGCGATGGGATGTTCTATCGCGGTAAGCACGTGTTCGTTATCGGTGGGGGCAATTCCGCGTGCGAAGAGGCGCTCTATCTCGCTAAGATTGCGGATTCAGTTGAGATCGTTGTGCGCAAGAATGCCTTTAGGGCTTCGCGTGACATTGTGGAAAAGGTTCTTGCGACGAAAAATATTAGAGTTAGGTACCTCACTAGTATTATTGGCGTTTCGGGAGATACATTCATCTCTAGTATTACTTTCAAAGACAATGGAACCGATGAGTCTTATCAGGAGTGCTATGCCGAAGGGTCTGTCGGTATTTTCGTGTTCACAGGACTTGACCCCAATGTATCGCTGGTTTCTGATTTCGTTGAGGTCGGTGCCGACGGCGGTATTGTTACGGATGAAACCATGGGAACCCGCACACCTGGTCTGTATGCTGCCGGAGACATTAGATGTAAACCGCTGCGACAGGTTGTGACTGCTGCTTCCGATGGTGCGGTTGCAGCCGCATCAGTTCGAGCATACCTAGAGACACATTAAGATTCCATTGTCTATCTTAATATTTAAATGGCTGATAATATATATTATGTAAAGTAGATTAGCAAAGGATAGGCGCCGATGGGTTTTGCCACATCGGCGCCTTCGCCGTCATTTTGTTCGATCCCACTCATAGCCGATGATCAATCCAGATTCCTCTGCATAGTAAGAGCAAAGTCCACCGCATGGAATGATTCGGATCTCTGCGCCCGGCCATTGTTCCAGTATCGCTACCTTCAGTGCCTGGGCTCCGTTGATATTGTCCACATGATCTATGTAAACCATTCCTCCGTTGTATCCATCGGACCCCATCGTCTCGATTATTTTTCGATAGGTTTTCTTTTCACCGCGCGTGGGCCCAACTATCTTAATCGTGCCTTGCGGGCTTGCGGTACCGAGCACGCGAATATTGAGTTTGCTCGCAATGGTTCCTGCAAGCTTTGGCATACGTCCGTTCTTTACGAGATTGTCGTACCTGCTTAGTGAATACAGGACCATCGAGTTTCTTTCAAGTCCTGTTAAATAGCTGACAGCATCATCGAACGTGCAGTCGGAATGGCTATTTAGGTACCTATCTAATAATACGACCATTACTTCAAGTTTGCCGCCAGCGGCCTTTGAGTCGAGTACGAATATATCCTTGCCCTCGATCTGACCATTGTGTCGACGTGTGTATTCGTCCATAACGATATTTCGCGCCATAAGCGCCGCTTCGTGACTGCCGGAGAGATTGGAGCTGATCGTTATCGCAATCACTTTGTCGCCGTTACGAAACTCCTCTGCCCACTCTCCTGCGCTGGGACATGAGCTGGAAGTCGCCGCAGATTCCAGCGATACCGCCTGGTTGAGCGCTTTGACATCGAGATTGATATCGTCGGTGTATTCAGTCCCAGCAACTGAAACCTTAAGCGGTACTGATGCGAATCTGCAGTCCGGGGTTTTGGGCTCGAACGTTCGCAGGTTGCAGCTTGAATCACAAATGATAGCCCAAGACATGATCAGTCTCTCCCCTACGCAGCCGTTACGTATAATAACTTGCATGTGTTGACTATTATACCGACATGTCCTGTCGCGTAATCGGGTTGCACTAGACAAATCAGAACCACCCTTAAAAAGGGTGGTTTGCTCTTAGGGTATAACCCACGGGCCC
>USLK01000006.1 GCA_900555555.1 uncultured Collinsella sp. | reverse complement strand
CCTTCTATCTGGACGCTATTCCGCTGTCAAAGTGCGCAAAATATTGTACGTTACCACGCCGCAGGCGGCAGCCCGTAGGCTACAGCTCGGCGTGCCACTCCCCCTGCGACATCGCGATGACGCCGGCCACGCCCTGCTCGACCATATAGTCGACATCGACATCGGTGTAGAAGGCGATGTGCTGCGTCAAGACCACGTTGGGGAACTGCCTCAAATACGCCATGGTGCGGTTGGACAGGATATCGTTCACGCGGTTCACATGGTAGATGCCGTCCTCCCCCGCAAACACATCCATGGCGAGCGCCCCAATCTTCTCAGCCTCGATGCCCTCGGTCAGCGCATCCATGTCCATGAGCTCACCGCGGCTCACGTTCACCAAAACCACACCATCTTTCATGCGGGCAAGCGCCTCGCGGCCGATAAAGCCGCGCGTATCCTCATTGAGGGGCATATGAACGGTAATGAGGTCGCTTTGGGCATACAGCTCATCAAGCAGAACATAGGTGGCCTTGCCGCTCTTCTCGAGCTCCTCGTTCTTAAAAGGATCGTACGCCAAGATCTTGCAGCCAAAGCCCTGCAGGTCATCGATGACCGCTCGCCCGATACGACCCGTGCCCACAACGCCAACAGTCAACGTGCGCAACTCGCGCCCCTGCAGCCCCGGCAGCGAGAAATCGTTGACCTGCTGACGCCACATGGCCGGTTTATATTTGCGCAGGGCGATAAGCATAAGCATGACGGCGAACTCGGCCACGCCATACGGCGGATAGGTCGTGTTGCACACGCGAATGCCCAAACGATGGCACGCATCCAAATCGATATGGTTGAAGCCAATGGTACGCGTGGCGATATAGCGCACACCGGCGCGGGCGTAGACGGCGAGGCTGTCGGCATCCATGGGAGTCTTAGTGACGGCCACGATCGCCTCTGCCCCGTCAAGGGTTTCGAGGGTATCGGGCGTGAGCGCGGCGGTTTCGCAAGAGATTTCAAAACCGGCCGGCAGCGTGTCCACGGCCTTCCGATACGCAGCGCGCTCATCGGGACGGAGTTCGTACACTTTGATCTTCATGATGGTCCTTTCTCGTTGAACGCTCTACATATACCCCACCGCTGTTCACCGTAACATCCCCATCACCCCAACCCCAATGTGCCACAGATGTGTGGGAATGCTTACCCGGCCGCGGGTCCTTGTCATCGGCTCTGGAATCGCCGGGACGATCTCCGCCATTGAAGCCGCCCGTAGAGGCGCAGAAGTAACACTTGCCTGCTCGTGACATCTCTTTGGCGGCTCGAGCTTTTTCCCGGGGAGACACGGGGGCTCGGTCCGGTCTCGCCGGTAGACGAGGATGATGAATCCGACCTTATCGGCACGGTCATCAATGTGGGATGCGGCGCGGCTGACCCCGATCTCGTAAAGACTCTCGTGCACGGGCGGCTGCGGAGGGCTGTTCGAGCGCAGACTCACATCGGGCATGTACGCAAAGACTTGGCCCACACAATCAATCTGACCAATAATAACAAGCGGGTGTGAGACATTGATTGGACTCATACCCGCTTGAGCTAACAAAAAAAGGAACCCGAAGGTTCCTTTAAATGTAAATGGTGGACCGTCAGGGATTCGAACCCTGGACCTTGGGATTAAGAGTCCCCTGCTCTGGCCAGCTGAGCTAACGGTCCAAATATCGGCTTGTGGTTCCGATAAGCTACGAAACATAAGTGGTGGACCGTCAGGGATTCGAACCCTGGACCTTGGGATTAAGAGTCCCCTGCTCTGGCCAGCTGAGCTAACGGTCCAAATATGTTTCAAACGCTTCATAAAGGAGAGAGGAATGGGGTGGGTAAAGGGACTCGAACCCTCGACCTACGGGACCACAACCCGTCGCTCTAGCCAACTGAGCTACACCCACCATGTGCCTCTCACGCGAAGCGCTTAGCTATTATGCACCCGAATTAAACGGGATGCAAGCGAGAATTTCGAAAAAGTTTTAACGAGCCTCCTCGCTGGAGCCGGGACCCTGGATCGCATCGCCACGACGCTCGCGAAGGGCGCGCGTCCTCTCGTCGATCTGCATGCGGCGAGCACGGACGGCCTGGCGCCACTCGGGAACCAAAACCCACTTGAGGTCCTTGGAGCCATCCTGGGAAGAATCAAACGTAACGACGCCGAGCGCCCGCAGCTGCTCCATTGCAGGGTCATTCAACGGACGCACCAGGTACCCGCGCACATCCTCCGCATCGCACACATCGGCCATGGCCAGCAATTGGAAATCGCTGAACTGAGCCAGATCGGATGCCACCTGAAGACGCTGCAATTCCCCTGCCAGCTTGCGGCAGGCGCCCTGAGCCTCAAGAAGCTCGCCGCTCACCTCCGTCATCGCCGCCCGACTGGAGGAGACCTCCTCGCGCGCCTCGAGCAGCTCAGCGCGAAGCGCATCGAAGGAGTCGCGCGTGGGCCTCTGGAGCAGCGATGCGATCTGCTCGTCTTTCTGGCCGAGCTCCGAGGCATTCATGCGCCCGTGGATAAGCGAACCGATCGCAATACCGATTGAGCACGCACCGAGCGCGATGAGGACCGAGCTCTTCGCGCCAATTCCGAGTGCAAGCAAAAGAGCGCCAACGGCGCCGCAAGCGAGCTCGAGGCGGTATGTATGAAGAAAATCACGAGACATGGACGCTACTCCCCCCTTGCGGTGCTCCGGCGCCGCATGAACACATAGACGACAAGGCAACGCAGGGCAATGCCGAGGCACACCCCGAACGAATCGATAAGCACATCGGTAATCTGGCCGCATCGTCCCGGCACAAAATGCTGGATGGTCTCATCGACGGCGGCAACGATACAGCATGGGACGAATGCGGCAAGCCGGCGAGATACGCCGAGTTTCCCGCGCGGGTCCAACGCCTGCAAGGTCAAGATGCCCAAAACTGCGTATTCGGTAACATGCGCAGCTTTACGGACCACGAAATTGGTCAACCAACCGTAAGGCAACCCGAACGAGGCCAGCGCCCCGCGAGCCCATTGCAGCACGGAGAGGCTGAGCGCGGAACTGCCTTCCCCTGCGACCATGGAATTGGCCCAGATGAGCAATACCATCGATATGGCCGCGATGAACCAAGGAATGCTCACGAAACGTTGAGATTTGCGAAACACGCTACGCCTCGACCTGAAGCGCGGTAAATTGAGCGGTCCCGCCCTGGATAACCCTCAGATAGTCGTGAGAGGAGCTACGGGACGCCTTGCCGGACGCCTTGCCCTGCACGGCCCCGGCTGCCAGGTCGGAAGCGGACAGACAGGCCGTTTTAGCTGAATCCTGATCTTCCTCAAGGATGGCGACCGCGACGGCCCACATTTCCTCGTGGCCGGAGTAGTCGGCAACGGGAACCTCGACTTCAGCCGGTGCGGAGACGACCTGCCCGCGGCTCTCTGCAGGCGTTGCAGGCTGAGGCACCGTAGCCGGGACAACAGATGCGGGCGAGCCATACAGAGAGGCCATTGCAGCCATCTGCGCATCCTGGGCGACCTTCTCCTCCCGGCTGCGCTCCTGGGCGAGCTGCTCCGAATGCCGAAGCTCCTCGAAGGCGATCTGATACATGTCCTTGGAGGAGATCGGGTCACAGCTGATGGGCGAATCCTCCGCGAACATCGCATCGATATCGGCCCAAGCGGCCTCCTCATCCATAGCGTCGACGGCACGGGAGATAACGGGGACGCCCTGCTCGGCACGTGCGTGAAAAGCCTCACGCTGCTCTACAGAAGAATCCTCATCCCGAGCTCCCCGCTGAGAAAGCATGCGATCGGATACGGCGAACAGGCCGATGCCGACGAGAGCTCCCCCTGCAAACGAAAGAGCCGTACGGACGAGAGGCGCGGCCGTGCCCTCTAAAGACACGGCCACCAAGGCTGCAGTAGCCGGAAGCGCGACCGCCAGGCCACCGGATATACCTGCCGCCACCGCACGGTGGCTATTATTTTTTGCAGCCATGATCGCTCCTCACCATAGACCAAACGAATGCGATCGCGCGAAAAGATGAAGAGTTGGGTGCGGCGCGAGATGCCCGCAACGGAATTGAGTTCGTTTCATCTGCGTTTTCCGTCACAATCTAGCTCGTATTATGAAGAAATATACCCGCATTTTCAAGCAAAGAGGTTACCGCCGTCCGCGGAAGCAAGCTTGCAACGGCATAAGTCTGCAGGCATACTGGGCCCATGGCATCACCATCGGCTCTAAGGAGACGAAACATGACTCGAATCGCTATCGTTACCGGCGCAAGCTCGGGCTTGGGCTGGGAATTCGTCAAACGCATCGACGCGGGCGAAGCGGGACCCGTGGACGAGATCTGGGCCGTTGCACGGCGAGAGGAGCGATTGGCAGCTCTGGAGCGCACCTGCAACACGACGGTGCGTCCTTTCTGCCTTGACCTCACCGATCCCGAATCGTTCGACATCCTCGATCATGCGCTCGCCCAAACGCCGCATGCAGCCATCGCGCTGCTCGTGAACAATGCCGGCTTCGGCACCTTTGGGCCGCTGCGCGACCAGTCGGTCCAAGACACCCGCAATATGATCAAGTTGCTCATGCAGGCTCCCGTGGAACTTATCTACCGCAGCCTGCCATACATGGAGCAAGGATCGCGCATCATCAACATCGCCAGCGTCGCGGCATTCCTGGCCCAACCGAAACTCGCCGTGTACTCCGCTGCCAAGCGCTTCATCCTCGACATATCCCGCTCGCTCAATGCCGAGCTCAGCGAGGTGGGAATCGGCGTGACCGCAGTCTGCCCCAAATTCATGAAGACGGAATTCCTGGACAAGCCCGGCGATACGCAGGCAGCTGCCAATATGACGGTCATAGGCTTCGAAAAGGCCGGCAACGTTGCGCACGCCGCGCTCACGGCGGCCCAGCGCGGACGGGACCTCTGCATCCCATCCTGGGACATGAAGGCGTATTACCTCGCGGCCAAGGTGCTCCCCTATCAGTGCGCGCTATCCGTGGAACGCGCGTTGGGTATCGAGTAGGCCCTCACTGGAACCGTTTAAAAAATGCACCGCACGATTAGCCGTGCGGTGCATTTTGTTAGACCGAAAGATCGTGATCGGCGGCCTTCTTGGCCGTCCTGATCAAGAACTCCTGGTTGGTATTAGTGTTCTTGAGGCCCTTGATGAACGAGGCCGCGGCGCGTTCCGTATTGTTCATATTGGCGAGGATACGGCGCAGGCCCCACACGAACGGCCTCATGGTCTCATCAACGAGCAGGTCCTCGTTGCGCGTGCCGGAGGCGACCGGATCGATGGCCGGGAAGATGCGGCGATCGGCCAGATCGCGGTCGAGCTTGAGCTCCATGTTGCCCGTGCCCTTGAACTCCTCGAAGATGACCTCGTCCATCTTGGAGCCCGTATCGATGAGGGCGGAGGCGAGGATGGTGAGCGAGCCACCGTTTTCTATATTGCGGGCGGCACCCAGGAAACGCTTGGGCGGATACAACGCCGCGGAGTCGACGCCGCCGGAAAGGATGCGCCCGGAGGCCGGGGCGGCAAGGTTATAGGCGCGCGCAAGACGGGTGATGGAATCGAGGACGACCACGACATCCCCGCCCATCTCGACGATGCGCTTCGCGCGCTCGATGACCAGCTCCGCAACACGCGTATGGTTATCAGCCGGCATGTCAAACGTCGATGCGACTACATCGCCCTTGATAGAGCGCTGCATGTCCGTAACTTCCTCGGGACGCTCATCGACGAGCAGGCAGATGAGATGGACCTCGGGGTTGTTGGCGGCAATGGACTGGCAGATCTTCTTGAGGATCGTCGTCTTGCCCGCCTTGGGCGGGGAAACGATCAGGCCGCGCTGGCCTTTACCGATGGGGCTCACGATATCGATCGCCCTGCCGGTGACGGAATCCTTGCCGTGCTCCATCTTGAGCTGCTCATTGGGGTAGATGGGCGTGAGATCCGAGAATTTAGGACGTCGCTTGGCCTGTTCGGGATCAAGCCCGTTTACCGATTCGATCTTGGCAAGACCGGGGAATTTATCGTTGGCGCGGGCAGGTCGAAGCGAGCCCTTGATGATATCGCCGGCTCGCAGTCCGCAACCGCGGATCATGTTGATGGGAACGAAGGCATCATCGCGACTGGGCATATAGCCCTGAGCGCGAATATATCCAAAGCCCTCGTGCGCAATGTCGAGAATGCCCTCGATGTCCCTAAAGCCCTCGAGGCGTGCAGCGGTGACATAAATCTCCTCGACAAGCTCGGCCTTCTTCTTGCCCGCGATATCGAGCTCGAGCTCCTTGGCCTTAACACGGAGCTCGGCCACCTTCATCCCTGACAGCTCTTCGCGAGAAAGCGAGGGCTCGGTCTGCGCGAAGCGGGAATTGCGCTTGTTGCGCTGCTCCTTCTGACGAGAACGCTTATCGCCTTGATTCCCGAACCGCTCCGCACGCGTATTGTGGCGGTCCTGATGGGAGCGACGCGGCTTGCGCTCGCCCTTATCCTCAGGCTTGTCCTCACCCTTATCGTCAATGAGGTCCTGTGCCGCACCGTCATCGGACTGCTGGGCGGATTCGGCGTTTGCCTCCTTCTTCTCGACCGACGGCTTGCGGCGCGCAGCCTTGGCGGCACGAGCGCCGCGCCCGGGACGGTTGTCCACAACGGCCTCTTCCGTTTGCGCGGCATCGCCCTGAACAGCCTGGTCAACGGAAGCCGCCTCCGCAGCAGGAGCGGAACCGCCCTCTGCGGATGCCGTCTCTTCAGCCACCTCGACAGGCTCCACCGGGACGGGCGCTTTGGCCTTACGGGTGCGGCGCCGGGGCTTAGGGGCCTCAACGGCCTGCTGCTCGACTGCGTCGGTATGTTCCTCAGAATCGGCGGGCTTGGCCTCATCCGTCTGCTCGATCGCCGCAACGACCTCGGCCGCGCGCTCCGCAGCTCGACGCTGCTTGCGCGCCACGCTCGCCTGGCTCACTTGCGCCAGAGCGCGAGCCTGCAGCACCTCTGCAGACTCAGCCGCTTGGATGTCTGCAGAGGAATCTTTTACGACTTTGCGCCGACGTGTGACCCGACGGGGCTTTTCTGCAGGCGAGGGAGATGTCCCCTCATCCTTAGGCGAGGGCTGCGCCTCGGGCTCAACAGCCTTGGGCTTACGGGTTCGCCTCCGCGGTTTAGGAGCCTCGTCCGCATTGGCAACAGGCTCTTGCCCTGCCGCCTTAGTCTCAGAAGAAGGCTCGATGGGAGCCTTGACTTCATCAACAGCCTGAATGGGAGCGGTATCGGTATTTACTTCTTCAGACAATGCAAACTACTTTCTTCTCAATAGCTAGCATGCGGCCGCTGAGGGCCAACTTGTTGTTATTTAACTGAATAGCTATATGAATATACGTATAACACGTTGTTTCAATATAACACAAAATGAGCCCGAACACCTCAAGGGTATTCGGGCTCGATAACTACCTACGCAATGAGACGAAGGCTACATCTGCTCGGGAGCAGACACGCCGATCAGGCTCAGAACGAGCTTGATGACGTTGCGGACGGCATCGCAAGCGGCCAGACGGGCATGGGAGAGGTCGGCATCGACCGGACGGCCCTCGCTCGACAGAACCTGGCAGGCCTGGTAGAAGCTGTGGAAGTCGCCAGCGAGCTCCTCCACGAAGTGGGTAAGGCGGAACGGGGCGCGATCGCGCGCGCAGCCGGCGATAAGGTCCTGGAGCTCGGAGATCTTGCGGGAAAGCGCGAGCTCGGTGGGATCGGTGAGCAGCGCGTAATCCACGTTGTCGCCGATGGCCTTGGCTGCGACGGCATCCATGCCCATCTCGGCGGCCTCCTCCGGCGTGACGCCGGCAGCCTTGCGCAGGATGGAGCAGATGCGGGCATGCGCATACTGCACGTAGTAGACCGGGTTGTCGGAGCTCTTCTCCTTGACGGCCTCGATATCGAAGTCGATGGCTTGGTTGGAGGAGCGGGAGATCAGCGTGTAGCGCGTGGCGTCGGCGCCGACCTCGTCCACGAGCTCGCGGAAGGTAACCATGGTGCCCTTGCGCTTGGACATGCGGATCGGCTTGCCGTTGCGCAGCAGGTTGACGAACTGGCCCAGCAGGACCTCGAACTTGCCCGGGTAACCCAGGGCGTCGCACACGCAGCGGACACGGTTGATGTAGCCGTGGTGGTCACAGCCCCAGATATCGATAACATGATCGACGCGCTGGAACTTGTCCCAGTGGTAGGCGACGTCGGAAGCGAAGTAGGTGTACTCGCCGTTGGCCTTGATGAGGACGCGGTCCTTGTCGTCGCCCAGGTCGGTGGAGCGGAACCACAGCGCGTCATCCTTGGTGTAGAGGTAGCCCATCTCGTCGAGCTTCTTGAAGGCGCGGTCGACGGCGGAGGTGCCGGCGTTGGGACCCTCGGTGTCCTTGACGTAAACGGTGCGCTCGGAGAACCACTTATCGAAGTCGCAGTTCACCTCGTGGCACAGCTCGCGCATGTTGGAGACCATCTTGGCGTAGCCCTCCTCGCGGAAGTACAGCACGCGCTCGGCCTCGGGGGCCTTGGCCCACTTGTCGCCGTCCTTTTTGTAGAACTCGGCGGCCTCATCGATGATGTAGGTGCCGCCGTAGGCGTTGCCGCCCAGGCCGTTGGTAAAGGCATCCATGTACGGATGGGAATCCAGGTGCTCGTCGGCCTCGTCCTGCACGTAGTTGTCGCGATCCTTGGCCAAGAAGTCGCGGGCGCCGTCGATATCCAGCCCCTCCTTCTCCATGATCTCGATGAGCTGCATGTAGCGGTAGGAGATGGAGTTGCCGAAAACATCCATCTGGGAACCGTGATCGTTGATGTAGAACTCACGCTGGATGTCGTAGCCGGCGTGGCTCATGACGCGGCAGAGGGAATCGCCCAGGGCGGCCCAGCGGCCGTGACCGACATGCATGGGGCCGACCGGGTTGGCGGAAACGAACTCGACCTGGGTCTTGAGGCCCTTGCCGACGTTAGACTTGGCGAAGTCCATGCCCTCCTCGCGCGCCTGGGCCAGAACGGCGTTGCTGGCGGCGGCGTTGAGGTAGAAGTTGATGAAGCCGGGACCGGCGACCTCGACCTTGGCGATCGAGGCATCCTCGGGCATATGGGCCGCGACGGCATCGGCGATCTTGCGCGGAGCGCAATGTGCGAGCTTGGCGGACTTCATGGCCATAGTGGAGGTCCACTCACCATGAGAAGTGTCAGCCGGTCGCTCGAGACCACAATCTTCCAACTCAAATGCAGGCAGCTCTCCAGCTTCCTGAGCGGCGGCGAGTGCGGCACGAACCAGCTCTTCGATCTTCTCCGGCATGGGTCCTCCTTTAAGAGACAGCGTCTAGCAGGGCACGCCCTGCTAGCTCGAGATATTAGTGTTAGACACTTTACCATACGGAAGCGACTATATCCCTGGGTTTTATTAGACCGTAACGTTGCAGAGTCGCAGCAAAAGCATGTCGAAAGTGTTACTTCGAGCGCATATTACACAAAACCGCACGTAGATGATATATGATAAATGACACAGAGTTTAAGTCAGTTAGATGGAGTCAGCATGTTTGAAATCGGACAGCACGTTATTCATCCGGGCCAAGGGGTCTGCACGGTGATGGGAATCAGAAACGACACACCGTCCCCCATGCTCGTCCTGCACACCAAATCCGGCCGGGCGGAAACCCATATGCTCTACCCGGTGGCGCAGGAAGACCGCCTGCACCAGATAATCTCGCGCAACGAGGCGCAAGACCTTCTGGACCATTACGGCGATATCGAGCTCGACTCTTTCACGGAGCGCAACAGCTCACTCGAGGAAACGCATTTTAAACAGCAGCTCAAACTCGGCGCGCCCGAAACCCTCAGGGTGGCAAAAACCATGCGCCATCGGATCGCGGAGGCCGAGGAGCGCGGCAAAAAGCCCAGCAGCTACTACAACCGCGTGTTGAAGGAGGCCCATCGCCGCTCTTTGGAGGAGCTAGCGGTGGCGCTCGGCCTCACCGAGGAAACCTGCGAGAAGCGCTTTGACGAAGCCCTCCACGCCGCTCACGAACCCGCATTGAATTGATGCACATCCGTCCTCTTCCCCACTTCACCGAAAATCGGGAGCCAGGGTCATGTGGGAGCGTTATCGTATGAGAACAGGTCTACGATAAAAGGAGCATCAAGATGACGCAATCGCTTCACGCCGGCCTCTCCCGAGACGCCGCCTTCGCACTTCTCTGCGAGCACAACAAAGATCCGTTCCACATCGAACACGGCGAGACGGTCGAGCAGGCCATGCGATACTTCGCCCGCGAGTTCGACCCCGAACATGAAGAGTTCTGGGGCATAGTCGGCCTCCTGCACGACCTTGATTGGGAGGAGCACGACGACGAGCCCGAAAAGCACACGCTCTTCGCGGCCTCGCTCATAGAGGATGCCGGCGGGTCGCCCGAGCTGATCCACGCGATCCAGACGCATACAAGCGACTTCAACCCCGAGCTGCCGCGCCCCGAGCTCCAAATGGAGAAAATCCTGTTCGCCTGCGAGGAGCTCACCGGCCTCATCGGAGCAGCCGTCGTCATGCGCCCCTCGAAGAGCGTGATGGACTTCAACGTCAAATCACTCAAAAAGAAGTTCAAGGACAAGCGCTTTGCCGCGGGAGTAAATCGAGACGTCATCCGCTCGGGTGCCGAAATGCTCGGCTGGGACCTTGACGAGCTGTTCGCACGCACCATCGAAGCCATGCAGAGCTTCGCCCCCGACAGGGACAGCTTCGTTTCCCAAGCCTAACAAAATGGGCTTCTCGTTTTCACAGCGAGAAGCCCATTTTGCAACCAGCGATGCAGAGCCTACGGCCTAACCTGGCCGTTGCCGCGCAGAACGTATTTGTAGCTCGTCAGCGCATCGGCGGCGAAAGGCCCGCGGACATGCAGCTTCTGCGTGGAAATGCCGATCTCGGCACCCAAGCCGAATTCTCCGCCATCGGTAAATCTCGTGCTCGCGTTTGCATAGACCGCCGCGGCGTCCACTTCGCGCAGGAACCGATCGCACGCGACCTGGTCCTCGGCAACGATCGCCTCGGAATGGCCGGTGCCATATCGGCCGATATGGTCGATAGCCTCGTCGATTCCCGATACGCATTTAACGCTCAGCTCCAGGGCGAGATATTCACGTCCCCAATCCTGTTCGGTTGCGTCCTCGAAATTCATGATATCGGCCAGGTCGCGCGTGCGCTCGTCACCATGGACCAGCACGCCTGCGGCATCGAGCTCCGACAGCATTGCGGGCAGGAACGCATCGGCGATAGCATCATCGACAAGCAGGGACTCGGCCGCGTTGCAAACGCCGACACGCTGCGTCTTGGCATTCATGACGATGGCGCGGGCCTTGTCGAAGTCCGCGGATTCGTGAACGTAGATATGGCAGTTGCCCGTTCCGGTTTCGATTACCGGCACCTGGCTGTTGCGAACGCAATGCTCGATAAGCCCCGACCCGCCGCGGGGGATGAGCACATCGACGATGCCGCGCAGACTCATGAGGGCATCCGTCGCCTCGCGATCGGGAACCTCGATGATCGTGATGGCAGAGCCGGGCAGGCCACAGGCCGCAAGGGCATCGGAAAGGATGCGGGCGATGCACACACAGGTTGATTGGGCCATCGTGCCGGCGCGTAAAATGCATGCGTTGCCGGTCCTGATGCAGATACCCGCCGCATCGGCGGTCACATTCGGCCGCGCCTCGTACACCATGGCCACGAGACCCAAGGGAACTGTGACCTTTTGAAGGTCCACTCCCTGGTCGATCTTGCGATGCTCGAGCACGCGCCCCAAAGGGTCGGGCATCTCGGTAAGCCGCTCCAAACCCTGCGCCATGGATTCGATCCGCTCCGGCGTGAGCAGCAGGCGATCCAAAAGCCCGGGTGTCGTGCCGGCTGCCGCGGCAGAGCGAACATCCGCCTCGTTGGAGGCGAGGATCTCCGCCTCGTGCTCCCGCAAACCCTGCGCCATCTGGCGAATGGCGGATACGCGCTCGGCATCGGACGCAAACGACAGCGAGCGGGACGCGCGCTTGGCCTCATGTGCGAGGCGCTCTACATATGCAAAAAGTTCATCGGCCATGGCAAGCTCCTAACTGGCGATCATAGGTAAGAGGATACCGCATGCGGGGGCAACGGCCCCTAGGCAAAGGCGATCAGATTGTCACGATGGATGGCGGGCCTGCCGGACAGGCCTGCGAGCAGGCGATTCGAGGCGATCTCGTCCTGGTGACGACCTGCCGCCAGACGCAATTCATCCGAAGAGGCCTCCGCGATGCCGCGCGCGATCGTCATGCCGCTCGTGTTGCGAACATCCAGAACGGAACCGCGGTCAAAATCGCCCGTTACGGAAAGGATGCCCACCGGCAGAAGGGATGACCCATCCCCCACAAGAGCTGCGGCGGCACCGTCGTCAACGACCAGCGCGCCATGGGCGGAATCCCCCAATGCGATCCAGAGTTTACGGGGAGCCAGGCCCCCATTGGTGCACGAGGGCTCGAATACGGTGCCCACCGGCTCGCCCTGAGCGAGGCGGACCAGAGGACGCTCCTCCTCCCCCGAACAGATCACGCTGCGGATACCGGCCGTCATGAGGATGCGCGCGGCACGGATCTTGGTGATCATGCCGCCCGTTCCCACCGCCGTGGAAGAATCCCCCGCGGACGCGATGATGTCGGGATCGATCTTCTCGACCCGATCGAGCTTGACGGCCGAGGGGTCGAACGCCGGGTTTGCCGTGTACAGTCCATCGATATCGGAGAGCGTCACGCACAGATCGGCGGACACGAGGCAGCTCACGAGGGCCGCAAGCGTATCGTTGTCGCCGAAGGTGATCTCATCGACCGCCGTCGTATCGTTCTCGTTCACGATGGGCACGACGCCGAGCTCCAAAAGGCGCATCAGCGCCTCGCGCGCATGCAGATATGAGGAGCGACGCGCCGTGTCGTGACGGGTGAGCAACACAAGGGACGTGAGCATGCCGAGCGAACGGAACTGCTCATCCCACGCTGCCGACAGGACGCACTGCCCCACCGAAGCCGAGGCCTGGAGGCTCGACATGTCCTGGGGGCGGTCCGAAAAGCCCAGGAGCGGATACCCGCATGCAACGGCACCGGAGCTCACCACCACAAGGTTCCACCCGGCTTGGCGCAACTCATGGGCCTGGGTCGCCATGTCGTGCAGAAAGCCGCGGCGGATATGACGGCCGGAGCCCACCAAGGTGGACGACCCGATTTTGACCACCATGGTCTTGTTGGAGCTAGACATAGGAATCGAAAACCCTTCGAAGCGCGTAAGAGACTACTTGGATGCCTTCCACGGCAAGACTCCCGATGCGCCGGCCATGCGCTCCCGGACCAGCTCGTCGCGCACGCGCGCAAGGCCCGACTCCATGGCAACCATATATGATTGGGGATACAGGAAGCGCTTATAGACCGGATCGAGCGCCTTGAGGGCGGCACGGTTGCGCTCTCGCGCGACCTCGATGCGCTCGCGCGGAGCCGACGCGCGACCATCGCGCACGCAGGGGACGAGCAGCTCGCGACCGGTAAAACCGGAAACATCGGCCACCAGCGCGGCGTCATCCACGGCAACGACCGTCGAGCCCTCCCCGTCCAGGTACGCCTCATCGTAGATCATGTCGCATACGGGGGAACCCTGATCGTCGACATAGCGACGAACATGCTGAAGCCCGGGAATGGTGCGTTTATACGGTTGCTCGGAAAGCTTCACGACCGGCGTCCAGGGTTCGCCGGCAGATGAGCGGCGAGCGGAAAGCTTGTAGACGCAACCGAGCGCAGGCTGGTCGTAGCACGTAGCCAACTTGGTCCCGACGCCGAAGCTATCGAGCGGGGCGCCCTGGTCGAGCAGCGACTGCACCGTGTACTCGTCCAGATCGTTCGAAACGGAAATCTTTACGTAGTCGAGCCCCTCCTCGTCGAGACGGCGGCGAACGTAGGCAGAGAGCTTGGCGAGGTCGCCCGAATCGATACGGATGGCCGCCAGCCTCTCGCCGCGCTCCTCCATCTCCTTGGCCACCACGATAGCGTTCTCGATGCCCTCGCGCACATCATACGTATCGATGAGCAGCGTGCAGTTCTTGGGGCTCGAAAGCGCAAAAGCTCGAAAGGCCTCGAGCTCGGAGGGAAAACTCATAACCCAGCTGTGCGCATGCGTGCCGAAAACCGGGATACCGTATTTACGCCCCGCCAGTACGTTCGACGTCGAGGAGGCCCCGGCAACGTAGCTCGCGCGGGCGACCATCATACCGCCATCGGGACCCTGGGCCCGGCGCAAGCCGAACTCCGCCACGGGACGCCCCTTGGCCGCCTCGACGACACGGGCCGTCTTGGTGGCAACGAGCGTTTGAAAGCCGATGGTGTTGAGCAGCGCGGTCTCGAGCAGCTGGCACTCAAGGGCCGGGCCGGTGACCCGCACCATCGGCTCGCGCGGAAACACCAGCTCGCCCTCGGGAACGGCATCGATATCGACGTGCATCCTGAACCTTGAAAGATAATCCAAGAACCCCGGCTTGAAGAGGGCACCTCCCGCGGGAGCCTCCAAACTGCCTAGATAGTCGATATCCTCGGAGGTGAACCGCATGTTCTCGACCAGCTCGGGGATGTCGGCCGTACCGCACATGACGGCGAAAGCGCTGCCGAACGGGCGATCGCGATAAAAGGCCGTGAAGCAGCCCTGGTCATCGATCTTGCCGTTCTCCCAAAGGCCCTGCGCCATGGTGAGTTCGTACAGATCGGTCAGCATTGAGATGTCGGTGGGACGTGAGGTATCGGTTAACGCCACGAGAACATCCTCCCCCGTTCGAGCGAAACGTTAGCGCAAAACGCTGTAGACGACAAAACCGAGCGCCGCGATGATGCATACGGCGATGATGATTTTTTGCGCCGGCGGCATAGCCGGCAGCCCGTCATCATCGGTCTCGCTGGACGTCACCATACGCTGGCCGAACGTCTTGTCCGCGGGATCTTGAGCCGCGACGGCATCCGGCTTGGAAGAAGGCCGCTGAGAAGGCTTGGCCTCGGCACGCAAGGCCTCGAGCTCGGCACGGTCCCGACGAGCCCGCTCGGCTTCTTCGCGACGGGCCTTCTCGGCACGCAAGGCCTCGAGCTCGGCACGCTCATCATCGGACAACGGCGTGGAATCGAAGTCGCTCATATCTATGCCTCCCATAAAACCAAGGGTATAAATCTGTTGAATCGTGCTGAGTATACCCGTTTACGAATGGGCCTCCCCGCTTGATGAGGGACCTGCCGCCGAATGCAATACGCCCGTCGTATCGAACGGGGGCGTAAAGCTTTCGCTTACGGCACCGCCCTCCTGCCAAAACATGCGAGAGAACCCGAGGTCATCGGCATGGTCGAGCACTTCTTCATATTCCTCGGGGGTGACGGCGCGGGACAGCTCGCCGGCGGAGGCGCGCATGCGTTCGTTGGGCGTATATTGGTTCATGACCGAGATGGGCACATCGCCCACCGCTTCCCAAATGGCATCGAGCACGCGGCACGAGTCGTCGACATGCCCCGGAAGCACCAGATGCCGGACGATCATACCCCTCTTGAGCAGCCCATCTTGCGAAACGAGCTCCCCGCCCCGACGATCGACCTCGGCCTTCATGCGCACGAGCGCACGGCGGGCAACCGCGGGGTAATCCGCAACATGGGACAGCGAGCGGCCAAGGGCGTCGGATGCGTACTTGAAATCGGTCAGCCATACATCGATAAGGTCCCCGAGCTCGGCAATCGCCTCGACGCGCTCATACCCGCTCGTGTTGTAGACGATGGGTATCGCAAGACCGCGCCTACGAGCGGCCGCGATGGCCGCGGGCAGGAGATGCGCATAGTGGGTTGCGGTAACAAGGTTGATGTTGAGCGCGCCCTGATCCTGCAACTCAAGCATGATCTCGACCAGGCGTTCAGGCGAGATGTCGATACCGAAACCGCCCGTCGAGATCTCATGATTTTGGCAATACACGCATTTAAGGGGGCATGAGCTGAAAAAAATCGTTCCCGATCCTTCCTCACCGGAAATCGGAGGCTCCTCCCAAAAGTGCAACGCCGCGCGGGCGAGCCGCAGCGATCCGGCGGCCCCGCACACGCCGCGCTCGCCTGCCGCGCGGCACGCGCCGCACAACCGAGGGCACAGCTCGCAATGTTCCAATGTATCCGCACAGAGCAAAGGCATGTGTACGCCACCCATCGACGAAAGATCAACTGCGCAGTATTGTACGCCGCGATGCGAGCGAAAGGGGGCGGGTTTACGCCTCGCGCACAGCGGAGCGGATCTTGAGGACCACCATCACCAGCGAAACGCCGAGGATGATGTGGCCCAGGCCCGCAATACCGGCGATAGCGGCATCGACAGCGGATGAAAGCGGCGTTGCGAGAACCTGCAAAACGCCTCGCACCAGCAACATGGCCACAGATAGATTCAAGCCGATCTGGTATGCAACGAGAACCTTACCCAGCCTCCTGGCAACATGGAACAGCTTATCGAACACCACCAGCGCAAGAAAAAAGAAAGTTCCCAACATCAGGTAATGAGGGTGAATGAAGCCAAGCGCCGTCGTTCCCTCGAACGCAAGGAACTTAGTGAATTCCCTGTAGAAGACGCCGCCTGCGAGCGCAAGAATCGTATACACCAGCGAGGCATCCATATATTTTTTCATACGAGATTCCTTTCATCCGTCTCTAATGCTACTGTAACTATATCATTATTTATGAACACCGTTCATATTCACAACGGCCACATTGAACTGGCATATCTTATGTATTGGCTTAATTGCAGCATTTCGTCTACAGTCTCCGCCCTACATTTTTTCAAGTCAAGACTGGAATCGCAAACGACATGCCGTATGATGAAGGTGTTCCGCCCCCCGCGGAGCAACTGGGTGAACCGTCGCGTTTATTTAGGGAGCCCACACAGTCGGCCTTAGTACAGGTATCCTTCTTTGTTAAGGACGCTGGAACGGACGATGAGGGCACCCACCTTTGAGAGGTGGGTTCATTTTCGTGAAGCGGGGGGCGGCTTTTTGTTCTATCGCCTTTCCCCAAAAATAGTTCTCATTGAGCGTTGACTTGACTGGAAAGATTGGTAAACTTCTTATTTGTCCTGGGGACGTAGCTCAGCTGGGAGAGCGCCTCGGTCGCATCGAGGAGGTCGAGGGTTCGATCCCCTTCGTCTCCACCACAGGATTTTACAGGCTCCGGTAACGGGGCCTTTTTTGTTATCGAACGGCCGTATCGCATCCTTGCTTCTATATGAGGGGTTCACCATGCAGCTCACCATCGACACCATGACATACGGACCCGACGGGCTCGCACGCACCCCCGAGGGCAAAGCGGTCTTCGTGGCGGGAGGAATCACCGGGGATACCGTCGAAGCCTCCATTGCGAGCGATGGACCATCGTTCGCACGCGCCGTGGCGGAGCGGGTCATCGAGCCCTCCCCCCTTCGCGTCGATTCACCCTGCCCCTACGCAGCCGTTTGCGGCGGGTGTCCCTGGGCCGGCATGGCATACAGCGCCCAACTTGCCGCCAAGGAGGAAAACCTTCGCTCCACGCTTCAGCGCATCGGCAAGTTCTCGGACGATCAGATCGAGGACATGGTCAAGCCCATCCGTCGCACCAAAAACGAATGGGGCTATCGCAATAAGATCGAGCTCGCGCCCTCGGTGCAAAACGGCAAGATTCGCCTCGGCATGCACGGCAAGGATCCCAGCAAGATCGTCAAGGTCGACTCATGTCCGCTTTTCGAGAAGAAATACGGCAAGACGATCAAATCCGTTGCCGGGGCACTGGGCTTTTTGGCCAATTCCCGAGAACTTGAGCTCGAGCGGGTCGGCATCCGCGCCTCACGGCGAACGGGCGCCGTGGAAATCTCCCTGTGGACCCCGACCGGCGCGTTCCCGCGCGGGCAGGTCTCGCGCGTCCTACAGGATGCCACGAAGACCTCGAGCATCGTTCGCGTTATGACCAAGGGAGAGAAGAAGGCCCGCCGCGTGGCGGGAGTTGAAGCCCTGGCCGGAGAGGGGTCTTGGACCGAGAAAATCGGTTCGGAGACGATGCGGCTCTCGGCCCCCTCTTTTTTCCAGGTCAACACCGCCGCCGCGGAAATCCTTATCGATCTTGTCATGGAGGCGCTCGACCCCAAGCCCGAGGAGTTCGCTTGCGATTTGTATTGCGGAGCAGGGACGTTCACCCTCCCGCTCGCCCGTCGATGCGACTACGTGTCGGCGGTCGAATCGTACGGACCGGCCGTCCGCGACCTGAGGCGCAATCTGGATATCGCCCACCTCGATAATGTCGAGCCGATCGGCGGCGATGCGGTGCGCGAGTTCCCCGAAGAGGACGCCGATGTCCTGGTGGTCGACCCTCCGCGAGCCGGCCTCGCCCCCGAGGCGATCGGGCTCATCGCGAGCACGTCCGCACGCGATGTGGCATATGTGTCCTGCGACCCTGCGACCCTGGCTCGCGACCTGAGACGCTTCGTGGACGAGGGGACGTTCGTCCCCGTCTCGGCTACGCCGGTCGACCTCTTCCCGCAGACATTCCATTGCGAGACGGTCGTGCATCTTACGCGCGTTAAATAGAGCAGATACGGGGTATACAAGCTCCGTATCTGTTTCCCTATGGAGAGGAAAAACCATGCCCGGAGTAGCCGTCCTCGTTGCCGATGGCTTCGAGACAATCGAATGCCTAACCGTTGTCGACGTCATGCGCAGGGGCGGCATTCGCGCCACTCTCGTATCCATCATGGATACCCGCGATGTCGTTTCCTCCCAGCAGATCCCCGTGGTATGCGACTGCACGCTCTCCGAGATCGACCCGCGCGATTACGATTACGTCGTATTGCCCGGCGGGCTCCCCGGGGCAACGAACCTCAGGGCAAACAGCACGGTATGCGATATCGTTCGGGACTTTGCGGCGCACAAGCACGTCGCCGCCATCTGCGCCGCGCCGTTTATCCTCGCCGAGCTCGGCGTGCTCGAGGGGCATAAGGCAACATGCTTCCCGGGCTTTGAGAAGGACTTCCCCTCCGGTTGTTACTGCGCCGACCGCGGCGTCGTCGTGGACGGCAATATCATCACCGCATCGGGCATGGGACAGGCACTCCCCTTTGCGCTCGCCATCCTGCATGATATCGCGGGCGATGTCGCCGTGGAAAAAGTCCGCGCCGGCATCCAGCTGTAGGGACCGCTCATGATCCTGGCCTCACAGTCCCCGCGCCGCATCCAGCTTATGCGAGAAGCGGGCCATGACGTACGGGTCATGCCCGCCGATATCGATGAGACGCCCCTGCCGCGCGAGTCGCCAAAAGATCTGGTCAAGCGACTCGCCTTCGATAAAGCCCATGCGGTCGCCGCGCGATACGACTGCAGTGACCAGACCATCCTCGCGGCGGACACCGTCGTTGCCCAAGGTGATACCATTTTGGGGAAACCCGGAACGGAAGCCGATGCGCGGCGCATGCTGTCCGATCTTTCCGGAAACACCCATCAGGTGGCCACGGGCGTATGCATTTTAAGGAACGGTATCGCCCGCTCGTTCGTCGATATAACAGAAGTCACATTCTATAAGCTCACCGATGCCGAAATAGATGCCTACATCGCAACCGGCGAGCCCATGGACAAAGCAGGGGCATACGGTATTCAGGGCATGCACGGGCGAATGCTCGTGCGCTGCATCGACGGCGATTTCTATAACGTCATGGGCCTTCCCATCGCACATGTGCAGCGGGAACTGCAGGCCATGAAAACAGCGCAGGATGAAAGGTAAGGCCCACGCATGCACCTTACATCTATCGACCTTACCGATATACCGGGTTTCGCCTTTGGCAACTGGACCGATGAGGCGGGCGGAACGGGATGCACGGCGATCGTGGCGCCGCAAGGGGCCATCGGAGGCGTGGACGTGCGTGGCGGAGCTCCCGCATCTCGCGAAACAGACCTGCTCAAACCAGAAAACACAGTCGACCGGGTTCATGCCGTGATCTTAAGCGGCGGCTCGGCCTTCGGCCTTGAGGCGGCTTCCGGAGCCGCCCGCGAGCTTGAAGCAAGGGGCATCGGCCTCAATGTGGGGCCGACCGTCGTCCCCATCGTGTGCTCAAGCTGTATCTTCGACCTCGCCTTCGGCGACCCGAACGCCCGCCCCGACATCGCGGCCGGCGCCCATGCCGTACGAGACGCTCTCGATGGCCCGCAAATGCCGCTCTTGCAGGGAAACCATGGGGCGGGATGCGGCGCCACCGTCGGCAAGCTCGCCGGAATGGAACGAGCGATGAAAGGCGGCCTGGGAACATCGGCGTACGCGCTCGGTGCGCTGCGGGTCGGAGCCCTGGCTGCGGTCAACGCGTGCGGCAACGTGATCGACCCCCGCACCTCCATGCCCCTTGCCGGCATGCGGGCGGCGGCGGATAGCTTGGAAATCATCGATATGGAAGACGCGGTGCTTGCCGTGGCAAACGATATCGCCATGCCGCTCTCGCGAACCAACACGACCATCTCCTGCATCGTCACCAACGCAAAGCTCAGCAAAGCCCAAGCTACCAAGATTTCGCAGATGGCTGCGGACGCGTACGCGCACACTATCCGCCCAACGCATACCACAAACGACGGGGATACCATCTACGCGCTTGCATCCGGTGCAGTCGAGTGCCCGTCCGACCAGCTCGACCTGCTCGGACTGATGGCGACAAGAGCCCTCGAGGATGCAATCGCATCGGCCTGCAGGCACGCATCGGCATCACATGGTGTTCCGGGATTTATAGGCCAGTAAAAAGCGGAGGGTTTTTCAGGCCCTCCGCTTTTTAGTTGAACCTAAAGATCTTACCGGCCAGATGGTACAACCCGATCGTGGTCTTTTCCCCGATCTTGCCGGGCAGATTGGTACCCGAACCGATCAGTCCATGGCGGGCATGGCGATACATCCGCTCGTCATACGCCTTGAGCTCCGCCCAAAGCTCCTTGAGGTCCCGATCGACACCGGGTTTATCGGACAGCTTCGTAAATACGGAGCAGATGGCCATCATCATGGTGAAATAGCCCATCATGTAGGAACGAAGCTTTGGCTGTTTCACGTCCTCATACAGGTGGTAGGCCTTCATCATGATGCGCGTGATGCGGTACTGCTGATCGAGGCGGCCGATCATGGTCTTCTCGTTCACGCTCTGCCCCTCGCGGCCGATGAAATATCGATACAGGTCGATATCGGCGTAATACATGGTCTGGCAGTGCGGCAAAGGCACATATGCGTAGATGTTATCCACATAGAATGTATGCGGCGGCATGGGCAGATCATGCGAACGCAGGACATCCGTACGATAGCAAAGGGAATGCATCAGGAGATTCTGATCGGGGCGGAAGCGACCGATCTCGTCCCATGTGAAGATCCGCTTACGCGGAAGGGCCATCTTGTAGTTGATGCCGGTGCGCGTTCCCTCATAGACCTTTTCGTATACATAATTTGAGATGAAAAGGTCAACCCGAGTGTCGCGCTCCTCAAAGCCACGCAGAATCGACAGCATGGTCGCAAGGGCGGTCGCATCCAGCCAGTCATCGGAGTCAACCACTTTATAATAGGTGCCCCGGGCCTCGCGAAGACCGGCCAGCACAGCCATGCCATGCCCGCCGTTCTCCTGATGAACAGCACGGACGATGCCGGGATAGCGAGCCTCCCAATCATCCGCCTTCTGAGGCGTCTCATCTTGGGAGCCGTCATCCACGATGATGATCTCGACATCGGAGGCGCAATGGGAGCCCTCGAGAATCGAGGAGATGCAGTGGTCCATATCGGCAGCGGCGTTGTAGCTTGGAATACCGAACGTAATCACCTTGTGGGCGCCGGTGTCCAGAGCCTTGGTCGTCGTTGCTTGGGTCGTCATACCTAAATCACCTGTTATGCGTGGCAGGAAATAATCTCATCGGAAAGGTTGAGCGCGGAGGCGGTAACGGCATCCATGTCGTAATAGCGATACTCGGCGAGGCGGCCAACGGGATGGAAGTTCGTGATGTTTGCCACACGATCGAGATAGCGCTCGTAAAGTTTGCGGTTCTCGTCGCTCAAGATGGCATAGTACGGGGTCTGACCGCTACCGGGCTCGTAGGCCTTGGAGAATTCTTTCATGATGGTGGTCTTGCCGGGAACGACCTGACCGGTCATGTTCTTGAACTCGGTAATACGCGTGAAGTCCTCCGAAACCGTGTAGTTAACCGTGCCGACCGGCTGGAACTGGTCGATATCATGCGTCTCGAACTCCATGTCGAGCGTGCGGTACGGAAGGGCACCCAGATCGAGATCGAACAGCTCGTCGAGCGGACCGGTGTAGACGACCTCTCCCCCATACACCTTGCCGCAAACGCTCACCGTGGTCTCATCCAGATCGATGATGTCGCGCGCATCGACATCGCAGAAGACATCGATGCAATCGTGGTCGAGCATATTCTCGAACAGCTCGGTGTAACCGTCGGCAGGCATGCCCTGGAACGGGGCCTGCGGGAAATAGCGGTCGTCGTCGCCGACGAAGACCGGTACGCGGGCGGTCACCGAGGGATCGATCTCATCGGGCGTCTGCCCCCACTGCTTCATGGTGTAATGCAGGAAAACGTTCTCGTACACGTAATCGGCGACCTCGGCCAGGTCGGGGTCGTTTTTCTGGCGAAGCTCCATGATCGGGACCTTCTTATCCTTGCCGAAGGTGTCGACGAGCTTTTGGTACAGCTGCTCGCCGCGCTCCTCGCCAAATGCGAGCTTGAGGCTCGTGTGGTTGAAGGGCACGGGCATGAGGGTGCCGTGGACGTTGGCGAGCACCTTGTGCTGATAATCGGTCCACTCGGTAAAGCGGGAAAGGAACGTGTGCACGCGCTCGTTGAACGTATGGTAGATATGGGGGCCGTACATATGGACCAGGATGCCATCCTCGTCATAATAATCGTACGCATTGCCCGCAATGTGATCGCGACGCTCCAGCACGGCGACACGGAAGCCCACGGTCTCGGCAAGACGGCGGGCGCATACGGCGCCGGCGTAACCCGCCCCCACAACGATCATGTCGTAGAGCTCGGGATTGAAGTCCTGCGGAAGGCCGGAATGTACTTGCATGACAGCTCCTATAAGTAGGCGATCATTGCGCTCGAATATATCAGAGTGATTATAGCGGTAGGAGCCTATAATTACTCGTGTAACACTAAATGAGCTCATCACGCATTGGCTACGCGGTGGGCATTGAGTTCGAGGAGAGCCATGAGCGATTTTCTGAACCGCATGAAGGACGCTGCAAAAGCAGACAAGAAAACGGTCGTCCTTCCCGAGGGCGAAGACCAGCGCACCATCGACGCGGCCCGCATCATTGTTGAGGAGAACCTCGCCGACCTGGTGATTCTCGGTGATCCCGAGAAGATCGATGTTCCGGGCGTCACCGTCATCGATCCCAAGAACGGCCCCAAGCACGAGGAGTACGCGCAAAAGTTCGCAGAGCTCCGCGCCAAGAAGGGCGTCACCATCGAGCAGGCGCGCGCGCAGATGAACGATGCCACCTACTACGGCACCATGATGGTTAAGATGGGCGATGCCGACGGCCTGGTATCCGGCGCCTGCCACTCCACCGCCGACACCCTTCGTCCGGCACTTCAGATCCTCAAAACCGCACCGGGTACCAAGCTGGTTTCCGCGTTCTTCATCATGTGCACCGACACGCCGCAGTTCGGCACCGACGGCACGCTCATCTTCGCCGACTGCGGCCTGAACATCGCCCCCACCTCCGATGAGCTCTCCGAGATCGCCATCGCCTCCGCCCATTCCTGGCAGACCTTCATGGGCGGCGCGGAGCCGCACGTGGCCATGCTCTCCTACTCCACCATGGGTTCCGCCGGCGGAGAGGTCGCCAAGAAGGTCCAGGAGGCCGTTGCGTTCTGCAAGGAGAAGGCTCCCGAGCTCCACATCGATGGCGACCTGCAGCTCGATGCGGCTATCGTTCCCACCGTGGCCCAGCTCAAGGCACCGGGTTCACCGGTCGCCGGCAAGGCAAACGTCCTGGTGTTCCCCGATCTCGAGGCCGGCAACATCGGCTACAAGCTCGTGCAGCGCTTCGCCGGCGCCGAAGCGTACGGCCCGATTCTCCAGGGCATCGCCAAACCGGTCAACGACTTGTCCCGCGGGTGCTCCGCCGAGGACATCGTGGGCGTTGTCGCCATCACCGCCGTACAGGCGCAGATGAGCTAAAGACCCGCTCATAGCGCTCGTTAAGCAAATAGGCTCGCATCCCAAGGGTGCGAGCCTTTTTCATCGGGCAAAATGCTAGGCAACGAGGCGCTGAACATCCAAAGCGATCATGAACTCCTCGTCGGTGGGGATCACCATAACGGTTACCGCGGAACCGGCGGCGGAAATAACCTGGGGACCGTTGCCCACGGCATGACGGTTGCGCTCATCGTCGATGCGGACGCCGAGCCACTCGAAGCACTGGCAGAAAGCACGGCGAATCGACCAATCGTTCTCGCCGATGCCCGCCGTGAAGGTGATCGTATCGACACCCGCCATGGACGCTATCATGGCAGCGGCCTGCTGTATGGCCTTGTAGGCGAACATATCGAACGCAAGCAGGCAGTTCTCATCGCCGGCATCGGCGCCGGCACGGATATCGCGTGCATCGCTGGAGATCTGCGAAACTGCGAGGAGGCCGGACTGTTTGTTCATCATGTCGTCGACCTCGTCGTAGGTGTAGCCGCCCTCGCGCTGGAGGTAGCACACGGTGGCCGGGTCGATGGAGCCGCAGCGCGTGCCCATCATGAGACCGTCGAGCGGGGTGAGGCCCATCGTGGTATCGCGGCACACGCCGTCCTCGATCGCGCACAGCGAGCTTCCGTTACCCAGATGGCAGGAAAGCAGCCTATGGCAGCTCTCGCCCAAAAGCTCCTTGGCGCACATCCACTCATATCGATGGCTTGTTCCATGCGCACCGTACTTGCGCACGTGATACTTATCGCGGACCTTTTTGGGGAGTGCATAGGTCGAAGCCACATCGGGCATGCTCATATGGAACGAGGTGTCGAACACCGCCACGTTGGGCACATCGGGGAACTGCTCGCGGCAGTACTCGATAACGCTGGCTTCGGCGTTGTTGTGCAGAGGTGCCAGCGGCGCCACCTCGTAGATCTTATCCATAACCTCATCGGTCACGAGCGCCGAGTCATCGAAGTACCAGCCCCCCTGCACGATACGGTGCCCGATGGCATCGATTGCAAGGCCGGCATCGGCGATCGTTTTGAGCACGAGCCTGATAGCGTGACGATGATCGGGGAAGAGGGCATCGGACGACACCTTGTCCCCTCCCTCGGAGTGGCCGAAGATGCCACGGTCCATACCGATGCGCTCGCAGTTGCCCTTGGCGAAGATCTCATGCGTATCGGGATCGAGCAGCTGATACTTCAGGCTCGAGCTGCCGGCGTTGATGACCAAAACGTTCATGGTGCTCCTCATACGAGTTGACAGTGAGGCGGAAGTCCTCCATAGACACAATCCGCCCGATAGTAATGTGAAGCCATCGGGCGGATTGCAATAATAATGCGAGCGGTACTAACGGGTAGCCGAAACGATACGCTCGACGTCGGAAGCGATCATGAATTCCTCATCGGTGGGAATCACGTAGATCTTCACCGGGGAATCGGCCGTGGACAGGCACCAGGCGCCCTCGGCACGCAGCGCGTTCTTGGCATGGTCCATCTTCACGCCCATCCAGGCGAGGCGGTCGGCGACACCGGCGCGGACGGCGGGGGCATGCTCGCCGATGCCCGCGGTGAACACCAGGGTGTCCATGCCGCACATTGAAGTTGCCATCTCGGCGGCCTTGGCGGCAATCTTGTACACGAACATGTCGAAGGCGAGCTGGGCGTCCTCATCACCGCCGGCGGCGAGCTCCTCGACGTTACGGCAATCGTTGGTCTTGCCGGAGACGGCGAGGAGGCCGGACTGCTTGTTCATCATGTCGTCGACCTCGTCGTAGGTGTAGCCGCCCTCGCGCTGGAGGTAGCACACGGTGGCCGGGTCGATGGAGCCGCAGCGCGTGCCCATCATGATGCCGTCGAGCGGCGTGAGGCCCATGGTGGTGTCCATGCACTTACCGTCCTCGATGGCGCACAGCGAGGCACCGGAGCCGATATGGCACACGACGACCTTGTGGGCCTTGGGGTTCATCTCGGCGACCTTCTGCGCGATATAGCGGTAGCTGGTACCGTGGGCACCGTACTTGCGGATGTGCAGCTTATCGCACACATCCTTGGGCAGGGCATAGGTGCTGGCCACCTTGGGCATGTTGAAATGGAAGGCGGTGTCGTACACCGTGACGTTGGGCAGCTCGGGGTACTGCTCGAGGCAGTACTCGATAACGTTTGCCTCGGGGTTGTTGTGCAGCGGGGCGAGGGGGGCCACCTCTCGAATCTTGGCGAGCACATCGTCATCGACCAGCGAGGAATCGCCGAAATACCAACCGCCCTGAACGATACGGTGACCGATGCCGTCGATCTTCACCTCGTGTGCGTTAAGGTCGTTGAGGACGGCCTCGATAGCGACCTTATGGTCAGGGAACTCGATATTATCGGTGACTTTGGGCTCGCCGTTGCAGGTGTGGGTGAACGTACCGCCCGTGAAACCGACGCGCTCGCAAGAACCCTTTGCGGACACCTTATGGGTTTTGGTATCGATGAGCTGGTACTTCAGCGTAGAGCTGCCGGCGTTGACGACAAGTACGTTCATGGGACTCCTTCTGACATGCGGCATAATGTCGCGCAATAGACAACATGTGAATGATAACCCTAAAGGCCCATCATTCCCAACGGCTTCTAGATCAGGCCCTCGCCCAGCTCCTTGCCACCCAGGACGTGCATGTGGAAATGCATGACGGTTTGACCTGCGGCGGCACCCTTGTTGGAGATGACGCGGAACCCGTTATCGAGACCCTTGATACGGGCCACCTCGGAGATGGCGTGGGTCATGGCGGCCAGGGTTTGGGCCGGGACGCCGTCGGCAATGTCGCGATAGTGCTCCTTGGGGATGACCAGCGTGTGGACAGGAGCCTGGGGATTAAGATCGTCGAAGGCGATGACAAGGTCGTCTTCGTACACCACGCTGGCGGGAATCTCGTGATTGGCGATCTTGCAGAAAATACAGTCGGACATGGGGTGGCCTTTCATTGCTTAGAACGGGAGCGTATCGGAGTTGTCGGCGGCCTCTGCCGGAACGAGGACATCGCCCTCGCCATCAACGTCCGCCAGCAGCACCGAAACCTTCTGCTCGGCATCGGACAAACGGGCGCGGAGACTCTTGAGCAGCTCAACGCCGCGCGTATAGCTCGCCAGCGATTCCTCGAGCTCCATATCCCCCGATTCCAGGCTCCTGATGATAAGTTCGAGCTCGGTGGAAGCCTCTTTGTACGACAGCTCCTCCACGGGCTTGCGATCAGACATAACGTCCTCCTTCTTGCGGACCAGCCGCACCTATTTCGAAATCGGCGTCGGGGCGACAGCCGAGACCGTACCTATAACATCACCGTCGGCCATGCGCACCCGCAAGGCGTCGCCCGGGGCGAAGGACCCGACCGATGTCGCCACCGCATCGGTACCGTCATATGCAATCGAATACCCGCGCGCCAGAACTTTTAACGGTGACAGGGCATCGAGGGAAGCGGCTGCACGGGCGAGCGATGATTGACCTTCGCCGAGAATCCCCTTTCCGATGTGGGACAGCTGCGACCGCGCGAGCTCGAGCTGATGGCGCTTGACGGCATAGCCCGAGGTACTGCCAGCCAGACGGGGACCGAACGCAGCGCACTGCCCCTTGAAAGACTCGAGCGAACGGGCGCATGCGACCTGGAACCGGTCGACGGTTTGCGCCAACTCGTTTTGACGACGGTCGAGCATCCATGTGGGATCACTCAGACAGGGGCGCGACGAGTAGCTGCCGAGCTGCACCGCCAGACGATCGAGGCGGGAGGCCATGGCAAGCTCCATGCGCTGGGAGGATGCGGCAAGGGCGGTGCCCGCCTTTTCCTGCGAGGATGCGAACGAAGCCGAAAGCCTCCGCTCCCGGCCATCGAGCGCGTCCACAAGCTCGGAAAGCGCAGGGGCCACGGACTCGGCCGCGGCTGTAGGGGTGGAGCAGCGACGATCGCCGACCATATCGCAAATGGATGTGTCGGGCTCGTGCCCGATGCCCGTGACCACAGGAACGGGGCATTCCGCGACGGCGCGCGCAAGGGCCTCGTCGTTGAAGGTCATAAGGTCCTCGAAGGAGCCCCCGCCGCGGACGAGCAGGATGCAGTCGGGTGCGGGCGCAATTGCCGCGGCGCGCTCCAAACCGCGAATCAGCTCGCGTTCGGCCCCCTCGCCCTGCACCTTTGCACCCACGCAGATAAGCTCGACCAAGGGGTTGCGGCGCCTCAGAGTGCGCTTGACGTCATCGATGACGGCGCCGGAAAGCGAGGTCACCACCGCAACACGTGTACAGAACACCGGAATCTTGCGCTTGCGGGCAGGGTCCATGAGGCCCTCGCGGCGAAGCCGCTCGGCAAGCTCCGCCACCTGCTGCCTCAGAAGCCCCTCCCCGGCCAAACTGAACGAACTTGCCTTGAAGCTCATGCGACCGGTTGGCTTGTACAAATCGAACTTGCCGGTAAACTGCACCTGCAAGCCATCACGCAGGTCGAACGTCCGCTTGAGGTACGTGCCCTTCCAGACGATGCAATCCACCGCCGAGCTGTCATCTTTGATCTGAAAATAGCAGTGCCCGCTGCGGGCGTTGGGACCGCGAAACCCCGTGACCTCGCCCAAAACGGTCAGCTGCGGAACGGAATCGATGGCGTTTGCGGCCAGCGACACGGCCTGCGAGACCGACAGCGCGGAATCGTCCCGCGACCCCTGGGGCGCGGCCATCGTACCCGTAACATCCCAGCTACTCACCAAGCAACTCCTTCCTTGCACGTTTGAATACATCCTAGCGTTGCACCCGGACAAAAATTAATCATCATCGCGCGTACGGCCCAGCAGATAGAGAAGCTGCAGAATGCTGGTGAGGGCCGCGGCGACATACGTGAGGGCGGCAGCGGTGAGAACCTTCTTGGCGCCGCGGACGTTGGTATCGCCCATTCCGGACTGCTCGATGTAGGCGACCGCGCGCCGCGATGCGTTGATCTCAACGGGAAGGGTGACCAGCTGGAAGATAACCGAAAACGCGAACAGGGCGATGGCGAGGGTCGTGAGGCCGGCGACATTCATGAAGACGCCCAACATGAACACGAGCATCCAGATGTTCTGCGTGAAATTGACCACGGGCACCAAGGCGGCGCGGACGCGCATCATGAAGTAGCCCTGCTCGCGCTGAGCGGCATGACCCGCCTCATGGCACGCGACGGCCACGCTTGCCACCGAACCGCCCGTAAGGTTTTCGCTCGACAGGTGCAGGCTGTTGTCGCGAGGATCGTAATGATCGGTCAGATGGCCACCCACCCGCTTGATATCGACGCCGCGGCAGCCGTTGGCATCGAGCATCCGCCGCGCGACATCGGCTCCCGTCGCCCCGCCGGAGGGAACATGGGACCACGTTCGGTAGGTACGGTTGATATAACTCTGGGTGAGCATACCCAGCACCAGCGAAACGATGACGAGCAGCAGATATGAGGGGTCGACCCCGAAAACCGTATCCATAGTAGTAAGGCATAGCGCACCTTTCCGACGATTGCACATGGGACGATTTGTACCCAAAAAAGAATCTCCCCCGCACGAGAGGCCGCACGGGGGGACGTTCTACAGAATCTCGATTGAGCGATCTTTGACCGTGAGACCGATGTCGCCGCGAAGCAGGTCGTCGATGAGCGAACCGACGAGCTCGAAGCGCCATCCCTCACGCAGACGACTGCCCTCGGGATGATCGATATAGGACGCGAGCTCGTCGCGGGATATGATCATCGAGGTGGCGACGCCCGAACGCTCGGAAACGAGGCGAATGAGCGCGTACATAAGGTCCACGACGCTTTCGATCTCGGTACTTATGGTGTGATGGGCCCTGCCGATAGACGGAAGATTGTCCTGCGGGCAACGGCGGCCGTTGGCGATCGCGGTCAGCGCGGCCTCGACGTCACGGGCGCCAAGCTGCTCGGTGCCGCGGATGCCGCGGAACTCCTCGACGGTCTTGGGCGCACGCTTGCACAGGGCCAGCAGGACCTCGTCGGACATAACCCATTTGCGCGGGACATCGCGCTGCTCCGCCCGGCGCTCGCGCCACGCAGCGAGCTCCCGCGCAACGGCGAGCTGGCGACGCGTGCAGGAATTTATCCTCTTCACGCGCTTGAACGCCGAACGGGGGTCGGTGCGATACTGGCACGGATCGGCCAGAGGACGGATCTCATCGCGCACCCATGACATGCGTCCAAGGCTATACAGCTTATCCCTGATGACATCGTACGCCTGGATAAGATAGCGCACATCGTCCACGGCATACTCAACCTGCTCGTCCGAAAGCGGACGACGGGACCAATCGGTAAGCGAGGCCGATTTTGGAAGGGAGACCCCGCAAAAAGCGTGAACGATGCCGCCGTAGGAGCTCTGAGCGCGCTCACCGAGGAAGGCCGCGGCCACCTGCGTGTCGAAAATAGGAGCCGGCAGCACACCGAGGGCATGCAAGATGACTTCCATATCCTGGGAGCAGGCATGGAAAACCTTGAGGGTATCCCGATCGGTCATAAGATCGGCAAGGGGCTGCAGGTCGTCGATGACGAGCGGGTCTATGACAACGCATTCCTCGGGGGTCGCGGCCTGCACAAGGCATAGCTTTGCGTGGAACGTCCTCTCGCGCAGGAACTCGGTATCGATGGCAACGGCGGGAAACGAGCGGGCACGTTCGCAAAAAGCCTGCAGGTCCTCGTTTGTGGAGATGTACATGTATCACCCGGCGTCTGGTGAACCCGCGGGCAAGCGGGTAGGATTAATACAATCAGTACTATAACCGCCTTACCGAGAATGGGGAACCGCTCATGCGCTGTCTGATAATCCACAATCCGGCATCAGGCCCTCGTTCGGACGAGATTTTCGATTTCACCAAGGCGCTCACCGCCGCCGGGGACGAAGTCGTCATGCGCTTCATCGGACAGGGCATGGAGCCCGCAGACGCCACGAAGGACGTCGCAGAATTCGATCGCGTCGTGGTATCCGGCGGAGACGGAACGGTATCGAACGTCCTCGACCTCATGCGGGGCACCGGCGTGCCCATCCTGGTGTTCCCCTCCGGAACCGCGAACCTCTTCTTCAACAATATCGGCAACGCGCCCGAGCCGGCCGCGCTGGCGAAGGCCTGCCGCCGCGGCAAAACCGTCACATCCGACATGGGCGAGCTGTTCTGGAAGGATGAGGACGGCGAGATCAAGCGGCACGCATTCATCATCATCGCCGGTACGGGCTTCGATGCCGACATCATGCATAAGGCGGAGCCCAACAAAGCGGAAATGGGAGAAGTCGCCTACTTCCTGTCCGCGCTGGCCACGCCGCTCCCCACGGTGGCCCACTTCACCATCGAATTCGACGGGCACGTAGAAGAACTCGACGGCATCGGGTGCATGGTGGGAAACACGTCCATCATCCAAAACGACATCAATCTCTTTCCCGACTGCCGCATGAACGACGGCATGATCGATATCGCCGTGATCGAGCCGGCCGCCACCGTACAGCTGCTCCCCACCCTTCTTGCCGGTGTCTTCGACCCCGCGGGCAAAAACCTCGGACGCCCGCAGTTCAAGATGTTCCAGGCAAAAGAAGCAAAGATCACCTGTACCCCTTCGCTGGGCATGCAGTTCGATGGCGAGCTCATCGAGAGCAACACGGGGCAGTTCGGAGCCCGCGTGCTGCCCGATTGCCTTGACCTTATCGTTGACGATGTCGCCAAACTCAAATAGGCGTATCCACACGCAAGAAGCGTAATATAGTCAGACACGCCGACGGGCCGCCGAAAGACCACCCCGCTCTCGCTTATGTGCGGCGCGGGCGAACTTCAACGAGGGCGTGTCGAGCGGCACGGAAGCTCCGTCGGGCTGCTCCTGCAAAACGCTTCCCATCAGATGTGCCGCCGACGGCTCTCGAGCAGGTGGCCCACGGCCTTCGTTTGCACGGGATGACCCAAAGCGATGCGCGTGCGGCCGCGCGATATGCCCTTGAGGACATATGCATGATAATGTGAGTGCACCAACCAACGGCATCAGGAGAACCATGGAAAACCAGATCCCCGCATTCCTGCACGACCTGCTTGCAGACGAATATGAACCGGATACGCTCGAAACCATCCTGGATGGATATCGCAAGGCTGCCAAGCGCCCCATCACGTTGCGCGCGAATACCCTCAAGATGGACTCGGATGCCGTCGCCACCGAGCTCGATGCCCACAAGATCCGCCATGCCCGGGTACCGTGGTATCACGATGCCTTTGTGCTCGACGGAAGCGTGGATATCAGGCGCATCTGGGACCTCGACATATACAAGTCGGGGTCGATATATCTCCAGAGCCTCTCCTCGATGTTACCCCCTCTTGTCCTTTCGCCCCGGCCCGCACTCGACATCTTGGATATGTGCGCGGCTCCGGGGGGCAAAACCGCCCAGATGGCGGCCCTAACAGGGGGCAAGGGCCGCTTCACCGCATGCGAGCTTCACGGCCCGCGCGCCGAGAAGCTGCGCTACAACCTGGAAAAACAGGGTGCGGAGAACATCAACGTCATGCAGACCGATGCGCGGAAGCTCGATGAGTTCTTCCGCTTCGACCAGATCCTGCTCGATGCGCCGTGCACGGGCACGGGCATCACGTATGCCGGCGACGAGCGCGCGGCCAAGCGCATCACCCCCGCGCTCCTCAAGAAGGTGACCAAATCGCAGCGCGCCCTGCTCGATCGCGGGCTCACGGTGCTCAAAGCGGGCGGAACGCTCGTGTATTCCACGTGTTCCATCTTGGAAGAGGAGAACGCGCAGCAGGTCCTCGCCGCGCTCAAAAGTCATCGCGACTGCGGGCTTGTGCCCATCATGACCGAGAAACCCGCCGATGCGGAGCAGCTCGATAAGGTCATTGTTCTTCCACGCGCCATCGAGGAGACCTTCCCGCTCCCGCTTCTGCCCTCCAGCCTGCCCGGGACGCTCACCGTTGCCCCCAACGAGCATTTCGAGGGCTTCTTTGTAGCAGCGATTAAAAAACGCACGGCGCGATAATCGACACGGTTGAACGTGCGGCCGCGCGGGTAAAATGTGCCCATGTTTGCCATCATCCCAAGGGAGCCCGTATGGAACAAGACAACAACAACGGCACCGCCATGCCACCGGATCCCCGTCCCGACGCCCAGCCCGCGCCGGCCATGGGAACCCAGGATAAGCCGCTTGTGGGCGGCGCCGCGGCAACCATTCCGTCCATCGAGCGCGAACACGCCGTTCACGATATCGAGCCCGGGGACCTGCACGAGGCCTACGATGCCCTGGAGTGCGAGTCCCTGCACGTGAGCGCAGAGGTTCCCGAGGCCATCGAGGCCTCCATCGATTTCTCCGAAGTCGAGCTGGCTGATGAGTTTGCCGAGCCCACGCTGGCCGCAACGCCGGCCGGTATGCTGCCCATGGAGCCCATGCCCATCGAGGGGCGCCTGCGCAAGGCGCCCCTGCGCGTCCCCGATGAACTCGACGAATGCGGCGGCTTCACCCTCTTTGGCAGGCGCATCCGTTCCTTGCTCTACACCACCGACGTCGCAGTCATTCGCAACTCGAACGCCGACGCGATCTTCGCCGTCTATCCGTTCACTGCACAGCCGGCCATCACGCAGGCCCTTCTCACCGCCTCCGAGGCACCGGTGTTCGTGGGCGTGGGCGGCGGGACCACCACGGGCAAGCGTTCGGTTCAGCTCGCCGCGGTATCGGAGATGCAGGGAGCAGCCGGCGTCGTGGTGAACTCCCCCGCGCCACCGGAAATGATCGAGCAGATCTGCGCCATCGTGGATATCCCGGTCATCGCCACGGTGGTTCGATGCGATGCCGTAGCGCATGCCAAGGTCAAGGCCGGAGCCAAGATCCTCAACGTGGCCGCAGGCAAGGATACCCCCGCGGTCCTTCGCGAACTGCGCGAGGCATACCCTAACCTGCCCCTCATCGCATCGGGCGGCCGCAGCTCCCTCTCGGTCCGCGAAACGGTTCAGGCCGGCGCAAACGCCGTTATCTGGACCCCACCGTCGGCCCAGCAGCTTCAGGCCGATATGATGCGCCGCTACCGCGAGGCTGAGGTCAAACCGGAGGCCGCCGTCATGGACCCCGTGGCCGCAGCGGATGTCAACCCCATGGAAAGCGCGCGCGCCGATGTTCCGATCCCCGATGAGCTCATCGCCAACGCCACCACGCGCAGGCGTCATCGCGGGCGCCCCGGGTTCACGCCCCTCTCGATCTTCCGCAACCGCAAGTAGCGCACTAAGACAAACGCCGCCGCACGTGCATCCGTGCGGCGGCGTTTTCTAATCGATGCGCCGATCCCCCATGAAAAACAGGGCAACGGTCCCCGGACCCGTATGGGAGCCGATAACCGTTCCGATATCGTAGATGGCGATCTTCCCCGCAAGGGCGGGCACCTGGGACTCGATCATCCTAACCAGGCTCTTGGCCTCCTCGAACGCATTCGAGTGGGACACCACGCACTTGCCCTCGTAGTCCGTGCCTCCCTGTGCGTGGGCAAAGAACATATCGGCCAATTGAGAGGTGGCCTTGCGAACCGTACGGATCTTCTTGCGTGGGATAAGCCGGCCCTGGTTATCCATGTTGAGCACCGGGCAGATCTTGAGCGCCGTGGCGATGATGGCACTTGTGCTCGAGACGCGCCCGCCGCGCTTGAGGCAGTCGAGATCCGATACGAAAAACCATGCGTGGATATCGAGCTTGTGCTCCTCGGCCCAATTGTACGCGGTGTCGAACGGAGTCCCCGCGTCGCGCAGATCAGCCAGGTAATCCACCAGAAGACCAAACCCGGAGCTCGCCAAGAGAGAATCGACGATGCGAATCGAGCGGTCCGGAAACTCCTGCTGCAGCTGTTCTTGGGCCACGCGCGCAGAGTTGATGGCCCCGGTGATGCCCGATGACAAGACGACATGTAGAATATCCCTGCCGTTGGCAAGAAACGGCCTCCAAAACTCAACGTACTCGCCTGCGCTCGGCTGGGAGGTTATAGACTCCGAGCCCGCTTTGAGAGCATTAAAGAACATCTGGGGCGTGGTCGATGTATAGAGGTCATCGATACCCGGTACGCCGTCGAGCTCGTAGTGATAGGTTATATAGGGAATCGAACGCTTCTCGAAATACGACCGCGGATAATCTGCAGTCGATTCCGCGCAAAGCACGTATTCTGCCATCATGTGCTCCTTTGCGGTGGGTTTAAATACATGCGTGTAATTATCACACACTTTCGATAGCCTGTTGGGTGCAATTTGCCTGCACATAAGCACTTGAAAGCACTTCGCGCAGACGATAGCTACAATCGTGTCCCGTGTTATCAAACAATCGAAGGCGGATCATGAAACACCTTTTCGCGCAACTGGCAAAATTCGGGGTCGTAGGCGTACTTGCGACCGTCATCGACTTCGGGGTCATGAACCTGCTCCATTACGGCCTGGGACTCAGCATCCTCGTAAGCAATACGTGCGGCTTCATCATCTCGCTCGTCTTCAACTACCTCGCAAGCATGCGGTATGTGTTCACGCATAAACAGGATATGAGCCGCAGACGCGAGTTTGCGATCTTCGTCGTGCTGTCGATCATCGGCTTGCTGCTCAACGACGGCATCGTGGTAGCCCTCGCCAGCGGGTGCGGGCTCGAGGCCAATCTTGCAAAGATCGCCGCAACCGCCCTGGTGATGGTCTACAACTTTGTGACGCGCAAGATGTTCCTCGACGGCGATGCACCAAATACGAAGGAAAAGTAAGGTCGGGGTAAAGGGGCTTACCTTCTTTTGATAATGGCGTATAGTCGATAGGGTTAACACCCTGTAGCCATGCGCCGTCGGAAGTGATTACGTGCACGCCGTTACAAACCGCACCCATACCCGCCAGTTCTTCAAGTTCGCCGTGGTCGGCCTGCTGTCCCTGGCCGTCGAATACCTCTCGCTCATCTACCTTATGGGCGTGCTCAACGTTGGCTACCTTCTGGCCACCACCATCTCGTTCACGATATCCATCGTATTCAATTACTTCCTGAGCATGAAGTATGTCTTCGTACGCAAGGACGGCATGAGCCGCAAGAAGGAATTCACGATCTTTGCCGTGCTGTCGGCCATCGGTCTCGGGCTCAACGATCTGTATATGTTCATCGGAGTCAGCCTGCTCAACATCGGCACCATGGCCATGAAACTCATCTCCACGTTCTTCGTAACCTGGTACAACTACTTCTCGCGCCGCAAGTTCCTCGATGCCGGCGAAGCGTAACATCGATCCCGGAGATTGAAAGGCCCTCGACGCCAAACCGCGTCGAGGGCCTTTTTTACTTCACATAATACCAGCTGACCGTATCGCCGTCTTGGAGCTTATACGAGCTACAAGATGTGTTGGGGCTCACACCGTTCACGGCATACATCCAACCGCTCTTGGGTCCATGGTCCTTCTCCGCAAGGCCTCCGATGGCAGACACATACACACCGAAAGGCGAAGTTCGCGACGAGACCGAAAGCCCCAGAGCCCTCAGGGCGTCGTAGGGCGTGGCGCCGATGGACAATGTACACGATCCCGAAGACGCAACAGGTCCGCCGACGGCATCCGAACTGACGGACACATTCACCGTGATGGCCTGCGGCTGGGCAGGAGCCTGTTCAGGAACGGGCTCGGGGGGAGCTTCCGAAGGCGTTTCTTCCTTATGGGCCTGGGGCGCAGCTCCGGGCGCAGGCTGAACGGTCACCGCCCCGGAATCACCTGCGGCGGCCTGCGGCTTATCCGAGCCGGCGCCATCGGAAGCCGAGTCGGCAGCAGCGGGCTCCTCCCCCGATCCAGCGCCATCGGGCGTTTGCTCAGAAGGCCGATCGGACGCAACCGCGCTCCCGCTCTCGACGGTCTGCAAGGGGTCGTGATCCGGGAAAAGCCATGCGATCGACCAGCCACCCGACTCATCGGGATGCACAAATCCCAAGCTCACCGTGAACATCAGGACGGAGCATGCGACGAGCGCCGCCACAATCACCACACGCGCGCGGGAAGGATGCTGGCGACCTTTCGGCTCCTCGGAGCCATCCAGGCGAACGAAATCCTTCGGCTCGAGCCGGCTGCGATCTGTATCATCAGCCATTATCGACGCCCCTTCGCACCCTTGAACAGAACTAGAGAGGCAGAAGCCAGAAGAACCACCGCGGCAGCGATTCCAACGATGGCGAACGGGTTGACAGAAGCAGTCGATTCCCCGGCCCGCTCACGGCGATGCGAGGGTTCGTTCTTGGAATCCGACTCGTCTTCGGGCTCATCCCCAGTCTCTTGGGTCTTGGCAAGCTCCGGCTCCGATTGGGGAGCCGCGGAAGCCACGCGCCGTGCCCCGCCATTGCCGGACGAAGCGTTAGCCGGATCCGACGTCGTTTGCACGGACAACGCAGGCCGCAGCGGAATGAGATCGACCCGATCGGGGTCGACGGGGATTGCCGTGGAGCCGCAAATCTTAAAGAGATGACCCGAATCGTTGAAGTAATACAGGTTGCCGTCCGGATCGCACAGAATGGATGCCATGCAATAGTTTTTGAGACCGGCTTCCGGCTCGAACAGCACATGGGCATCCTCATCGCCCAGGCAATAAACATAGATGCCGCCGCCCGCAGTGTACTTTTGATAGTCGCCCTCGGCTCCATTGATGGTGAAATAGACATAGGTGCCGCTCTGCTGAACGGACACCAACGGGGTGCACACGATGCCGCCGGCCATCATGGGGCTCCCGTCCACCGCATTGACAACCCGCTCAACCGTCATGGAGGCCAGGTCGATGATCGCCAGACGGGAGGAGAAATCAGACCCGCTGCCTCCAACGTAGGCACGATCACCAGACACCGTGGGCGTGGAAGTCGAATAGGCTGCGAAAGAAACGGAGCCGAGCTCACGGAGCTGGTGGTTGGACATGGACAGCTTATGCAGCACACCATCGCGCGAAACGGCCAGCACGAAACCACGATAGGGAACCAACGCCGCACGAAGAGGCTCGTTGCTCACCTTGAGCGAAGAGATCTCGTGCGAAAGATCCGCTGCATATACATGGACGATGCCCGCGTCGTCACCGATGAGGAATACGTCGCCGACCGCGATGCCGCCCGTCCAGTACGAGCCGGAATGAGCGTTTTCGATTGCACCGAGTCGGGAACCCGACAGCAGATCGTAACGGACGGTCCTACCGGAACTCGCGACACTGTTCGCATCGAGATCATCGAAATACGTTACGTACACCGCACCGTCCTGGATCGTAAGGCTGTTGAGCGACTGCCCCTGCCCGGACGCCGGAACCACCCAAAGCGTCTGCAGGGACGCAGCCGACAGAGCCTGCACGGCGCCACCGGACAGGGGAACGACGATGATACCGTCCGCGTAGACCGGACGACAGGTCGAATCGATGGGGGCCGACAGCTGGACGCGACGCTCCTCCCTACCCGTTGCGGCATCGATCACCCGCAGCATGGCAAGGCTCTTGGTAGCCGACCAGGGAGGGGTGGTGCTGTACACGGCGCTTCCGGTCACAACATAGAGCTTGCCGTCGATCATGAGCGCATCGGACTGAGACAGGCTCGCCCCCTGGGCAACCTCCTCGGGAGTCAAAAACCCCGTCTCCCACGCCTGCTGGGCGCCCTCCTGCGGCGTAGGCGCGGTCGTCACCGAGCCCTTGCCTCCATCGGCGTAACCATCCCACTGCGCCTCAAGGTTGGGATGCGGGGCGTTGGGGACAACCTCCACATGGGCCTCGGGAGCCGGCTTGACCACGGGATTGCTGAAGCGCAGGGAAATGGAGTCGCCATCGGCAACCCGATAGTCGCCCATGCCGACCATCGAGCTTTCGCCGTTAACGAAAAACTCCCAGAACGACCAGATGTCCCCCGAAACGGGCTTGCCGGCAAGCTCACGCCCTTCCGGCGTTGTGATTGAACTCAAAAATCCATTGGCGTAGGCATAGGTGTAGCCGGCGCTGTCCAGCAGGGGCTTGATGATGTCCCATGCGGTTGCGCCCTGCCCGGCCTCAGCATCGATCTTTGTGGGGGCGATCCAGTTTTCAAAAGAACAAGATCCGTCATCCGCCGGCTCAGACAGGCCGATGACGCTCGCGGTAACCGTAACCTGCTCCGGGGCCCGGGGCGCGGTGATAGGATCCGTTTGCGAAGGCGGAGCGGGGCTTTCAGGCGCAGCGGATTCAGGCGCAGCGGACTCAGCCGCCTCCTGGGAACTCGGGGTGCAGACCTCGGTCGCCCGTCCGGCTTCGATAGGCGCCGTCGGAGCGTCCTGAGCCCCTGCCACGGCGGGAACGCCCTGGAATATAAGGGTGGCGCTCAGCAGCGCGACACCACAGCGGACGGCAGCGCGTTTCACACGAAGACACAACGACCCGACGCCCCCCTCATTCGAGAAGCGCGTACGACACATTTCGATCACGATGATTTCCTTCCTCCAGGGTCCGCGCTCACGCGCCTTGATGGGAGGCGATCCGACTTATCGCACCCGCCATACGGCGGCGCGAATTACGGTTACTGGCATAGCCGGGGACTTCCACCCCGATTCTCCTCGCGGCACCCCACTTGAATGCCGCAGCACATCCCGTGCCACCATCACAACCAATTACACGATCCAATCGTATCACGGTGACCTCAACCAACTGATGCCATGGGAGATTTTTCACGCGCGCCGCGAACATTTTCCAACTCGCTCACCTGCGCTTTTAATCATTGCAACGACTATCAACCGCTCACGCCGCAAAGACGAACTCTCACCTTAAAGCTGAACTTGAAACTACAAAACAGCTTCATATTTCAAGAAACACGCTGGTAGTCGCCATGTTCAACCTTCAACTTGAACCTTAAAGAATGTCTAAGGTTCAAGTTGAGGTAGAGGGTGGTAGTACAATACGTTTGGAAAGATTGAGACAGTTAGGCAGGGATGTACATGGAAGCTCATTCCGATACACACCTCACATGGCGCAGGGGCCGTGCCGTACGCATGATCGTCGGCGCAAGCGTAGCAACCGCCCTGGTTGCGGGAACCCTTCTCCCCGCCCCCGCGTTTGCCATCTCCAATGAGACCGAAGCGGCCCTCACCGAGACGCAGAAGTCAATCGAATCGAGTGCAAGCGCACTCGATTCCGCCAACAGCAATCTCGCCGCGCTCCAAAAGCAGCAGGACGAGAACGAGGCACGGATCAGCGAGCTCGAGTCGAAACTCCCCGACGTTCAGGACAAGGCAAGCCGTGCCATGCGCGACATGTATAAGTACAAGAAGAACGCCAACTCGCTCATGAGCTTCGTGCTCAACACCAAGTCCCTCGACGACCTGGTCACCACCGTGAAATACATGGGACAGGTGCAGAACGCCAATACGGATGCCGTCGAGGAGCTCAACGAGCTTCAAAGCCAGCTCGAATCCGAGAAGGCCGAGCTTGCAGCCGCAAGAGCACAGGCCGAGGCGGAAAAGGCCAAAGCAGTAGACGCACTCGCCCAGGCCCAAAGGCTCCGTGAGGCGGCACAGCAGCAGGCCGAGCGCGAACTCCAGGCCGAGGCGGAAGCCCTTGCCCAGGAGGCCCTCCGCGACCACACGGTCCAGGCGGGAACCGAAGGCGGTATGCAGTCCGCCCCTGCCGCCCCGGCCAATCCCGGTGCAGTCAATTGGAATGTCGATCAGCAGACGTTCGTGAGCGAATGGACGAGCCGCATCGATGCTTACCTAGCGGGCTCCCCTCTTGCGGGCCAAGGCGCAACGTTCGCCAACGCCGCGTGGAAATACGGCGTGGACCCGCGCTGGTCCCCTGCCATCTCCAACACGGAGAGCTCCAAGGGACGCCACTGCTTCAAGTCGCATAATGCTTGGGGCTGGGGCAACGCCTCGTGGGGAAGCTGGGAGGAAGCCATCGACGCACACGTTGCAGGCCTGGCACGCGGCTACGGCTACACCCTCACGGTCGCCGCCGCCAAGAAGTACTGCCCGCCCAACTGGTACAACTGGTACAACAACACGCTAAGCGAGATGAATCGTATTTAGCGTAAACAAGCCGCCGTCCTATCCAGGGCGGCGGCTTTCTCATTAGATGATTCCGGCAATCATGCCGATGATGCTCACGATGAACACCGGCAGGATGGCGATTGCGCTTATACAGATAAATCGTCTCGGCTTGCTCATACGACCAAGCGCGGGAATCATCTTAAAAACGACCCCCTTATCCAAAAACGGATACATAATACCCGCCAAGGAGCACATCATCATCACCGGGTATTCCAACAACCTAAACCACAAGGGCACATCCGCTTCGCTGGGAACGGGATCGAGCGCAGTGCCGATCGCCCCGACAAGCATCAGCAGCCAGAATATGATGAGGACATATGTAGTCGTCAATCGTTTGCGTCCACGTTTTCGCACCTGCGACGACCGGTTTCGAACACAGCACTCTGGCTCAGACTTTTCGTTTTTAACATGTAGGCTTTCCTCTTCGGCATCGACAGCCCTTGTCCAAGCAAGCTCAAGCTCTCGGGCTGTCGGATACCGGTCGGACGGATCGAAGGCAACCGCTCGATGCAGCACGTCTTTGCAGGCGTTCGGAATATCGCATGCCCCGATATCCTTATCGGTTAAAGCTCCCTGCGGGTTCTCTCCGGTTAGGCAGAAGTACAGAACCATGCCGAGCGCATACACATCGGTTTGAACACCCGTTTGGCCAAATCCATACTGTTCGGGAGCTGCATAGCCCATCGTTCCGAACTTCGTTGTATCTTGCGTTGCGTCTGGACGGTACTGTCTCGCTATACCGAAGTCGATGAGCACGGGAGCACCGCAAGCGATAAGGATATTAGAGGGTTTGATGTCCCGATGAATAAGCGGAGGATCGAATGAGGTCCTAAGAACATCCACGGCGCGGCACAGCTGGGGAAATATCCCGCATGCACATGCGAGCGAAGGCCCCGTGCGAGCCACGTAATCGGACAGCGTCTCGCCAGCTATGTATTCCAACAGCACGGACTCTACGCCATTCGATTCTTTGCAGCAGATAACGCGAGGCAGCAATGCGCTACGCATCCCCTCGCGCTGGGCGTGCCACATGACGTTATAGACGGAACCGACACCCGAAGCGACCTCAAATTGCTTACGGATATAGGGGCCGAGCTCTGAGCCATCTGCCAACACCAGGTAGACCAGCTGCGTAAGCTCCGCCCCATCTTCACCATATGTCCGTTCGACCCGAAAAGCATCCGAGGCAATGTTCATGCCGAGGAACGTTTCGAGATCTTGCGCCATCAAATCATCCATACACCCATGATAACGCGGGAAACGAGGTCCGGACCCTTTCAGAAGCCCCGGACCTCATACCGTCAGCAGATAGTATCTTCGCCAAACCGATAAAGCTCTTCGTTAACCTTTTGCAGAGAACAAGAACGGTCCAGGCAGAAGATAATAATGACATCTCGACGGTTCTTACAAGAAAGAGAGCTCACGCCGGCAAGCGTCAAAGCCCGATTGGTTTCACGCAGGGTCAGCGCCATTGCAAATGCAATCTGCAGCACCTTGTTGCGACTCGGATGCCTTGTGCCCTTGAAAATCTGGTAGCCAAACGTCTCGTTTAAATCAGCCATGCGCACCACGCGCACTCGTTCAAGATGCTTCCGTTCGAGCAGCTCCTGCAGATAAGAAGCCAGGGTCCGATTGGAAAACTCATGATTGGAAACGTAAGAATCCAAACTTGGAGCATCAGCCAGCTCGTCGAGCAGCTCCTCGGTCAAACGCTCAGCCATAACCGTTCCATAGACTACTTGATCTTCCACGATGCCTTGGGCGTGGAGTCGAGAGCGCTTCCCATGTAAAGCGCCTTGACCGAATCACCCTTAAGGAAAATGGTACCCGAAACAGAACCGCCGGTTGCCAAGGTGCCCGATTCGAGCGGCTCCTCCCCATCGGTATAGAACTCGGGGTCCTCCTGAGCGCCCGAAGAGGTCTCGCCCTTCCAATCGAACACGTTGTAGCTCGCGCCCTCATCCCCATCGTTGGTGTATGTCACATGGACACCCAGGAGCTGATGTCCATCATAATCAACGATATCGGTGGCGACCGAGTCGACGACAACACTTAAACCGTTATCGAGGCTCACCTTCGTGCCTACGGCGAGATCGGTCGTTGCAGGATCATCTTTCTGTACAGAGCCATCCTTATCCCCGTCGCCGGCCGACTGAACGTCGGAAACCTGGGGGCCGCTCATGGCATCATCGATTGCATCGCTGTACATCTGCTGGCTTCCCAACACCAGAGCGCATGCAACCACGTTGGCAACGATGCCGGCCATCGCCAAGCCCTTGCCCGCCCGCTTGCCGCGCACGCACTGCAGCGTACCCACAACGGCCAGCACAAAACCTATGATTGCAATCACAAACGAGGCGTTATTGATGATGGGAAGAAACGACGTGAGCAAGGCGACGACACCCAGGACAAGACCCGCGATGCCCAAACCGGACTTCTTTTCAACCTTCACTTCTTCTGTAGCCATTTCCGCACTCCTTCCAGCACCACCGCCCCATGCAGCGATGCTGGAATCATTATCGGAAATGCTTTGCGCCTCCGCATTAGCCGGCAGCTAAGGCGGAGGCGCATCCTCCGGCTATCGGTTCTCGATACTCCCGATATTGCGCAGCTCGATGGAGATCAAGCCGTTGGGCTCGTTAACGAACTGCACGTACTCGGAGTTCTTGAGCATCTCAGCGGGAAAACTGATCTCGATACCCGTATCGGTCCTGATCTTATGGTTGCGCACCGCGGCGCGCTCCACCTGCGCACGCTCGACCTGCACCCGCTCGGGCAAATGTTCCTCGCGCACCTGCTCCTCAAATTTCTCCCTGAGCACCGGCTCGTCCTCAAAGATGTCATCGGCGATGTCCCACGGAGCGATCTCCTCGTCCGCCTCGACTTTCTCGGCAACGGCGGCCTTGGCCTTGGCAAGCGCAACGGCGGTGTTGGCCCCGTGCTCCTCCGCAACCTCCTCGACGATACGCGTCACGGTCTCGATGACCTCTTTGCCCGATACGCCGGTATCGCACTGCAGCAAGCCGTCCGGAATGATCATCGTGTCCTCGCCGGCGATCTTGCGCTTTTTATCGACGTAGGACACCTCCATGGTGCTCGCGCGCACAAGCGCATACGATGCCACCTTTTGCGAGGGGGCGGGAAGGATCGCATAACGCTTGGCGATATCGTTGCGCACCTCTCCCGCTTCGCGCGCGACCTCGTGCATGAATGCGGTACGGCTGTTCATGAGCAGCACCGCAAACCATCGGACGTCTTCGTCGTCATCGAAATCGGCCACGAGGATATCGGTGGACTCGAGCTTATCCGCCTTGGCCAACTCGCCGGCGAAGAACTCGGCGATCTGCTGCGACAGGTCCACGAACTCGCGCTCACCGAAGAAGAAGGATTTGAGCTCGCCCGCAAACGCGCTGTTCTCCTGGAACGAGGCGCGATGGTTATCGGGGCTGGTGCGGGCACGTCGCAAGTGCGAGGTGACGAACGAGCGCACGGCGCGGGTATCGAGGTCGAGCTCGCGCTCGCTCATCACGTTGACCGCCGAATCGAAGTCCAAGATATGCAGGATTGCGTGATTAACCTTCATGGAGCAACCGCCGTTTCTATTGGGGACCCTGCCTGATGAAGTCCAACCTGGGGAACAAAGGGGCGCACGGATACCACCGCGCGCCCCTTGAGCATATATGCCGTGAGTTCAGCTTACGCCTCGAAATCGACCTCGTCGATGATGGCCTTGAGGGCCTCGGCGCTCTTCATGAACTGCCCGCTCTCGGCCTCGTTGAGGGAAACCGGCACGCGCGTCACGACGCCGTTGCGGCCGACCACCGTGGGAACGGAGATGCACAGGTCGTTGAGGCCGTACTCGCCCACCATAAGGCTGGAGACGGGAAGCACCGTGTCCTCGTCGCGCATGATGGCCGTGCAGATGCGGCGGACGGACATGGCGATGCCGTAGTAGGTGGCGTGCTTCTTCTCGATGATTTCGTACGCGGAGTTCTTGACGTCGTCGGCGATGCGCTTCTCGGTCGCCTCGTGCTCGAAGTGGCCGTGCAGCTCGCAGTAATCGCTCAGCGGCACGCCGGCAACGGTGGCAGAGGACCATGCGGCGACCTCGGAATCGCCATGCTCGCCCACGATGTACGCGTGGACGTCGCGCGGGTCGACATCCAGGTGCTCACCGAGCATGTACTTGAGGCGGGCGGTGTCCAAAACGGTACCGGAGCCGATGACGTGGCCCTCGGGCAGGCCGGACATCTGGACGGCGGCATAGGTGAGGACGTCAACGGGATTGGAGACGATCAGCAGGATACCCGAGAAACCGCTCTCGCGGATCTGCGGGATGATGCTCTTGAAGATGGAAACGTTCTTGTTCACCAGGTCAAGACGGGTTTCGCCGGGCTTCTGCGCGGCGCCGGCGGTGACGACGATGACCGCGGCATCGGAAACATCGGAATAGTCGCCGGCGTAGATCTTCATGGGGCTACCGAAAGACACGCCATGCGCGATATCGAGGGCCTCTCCCTCGGCGCGGTTGCGGTCCACATCGATAAGGACCATCTCGGAAAAGAGGCCCGACTGCATGAGGGCGAACGCGGAGGACGAGCCCACGAATCCGCAGCCGACGATAGCCACCTTGCGATCGTTAATCATCTTGTTTCTCCTTCACTATGGGTGCCCGACCATCCTAGACACGACTTGCGGCCGGTACACGAAACAGAGGTGCACGAAATCGGTTTCGATCGCCTCTGAAATAACTCTTCGATTATACGGTATGGGCCGTTTGCAGCCTAGACCCGAATGCCCGCGGCCTCGATGGCGGCGAGCGCCTCCCGAAGGCCCTCGGGTGGAAGGACGAGCGCCATGCGCACGTAGCCCTCGCCATGGGGCCCAAAGCTCGCCCCAGGGGTAACGATCACGCCGGCTTTCTCCATGAGCTCCTCGCAAAACGCCATGGAGTCGGTGCGCCCGCCGGGGAGCTTGACCCACACGAACATGGACCCATGCGCGTTGGGACGTTCCCAGCCCAGCGCCTCAAGACCGTCGCACAGCACGTCGCGGCGCTCCTGGTAGGCAAGACGTTGCCTCTCGACGGCATCGAGCGGGCCGGTCAGCGCGGCAATGGCCGCCTTTTGAGTGGGCAGGAACATACCGAAGTCGATCTGGCTGCGGAGCTTGCTGAACGCCGAGACCACATCGGGGCGACCGACCAGAAAGCCGATACGGGCACCGGTGACGTTAAACGATTTGGAGAGCGAGAAGAACTCGACACCCACCTCGAGCGCGCCCGGGTGCTGCAAAAAGCTGCCACCGCGCGGGCCATCGAACACGATGTCGGAATACGCGTTATCGTGAACGATCAGCAGGTCGTGCTCGCGCGCGAAGGCGATGATCTCGTCATACAGCTCGTTCGTCCCCACGCTGCCCACGGGATTGGCCGGAAGGGACACGATCATGTACTTCGCGAGGTCGGCAACCTCGGGATCGATGCCGCGAACATACGGCAGGAAGTCGTGCTCCGCACTCAGGGGGTAATACGCAAGCTGGGCATCGGCGATCTTGGCGCCAGCCTCGAACACGGGATAGCACGGGTCGGGGACGAGGATGGTGTCTCCCGGGTTGAGCAGGGCCAACCCCAGGTGCCCCACGCCCTCCTGTGTCCCGTTGCACGAGGCGACCATATCGGGCATGATGCCCTCGACGCCGAAACGTCGCCCGTAATAATCGCACACGGCCTGTTTGAGCTCGGGAAGGTCCCTCAACGAATACTTCCACATCCCGGGATCAGCAGCGGCCTGCTGAAAGGCGGCAACCACGTGCGGGAACGGCTTGAAGTCGGGCGTACCCACGCTGAGGTTGTAAATCGTGCGGCCGGCCTCCTCCAGCTCGACACGCCGCGCATTCAGAGCGGCGAACACCTCGTTGCCAAACCGATCGAGTCTTTGCGAGCACTTCATAAACACTTCCCCTCCAACGGATGCATCCATGGCCCTCACGCCTGGAGGGCATCGATTTCCTCAAGCCACAGGGCGCTGCTCGCATCCGAGGGCATGCGCCAGTCTCCGCGCGGCGACAAGGTGATCGAACCGATCTTGGGCCCATCGGGTAGACAGCTGCGCTTGAATTGCTGCGCGAAGAACCGTCGATAGAACGTGCGCAGCCACACGAGGATGACGCGGGGCTCGTAGACGCCCTCGAACGTACGGCAGGCCTGGCGGAAGATGCGACCCGGCGTGAACCCGAATCGAAGCGCGTAATACAGGAAATAGTCATGCAGCTCGTAGGGGCCGACCAGGTCCTCCGTCCTCTGGGCGATCTCGCCATCGCCAGTAGGCGGCAGGAGCTCCGGCGAGACCGGGGTATCCAGGATGTCGAGCAAGGTCTCCCCCACCCGTCCTCCGAAGTCCTCGGCAGCATGACGGACCAGATAGCGCACAAGGGTCTTGGGCACACCGGCGTTGACGCCGTACATGCTCATGTGGTCGGCGTTATATGTAGCCCACCCCAATGCGAGCTCCGAAAGGTCGCCGGTGCCGATCACGAAGCCGCCCAGCTGGTTGGAGAGGTCCATCAAGATCTGGGTGCGCTCACGCGCCTGGCAGTTTTCATAGGTGACATCCTGCACGGCGGGATCATGGCCGATATCGGCGAAGTGACGGGCGACGGCATCGCCGATGGGAATCTCCCGGAAGTCCACACCCAACTGCTCGGCCAGATGCTGAGCGTTCGACTTGGTGCGGCTCGTGGTGCCGAACCCCGGCATGGATACCGCATGGACACCCGAGCGATCGAGTCCCAAGCGGTCGAAGGCGCGAACCGTGACCAGCAGGGCAAGCGTGGAATCGAGGCCGCCGGATAGACCGATGACGCAGCTCCCGGTCAACGTGTTCTCCAAACGCGTGGCAAGACCGACCGCCTGCATGGTCAAGATGGTTTCGCATCGCTCGGAGAGCTGGCGTTCGTCGGAAGGGACGAAGGGCTTGCGCGCGAAGATGCGGTCGATCTCATCGGCGGCGGACAGCAGGCAGCGCGGAGTGGTCCACGGCTCCTCCCCGCCCTCGGCGAGAGCCGCATCCAAGTCGCAGGAGGCCTCGAAGCTGAACCCGATCGCACGCACGGTCTCCTCCGGGCAATCGCCGCGGGTCCAGGTGTTGCAGCGGCGCCTCTCGGCCATCAGGCGCTGCGTATCGATGTCGGCGATGGCCATATCGCAGCTGAACAGCGCCGTGCGCGCCAGCACCGAACCGTTCTCGGCGATCAGGTTCTCACCCGAGAACACCAGGTCGGTTGTGGACTCGCCATAGCCGGCGTTGGCGTAGGCATATGCACAGTACAGGCGTGCGCTCTGCACGGCAACAAGACTGCGGCGATACTCGGATTTACCGACAACCTCGCTGGACGCGCTGGCATTGAGCATGATGGTCGCGCCGCCGAGACGCGCCATGGCGATCGAAGGCGGCTGCGGCACCCACAGGTCCTCGCAGACCTCCACGCCCACGCGCACGTCCTCCATGCCGGCATCGTTGCAACAGTACACGATATCAGTCGACAGCGGCACGTCCCTATGCCCCGCGAAGTCGACTGTTCGCAGGCCGTGGCCTCCCCCCGGCGCAAACCAACGCGACTCGTAGAACTCACCGTAGGTGGGCAGGTAGGCCTTAGCGGTCAAGCCCAGCAGGCGGCCGGCGCAACATGACGCAACGCAGTTGTAAACATTCTCGCCGCACGCGACGGGAAGGCCGACGGTGAAGAGCATGGGGACATCGGCGGTATCCTCGAGCAGGCTCTTCAGTGCGCGCTCGCACGCACGCAAAAGCGCTCTATCATGGAACAGATCCCCGCACGTATACCCCGTCAGGCATAGCTCCGGGAGCACCAGGATCCGCACGCCCTCACGCGCAGCATCGTACACGCACTCCAGAACGGCTGCGGAGTTTGCGGAGACGTCACCGACGCGGACCTTGGGCGTGGCGGCGGCCACGCGCAAAAATCCATCCTGAACAACCTCGGTAGACTCGACGACGCGTTCCATGCGGCCCCTTTCGCCTAGACAAAAACTTTCCGATATGTATTGTAGCGGACGGGCGATACGTCCGCTCCTCCACACTCTCTCCTCGTGTGTTCAGACTTTGCGATGCTTAAGGAGAGCGATCGCGCTGCACGCGATGGGGTACGAGAATCTCAGGAAACGTAAGGAGGCACACCGATATGCCCATGGACTACGAACCGCAACGAGAGACCCGCATCTACCGGAGACCGGACGGCATGACCGGCGAAGCGGCCCATACCTGCCAGCGGCGCGATGAACGCATTGGCTCCACTCAACCGATGGCCCAACCCAAGGGGCTTATGAACGGCATCTCCATCGCACAGGTCATCGCCGGCGCGGCGGCCGCCGCAACATCCATGCTGCTCTCATCGAAAATCGGCATCGCCGGATCGGTCATCGGTGCCGCAATGAGCTCGGCGATAACCATCATCTGCTCCCAGCTCTATCGACGGGCCCTCGATGCGAGCGCAGAGAAGCTGAAAAGCTCCCAGCAGGCCGCAAACGCCTATGCGGCAAAGCCCGAGCCCTCCCCCTCCATCGGAGCCCATGCCGCGCGCGTCGCCCCCACCAAACTCCGCGCGCGGGCGGCAGCCAAGCGCAGCGCCGAGCAGCGCAAGGTGGTCATCCTGTCCGCCGTGCTCGCCGTGACCACCGTGGCCATAACCGCCGCGGTCATTTTAGCGACGACGGCGGGCGAGGGCCTCGGCACGCGCACACAGCCCATCTTCAGGGCTCCGGCCGAGCAGCAGGCCGAATCCCAAGCCATCCAAAAGCCCGAGGTACAACCGGAGAAACCGGAAGCGCAAGAAGCGACCCCAGAGAACCCCCGGCCCCAATCCGGACAAGCCTCCCAGCAGCCCGACCCCTCGACCGAACCCGACTCTCAACAACAGGATCCTGCGGCACCGAGCCCCTCCACAGAAAATGGGCATGCAGCAGACGGCGGGAACGGAGATGCGGGGAACACGCAGCCGCAAGATGTACCGGCGCCCGACCCGGCTTCGACACCAAACGCAAGCCAGTCAGATTCGGACAACGAAACGGTGTAGGTCAGGTGCGGAAGCATGCAGCGCGACACCGAAAGCCCGCGATGCTACCATGGGACCATACCGTTTATCTAGGAAAGTGAACCCCATGGACGCACCGGTCAATCCGCATCTCAATCAAGGAAACTTGATTTATCTCTATCAGCTCCTCTCCCGCACCATCGGATGCGGGAGGCAAACGTTCATCACCGCGGTAGAGGAAGCGCTCGCCACGGATCGGATGGGCGCGGAGGACCTCGGCTTCGAATCGACCCGCTCGCTGCTCGAAGCGCTGGACGCGTTCGTCACCCTGAAGGTGTTCAAAGGCGGGCGCATATATGTCATCGTTCAAGCTCAGCCCACCTGGGACGCAGCCCTTGCATCCAACGATGATTCGGAACGGGCTTCCGGCAAGCAGCCCGGCAAACCGTGGAAAAAGAAGAAGGGCGACCGGGCGCTCAAGCCGGTGCGACCGAAACGCGTAAAACGCCCCGAGCCGGAGGCCGCGCCCGCGCCCGATCCTGAACCTGATGCCGGGGGCGCATCCGAACAGGCGCCTGCAGATCACACTGATCAGAAATCGGCCGCAAGTCCGGAGGGCCAGGCCGACATGCCCTCATCGAGCGCGCAGGCTTCCAACGAGGTTGTCTCGGAGCACGCGGCGCGGGATACGGGCGACGCAATGGAAAACCCGGGTACAGACCAATCGCCCGCTCAGCCCCGGACAAGCACTGAGGTCGCGCAAACGGAGCCGAAAGATCGTCCGGCCTATTCCCTTACCGTAACCTACGACCCCTACACGGGTATCGATAAGGAAACGCGTATCGAATCGAAGCCCGCACCCATCGGCGCCATCGAGCGAACGGACATCGACGGTTCGTCTGCTTCGCTGCACGCCGCAGCAGACGAAAAGCAAGGTGAACCAACCGATAGTCCAGCCAACCCGATGCCGGATGGAGAAAAGCGGGCCCGGACGGGCCATGGCCAACGGCCCATGCCGAGCGATTCGCACATTGAGGAGCCGGAAAACAGAACCTCGGGTCAGGGGCGCACACAGCAAGCCCATAAGAGCCAACAGGCTCCCATCGCGCAGACGCGGGATACGGACGATGATGACCTGCCGTCCCAAGAGGCGTTGAAATCATATCCGAAGAGCTTCCGCGATGAGGTGTATTGCCCCATGGATATCGTGGCTGAACTCGGCCGCATCCTCCCCTATGGCATCAATACGCTCGGCATGCTCGATGAGGATTATGCCCGCGCCTGCGCACTGGAGCTGCGAAGGGGCAACCGCTCCCGCGTCACGTTCCCCCTTCGTGTTGAACACCTCGAGAGCACCGAGCCCATCCTCATCACTTTGCAGAGAAGGTCGGGGTCGCAAATGCCTTGGACCATCAAGGCATTCGAGTAGCCGCAGACATCCTGGATATGCGATGGGGCCCGTTCAGTCAAACGGGCCCCATTTTTTATCTTTGTTGTCGAAGCACCCTAGTAAAGGGGAAGCTCTCCCGTCAAGGGATCGATGAGCTCCGCGGGAAGAGGCTCGAAAGCAAGACACGTATATGTCGGCTCACCGTGAAACTCCGTATGTCCAGCATCGCATATGAGGGAAACCGCGAATCCGGCCTCGCGCCCGCGACGGGCCAGACCAAGCAACGCCTCCTCCGAGTCAACGTAGAGGCAGATCTTGGCAACACCGGCGTCGAACCAATCAGTCAACGGGGAGCTATCGGTATCCTCATGGGCGATCGACACGCCACGATCCACGTCCACGTGGACCTGTGCGAGCCGGCCCTCCCGAGCCAATGCCATCAACGTGGCCTCCACGCATGCATGACCGGCCTGAGCGGCGATCTTGCCCTTTCGCATCTTGAGGTCACGGCGCATCACGATGACCTGCTTGGACCTATATCCCATCGCCCGCCCCTAGTCGCGCGTAAGCTTGCGATGGATACGATGCGGACGGGCGGCATCCTCACCCAGACGGGCGACGCGGTTCTCCTGATAGGACTCGAAATTGCCCTCGAACCAATACCAGTTGCCCGGGTTCTCGTCGGTACCTTCCCAAGCCAAGATATGTGTGGCGACACGGTCCAGGAACATACGGTCGTGCGAGATGACCACAGAGCAACCCGGGAACTCGAGAAGCGCGGACTCCAGCGAAGAGAGGGTCTCGACGTCGAGGTCGTTGGTTGGCTCGTCGAGCAGCAGCAGGTTGCCGCCCTGCTTGAGGGTAAGAGCCAGGTTGAGACGGTTGCGCTCGCCGCCGGACAACACGCCGGCGCGCTTCTGCTGGTCCTGGCCCTTGAAGCCGAAGCTGGCAACATAGGCGCGGGAGGGAACCTCGTTCTCGGCGACATGCATGACGTCCAAGCCGTCGGACACGACCTCCCATAGGGTCTTGTCGGGATCGATGCCGCCGCGCATCTGGTCCACGTAGGAAATCTTAACCGTCTCGCCGATCTCGAGGTTGCCCGAGGTGAGCGGCTCAAGCCCGCAGATGCACTTGAAGAGCGTGGACTTACCCACACCGTTGGGTCCGATCACGCCGACGATGCCATTGCGCGGCAGGGTGAAGGAGAGGTCGTCGATGAGCACGCGTCCATCGAACTCCTTGTGCAGGTGTTCGGCAACCAGGACCTTGGAGCCCAAGCGCGGCCCAACCGGGATGCGGATATCGGTGTAGTCGAGCTTCTGACTGGCGCGCGCCTCGGCCTCCATCTCCTCGTACCGGGCCAGACGGGCCTTGTTCTTGGCCTGACGGGCCTTAGGGCTGGAGCGGACCCACTCGAGCTCGGAAGCCATGCGCTTAGCCAGGCGTTCGTCACGCTGACCCTGCGCGGCCACACGAGCCGCCTTGGTCTCGAGATACGTGGAGTAATTTCCCTTATAGGGGTACAGATGGCCGCGGTCAACCTCGCAGATCCACTCGGCAACGTGGTCGAGGAAGTAGCGGTCGTGCGTGACGGCGAGCACGGCGCCGGGGTAGTTCTTGAGGAAGTGCTCGAGCCACAGGATGGACTCGGCGTCAAGATGGTTGGTGGGCTCGTCGAGCAGCAGCAGGTCGGGGGCCTCGAGCAGCAGCCTGCACAGGGCCACACGGCGGCGCTCACCGCCGGAGAGCACGTTCACCGGCATGTCGGAATCGGGCAGCTGAAGGGCGTCCATGGCCTGGCCGAGCTTGGAGTCGATATCCCAGCCGTCGGCGGTGTCGATCTCGTCCTGCAGACGGCCCATCTCGGCCATGAGGGCGTCCATGTCGCAATCGGGGTCGCACATCTCGACCGAAATCTGGTTGAAGCGCTCGACCTTGGCGATCATATCGGCAAAAGCGAGTCGGACGTTCTCGATGACGGTCTTGTCCTCATCCAGCGGCGGCTCCTGCTGCAGGATGCCCACCGTGTAACCAGGGGTGAGGCGGGCGTCGCCGTTGGAAACCTCCTCAAGGCCGGCCATGATCTTGAGCAGCGAGGACTTGCCCATGCCGTTGGGACCCACGACGCCGATCTTGGCACCGGGATAGAACGACAGGGTCACGTCGTCGAGGATGACCTTGTCGCCATGCGCCTTGCGCGCCTGGTACATCTGGTAAATGAACTCTGCCATTGTCCACATCAGCCTTTCTAACTGGTGTTTCTTTCTTCAACGTAGCTTGACGAACAAATATGGGAACAAAATGCCCACGAACCCGAATAGGAAATACACAGTCTTGTCCGAGATATTGTCTCATGAAACCCGCAGATGCGGTAATTATCCGAATCATACCATAATAATAAGAACGTGTGTTCTGTTTTTATGGTATCATCAGCGTAGATTAAAAGCGACTGACACCGAGCGTGCGGGAGGGGCATATGGAAACCGCCAAAGATCGTCTGCGCGTCATGCTGGGAGACGAAGGGCTGGCGCGGGTCGAGAACGCTTGCGTACTGATTTTTGGCTGCGGGGGCGTGGGATCGAGCTGCATCGAGGCTCTCGCTCGCGGGGGCGTGGGAACGCTCATCATCGTGGATAAAGACGTGGTCGCGCCTTCCAACATCAACCGCCAGGCCATCGCCTTTCACTCCACCGTAGGCAAGCGCAAAGTCGATGTCATGGCGGCCATGGTCGCCGACATCAACCCCGGATGCCACGTGGTTGCGCACGATACCTTCGTCCTCGCCGAGAACCTTGGGGAGCTGCTTGCCGAATGCCGAAGGGAAGCCGGCGGCCACATCGACTACGTCATCGACGCCATCGATACGGTCTCGACCAAGCTCGCCCTGGCCGCGGCGGCTCAAGACCAGGGCTTCGAGCTCATCAGCTCCATGGGTGGCGCAAAGAAGATCCATCCCGAGTGCCTGCGCATCGCCGACGTGCACAAGACGGTCAACTGCTCCCTTGCGCGCATCATGCGCAAGGAATGCCGCAAACGGGGCATCAAGCACCTTCGCGTACTGTACTCCTGCGAGGAGCCGGTCCGCATCTCCGCAACGCCGGGCGCGGCGCGTTCCGAAAGAACGGACCTGGGCACGGCCAGCTTCATGCCACCCATTATGGGCCAGATGATTGCTGGCGAGGTTCTGCGGCATATCACCGGCTTAGGCTCACAAGACGATACCTCCGCTGCGCTCGCCATGCACGATGCCGCACAAAAAGGCATGCTGGCAGGTCGCAAAGGCGGTAGGCGATAATATGAAGCGCCCCTTGAACATCGTTGATATGCATTGTCATATCGATCGCATGAAAAACGGCGTGGAGGTGGCACAGGAGCTCGCCGAACGGGGCGCAGGCGTACTCAACGCAACAGTGCTGCCCAGCGAATACCAAGAGGCCTGCGACAAGTTCGCATCCGTGTCCAATGTTTGGGTAGGATGCGGCCTGCACCCATGGTGGGTCGCAAACGGGACGGCGAGCTCTCAAGATATCGAAGGAGCCGCGGCGCTTGCATCGGAATGCCCCATCGTAGGCGAAATCGGCCTTGATTTTTCCGCAAGGTTCGCCGGAAGCGAGCAGCGCCAGCTTAAGGCACTCGCTTCCGTCCTCGATGCCTGTGCGGAGCGCCCCATCAAGGGTCGGATAGTCACCATACATGCCACGAAGGCAGTGGGTTGCGTTCTAAACATGCTGCGCGATCGCGATCTGATCGCCACCGGCACGTGTATCTTTCACTGGTTTTCGGGCACGAGCGATGAGCTGGCCCAGGCAAGAGCAGAAGGGTGCCTGTTTTCCATCAACGAACGCATGCTCAAAACGAAACGCGGGCGCGAGTACGCACGGCAGATACCGGTTCAGCAGCTCCTGCTCGAAACCGATGCGCCCATGCAATTCGATACCTGCAGCTCCGCGAGTCGCATCCTAAATTCGCTTGAGCGCAGCCTGCGCACCCTGTCCGAGCTCCACGCGATTTCGGCAGATGAACTCGAACGGATCATCGCCCACACGGGCGCTGCGGCACTGATCTCCTAGCGTTCCAGCTCATATGCCGCGGTCAGTATGTCCGGCACCTGGTCGATAATCATATCTGCCGCGTCCTGCGAATACCCAAAGCGCTCCTCGCGCTTCGCGAACACCGTGTACCCCGCCGCCTTGCCCGCCGTGATGCCGGGAACGGAGTCCTCGATGCAGCAGCAGTCGCACGGATCGAGCCCCAGGTGTTCGGCCGAATACAGATAGATCTCGGGATTGGGTTTGCTCTCGGCAAACTGTTCACCCGATACGATTTGCTCGAATGCACCCGTGAGCTCGCATTGCGCCAACACGTTGTCGATCTCGCGGCGTGGAGACGAGGACGCCAGGGCAACACGCACGCCCCAGCTTTTGAGCGTCTCGATGGTCTCGGCAACACCAGGGTTTAACAGTTCATCGAAACGCGGCGGATTGCGCTGCTCCCACGCGCGATAGTGCGCGATGGCCTGCTCAGCCGTCGCATCGATGCCGATACGGGACAGCCAATCGACGCCCCAACGGCAAAAGTCCTGATGCGAGGCACCTACGGTGCGCCTCATCTCCTCTTCCGTCATGGGGATCCCATATTCGGCCGCGTAGCGATGTAGGGCGTCCAAGTAGAAATACTCGGAGTCGACGATTACGCCGTCCATGTCGAACACAACCGCCTTGAACGGAAAAGGTCTGGTTTCAATGGTATCCATATATTCCGCCCACCCTATGCCAGCAACTTCTCGAGTGCCTGGGCGATGCCGTCCTCGTTGTTGTTGCCAGTAACCATATCGGACACGCTCTTGGCCTCTTCAACAGCGTTGCCCATGGCAACACCCGTTCCCGCAAGCGAAAGCATGGCCACATCGTTCTGCCCATCGCCAAATGCAACGAGCTCGGAAGGCTCGATACCGCATTTGGGAAGCGCGTGGCACAGCCCCACCGATTTATCGATGCCCGGCGCCATAAACTCATAGTAGAAGTCGGCAGTGAACATGCTGCTCAGACGATCCTCGAACGGCGCGCTCATCTCACGCCAATGCTCCTGCAGATAGGTGTCGGTTCCGGCAACAAGCAGTTTTTCCTGGGGACGCGTACAGAACTCCGTAAGGCTAGGAACCTCATTAAGCACCAGGTCAAGATGGTAACGCTCGAACTCAACGATATCCATCGGCTCGCCATTATGCAGAATCATATGCGGCATACCCTGCTCGACATACATCTGATCACCTTCGACAATCCAGGGGGTAACATCGAAATCACGCATGTGGTCGATGACCGCGCGGCAGTCCTCGGCGCTCATAGGCTCATCGAACAGCACCTCGTTAGATTGAGCGTCGATAACAAGAGCGCCATTGAAAGCCACGAGCATGCCGTGGTTACGCTCAAGATCAAGCTCACGGGCATAAGCACGCAGCCCACGCTCGGGTCGTCCAGAGGCCAGGATCAAACGAATGCCCGATGCCTGTGCGGCAAGCAGGGCCTCGCGCGTACGCGGCGTGATCTTCTTATCGTCATTGGTCAGCGTGCCGTCGATATCGAGGGCTATTGCCTTGATCGCCATATAAGGCTCCTTATGTACGAGGTTTCCTCGCCCATTATACGGAAGCTGGCGCAGCAGAGCACCGGGGCTTCATCTCAACGACCCGCAACCAGGTGCGCGAATATGTCATATTTCGGTGCCACGGCCAGCTATTTTCAAAAGGATGGCAAATCTAATTCACAGATATAGATATACGAACAGCCATATTCGTTTTTATGCAATAGCTATAGAGCGCCCTCGAAAAATGAACTCAATAAAACCGAAAAATGACAAAAACGCGCACTTTTACAAAAAGGGCGGTCGGAAAACCCGACCGCCCTCAAGCAATACACATGAAAATGCATGTGAAGAAACATCCGCTACCTACGATGGGCGCGATAGAACTCGATCAGCGCCTTGGTGGATGCGTCCTGTGCAGCCAGCGCGTCATCGTCGTGGAACGCCGGCGTGATTTCCTTGGCAAGTTGCTTGCCGAGCTCGACACCCCACTGATCGTAGGAATCGATACCCCACACGGTACCCTGGACAAAGGTGATGTGCTCGTACAGCGCGATGAGCTCGCCGAGTGAGAACGGGGTCAGTCGATCGCCGAAGATCGAAGTGGTCGGACGGTTGCCGGTGAAGCAACGTGCCGGAACGATCTGCTCAACGGTTCCCTCGGCGCGGACCTCATCGGCGGTCTTGCCGAACGCAAGCGCCTTGGTCTGAGCGAGGAAGTTGCCCAAGAACAGCTCATGCACGTCCTGATCGCCGTCGACAGCGGGGTTCTCGGTGTTGGCGAACGCGATGAAGTCAGCCGGAACCAGAACGTTGCCCTGGTGGATGAGCTGATAGAACGCATGCTGCCCGTTGGTGCCCGGCTCGCCCCAGAAGACCTCGCCGGTATGGCAGGTAACCGGCGTGCCGTCCCAACGCACGCCCTTGCCGTTAGACTCCATGGTGAGCTGCTGCAGATAGGCGGGGAAACGATGCAGGTACTGCGTGTAGGGCAGGACAGCATGCGTATCGGCGCCGAAGAAATTGACATACCACACGTTGAGCAGGCCCATCAGCGCAACGACGTTCTCCTCGAGCGGCGTATCGCAGAAGTACTCGTCAATGGCGCGGAAGCCGTCGAGGAACTGCTGGAACAGCTCGGGACCGTACACCACGATGAGCGACAGGCCCACAGCGGAATCGACGGAGTAGCGACCGCCAACCCAATCCCAGAATCCGAACGTGTTCTCGGGATCGATACCGAACTCAGCGACTTTGTCGAGCGCGGTGGAGACGGCGACGAAGTGCTTGGCGATGGCCTCGGCGCTCTGCTCGGCAGAGCCGTCGATGGCGCCGCATGCCTGCAGCCGGTCGAGCATCCACGCCTTGACCTCGCGGGCGTTGGTGAGGGTCTCAAGCGTGGTGAACGTCTTGGACACGATGATCACCAGCGTGGTCTCGGGATCGAGGCCCGAAAGCTTCTCCGCCTGGTCGTTGGGGTCGATGTTGGAGATGTAGCGGCAGTCGATACCGGCATTGGCGAACGGGCGCAGCGCCTCGTACACCATGACGGGGCCGAGGTCTGATCCGCCGATGCCGATGGACACCAGGTGCTCGATGCGCTTGCCCGAAACGCCCTTCCACTCACCGGAGCGCACGCGATCGGCGAACGCATACATGCGGTCGAGAACCTCGTGGACATCGGCGACAACGTCCTGGCCATCGACCATGAGCTGGCCCTTTTGGGAGGCCGGACGACGCAGGGCGGTGTGGAGAACCGCACGGTCCTCGGTGGTGTTGATGTGCTCGCCGGCGAACATGGCCTCGCGGCGCGCCTCGACGCCGCACTCGCGACCAAGCTGGACCAGCAACTGGACCGTCTCATCGGTCACCAGGTTCTTGGACAGGTCGAAATGCAGGTCGCCCGCATCGAACGACAGCTTGGCCACGCGCTCGGGATCGGCGGCGAACCAATCCTTGAGACTGATCCCCTGCTCCTGCAGGTGGTTGTAATGCTCTTGCAGCGCAGCCCAGGCAGCGGTCTTGGTTGCATCGATGGGTACAGAAACGCTCATATGCGAATCCTTTCTGGTATCACAGACACGGATGCATCCATTCTACCCCACAGCCACCTACGAAATACGATTGAAGAACGCGACGGCGATGGCGCCGGGCCCGGCATGGGTGCCGATGGTCGGACCGATGAGCACCGGCCGCAACATCTCGGGCGTAGCGCCCTCCTCCCAAACCGAACGGTTGTCGGTAAGATACTTTTGCAGCAGCTTGTCGGACATGCCGGTGTAGCCCACGGATGCCGGCAGCGAAAAATCGATACCGCCCGCACGCTCCACCTCCTTATGCAGGAGGTTGCGGCCGTTCTTGGAGCCACGGGCCTTGCCGAGCACCTCCACCGAGCCATCGCAAACCGTAATGACGGGCTTGATGGAGAGAAGCTCGCCGACTCCCGCCGCCGCGGCGGAAACGCGTCCGCCGCGCTTGAGGTATTCCAGCGTATCGAGAAGGCCCACGACGGTAACCCGCGAAGCAAGGCCTTCGATCGCGGATGCGATCTGGGCTGACGAAGCGCCGGAGTCAACCAGGCGAAGCGCCTGCTGGACGAGGATACGTTGGCCCAACGTCGCGTTGAGGGAGTCGACCACATGCACCGCGCCCGCACCCTTCGCGGAGGCCGCAGCGGAAAGCGCGCTTTGATGCGTCCCCGAGAGCTTGCTCGAAAGGGTGATGACGACAACGTCCTCGCCGTTGCCCCAAGCCTGCTCGATAGCCCGCTCGAATGCATACGGATTTACCTGGCCCGTAGTGGGAAAATCATCGCCCTCGACCAGCATCTCGTAAAACCGCTCCCGCGTGATATCGACATCGGAGCGGTACACCGTATCGCCGAACGCGATACTGAGCGGGAGCACCGTGAGCTGGGGATGCTCCCCGTTCATGCAATCGGAGCCGGAATCGGTAATAATACGTATAGACATAGGAACTATCCTTCCTCATATGTGAGTTAGGTTACATATTTTTAGTAGTGTATTCCTATCTATCTTTCGTCACAGAATTCTCACAGGACGCCCACCTCCCGCGCACACCAGTCCGCATGCCGACAATTCCCGACCCCTTGGCTTGGAATATCGCCCGCTCGCGGAAAGTCATCACTTTTGCATAATAAAGTGGGGTATCACATGGTCAACGGCGCGCGGCCCATCGCACGCCATGGTGCCAGGGAGGCCGACCATGGAATCGAAACATTCCGTCTATATCGATCTTGCACCCGCCGAGCTCATCGAGCACGCTGTCGCCCGACATGAGGGGCGGCTCGCGGCAAACGGCTCGCTGGTGGTGACGACCGGATCGTACACGGGGCGCTCGCCCAAAGACCGCTTTATCGTGGACACCCCCGACGTACACGGAGCCATCGCCTGGGGAGACGTCAACGTGCCCATCGACCGGAAGCGATACGAGCGCATCCGCGATGCGGTGCGATCGTACCTGGATAATCGCGATACGTTCGTGGTCCATGGACTCGCGGGGGCCAACCGCAAACATGCGCGCGCCTTCGAAGTCACCTGCGAGCGCGCGAGCCAGGCGCTATTCATAACCCAAATGCTCGTGCGCCCCACACCCGCCGAGCGCGCCGAAGGAAGAACCCCCGACTTCACGGTGCTGGCCGCCCCGGGCTACCGGTGCGACCCCCGGCGCGACGGGGTCAACTCGCAGGCCGCGGTGCTGATCAACTATGCGGAACGCACCATCGTGATCGCGGGGACCGAATACTCCGGCGAGATCAAGAAGTCCATCTTCTCGGTCATGAACTATCTGCTGCCGATGGAGGACGACGTCCTCCCCATGCACTGCTCGGCGTCCATGGACCCCAAAACGCATGAGACCGCTGTGTTCTTCGGTCTATCCGGAACAGGCAAAACGACCCTATCCGCCGACCCCAACCGCCTGCTTATCGGCGACGATGAACACGGTTGGGCGCTCGGCGAGGGCATCTTCAATCTGGAGGGCGGCTGTTATGCCAAATGCGACGGACTGAGCGAGGAGCGCGAGCCGGAGATCTACCGCGCCGTCCGATTTGGGAGCATGTGCGAAAACGTCGTGCTGAACAACGCTCGTCAACCTAATTACGCGGACACATCGCTCACGCGCAACACGCGCGTAGCCTATCCTGTGGAGCACATCCCCAACGCTTGGACGCTTGGCTGCGGGAAAGAGCCGAGCGTGGTGCTCTTCTTGACCTGCGATGCGTTCGGCGTGCTACCGCCCATCGCACGGCTCACCCCTCACGGCGCGATGTACCACTTCGTCACCGGTTTTACCGCCAAGGTGGCCGGGACGGAGGTCGGCATCAACGAACCCGTACCGACCTTTTCCTCGCTCTTCGGCGAACCGTTCATGCCCTGCGACCCCATGGTCTATGCCCGCATGCTCGGCGAGCGCCTGGCACGCGGGCTCACACGGGCATATCTCATCAACACGGGCTGGGTGGGAGGCAGCTACGGCACCGGGCACCGCATCGAGCTCGCCTACACCCGCACCATGGTCACGGCGGCCCTGGACGGGTCGATCGAGCACACCGAATACGTGCATAGCGATATCCTCAACCTCGATATCCCCAGCACGTGCCCCGGGGTCCCCGGCTCGATCCTGCTCCCCTGGCAGTCGTGGCCGAGCGCCTCGCTCTACAACGAGACGGCGCACGAGCTTGCGCGCATGTTCCAGGAGAACTTCGACCGGAAGTACGCGCATCTGCCGCAGGACATCCGCGCGGCGGGTCCTCGGGGGTAACGCGACCGATCGCAGAGCTCGCAAAGCCAACGAAACAAAATTGGGTGGGAGCCGCGGGGCCCCCACCCATCTGTTTAGAACACCATCGCCCCGACCATGCCGAGACCAGCCATAAGGACCAAGAACCCGATGGCATAGGGCAGGACGCGGTTGAGCAGCTTGCCCTCGGCGCCGACGACCTGCACGGCGGCCATGCCGATGGCGAGCGTCTGCGGGGAGATCATCTTGCCGGCGCCCACGCCCAGCGAGTTGAGCGCCACGATCCAGTAGGGATCGAGATGCAGCGCATCGGCGGCCTGCAGCTGCACCGAGCCGGACAGCAGTCCGGAACTGGTGCCGGAGCCCGTAACGAACGCGCCGATACACCCGATCACAGGCGCCACCAGCGGGAACAACGCACCCGCCACGGCGATGCAGAACGCCGAGATGGCCCCGATCATGCCGGAATAGCCCATGACCTTGGCGCATCCCAGGACAGCGAGCATGGTGATGGCCGTGGGCAGCATCTGCTTGACCGTGGCCCCGAGCACCTGCACCATCTCGCGCGGCTTGGCACCCTGGACAAGGCCGCCCACGAAGGCCACCAGCAAGGCCAGCACGCGTCGATCGCTCGAGAGCGAGGTGATCATGGAGCTGATGGTATCCATGGCGCCGGTGTGCACGCACAGGTTGTAGGTGAACACGGCGGCGATGATCACCAGGACGATGGGCCACAAGGCCATGAGCCAGCCCTCGATGCTCGCCGTTGCGACCTGACCGACCGGCATGTGCCAATAGGCGAAGGCGAGCACGCATGCGATGGCAAACGAGCCTATCGCCGCCTTCCACGCCGGGAACTTGAGCGCTATCAGGGCAACGACCAACCACAAGATGGGCAGCAGGGCAAGCAGAAACGGCACGATCAGTTCAGCCATAGGCACGCACTCCTCAAATGGATGTAATTAGACGCATCCAGACGCGGACCCCCCAACGCGGCCTCGCGCAGGCATTGTACCAAACCGACCCCGTCTCCCCCGAAACACCAGGTTTTGCGTCCGCGCGCAACGCTATACTGAAACCCTTGGAAGATTGGCAGGTATCCCCATTGAAGAACCCACTCGAGCAGCTTCAGCAACGCATCCGGGCGCACCGGGCCGGCATCCCGTATCAGCCGGTGCGCCCCGCGGGGGCAGTCGCGGCGCGCAAAAAGGAACCCGGCCCCATCGCTCGTCTCGTCGACGCATGGTGGACGCGGTTGCTCTCCTCGATCTACGAGGGATCGCTCTCGGCGCAGGACGCCGAGTACGAATCGGGCGAGACGGTGCGCGACTACCTGTGGAACACCATCGGTGTGGGGGTATGGGGTGCGGTCTTTCCCATCCTTACGGTTGTCGCCACGCAGCTCGCCGGACCGGAGCAGGCCGGTATGTTCTCCATGGCCTTCGTCGCCGGCACCCTGCTCATGATCCTATCCAACTACGGCGTGCGCACCTTCCAGGTTTCCGATATCGAGCAGACGAGCTCGTTCAACTCCTACCAGGTCAACCGCTGGCTCACATCGCTGCTCGCTCTCGGCGCGGGCTGGCTGTACTGCTCCGTCCGCGGCTACGGCACCCACATGTTCACCCTGAGCATGGGCGTTTATATATTCTAACAGTTTAGATAACAGGTGATGATTCGGGGACCGCAAGGCCCCCGAATGCT
>USLK01000005.1 GCA_900555555.1 uncultured Collinsella sp. | reverse complement strand
CCTTCTATCTGGACGCTATTCCGCTGTCAAAGTGCGCAAAATATTGTACGTTACCTGGGTCAAGACGGGTCGTACGGTATTTCGGCGTTTCGTATCTCATCAATAAAAAATGCTCCCCTGTAGCGTTAGACAGGGGAGCATTTTTTATATCGATCGATATGGTTGATTATGCGAACTGCTGACGATACGCTTCGCAAACTTCCTTGACGGGGCCGTCCATGCGGAGGTCGCCCTTTTCGATCCACACAGCTCGGTTGCAGATGCGTTCAACCTGCTCGATGGAATGGCTGACAAACAGGACGGTGACGTTGCCGGAATCGATGAAGCTCTGGATGCGCTTCTCGCACTTATCTTGGAAGAAGACATCGCCGACCGAAAGCGTCTCATCAACGATGAGGATATCGGGCTCGGTGACCGTGGCAACGGCGAAGGCGATACGCGCCACCATGCCCGAGGAGAAGTTCTTCATAGGCATGTCGACGAAGTCGGGGAGCTCGGCAAAGTCGATGATCTCCTGGAAATGCTCGTTGATGAAATCCTCGGTGTAACCCAGCAGGGCGCCATTGAGATAGATGTTCTCGCGAGCGGTGAGCTCCAGGTCAAAACCGGCTCCCAGCTCGATCAGCGGGGCGATATTGCCGCGGACGATGCATTCGCCTTCGCTGGCCTCGAGCACGCCGGCGATGATCTTGAGCATGGTGGACTTACCAGAACCGTTGGTCCCCACCAGGCCCACGACCTCGCCGCGGTTGACGGTGAACGAGATGTTCTTGAGTGCCTTGAACTCGGTGAAGAACAGCTCATGGCGCATCAACTTGATGAAGTACTCTTTAAGGCTGTTGAGCTGTTCGGACGCCATGTTGAAGATCATGGTGACGTCTTTGACCTCTACGGCCGGCTCGGTGCTCAAAGTGGCAGCAGATTCGGACATGTCGGTCTCCTAGATGTAGAGGATGAACTTGTGCTCGCCCTTGCGGAAGACCGCATAGCCGATGGCGAGTGCGATGAGGGCCCAGGCAACACACATAAAGAGGGTGAAGCCGCTGGGCATGGTCTGATACAGGAAGATGTCGCGCATAAACGCCACATAGTGGTACATGGGGTTTGCGTACATGATCACCTGAACCGCCTTGGGCATGAGGGCGATCATGTCGGTGGACCAGAATAGGGGGGTGAGGTAGGTCCATGCGGTGATGACTACGCTCCACAGATGCATGACGTCACGGAAGAATACTGACAATGCGGAAAGGAATAGCCCCACGCCCATGCAGAACGCCATGAGCAGCAGCAGACACACAGGCAACAGGAAAAGATGCCAGCTGGGAACGATGCGGAACCACAGCATGACCACTGCTACGGCGATCAGCGAAAGAGCGAAGTTCACCAGTGCGAAGAGGGCTTTTTGCACCGGGAATACAAAACGGTGGACTTTGACCTTTTTGAGCAGCGGTGCCGCATCGATGATGGAGGACATGGCGGCCGTGGTGGAATCGCTCATAAAAGAAAAGGTGATGTTGCCCAAGATGAGGTAGAGCGGGAAATTAACGATACCCGCACCCTTGGTCATTTGGGCGAACATGGTGGAAAAGACCGTTGCCATAACGATCATCATGAGCAGAGGGTTGAGTACAGACCAAACAACGCCCAGCACGCTTCTGCGATACTTGAGCTTGAAGTCTTTGGTGACGAGCTGCTTGAGGATGAAGATATCCTTTTGGATATCATTCTTTGCGTGGGAAGCAACTACGCCTTGGGATTTGGTTGCCACGAGCACTACTCCCTTTATCGTTTGTATGACAACGGTTCATTTTAGCACGGGGTATGGCGCGGCACGGGATTTGCACGGACCCTACTCCCTGTGGAACAGCTCATTCCAATCGGATGCGGCGAGTGTGGTGCCAACGAGGATGATAACGCAGCAAATTACCGATACCATGCTCGGTACGGTCCCTTGCAGGATGAATCCAAATACTACGGCCCATGCCGAGTAAGAGATATTAAGCGCCATCGCCTTGGCTGCTCCGATAGTGCCGATCCCTTTGTAATACATAAGATAGGAGCAGGTGCCTGCCGCCGCCGATAGGGCTATCACGCTCGTTGCGATTGACGGGAGCGCCTGAGCCGTGAACCCCCAGGCTCCAAAGATGGGTACGATGAGGATTCCATAGACGATGGCCGAAGCGGTTTCCCTAATTTGTAGGGCGGTTGCATTGTCAACGGCATCGTCGCGCATGCCCCATGCGCACAAGACGGCTTCGGATCCCCATCCGATGACGGCGAGAGCCGCTCCTATCAGTCCAACGGTCGGGTTTCCAAGTTCAGTTGAACTTGCGGAAACGTATCCCATGAACATAACGCCGCAAAGGGCAACCAGTAATGCGGCTACCTGCCTTGACTCCATGCGTTCCTTTAGGATGAGAAACGAAAGCAGAGCACCGAGGGCCGGATAGAATGCCGAGATGATGGCCGTATATGCAGGACCGATATTGTTGATGGCAAGCACGTAACCGGTCATGCCGATGGGGCCGCCCAGCATGGCTCCCAGGATAACCACGAGTGCGCTTTTGGTGCGCAAGGCGCGCAGGGTGTTCCCGAGACGATGTTTTATTCCCATGAGGATGAAAAGCCATATCGCGCAGAAGGCATCGTGAAGAAATGAACTGGCTATAGCCGCGAACGCGATCGCTTCGGCCGTTCCGAAGTAAGGGGTCATGGTGAGCGCGATGCCCAGGATAACGGTGTCTAGTCCCCAAAGGATTCCGCTTGCTATGCCGTAGCGCATGCGCCCTCCTCATAGAGATGGATTGTGGTATCCAAATATTTATCTGCATATTTGTAATACGTGTACAGGTACTCGCCTACGTAGGCGCCCTCGGCCTCTTTAAGAAGCGACCATAGGTACCAACACCATCCTGCGAGTTGAACATGTGCCAGGTTGTGGCGAAGCTCCTCTTTCGTTGGCGTGCGGCCGAAGTAGGCTTCGAGCGCCGCCGCGATCTCCTTGTCATCGAGCTCGCAGCACACGCAGAAGGTTCCAAAGTCATTCGCATAATCGCTCATGCCCGCGTATTCCCAGTCGATTAGATAGTATTTATCGTTCTGGTCAACGAGGAAGTTGAGCATGAAGAAATCGTTGTGGCATAGGCACTTCGGTGCCCGGTCAGCCTGGACAAACGATTCCAGACGGTCGACCTTTGCGGCCATTTCGGCGTAGCCGGGGATATCGATCGGGCCTCTTTCCAGCAAGAGCTTCTCGTATCGCTTGGCCTCGCGGTAGAAATCAAACGACGCATCAACTTTGATGTCACATTGATGTAGCCGGTGGGCCATATGCATCGCATGTACCATCTGTGCAGGATCATGCGGATCGAGCTGCTTGCAGTTGGGGATGAACCGGCTTATCTTCCACCCCTTTTCGGGATCCTCAAAAATAAACGTGTCATCCAGTCCGATGGACTTTGCTGCAGTCTGGGCCGCCACCTCGCCTTTTCGGTCGATCATGATTTCTGTGCCTACGCCGGGGTGTCGATAGACATATTCGCCGCTATCAGTTCGAAAATGGCATGATAGATTGGTTAGGCCCTGTTTGAGGGGGTACACATCTCGGATTTCTGAAGTGCTGCAATCGAGCACACTGGCGATATTGTTGAAGATGTCCGTATCGACATTCTCGATGAAAGCCGGATCGAACTCTCGTAGCTCATCGAGTGAATCGAATTCGTTGATGACGCCGCCGGGATATTTGCGGATTACCATATCGAGCTCGTTGATATGGTCGATGTAGAGCTCTTCCCACAGCTTGCCCTTCGTTTCCTCTCGATCGTATTCGTCTTCGAGAATGCGAGTGAACTTATGTGAGAATTGTTTGTCGAAATATACATGCCCCAGCATGTACCAAGCGTTGCAGCCGCCGATAGTGACCGACTTGATGCGTCCTTGCGGTCCAGTTGCGATGCACCATTCTTTTGTTTCGCCTGGCGCAAATTGTGCAGAATAGTATGCTCTGTATACATAGGGTTCAAAGGGGTTCTCGGTGAAGTAGTCATCGCTTGAGCAGACGTAGGTGTTGGAGAGCCTGTCTTTTACGCACATGAGCGAGGCATTGTTGTTTCGTGTAGCGTAATCGTTATTGATGACGATCGATACCCCGAATTTGCTTTCGAGATAGAAGAAGTGGCTTTTCTTGTATCCAACGACAACGGTGATATTGTTGATTCCCGCTTCCTTCAGTTGCCTGATTTGGCGTTCGATGAGGATTTCGCCGCGCACCTTGAGCAGCCCTTTTGGCTTCTCATAGGAGATTGGGGCGAAGCGGCTGGAAAGCCCCGCAGCCATGATAATTGCGTTTTCTACCTTGTAGGGGTGAAGCGCCTCGAATCCTGCGGCTGAGATTGATCCGTTTTGAATTAGGCCTTGGTCCTCCAAAGTGCGGACGGTTTTATTGATTGTCCCTAAAGATAAGCCTAGACATTTCGAGAGCTCGCGCTGCGATGCCCCTCCTTGAGTTAGTCGAATCTGGTTGAGAACTTTAAAATCGTTTTCCGAGAACATATCATCCCCTGTTCATATTTAAATATTAGCAGATTATAAATGAACATATCTATTGCTGCAAGCTGAGGACATTTGCGAGGCTATATCGAACCATGTTGTCGTATAGTTTGCAGTGTGTAAGCTCTCGGTAAGGATTACCTGTGGATTTTAAAACCGCATTGGCAAAGCTACAGTCAGATGAACTTGAGATACTCAAGGCGATTGATGCCTTTTGCAAAGAACATGAGATTGAGTGGTTTATCGATTCCGGTACTGTTCTCGGTGCCGTTCGCCACGGTGGCTTTATTCCCTGGGATGATGATATCGATATCGGTATGCTTCGAAAGGATTACGATAGATTCATCGATTTGGCGCAGGCGTGCTTTCCTAGGGGGTTCTCTGTTCACACATGTGCTAATACCTCGGGTTATGCCGGTATGTTCGCCAAGGTTTACCTCGATGGAACCCTCTTCGAGACGGCCGAGACGCAAGAGGCGGGCCTTTCGCAGGGGATCTTCGTTGATGTTTTCCCCTACGATTTCCTCTCATCAGATGCGGAACGTTCAAAAAAGCAGCGATCTGGCGCACGATTTTGGCAGAGTATTTCGTATCTGTATCATTCGGGATCCATCGTCGTCCCTCATAAGGGCGCTCTTGGTGTAATTGAAAAGGCTGCGTGCAAAATCGCCCACCCTTTGATCCATTGCCTGTTCAGTCCGAAGGTAATTGCAGATAAGTTTAGCGCAGCGATTCAGTGTGATGGGGGAGATGCGAGCAAAGACGTTCTTCCGTTCGCTTGGCCCAATGTTGAGGGGTTGCCCGTTGATGTTTTGGTTCCTGCTGAACCGCTTGCTTTCGAGGGCATTGAGTTTCCAGGGCCACGCAATGCGATTCGATATCTTGAAATCATGTACGGAGATTGGAGCACGCTTCCTGCGCCTGAGGATCGTAGGACGCATCTTCCGCAGCTCTTGAGATTTTCCGACGGATCGATGTGGGAGGAAGATCGCGTCAGCGTCTTTTAAACCGTTCTTTTGTTTGTATCGCTATTCCAATGAGGCTTATTGCGATAGATGTAAGGGTTGCAAGGATGAGTGCAAGCGTCGCTCCATTCATCCCCAGAGCTATTACCAATGGGTGTGAACTAACGAGTGAAACGATGAGCGCCGCGACTCCTCCAATTAACATGAGTCTGAGCGACCGGACCGCAACTAAAAGCTGGCTTAAAAAGCCTGCGATTCCGAGGAATATCGAGCTGACGATAAGTGGTGTTAATAGATGCGAGTAACTCGCGACGGTGGAGCCGTAGAGTAAATTGAGGACCGGCCTTCCCAAGAGGAGTCCGCCGAATATGGCCATAATGCCAACCAAAGCGATACCGCCGATTGTGACGACGCCGTATTTAGCGAAAGTTCTCTTGTCTTTCTGATGAAACGCTTCTGCAAAGTATCCGATCAGGGGATTGTAGATATAGGTTGCGCCAACTTGAATAATTGCAACTGGGGTGGCGACTGATGCGTAAATGCCCAAGGCGCTATCGCCCATAATCGTCGACAGTGACTGCCTTGGCAGGGAAGCGAATGCACCGTTTGCCATATTTGCTACTACAATCAGGGCGCATCCGGATAATATCGCTAGAGCTTTCTTTTTTGTGATGCCAAACTTGATTTCATAGAGGGATCTTGCTTTCGGAAGGTCATATAGTAGGCCAACTGCAAGTGTAAGAAGGGCCATGACACCGATGGTGATGGTCAAATTGTCGGTTATTAGGAAGAAAGCTATAAATCCTAAGAGCGATAAAATACCTTGTGCGGCAAGGGAAATGCCTATAAAGTCCATTCGATGGGCCCTCTGGTCGGCAGCATGTAGGATATCGAGTACCGTTGCAATGCCTTTATAAATGGCATAGATCGCGATGGGAGCCCATGCGTTGCTACGGCACGTGAACATCGCATATACGGTTGTAACTATAATCGTAGCGCTGCTGGTTAAAGAACATAGGGTCACGTATTCTCCGATTGAGAACCGATCTTCCATTTCGGTAATTATGTAGGTATATAGACCAAAGTTTGCTATTGGGGAAAAGATTGCGTAGACAGACATTGCTAATGAGTAAATGCCTGCAGAGGCCATATCTGATGCGAGTCGTACAACGAGGATGCTGATAATCCACTGGCATGCAAGTCCGATGGCAGACCCCATCATATTCCAAAGCATATTCTGTTTAATTGTAAGCCCGGATGCGGTTTTATCTGTCACGTGAATTAATCCTCATTACCCATTGCTTTGTTATAAAACTGTTCGAGCCATGCGGCCGATTCATTAATGCTGAAGTGCGCTCGAATGGTATCTTTGGAACATGATGCGCGGTCCGCAATGGGCTTGCAAAGCAGATCTAGGGCTTCGTTTGCCCAGATTTGTGGACCTAATGAGAGGGGGAGAAACCTCGAGGCATCAGTTATGGCTGCGAGTTTTGGAACCCCTGTTGAAATGAGGCAACGCAAGCCGTTTGTCTGCGCTTCAACCACGGCATTTGCAAGCCCCTCTCTCTTCGAAGGAAAGATAAAAACATCCGCGGCGCACAGTAGATCTGCAACATCTTTGCGGATGCCAAGAAAAGATATCGAGTTAGCAATATTGAGCTTGGAGGCAAGATGCGCGAGGTCTTCCTGCAGTTCTCCCTTTCCAACAAGCAGGAGTTTCGCAGTCGGCATCCTCTTAAGGATGCATGCGAATGTTCGGAATAGAAAATCATGATTCTTGATGGGGGTGAGCCTTCCGACGTGAATGAACACGGGCTCATCCGGCTTTAGTCCAAGGACGTATCGCGTCTCGCTCCTCGTTTTGGCTGAAAAAGTGAATTTTGAAACATCGATGCCGTTTTGCAAGACGTGAAAACGGTTGCTGGATACTACGTCTTTGCCAAATCGGTCTAGCCCTGCCTGCTCAGAGCAGGCGAGAAAAAAGTTTGAGTATTTTTTGATGTTCCTTGTGCAGAGGCGGAAGGCAGCTTCGGCCGGGCTTAATGGGTAATTCTGCGCATGACTGTGTGCGATTGTTATTGCACCGGATTTTTGAGCATAGTGAAGATATACGGTTGCGGGTAACGCAATGTGTCCATGTACCAGTTTATATTTATGCGTTTTGAAGAAATCCTGGCATGCTTTGCGGTAGGTCCAATAGTTAAAAATATTGTAACGGGGGATCTGGTATATACGGCCCCCGAGAGCCTCTATCTCCTCGTCATAGTCGCAGTCAGTGTCATTTACGAGGAAATCAAATTGATATTTCGTTGTATCGATAGCCCGGTAAAGATTCATGATGAGCGTTTCGGCACCGCCACGATCCATTGCCCCAATAACATGAAGTACACGAGTTGGTTCTATTGCCATTAGCTATCAGCCTCGTTGTTCTGATCGTGACGGTTGTTGAGGGCTACTTCTTGCGACAGTTGAGTTAGTTTGGAGCGCAGTTCCGATAGCTCATTTTGTATGGAAAACTCTCTTATGAGCAGGAGCCCGATTACAGCTACAAAAATGAGGTTTGACGGTGATTGGAATCCGAATAAGTTAGAGAAAAAGTAAGCGATTCCCGGAAAAATAGCGATTATTAGTAGGCAGACACAGAGGAAAAGCCAAAAAAGCGAATCAGACGTGTTGATCTTTGACGTGCGCAACCGATGCATGACGAAAAGGAGGACGATAAGGGCACATGCCACAATTGTAAAACGCAGGACAGGATTCATTCTTATCTCCTAAACCAAAGTGAAAACAGGATAGCAGTGCAGGAGTTCACCATGTATGAAATGGATTTTGAGAGTGTGAGATAGCTTTCTCCTGCCGTGCGCTCTCGCATGACTACTTGATGTTCGACTACTATGGTGTTCTTTCTTTTGATGAGGAAAGCTATTGTGTCGGGCTCGGGGGAGAGGTCGTTTCGAAGCGCGAACTGCGCAATCTCTGCCTTGTTGTACATGCGCATTCCAGATGTTGGGTCTTTAATCGTTGTGCCGGTTGTTATGCGAATGAGCAGTGAAATTAGATTTGATCCGAGCATTCGAAGCGTTTTTGGTTTTTGTTCGATTACGAATCGAGATCCGATGACGATCCCCGCATCGGCATCATCCATCGCCTGCTCAAGCTCACAAATATATTGGGGCATGTGCTGCCCGTCGGCGTCAAACTGAATTGCATGGTCGTAGCCATGACGGTACGCATATTTCATGCCTGTTTGGAATGCGCCTGTTAGCCCGAGATTACAGGGAAGATCGATCAAACGGTAGTTACGCTGACGGCAGATGTCCGCGGTTTTATCCTTAGATCCATCGTTAACGATAACGTAATCATAGTCTGGAGCAATCGCCTTCAGCTCCTCGACAGTGCTTATTATCGAGTCTTCTTCGTTGTAAGCAGGAATGATGACGAGAGTCGACATATCGTCGCGATCCTCACTATGCTTGGTTATAGTTGCATTTAGATGATACGCCATGATGTAGTACCATTAGTTTTATTCACTGTTCTTACGTAGCTTTTGGTGCCCGATAATTTGGGATGGGTATGGCTTCTTACTGTATTTTTTCTGCTTTGTATTTGCCCCATATGGGGGGAGTGGAACGTTTTACAGATTCTCTTGCACGAGAACTCTCCTCGATGGGTCATCATGTGACGATTATTACGAGCAAGGTCGATGAGTCGCCCTCATATGAGAGTATCGGTGAAAGTATTGTCATACACCGTCTCGACTCGCTTTCCCTGATGGGCGGTAGACTACCGATATATAAACCCTCCGCGCGTAACCGCGAAGTGCTATCAACCCTCGCGCGGAATCAATTTGACGGCGTACTCATCAATACAAGGTTTTATCCGCTGTCTCTTGTGGGGCTGTCCTTTGCTCGTAAATGCGGCGCTCCTGCCGTCGTGCTGGACCATGGCTCCGCTTATCTAACGTTCGATAATCGCGTTCTTGATATGATTGAACACGGGTATGAACATGCGATCACGTTTGCAGAGAAGCTCTTCCATCCTGATTTCTATGGCATTTCGGAGCGCAGCTGCGAGTGGCTGCGCACTTTTGGTATTAGGGCAAAAGGCGTTATTCCAAATGCCATAAATGCCGAAGCTTTCCGAGGCCAGGCATCGGGCAGGGACTTTAGAAGAGAGCTTGGCATTAATCGGGATACGCTTATGCTCGTGTTCACCGGACGCCTTATTCCCGAAAAGGGTATACAAGTGCTGCTTGATGTCATGTCGGGTGTTACCCAGTATGATGTGCAACTTGTTCTAGCAGGTGAAGGTCCATTGAGGCCTCTTGTTGAGCAATCGGGACTTCCCAACGTCCATCTTGTTGGAAGACTTGATAGCCCAGATATAGCGGCGTTGCTTCTGCAGGGTGATCTGTTTGTGCTTCCATCGCGTTCCGAGGGTTTTTGTACCTCGCTGCTTGAGGCGTCGGCTTGTGGAACCCCTTCAATTGTTACGGACGTGGGCGGTGCAAGGGAGCTCATTCCAGATGAATGTTATGGCTGGGTTGTAAATGAGGACGGGCCAAGCTCTCAATCTTTTTTTGATGCCTTGTCGGCTTATGTAACCGAAGGCTGCCGACATACTCTCGTTGCGGAACGTGATATTTCTCACTGGGTAGAAGTCAACTATTCGTGGCATAAAAGTGCCACAACCTTAATCGATGTATTTTCAAACTATTGCTAACTTGGAGTAAGGGGGATCGATTTGTCAGTCGTTTTCTATAAAAAGATTGCTTTGCTGTTATGCATTGCCATCGCTGTTCCAGCGTTTATTTTCATGCCAATTAACGCGGCGTTCTTTTTTTCATTCTTCGGAATCGGTTTTACAATCTACGCCATCTATATAGTTCACCTTTTGATTCGAAATGAGGTTCCATTCGAACGAGATGTATTTCTCAGGCGCATCGCCTCTATATTATTGAGCAGTCTAATTTGCGGAGTTCTTCTAGAGTGCCTTACCATAATCGGTGATCCAGCTGTATCGGTTCTGTCTCTGCGATCCTGGAGCCTCCTTCGTGCTTTTGTGTTTGCTTGCCTGTCCTTCTTTTTCATATCCGGTGCTTTTGTCTGCAAGATTTCAAAAAATCTCTCTGAGCATATCGATGGCCCCAAAGGTTTTACTACGGCAGTGAAAGTGCGTGGCATTCTTTCAACTTCGATTTTTGCTGCTGTTGTATTGTCATGCCTGGTTATCTTACTTGACTTGGTTGTGGCGTTTTCCATTCGCGCTATTTGCGATGATTCGTCGGCAAGGATGTCTTTTCTTCTACTGATATCTCTCGAGGTCCTTATCTCATTCGTTACATATAAAAGTGGTCTGATTCGCTTCTACAATTGCGTCTTGCTCTGTATTCTCTTTATCGGATCATTTATAAGTTTCGCTTTGCCGCCGATTACAGGTTGGTCATGGGACGATCAGATTCATTACGACCATGCTCTAGGCCTATCGTATCTCGGCAGGTCATCGTACGATTCATCTGATGAAATTCTTGTCCATGTCCCATGGTCTGTACCTAGCATTCCCGAGCTGGGCACCGAGCAAATGAAGGATGCCGAGTTGTCTGTTGCCAGTTCCTATGGCTCGACGGCTGCGGATTATAAGATTTCAAACGGTTTTGTTTCCCCGGTTGATCAGTCTTCACTAGCTGTAATGTCAACGGTTGGTTATATTCCCTCTGCAATTGGTCTTTGGACGGCCAGGCTTTTACATCTGTCTAGACCACTGCAGTTTATCCTTGGACGTTTTTTTAATCTGATTTCATATGCCGTTTTGTGCGCTTGGGCTATTCGAGTCTGTCCGCGAAAAAAGACACTGGTTGCTGCTATTTCTCTTTTGCCGACTAGCGTTTATATTGCTGCTCAATATTCTTATGATGCAATGGTTACTTCATGGCTATTGTTCGCAGTTTGTTTTTTGTTAAAAGAGTTGTATCAGCCGGAGAAGCGACTTGGTGTTGGTGCCGGGTTTATATTATTTCTGTCATTTACCTTTGGCCTTGCACCCAAGGCAATCTATTTCCCACTCCTTGGCCTTATGCTGCTGATGCCAGATGGTAAGTTTAAGGACCATCGTTCGTGTAGAAACTTTAAGATACTCGTGACGGCATTTGCGTTGGTGATGATTCTATCCTTTACGCTTCCTATGCTATTTTCGACATCTGCCCAGGCTGGCGATGCACGCGGTGGATCGGATGTCAGCGCTATCGGACAAATCATTTTTATTCTTCAGCATCCCATTCAGTTTTTGGGAGTTCTCTGGAGGTTTATTATTCAATATATTTCTCCGGTTGTGTCGGATCAGTATTCTATCTTGTTGCCTTATTTGGGTATGGTAACCTCTCGCTTCGCTTGGCTTGCCACGTGCCCGCTCATCATTCTGGTTGCTTGCGTAGCGTCTGGTGATACGCCAAATAAGCGAATGTTCTCCAGGGGGAATGCACTCTTTGTGCTCTTTCTCGTTCTTGTAACGGTTGCTCTTGTTGCGACTGCTCTGTATGTCTCCTTCACCCCTGTTGGCCACTGGACCGTTAATGGGTGTCAGCCGAGATATCTGATTCCCTTGATTTTCCCTGCCCTATATTTCTCAAGGATTTTGTTAGCGGGTGATTTCAAGGTAGAGTCTTTAAAGCCGGGCGTTGCTTCTGCTTTCTTAATGTCGTTCATATGTCTCATTTCTTTAGAGAGCCTAGCTGTGTTCTAAAAATCTGCATATGCGTAAACGGCGTGTTGCCTCATAAGACTATGTTCGTACTTGGTTTTCATTTGTTGAAAAACTACCTTGTAGATCATTAAGGAACGGCCGGTTGATCAATCAACCGGCCGCGTTCGTTTTCGCTATTTATCCAAGCCTGTAATAGTAAACTTCGGGCTCGTGTCGCGTTATGTTCTTGTTGAGATACGGATCTCCGTTCACATAGTACTTGGCCCATTTATAGTGCATGTAGGCGGCTTCTCGGTTGAATCTGATCCTCTTCTCCTCGTTGTCTTCCGCCCCGCGCGAAACGGACTCGTAGTGATACATCTCAACTTCGGGTGTGTAGACGACCAATTTATGAAGGTCCCTGACTTTGAGGCAGTAGTCGATGTCGTTGAACGCAACGGCTAAATCCTCCGTGAATCCACCGACCGACTCGAATACCGAACGTTTGGTCATCATGCAGGCTGCCGTCACAGCGCTCAGGTTTTGCTGCGCGTCAAGCAGGGCAAAGTAGCCCCAGTTGTCGCGGGGAAGTGCATGTCCAAGATGTCCGGCAACGCCTCCGGTTATGCATACGCCGGCATGCTGAATCGTGTCGTCCGGATAGAGAAGGCGTACGCCGACAATTCCCACTTCCTGACGAGCGCAATTGCCCAGCATCGTTTCGATCCAATTGGGCGTGATGACCGTGGTGTCGTTATTGAGCAGGAGCAGATAGTCGCCTCTGGATTTCTCCGCACCATAGTTCATGAGCTTGGAGAAGTTGAACTCATGCCCCCAATACTCAATGCGAACAGTGGCGCCATAACGCTCTTGGATTGTTTCGTAAAACTCGAACGTCTCGTCTTCGGTGCTGTTGTTCTCGATAACGACTATTTCGTAGTTATCGTAGGTTGATTTTTCGACGATGGAATCGAGGCATGCCTTCAACAGCTCGATGTGATCCTTAGTGGGGATGATGATTGATACGAGTGGATGGTCGCTCGGAACATCGTACTGAACTTTATACGTGAAGGGACGGCGAGAAAGGGAAACGGTTCCCTTGATACCTAGCCGATCGAGATGTGCCTGTACGGCGCGAATACCCGCCTGCGAAGCGTATGGCTTGCTGTCCGCATTGGCTGCGGTCGAGTTTTCGCTTAGGCGCCAGTGGTACAGGATGCGCGGAATATGGGCAACATGACGTGCGTGCTCTATTGCCTGCAGCGTCATGTTGTGATCCTGAGCGCCGTCGAACTCCTTGGTGTTGGGTTCAAGGGTTTCGAGTAGCGATTTGCGGATGGTCAGCATGTGGCAGATGTAGTTGTTGTTCCTCAGTAAATCGAGGTTGAAATCCGGCTTGAAGAACGGCTGTGCATACACCCCGTCGGGCATCAGCTTGTCTTCATCGCAATAGAGCAGGTCGGTATCCACACGTTCGTTGATTGCCTCTACGTAATGGAATAACAGGTTTGGTTCGAGGATGTCATCGTGGTCGAAGAAGCTGATGAAGTCTCCCCTTGCAACGGCTATGCCTGCGTTGGTGTTTCCCGAAATGCCGAGATTCTCGTGAACCGTCTCGACAACTATGCGAGCATCGCGTTTCGCGTAGTCATTGACAGCGCTGGCAAGCTCCGCATTCTCCGGGCTCGCGTTCACCAGCACGAGTTCCCATTTTGCATAGGTCTGATCTTTGACCGACCCCACCATGTCCTTTAAGAAATGTAGGGGCGTGTTGAAAAGCGGTACGATGATGCTGAATGTGGGCTCGTGCTCGAAGGTGACGAGTCGCTGCGCGTTCAATTCTCCTTCGGTGGGCCTATTGTCTGCGAACCATTCAGGATAGGTTGGATCGATCTGCGCGTTTTGCGTCATACCTTCAAAGTCATTGATCAAATCATTCATTTGCGGGATGTCGAGAACATCGAAGCTGTTGAATAACGGATTGTCTGCATCCTCAACGATAAAAATGTATCGGTGGCCGCGATGGGGGAGTACGATTGAAAACTGCTGCTCGTGCATCTTAATGAATTCTGAACTGGTGGAATGCGTTTCGCACGAACCGGCATAAGTTATCTGGCAATCGAGTGAATCGAACTCATCGCTATATACCTGAATGGAAATACTGTGGCGTGATGCTTTCGGACAGATTACCGATCCGTGAAGAATGATTTCCTCTCCATGGGGGATGCACTCGTAAAAGGCCAGTCCGCTCCTCTGGCGGGAATCTGATTCATCGATATCACGTATTTCGCCGCAGAGCGACTTGTGGAATTTGTAGTTATAGCGCGATGCCCATTTAACCTGATCTGGTCGGAGGACATCGCTAATAATCTCGGCATCACGGTTCCTGATGGAAACGAAGATGCAGCGCGATTCGACAATTGGGGTAACGAGGACTGCTTTGCAGTTTGAATCTTTTGCGTAATACAGGGAGCAAGGAATTCTAGTCCCGTCGTCCAGCCGAGCGCAAGTAATAAGCTCTTCAACGTCATCGGTCTGGTCTAAATCTAATTCCAAGAATATTTTGCCATTGCCACGACAGACTTTTCTATTGTTCAGTATCATTCAGAATCCAATCGAGTTGCTTGGTGTAAGAGGCTATCTGCCAATAAGTCTTTTTATTTTACGAGGTATAAAAGTTATAGCCCGTCCGATTCGATACGAGAGCGACTTTTCCATGGCTTGAAGCGAATGCCGGAGTTCGCAGGCTTCGTTGTTTACCTGAGCGACTGCAATGTTGCGTTCGTGGACGGTTGTAAGGGCATCGCGTAGTTGTCGAATAAGTTCTGACTGGGTAGATTCTATGCTCCTCAGGTGCTGTGCATAAGATCTCACCAGTTCGGTCCATATGATATTTCGGCTTTCGCTTAATGTCGGTGTTTCTGTACCCCGACAGTCCTGTTCAAAGCAAGAGCGCCAAAAGCCGACGATATCAAATGAGTAGATTTCCTCTATAACACGCCTCCCCACTGCCCCCTTTTTTCGGGCATACTCTTTGTCAAGTAGTATATGCGCCAGTTTGGTCGCGGCTTGTTGCGAATTATCCTGAGGGATGCGGTCTATAGCTGGGTTCTTTTGAACGAGTGTCAAATAGGGAAGATCATATATGACACATGGAAGTCCCGCTGCCATAGCTTCGGCCAATGCTAGGGACCAGCCCTCCCTTTTCGATGTGAGTAGGTAAGCGTCTGCTTGCAAGTATAGAGCCTGCATCTCGTCAGATGCCCTCGGGCCCTCGATAAGGACATTGTCCTTTAAATGGTGGGCAATAATAATCTGCTCTAAGTGCTTTTTATATTCGTCTTCAACGGGGCCAATCATATGGATTACGGCATCTGGCACCAACTTAACGAGGTTATCCATAATTGGGATTACTCGCTCTGGGCACTTATCAACATGTAGGCGTGCGGGCCAAATTATATGGTGTCCGTTAAGAGGAGCCGTCTCTTTTTGCATGGGCTCTGAGGGTGGATTATATGTAGCCACCGAGTTTGCATTAAAAGCTGACCAGACCATCCGATCAGACTCGCTGAGACTGATGATGCGATCGGCAAGTGAATAGGTAATTGGTAGCTCGGCATAGCTTGAGGGCATATCGGCGTCCAGGAAAAAGAGCGAGAAGGAGCTTTGAATATACAGATAGGCGAGGGCTCCACAGGCTCTGGTTGTCATCAGGTCGAACGGGAGCGCGTCGGAAAACCATTGACAGAAGACGATTGCATCTAGGTCCATCAGCTCGATTGTATCGACTAAAGCCTTAGATCTAGTTGCGTACGTTTGTCCGTCAATATCGGTGTAGCTTGGAACCTGAATGTGGCTCACTCCATCAGGAAGGTCCTGTCCCTTTTCTTTTGGCAGGGGGTTATTCGTGATGATTGTTGTGCTGTAGCCTGCGCTCTTTAGTATTTCTGCGAGTCTGCAAGTGACGCGTTCCCCACCGCCTATCCCGAGATCATGGAAGAAAAAACCCACGTTCTTTACGAGTTTTGGTTTCGAAATGGTGCTATGCGGACGATCTTTGAGATAAGAAGTGAGGTCTGCTGGTCGTTTCCAGTACTCCCGCGCAAGTCCATTGATGGACTGAATCGATTGTGCAGCCTCTTTATGACCCATCATTACGGCTTCATCTCCCGCGGTTCACATAGTTTTTCTGTCGGCTAAAAAGACCATGAATCAACGTTATCGCGATTGCTATCATACCTAATTATTAATCCCGTACTTTAGTGTGAAATGGAGATTTATGCACTCACGTTTAAGCTGCGGAATCGTTTCCGCCTCTATGATGATTGCCCTTGCTTGTGTTGCTCCAATTTCTGTTGCTGCTGTCGAGTCGGTCGGTGGTGCTGAGCAGATTGAATACGCTAGCCCCGACTACAATGCTCCTACGGATTCATATGCAAATAGTTGGCGTTATGAGGACGGTGTTCCGAATAATGCCATCTCTACTTTTGCGGAGGAAGCAAATACCTGGTCATATTCCAACGGTGTGTGGCATTGTTCTAACGGAACGTCCGTGTCGGGTGCTCGCGCTATGGGTGTTGATGTTTCGCAGTGGCAAGGCGATATCAACTGGGCACAGGCAAAGGCCTCGGGTGTCCAGTTCGCCCTCATCCGCGCGGGCTATGGCGGAAATATCTCCTCTCAGGATGACAAGACCTTCCTGCAGAATGTTCGGGGGTGTATTGACAACAATATTCCATTCGGAGTTTACGTCTACTCATATGCCGTTGACGCCTCAGAGGCTAGGGGGGAGGCCGAACATGTTATTCGACTGCTCAACCAGGCAGGCCTAAATCCTTATCGACTTTCTTATCCCGTCTATCTCGATCTTGAGGAGCAGGCAAAAACCGATCGGCCCTGCGTGAAGGTCGATGGTCAGCTGCGGTATCTTTCTAACGATGATCTTGCTTCTATCGCGTCTGCCTTTGCTTCCCGTATACAGGAAGCCGGTTATGCCCCAGGCGTATATGCAAATCTGAAATGGTGGAACAACTATCTTACTAGTCCCGTGTTCTCTCAGTGGAGCCGTTGGGTTGCACAGTATAACGTTACGTGTGATTACAAGGGTTCTTATGACATCTGGCAGCGCTCGAGCAAGGCCTCTATTCCGGGTATTGCGGGTAACGTGGATATCAACTTCAGCTTTGCCGATCCGCTCAACGTTCATCCCACGCAGGATACGTGGGGTAGGATTTACGGGCAGGATGAGTTCGATACCATGAAGGCAATTGCAAAAAGCGGCTGGAGCTCAAGTGAATCCGCAGTGCTTGCAACGAATGCCACCTACTGGGATGCTTTGACGGCCAGCGCGTTGGCCGGCGTGCACGATGCCCCCATTCTTCTTACCAACGGTTCCAAGCTGTCAAGTCAAGCACGATCTGCTATTTCCGAACTCGGTGCACGCACTGTGTATGTGTGCGGTGGTCCCATTGCAATCTCCAACGAGGTTGAAGCCGAACTCAAAGCTATGGGTGTTTCCGTTGTTCGAGTGGCTGGATCCGACCAACAGGATACTGCGCGTAAGATAGCGGCTAAGGTTCAGGAGAAATACAAATCGGACACCTGCATTATTGCAACAGACTGGAAGTTCCAGGATGCACTCTCTATCTCTCCTTATGCTTATCACACCAAGTCACCTATTTTCCTTACGAACTCGGGGTCAAACGTTCTTTCCGATGCAACTTTGAATAGCATCAAACGCGCCGGTTTTAAAAAGGCGGTTATAGTCGGTGGCCCGATTGCGGTTGATTCGACCGTAGATGCCCAACTTAAATCTGCTGGTGTCGGTTCCGTTGAGCGTATTTATGGCCAGACGGAGTACGAGACGTCTCTTGCAATTGCCAACTGGGAGATCTCCCATGGCATGACTGTGTCTAATATGGCGGTTGCAACGGGCACGACGTTCTTTGATGCACTATCTGGTTCAGCGCTGTGCGGCAAGGATAATTCCGTTCTGGTAATCTGTTCAGATTACAATAGAGTTTGTTTAACCGATTTCGTTGCAAAGCATCGCGGTCAGGTTGAAAAGGGCAGGGTGTTCGGCGGCGAAATCGCTGTCTCAAGGTCAACCTGGAACGCATTGTTACGTTCCTACTTCGGTTAAGTCTATTTTTAAAGAACCCATCGATATCAAGATCGGTGGGTTCTTTATTTGCGGTATTATTTCTAAAGTTAATTCGGGGTCAGGAGCCGCATGTTGAAAAAATATCGAGGCGTCATTTTGTCGATGATGGTAGTTGGTCTACTTGCCGCACCCGGCGTTTCCTACGCCGAAGAGTCGGCGACAACCGGCGGTGAGGTTCAGGCTGATCAGGCGGCTGCGCTTCCTGCTCAGCAGGACCAAGATGCCGCGAGCGAAGAGGCTGACACCGATATCTCTGATACCGATTCTGAGAAATTAGTTGATGATGCGGAGAGTATCGTTCAGGATGCATCGGTTAACGACGTCGTTGCGGAGCCCGTGTCATCGCCGGCGGCCCGTTCCGTTTCTGGGTGGTCTCGCATCTTTGGTAAAGACCAATTCGACACCATGCAGGCCATCTCCAAGACGGGATGGAGCACGAGTGAGAATGTAGTGATCGCCACCGATGCAACGTTTTGGGATGCCCTGGCAGCTAACGCACTTGCCGGCGTGCTCGACTGTCCTGTTTTGCTTACGCGTAAAGATAGCCTTTCGTGGCAGGCAAGGGATGAAATAAAGCGGCTGGGTGCAAAACATGCCTATATTTGCGGTGGACCCATTGCCATTGCGTCCGGTGTTGATGCCCAGGTTAAATCTGCCGGCTGCTCAGAGGTCACACGAGTTTACGGGCAGGATCAGCAGGGGACTTCGCTCGAGATCGCCAAGCTTGTTCAAAAGATGAAGCCTGCAACCCAGGTAATCGTGGCTACCTCTACCACGTTTCAGGATGCGCTCTCAATTGCGCCCTACGCATATGCAACGAAATCGCCCATTCTCATTTGCGCCTCTGGCTCCAACACGCTGCTCTCTTCCCAATGCGATTTCATTGCCCATTCTGGGATTAAGAAATCTGTGATTGTTGGCGGCCCTATCGCGGTCTCCAATTCTGTTGAGGGGCAACTTAATTCCGCTGGGGCAACATCGCATGAGCGTATTTATGGTCAAACCGAGTATGAGACGAGCGACGCGATTGCACGTTGGGAGCTGAATCATGGCATGAACCTTACCGCTCCGGCCGTTGCCACGGGCTCCACTTTTTATGATGCTCTAGCAGGAGCGAGCCTTTGCGGAAAGAACGGATCCGTGCTCGTAATCGCGTCCACCTACAATCGCTTGCCTTTGACCTCTTTCATCTCTGACAATCGCGCTTCCATATCGGGCGGCTATGTCTTTGGCGGTGAGATCGCTGTCTCCTCAAGTGTCTACCACACGCTTGAGTACTGCTGGAAGAACGGCTATTCCAACGATTACGCCACGGATGAAGAGGCTCCCTACAAGGCCGTCTACAACTATGAGTACTATCGAGCCAACAATCCCGATGTAAAGCAGGCGTTCGGCAACAACCGCCAGGCAACGCTCGATCACTTCCTCAACTCTGGCATGCGTGAGCGCCGTCGTGGTTGCGAGGGCTTTGACGTGCGCTCCTATTACAACCAGTATGAGGACCTTCGTCGCGCCTTCGCTGTGAACTGGCCGGCGTACTACCGCCACTTCATGGAGCATGGCCAGCGCGAGGGGCGTGTCGGTACCGGCTGTGGGGCCGTCTCCGGTTGGCAGTATCACAACGTTCCATGGCATGGTCAGCCCAACAACTTCTACTGCGGTCCCACTTCGGGCCAGATGATACTCGAGGCGGCCGGCAAGTGGGGCTCCGCCAACGGCACGCCGCTCAATGTATGGAACGTCGCCAAGTACATGCATACCGATGCCTACCATTTCACCAGCTTTAACGATCGCTGGTTTGAGCGCGGTATGAACGATTGGCTTGGATATCGAGCATATACCACGCTTCATACTCCTTCTTATGGTGCGGCCCGCGATGCGGTTATGCGTTCGTACGATCGAGGGCTGGCGGCTGCGGTCGATGCACAGGAGCGCCGCGGCGGCCCGCATTTCAACGGTCACAACAACGGCACGTTCTCCCACATCATGGTTGTGGACGGCTACAACAACGCCAACGACCATGTGATCATCGCCGACCCCGGCGCGAAGGTCCTGTGGGGCGGGGCGAGCCGGAAGTTTGAGTACCCCAGCTTCAATAATTTCATCACCACGTATTGCCAGCATGAGATCATGGGGGACGGCAAACAGCATATCGGTATGTACGTACCGGTGTAACAAATCAAAAGGGGAGGGTTCTGTCGACATGGTTAAACGCAAGCGCGCGCTCATTGTCTCTGCTGTATTAATTGCGGCTGCGCTTTGTGGCGGTGCCTACTTGTTTTCGCGTCTCCATGGGGATGCACGCAAGGACACGGTCGAGCCCGATCAAAACGTGGAGGTCTTCGACACCCCCTCGGCTCAAGATGCCAAGCAGAACCCCGCCCTTCCTTTCAAACTCTTGGGAGCCGACCCTACTGCCCCCATCCTCGAGGTCCAAGATTCGACCCGTGAATCCTCCTGGAAGGTCGCGTGGTCTTTTGGCGGCGATTTCTCCCAGATAGGCTCGTTTCCCATTTCCAGTAACAAGGTTTTCGGCTCAAGCTCTAAAACGCCCGATGTCCTCACATCTTATTCTGCATCGGTTATTACCGAGCGCGGTCCCAAGCCCGTATCGGATGTTTCCAAAGATCCTTATTATGAGCCCCGCGATGGGTCCGGCTCCGAGGATGGGGTAACGTGGTATTCGGCCACGCTCAACGAGTCGTATCAGGTCGGCATCAACAACTGGCAGCTCAGCTATTGGGACTCCGCATCCAACAAGACCAAGGTTCTCGATACGGCCGAGGAGCTCAACGGCTCAAGCGATACGCCCGAGCTTCCTGGTGAGATTATTCCGACCATGAACGATGACGATGTTTTCTACGCATCCAACGTTAAACGCGGGGACTCCTGGTCCCCCCAGGTTTTGAAATATGTTCTGAAGAACGGGAAGCGCAACATCGTCGGTGCCGGTAGTTTTCCTTGGGCTGTGGACGGCGGCGTCCTATACGCGACCGACCGTATAGAATCGAGTGACGATATGCTCGGCTACTCCCGACTCGTCTTTGATGGCGGCGATGGCGAAAAAGATGTACTGACGGTCGACTCCGCGCAGTCCAACTGGTGCATCTCGGGCGTTTGGGCCTCTAAAAAACTCCACGTCGTCGCTTTTTCAAACGCGGTTGAGCCCTCTGGCTGCTATGTGGGGATTTGGGGGGAGACGTTCTCAGATCCCATCTCCTGGATCCACACGCTCAGCCCTACGGTCATAGGTTCCATCTCGGATAGATTCTTTACCTGGGGTAGCGGCTCGCAGCTTGAGCACGCGGAGATGTATGCCTTTGATGCGCAAAACCCGTCATCCGTAATGCTATTGGGTACTGCGCCGGGGTACTCTCGCCCTTCGGTTTCGAGCAATGGGGATGCCTTGCTTGTTCCGGTATACGGCGGCGCCGACTCCGCAGTCTCCTTCGATGTTGTGCCCATTCGCTGAGTCTGCTCCGGGATTTCTCTGATTTGGCAACAAGCGGTACAATTGCAAAATCAATATTGATTCCAAGAAGGAGCTTTTCCATGAAGGGCATCATCCTCGCGGGCGGCTCTGGCACCCGCCTGTACCCGCTCACCACCGTCACCAGCAAGCAGCTGCTGCCGGTCTACGACAAGCCGATGATCTACTACCCGCTGTCCGTCCTCATGATGGCCGGCATCCGCGACATCCTGATCATCTCGACGCCCAAGGACCTGCCCAACTTCGAGCGCCTGCTGCGCGACGGGTCGGACTACGGCGTGAACCTGTCCTACGCCGTCCAGCCCAGCCCCGACGGCCTCGCGCAGGCCTTCGTCATCGGCGAGGAGTTCGCCGGAGGCGAGCCCTGCGCGCTCGTCCTCGGCGACAACATCTTCTACGGCAACGGCCTGGGACGGCACCTCCGCCGCGCGGTGGAGAACGCCGAGACGAAGGGCCTCGCCACCGTGTTCGGCTACCACGTCGACGACCCCGAGCGATTCGGCGTCGTGGAGTTCGACGAGTCCTTCAACGCCGTCTCCATCGAGGAGAAGCCCGAGCGCCCCAAGAGCTCCTACGCCGTCACCGGCCTGTACTTCTACCCCGGCGACGTGTGCGGGCGCGCCAGGGAGGTCGTCCCCTCCGCCCGCGGCGAGCTCGAGATCACCGACCTCAACCGCATGTACCTGGAGGACGGGCTGCTGTCCGTGGTGACCCTCGGGCGCGGCTACGCGTGGCTCGACACCGGCACCATGGAGTCCCTCCACGAGGCGGGCGAGTTCGTCCGCGCCGTGGAGCGCTCCCAGGACATGCCCGTGTCCGTGCTCGAGGAGATCGCCTACGAGAACGGCTGGATCGACCGCGCGACGCTGCTGGAGTGCGCCGAGCGCTACGGCAAGTCCGAGTACGGGAAGCACCTCAAGCGCGTCGCCGCCGGCGAGATCATAAACCGCGTGTCCGAGTACTAGGGAGGACCAACATGACCCAGGAGGCCTTCGAGCCCAGGAACATCATCGTCACGGGCGGCTGCGGCTTCATCGGAAGCAACTTCGTGCACTACGTCGTGGACAACTGCCCCGGCGTGCACGTGACGGTGCTCGACAAGCTCACCTACGCGGGCAACCGCGAGAACATCGCGGGGCTGCCGGCCGACCGCGTGGAGCTCGTGGTGGGCGACATCTGCGACGCCGCGCTGCTCGACGAGCTCGTGCCCGGCCACGACGCCGTCGTGCACTACGCCGCCGAGTCCCACAACGACAACTCCATCGCCGACCCGGAGCCCTTCCTGCGCACCAACGTGGAGGGCACCTACCGCCTGCTCGAGGCGTGTCGCAAATTCGCTGTCCGCTACCACCACGTGTCGACCGACGAGGTCTACGGCGACCTGGCGCTCGACGACCCGGCCCGCTTCACCGAGGAGACCCCGTACCGCCCGAGCTCGCCGTACAGCTCCACCAAGGCCGCCTCGGACCTGCTCGTCCGCGCCTGGTGCCGCACCTTCGGCGTGAGGGCCACCATCTCCAACTGCTCCAACAACTACGGGCCCTACCAGCACGTGGAGAAGTTCATCCCGCGCCAGATCACCAACATCATCGACGGCGTCCGCCCCAAGCTCTACGGCGACGGGCGCAACGTCCGCGACTGGATCCACACCGAGGACCACAGCTCCGCCGTGTGGTGCATCCTCACCCGCGGCCGCATCGGCGAGACCTACCTCATCGGCGCCGACGGCGAGCTCGACAACCTCACGGTCCTGCGCGAGATCCTGCGCGCCTTCGGCCGGGACGAGGACGACTTCGACTGGGTGCGCGACCGCCCCGGCCACGACCGCCGCTACGCCATCGACGCCACCAAGCTCCGCCGCGAGCTCGGCTGGGAGCCCAAGCACACCGACTTCGCCGCCGGCCTGGCCGAGACCATAGCCTGGTACCGCGACAACGAGGCTTGGTGGCGCCCGGCCAAGGAGGCCACCGAGGCGAGGTACCGCGCCCAGGGCCAGTAGGAGCATCGCAGGCGCGGCCGCGCCCCGCCCCGAGCCCGAGCGGCGGGGGGGCGGGGCACGGCCATCCCCATGAGAAAGGCGGCCTTTATGGCGCTCGAATTCGAGAAGGAACTGACCGCGACCGAGACGAACATCCCCGGGATGCTCGTGTTCGACCTGCCCGTGCACGGGGACTCCCGGGGCTGGTTCAAGGAGAACTGGCAGCGCGCGAAGATGGGCGCGCTCGGCCTGCCGGACTTCGGCCCCGTGCAGAACAACATCAGCTTCAACGCGGAGCGCGGCGTGACGCGCGGGATCCACGCCGAGCCGTGGGACAAGTACATCTCCGTCGCGACCGGCTCCGTGTTCGGCGCGTGGGTCGACCTGCGCCCCGGCGAGTCGTTCGGCCGGGTGTTCACCTGCGTGCTCGACCCGTCCAGGGCCATCTACGTGCCCCGCGGCGTGGGCAACTCCTTCCAGGCCCTCGAGGACGGCACCGCCTACACGTACCTGGTGAACGCCCACTGGTCGGCGGAGCTCAAGAGGACCTACACCTTCGTCAACCTGGCCGACCCCGAGCTCGCCATCGACTGGCCCATCCCGCTGTCCGAGTGCGAGCTGTCCGAGGCCGACCGCGGCCACCCCATGCTCGCCGACGCGCTGCCCATGGCGCCGAGGCGCACGCTCGTCACCGGCTGCGACGGCCAGCTCGGTCGTGCCGTGCGCGCCGCCGCCGAGGCCCGCGGCCTGCCCGGCTTCGACTACTGCGACATCGACACCTTCGACCTATCCGACCCGGGCGACTACGCCAAGTACGACTGGTCGCTGTACGGCGCCGTGATCAACTGCGGCGCGTACACCGCCGTCGACGCCGCGGAGACCCCCGAGGGGCGCCGCGCCTGCTGGGCCGCCAACGCGACCGGGCCCGCGCTCATGGCCCGCACATGCGCCGAGCACGGCATCGCCCTGGTGCACGTCTCCTCCGACTACGTCTTCGACGGCACCGTCGGCAACCACCCCGAGGACGAGCCCCTCAGCCCGCTGTCCGTCTACGGTCAGTCCAAGGCCGCGGGCGACCTGGCCGTGGCCGGCTGCCCGCGCCACTACGTCGTTCGCAGCTCCTGGGTCATCGGCGACGGCCGCAACTTCGTCAAGACGATGAGGGCGCTCTCCGACCGCGTCGCCGAACCGTCAGACGCCCTCGACCGCGTCACCGTGGTCGACGACCAGCTCGGCCGCCTCACCTTCACCGACCAGATGGCGGAGGGCATCCTGCACCTGCTCGGCTACCGCGACGGCGACGTGGAGCCCAGCGCCCCCGCCCCGCACGGCACGTACAACCTCACGGGCTCCGGGGCGGTGGAGTCCTGGGCGGGAATCGCCGAGCGCGTGTTCGACCTCGCCAACGGCAACGGCGCCGCCGTGGAGCACGTCTCAACCGCCGACTACTACGCCGCCGCCGAGGGGCCGATCGCCCCGCGTCCCGAGCACTCCGACCTCGACCTCTCCAAGATCCGCGCCGCCGGCTTCGAGCCGCGCGACTGGGAGGACGAGCTCGAGGAGTACGTCTCGACACTGTAAACAACTACGCACGCTTTTCAGGTTGGTGTTCTCATTGACTGGAGTCCTGGACAACGTGACGATTTCAGAGCCTCGGGTTGCAAAGCCCGAGGTCTCTGTTCTCGTTCCTACGTACAATACGGAGAAGTATCTTTCGCAGGCGCTCGACTCGCTCGCCGCTCAGACTTTTACCGATTTTGAAGTATTGGTCATCAATGATGGCTCGACTGACGGCTCGGTCGAAATCGCTCGTTCCTACATGGAGCGCGATCCCAGGTTTCGACTTATCGATAAATCCAATTCCGGCTACGGCGCTTCCATGAATATCGGCTTGGATGCTGCCCTTGGATCATACATGGCGATTCTCGAACCCGATGACTTCTACGAGCCGTGTGCACTCGAGCTTCTTCACGATGCTGCCCTTGCGAACGATTCCGATGTCGTAAAGGCCGATTTCTGGCTCTATTGGTCTACACCCGAGGAGCATCGGCGTCAGTTCCGCATCGTTGATGATCGGGAGATCGGTCGCACGATGAGGCCCCTGGACGACCTTGCGATTTTCTTCCGCAAGCCTTCTATTTGGTCCGCTTTGTACAGCCGTTCGTTTTTGCAGCGCAACGGCATTCGTTTCCTTGAGACGCCTGGCGCTTCCTATCAGGATGCCGGCTTCAATTTCAAGGTTTGGGCTTCGGCCGAGCGCGCAACATTCCTCGGCGAGCCCATCTTGTCGTATCGACAGGATAACGAGGCATCTTCGGTCAATTCTGCAGGTAAAGCTTTGTGCGTATGCGATGAGTATGCCGCTATGGAACGGTTTATCGACGAGCACTGCTCGGGCGACCCCGCGCTGCGCGGTATCTGCGAGCGCATGAAGTTCGATAGCTATATGTGGAATTACGACCGTCTCTCCAAGGACCTTAGGCTGGACTTCCTGAAGCACGCCTCTCGGGAGTTCCGCAAAGACGATGAGCTCGGTATGATCGATTTCGAGCTTTTCGAGCCGTGGGCGGAGGCCGACCTGCGAGCGCTCATGTCCGATCCCGAGGGTTTCGACGGCTACCGTTCGAAGTTCACCGCACCCGGTAAGCTCAATTCCTTCAGGCATTACCTGCGTCTTGGTGGGATTCCGCTGGTCATGAAGGTCCTGGCCTTTAAAACGTTCAAGCATTCCGTCCGCCGCCTCAACAGCGAGGGCGGTGCCGCATGAGTCGCGTGAGCGTCGTCGTCCCCGTGTACAATGTCGAGGACTACCTCGATGAGTGCCTCGCTTCCATCACCGGTCAGACGCTGCGCGATATCGAGATCGTTTGCGTGGACGATGGCTCCACGGACTCCTCTGCCGACATCCTGCGGGGCTGGGCTTCTAGGGACGACAGGATCCGCGTGGTCAGCAAGCCAAACGGGGGCCTTTCGTCTGCACGCAACGCCGGCATACAAGCCGCCTCGTCCCCGGTCCTTTGCTTCGTGGACTCCGATGACACCATAGTTCCCACCTGCTGCGAAGAGATTGCGCGTCGTTTCGACGAGGAGTCGTACGACGTGTTTACCTATGGTGCCAATATCGTGCCCCCCGAGGCCGCCTATCCCTGGCTGGAAGATGTTCTTTCGCCAGGCGATGCCGTATACGATGGTTTCGACCCCGACATACTCTTCAAGGAGAAGTCCCGACCCTTTGCCTGGCGCACGGCGTGCCGCACCGCGTTTTTGCGCGATGAGGGTCTGCGCTTTGATGAAACCGTGCGCTTCGGCGAGGATCAGGTGTTTCACTTCGCCGTCTATCCCCGTAGCCGCAAGACGGTATTCTCCTCGCACAAGCTGTACAACTATCGAGCCTCCCGCGCCGGGTCGCTCATGACGACGGTGAAGAACGACCCCGTGTATAAAATGGGGGAACATGTCAAAATCCTGACGGTGATATGTCGCGAATGGAAGGCGAGCGGGTCTGCGCCGTTGTGTCCGGCTCAATTCGTTGCGTTTGCCCTCGACTTTGCCCTTTACGGTGCACTCAAGTTTTCCAATGAGGACTATGGGCGAATTGCGCAAGGCGTTGAAGATGCGCTTCATACGTGCTGGAGCTCTCAGGAGCTTACATCCCTGGGGCTGCCCAAGTACACCGGGCAAATGCTGGAAGAGGCTTGCCTTTCGCGCATCGAATCCCCGCTGGCCCGTAAGAGGCTCGCTCTTTCGTACTATGCTCAACAGTATGGCAAGCGGGCCGCCCTCGCTCGTTTACTTGGTAGGTAATTCATCATGCACTTCCGCCCCCATGCTTCCGTTCGCGCCGATGGCCGTCTGTACGTTCTGCTGTTGGGCGATGCGCCTTTAGCCGAGGAAGCGGTCCCACGGATTTCCGCGTGCCTGAGGGGCGCGCGCGAAAGCGTCCCTGCGGAGATCTTCCCGTTCTCCGGCCGTTTGAGCGAGCGCTTCGGCACCAATGCGGCATATGTTGCCGTTCTTCCGTACTTTTCTCGATGTGTTTTCGAGGTGTCGCTCGAGCGGGGCTCGGAGAAGGATTCGTTTTCCGTGAGCTGTTCGCGGGCGCGCTGGGAATCCAGTTATAGATACCGTTTCGATTCCGCGACCGTCAACGCCCTCAAGGGTTATCAGCAGGATTGGTTCGCTGGGCGATTTCGCCCCACGCTCGATAGGTTCCTACGGGGTGACGGGTGCGAGATCTGGCGTGTTTGCGTGAGCTGGGCCGGCGATTGCGCCGTGTCTCCCGAGCTGCGTCTTGTCACGCCGCCCGCTTCTGGGGCGGACCGCTTTGTCGTCCACGTATTCGAGGACCAGCGCGGCACGGTCTCTTCCGATGGGGTCGCCATCAATCGCATGTTCTACTCCATCGAGCTTCCCGTCGGCTGCAGGGAGTTTGCGTTGGAGGCGTTCGATAAGGAAGGTCGCGTGGGGAACGGGTTTTGTTCCTGCGATGATCGTTTCTGGCATTTCCGCGAGTTTGAGTCGTGGGACCATATGCGCGATGCTCGCGCCGACGATGAACGATACGCATCGTGGATTTCGCAGCATGCTGCCGGGCCCGGCCTTCTGCACGAACAGCGCTGCGAGTCGCTTGCGCCGCGCGGGCTTTTCAGCGTTGTCGTTCCGTGCTACCGCTCCGATCGAGCCTTCTTGCAGCAAACCGTTCACTCGGTCATGGATCAATCGTACCCGCATTGGGAGCTGCTCTTGGTGGACGGCTCTCCTCAGGATGGCATCGTGCGTTCCGTTGCGGCCGAGTTTCATGACGATCGGATCAGGGTGGTCGACGCGGGGGAATCCACGTCGATCGTGGGCAACACCAATGAGGGCATTCGGCACGCCACGGGGGATTTCATCGCGTTTCTAGACCACGATGACGTCCTCGAGCCTGATGCGCTATTTTGCTATGCGCGCGTTTTTGCTCGCGAGGGCGCTCGATCGCTGCTGTTCTGCGATGAGGACCTCTTTACCGCGTACGGCGCCTGGCGCCAGCCCATCTTCAAAACCCGTTTGAATCTCGACCTGCTCTACAGTCATAACTGCGTGACCCATTTTCTTTGCGTGGGCAAAGAGGTGATCGATGAGATCGGCTGCTCCGATGAGTCGGTTTGCGGCGCTCAAGACTATGACCTGACGCTGCGCGCCGTTGCCGCCGGGGTCCATGTCGAGCATGTGCCTCGTGTTTTGTATCACTGGCGCGAGCACGAGGGATCCACGAGCGGCGATAACGCCCAAAGCAAGCCTTATGCTGTCGAGGCCGGGCGGCTTGCCCTTGAACGGCATTTCGATCATCGCGGTATCCCTGCCGAGATCACATCCCTTGATGCTCCGTTCGTCTATCGTGTTTCGTACGGTCTTCCGCAGGAGAGCCCCTTGGTCACCGTGGTCATTCCATCGCGCGATCATAGCGATGTTTTGGAACGCTGCGTTCGCTCCGTATTCCAGCATGCGGGATATGAGCACTTCGATGTGCTCGTAGTCGAGAATCACAGCTCCGATCGGCGGACGTTTGATTGCTATGAGCGGTTGGGTGCTGAGTTCCCGGGCCGTTTCTCCGTTTTCGACGCGTCCGATCTGGTCATGGGGTTCAATTATTCGAAGCTCATCAACTTGGGCGTGGCCCGGGCGCGCGGCGAGTATCTGCTGCTGCTCAACAACGATACCGAAGCCATCACGGACGGGTTCATCCCCGAGATGCTCGGCTATCTCATGCGTCCGGAAGTGGGCGTTGTCGGTGCCCGGTTGTTTTTTGCCGACGGCCTGGTCCAGCATGCCGGTGTTCTCGTTGGACCGCATGGAGCCGTTGCCCATTGCAACCAGGATCTTCCGCGGTCATGGGAGGGATATCTCTCCCGGTCCGCGCGTCCCGGCAATTTCTCCGCTGTAACCGGTGCGTGCCAGATGGTTTCGCGTCGCGCGTTCGATGAAGTCGGTGGATATGACGAGCAGCTTGCCGTCGGTTTCAACGACGTCGATTTCTGCTTCGCGCTGAGGGCGCGGGGGTATCTCGTTGTCTATACGCCCTACGCCGAGCTCTACCATCACGAGTTCGTCTCGCGTGGCAGGGAAGTGGCGGATGCGGAAAAGCTCGTTCGCTGGAAACGCGAGCAGGCGTTGTTTACGGCAAAATGGCCCGATGTCTTTATCGATGGCGATCCGTATACCAACCCCAACCTCAATAAGGACAGTGCTTATTTTGGGCTGTAAGCTCGCGGCAAGCTTGTTGTAAAAATGCTAAGGTAGTCTACTGTTTCGAGTCCAGGCTACGTTATGCATTGGGGTGAGGATATTGGTGCGGTATCTATCTACGGCCATGGGCCTGCTGCTCTCCGTTTGCTCGTGCGTGCTGCTCGCGCGCCGCAAATGGAGCGAGGGCAAATCCGAAGTTATCCATGCGTGCGCTTGGTCGGCGTTTTTGGAGCTGCTCGCGCTGCTCGTGTGCGTTTTGCATGCAGCGGGCGTTCTCGGGCCCCAGATAAGGGGAGTGTCTTGGCTGATCCTCGCCCTGTCTTTAGGTGCCGCGTGTGCGCCCGTCCGGTATTTGCTGCAGCGCAAGCTCGATAACGGGGCGCCTCGAGTTGCCATGAGGCTTCTCGTCATCGCCCGTGACCTCGTGCTGATGTTCTTTGCGGTGTTTACGAGTTTCGTCCTTGTGGAATTGCCCTGGAACGACGCCCTGGGTGCCATGCCGGTCACGATGGCCTGCGCATCATTGGTCATCCTCGGTATTATTTTTGCTCTTTTATACCTGCTCTTTCAGCGTTCCACGTTCGGTATCGCATTCGGCGCGCTGCTATTCATGGGCGTCGGCCTCGCTCAGTTCTTCGTGATGAGCTTCAAGGGCGCGGCCATCGTTCCGAGCGATGTTCTGTCCCTGCGCACCGCTGCCGCCGTCGCTGGGGGATATGAGTTCAGCCTTTCGCAAGAACTGTTTGGATGCCTGAGCGCCGCCGCGCTGCTGGCCGTCGCGTTATCCTTTTTCCCGGGGCTGGTGGAGCATGGCCGTGCTCGCTTGGCTTCCGTCGGCGCCAATATAGCTTTGTTCTGCGTAGGTGCGGTGGGCGTTTCCTGCCTGTTTTCCAACGTGAAGCTATCCGAGGTGATCGATACCGATACCATGTGCTGGGATCCGGTTGGAATATACAAGTATCAGGGCTTTATCCCCTCGTTCGTAACCCTTGCGCAGAATCTCGAGATACCCATTCCCGAAGATTACAGTGAGGCCCGGGCCGACGAGCTCATACAGGGCTGCGCCGATGAGTTTGAGAGGTCCCAGGGCGCTTCCCGCGGAAGCTCCGGCGCCTCGGCTCAATTCGCTCAGGAAAAGCCCTCTGTTGTCGCCGTCATGAATGAATCCTATTCCGACACGTCGATTTTCACCACATTCAATGGTGCGTATGACGGCGCCCGTTACCCCGATGCGTTGCCGGATGCCCTGCTATGCGGGTCGGTTGTCCCTTCGGTTACCGGTGGAGGCACGGCCAACAGCGAGTTCGAGTTCTTTTCGAGCGCGAGCATGGGGTATAACGGTGCTGCAAAAATGGCATATACGATATACGACCTGTCGCGCGTGAATACCCTTCCGGCACAGTTCAAGGAGCTCGGCTACGATACCGTTGCGTATCATCCCCATAACGGTGCAAATTACAATCGAACCGCGGTTTATGATGCCATGGGTTTCGACGAGTTCCACACGATAGGTGATTTTGCGGGTGCGGAGTCCTTCCATGCCGGCGTCTCCGACAAAGCTACGTACGAGCGCGTGCTCGAACGCCTCGAGGAGGACGATGACCCCCAATTCATCTTCGATTTGACCATGGCCAACCATGGCGGCTATGTTCTCGACAACATTCCCGAGCCGTATAGCACCGAGGTGTCCCTCGATGGTATGGGGGATGACATACTTTCGCAGGTGGACGAATACATCGGGTGCATCAAGCGCTCCGATGATGACCTCGATTGGTTTATCGATCGCTTGCGTGCACTCGATCGCCCCGTTGTCCTGGTGTTCTTCGGGGACCACCAGCCCGGATTTACCGGGGAGTTCAACGATATGCTGTTCCCAGGTGAGGATCAGCTGAGCCACACCCAACGTGTTCACCGTACCCCCTACTTTATCTGGTCTAACTATGATATAGAGGGAAGTGCTCAGGAGGGGGAGCGGCTGGATATGGGTCTCAACGCCCTGGGGCCCAAGTTGTTGCAGCTCATCGGTGCTCCCATGCTGGATCAGCAGAAGGCCGTGTTGACGCTGCAGCAGCAGCTCGCATGCGTCAACGTAAACGGTTACATGGGATCCGACGGTGTCTGGTACAGCTTCGATGACGTCGAGAGTCCGTTCTACGCCGCGTCCGAAGAGCTTCGGACTATCCAGTACCGGTTCTTTGGCTCTCGCGTTCAGTAGTGATTACGTATATACTTAGGAGCTACATCCGCGCCATTAGCTCAGTTGGATAGAGCAGGGGACTTCTAATCCCAAGGTCGAGGGTTCGAATCCCCCATGGCGCACCCTCTCATACATTGTGGGCGGCGTGCATCTGCGCGCCGTCCATTCTTTATTCCATAGAAAGGAACGAGGCATGCGACTGGACTTCGTTTCCGCGGTCGATCTCATCCCCGAGGCTGTCGAAAGGACGGGTTTGGCGAGTCGCCTCATCGATGGTTTCTCGCGCGAGCAGCATTCTGCTCCCGATAAGCAGGCTGAGCTGCCGTTTGAGGTTGTGGCTGCGGGCGAGCTGGTGGGTTGCACGTGTCGTGCGGACGCATTGAGGGCTATATCCGAGCGGGCGCAAGAGCTGGCCATCGCGGTTGACGCCACGGCACTGTGTACCGCGTTTACCGAGCGCGAGCTCGAGGGGGATACCGGACTGGTCGATGGCTTCGCGCTGCCGCATGCCAAGTGCGATGCCGTTGCCCGTCCCTGCGCGCTCGTTGCCACGGTTCCGGGTGGCATCAAGGATTGGGAGTGTGCGGATGACGGTCCGGTGACGCATATCATCGCCCTCGTCCTCCCATCGTCCGCTCAGCCCGAGCTGCATGTGCGCATGGTCTCCGCGGCGGCTCGATGCCTGTCCGACGACGACTGGAGGCGCGTTTTGGCGGTCGATTTCGACGCCGATCGCATGAGGGAGCGACTTTACGGCTACTTGTTAGAGCTTTTTGCCGCATAAACGCCACGAGTCATACGTGTTCTGCGGTTGTACTCACATTTAGTGCCAGTTCGCGTTACAATATTCCCGTCGTGTTTACGTGTCCGTCAGTCATGGCTGTCGGGCATTACTCAAAAGGAGTCAGGTTATGGTTTCTGAGAAGGCTACCCTCGTCAACCCGCAGGGTCTCCACATGCGTCCGGCTGGTCTCTTCGCCTCCACCATGGGCAAGTTCGCCTCCGACGTCACCGTTGTCGCCCCCGACAAGGAGGTCAACGGCAAGAGCCCCATGGCGCTCATGGCTGCTGGCATCCCCTGCGGCACCGAGGTTGAGGTCAAGTGCGATGGCGCTGACGAGAACGAGGCCCTTGCTGCCGCTATCGAGCTCATCAAGAGCGGTCTCGGCGAGTAACGAAATCGAACTGCGCACCGATGGCAGACATAGGCGTCCGCGGACCCGTGGACGCCTATGTTTTGTTTCCCGTACGAGTGCAGTCGGGAAACGGGGAGAGAGGATTGTAATGTACCAGGGAGTTAACGCATCGGAGGGTATCGGCATTGGCAAGGTTGCCGTCGCCGTTGACCCCGATCTGACGTTTGAGGCTCGCACCGTCGAGGATGTAGCCGCTGAGCAGCAGCGCTACGAGTCCGCGCTCGAGGTCTTCTGCGCTAAGACCGAGAAGCAGGTTGAGCACATGAAGGAGTCCGTGGGCGAGGCCGAGTCCGAGATCATGGCCGGTCACATCACCATGGCCAAGGACCCGTTCATGCTCGATGAGATCGCCAACCGCATCAAGGGCGGCATGTGCGCCGAGCAGGCCCTGACCGAGGTCTGCGACATGTTCTCCATGATGTTCGCCATGAGCGACGAGGAGCTCATCCGTCAGCGCGTTACCGATATCGACGACATCCGCACCGGTATTCTGGCCGAGCTTCTGGGCCTGGAGGTCGTCGACCTCTCCGTCCTTCCTGCTGGCACCGTCATCGTCGTTCACGACCTGACACCGTCCATGACGGCTACCATCGACAAGAAGAACGTTGTCGGCATCGTCACCGAGACCGGTGGCCGCACCTCGCACTCCGCCATCATCGCGCGTGCGCTGGAGATTCCCGCCGTGCTTTCCGTTGCAGATTGCTGCACCACCATGTCCAACGGCATGACCTGCATCGTCGACGGCTCCAAGGGCGTCGTCGTCGCAGAGCCTTCCGAGGACGTCCTGGCCGACTACGAGGCTCAGGCCAAGGCCTTTGCCGAGGAGAAGGCTGCTCTTGAGGCATTCCGCGGCAAGCCCACGGTTACCGCCGACGGCATCAAGAAGGTCGTTGCCTGCAACATCGGCTCTCCCGACGACGTTCCCGCTGCGCTCGAGCATGACGCCGAGGCCATCGGCCTGTTCCGCTCCGAGTTCCTGTTCATGGACAGCCCGGCGCTTCCCTCCGAGGAGGAGCAGTTCCAGGCTTACCAGAAGGTCGCCATCGCCCTCAAGGGCGCTCCCGTCATCATCCGCACCCTCGATGTGGGCGGCGACAAGGAGATTCCCTACCTGCACATGGAGAAGGAAGAGAACCCGTTCATGGGTTACCGCGCCGTGCGCTACTGTCTGGCCAACCCGGATCAGTACAAGGTTCAGCTCCGCGCCCTGCTGCGCGCCAGCGCTTTCGGCGACATCTGGATCATGGTGCCGCTGGTAACCTGCGTCGAGGAGGTCCGTGCGGTCAAGGCTCTGGTCGAGGAGTGCAAGAGCGAGCTGGCCGCCGAGGGCGTCGACTTCAACAAGGACATCAAGGTCGGTATCATGGTCGAGACCCCGGCCGCATCCCTCATGGCCGACAAGCTCGCCGAGGAGGCCGACTTCTTCTCCATCGGCACCAACGACCTGATCGGTTACACCATGTGCGCCGACCGCGGCAACGATCGCATCTCCAACCTGTACTCCGTGTACTACCCGGCCGTTCTGCGTTCCATCAAGAACGTGATCGAGTCCGGTGCCAAGGCGGGCATCATGGTCGGCATGTGCGGCGAGGCCGCAGCCGATCCGCTGCTTGAGCCGCTGCTGATCTCCTTCGGTCTGGAGGAGTTTTCAATGTCCGCACCGAGCGTCCTGCGTGCTCGCAAGACCATCTCCCAGTGGTCCAAGGCCGAGTGCGATGAGCTTGCCGAGCGTGCGCTTGCCTGCTCGACCGCCGAGGAAGTCAAGGCTCTCCTCGAGGCCGCTGCTCGCTAAGACCTGCTCGTAGTTCGGTATCTGTGCCGGCCGCGTCCCGGCGCCCGCCGTGTGCGTGGCCGGCATTTTGTTTGGAGGCAAACATGTTCTATACCCTTACTGCAAACCCCGCTGTCGATATGACGGTCTCCAGCCCGTCCCTCGTCCCCGACGAGAACGTCCGCGCCAGCTCCGCCAGCTACACCGCCAATGGCAAGGGCCTCGATGTTTCCTATGCGCTCAAGAAGTTCGGCGTCGACTCCGTCGCCCTCGGCTTCTTCGGTGGCTTCACCGGTAAGTTCATCGTGGACGAGACCATGAAGTACGGCTGCCTGTGCCGCCCGGTCTGGATCGATGGCATCACTCGTATCTGCGCCTATGTAAACGATGGTCAGCATGAATACGGCGTCCTCAACCCCGGCGCCCCTCTGACCCCGCAGTATGAGCAGGAGCTCTACAGCATTCTCGATACCACCGGCGATATGGACTGCCTGGTTGTTTCCGGTTCCGTGCCCCCGCACGCTTCCGCCGACTTCCTCGATCAGGTCATGACGCATGCTCAGGATCGCGGCGCCGATGTCGTCCTCGATCTCTCCAGCAACCACCTCAAGGACCTGGCCCACAAGAAGCCGCTGCTCATCAAGCCCAACCATCACGAGATGAAGGCCATCTTCGGCGTGCCGGTGGATACCGATGACGAGGTCCGCGTTGCCATGAAGATGGCTCACGAGGCCGGTGTCCAGAATGTCCTGCTGACCCGCGGTTCCCGTGGCGATGCGTACTTCTCCAACGGTGAGGACATCTGGTATGCCAAGCGCCAGTTCAACATCACGCTGGTTTCCTCCGTATGCGCCGGCGACTGCACCCTGGCCGCCTTCCTCAACAAGTGGTACAACGACCGCGACAACGTCGAGGAGGCCCTCAAGCTCGCTATGGCTACGGGCGCCAACGTTGCCGAGAGCGTCGGCCTGGGAGACTTCGCCCATGTCGAGGAGTACAGCAAGCGCGTCGAGGTTCGCAAGCTCGAGCGCAAGTAGTCTTTTACTCGTGCTATTTCAGCCCCGATCTTCCTTGTGGAGGTCGGGGCTTTTGTTACCAAACGGGTTTTCCGTTGCCTGCTGAGCGACATTTGCCAGCATGCTCGGGTATGCTAGGAAAAATGATTCCTACCAAGAAGGAGATGCCCATGGAGAACGTCGCCATGACTCAAGAAGATCTTCAGCGTCAGCATGCCGATTTCATCGCGTCACGCGCCTACCGCAATGCCCGCAACGCCGTCACCGGCAACGGTGTCCGCAAGGCGGCTCGCGATCCGCAGGCGGTCGCCCAGGCTGCCACCACATTCGATGTGCAGCTTCAGCAAGGGGATATCTGCGACCAGCAGCGTTCCGGTCGTTGCTGGATGTTCGCAAGCCTCAACACCATGCGCTATCGCATCATGAAGAAGCTCGATATCAAGACCTTCGAGCTTTCCCAGAGCTGCCCGTTGTTCTGGGATAAGTACGAGCGCTGCAACTACTTCTTTGAGAATGTCGCGGCCAATGCGGACCAGGATCTCACCACGCGCGAGATGTCGTTCCTGCTTGCCGATCCGCTGTGCGATGGCGGGCAGTGGGATATGTTCGCCAGCCTGGTCAAAAAATACGGTGTCGTACCCAAGGAGGCAATGCCCGAGACCGCCTGCTCTTCCAATACGAGCGACCTGGACATCTACCTCACGCGATTCCTGCGTGTGACCGCAAAGCAGGTTCGTGAGGCCATCGCGGCCGGGGAGACGTCCGACCAGCTTGCCGAGCGCAAGGCGCGCTTCATGAGCGAGTGCTACCGCTTCCTGGCCATCTGCCTGGGAGAGCCGCCCGTATCGTTCGATGTGCGTATCCGCAACGATAAGAATGAGCTTGTGGCCAACGGCACCTACACCCCGGTCCAGTTTTTCAACGAGTTTGTCGATATGAATCTCGATGATTTCGTTTCCGTGATCAATGCGCCCACCGCCGACAAGCCCTATCTCAAGTCGTATACCGTCAAGTTCCTGGGCAACGTGGTGGAGGACGGCGGCGTACGCCATGTTAACCTGCCTATCGAGTCCCTCAAGCGCGCGGCCATCGCCCAGCTCAAGGACGGCCTGCCCGTGTGGTTCGGCTCCGACGTGAATCAGGGCTTCCTGTCTGCCGACGGCGTGCTCGATCCCGCCGCCATCGATGTGGATGGCCTGTTCGACCTGCCCATCGAGGCCGGCCTCAACAAGGCGGAACGCTTGGATTACGGCGAGTCCCTCATGACGCACGCCATGACCCTGCAGGGCGTGAGCCTGGACGCCGACGGTAATCCCACCAGCTGGCGCATCGAGAACAGCTGGGGCAAGGACCATGGTAAGGATGGCTACGATGTGGCGTCCGATGCTTGGTTTGACGAGTACGTGTACCAGGTCGTTGTGGACAAGAAGTATCTCAACCCCGAGGAGCTCGCGGCATATGAGTCCGATCCGGTCGAGCTTGCTCCGTGGGACCCCATGGGTGCTCTTGCATGCTAGCGCACCCTGCTGTCGATACCACCTACTGCGGCGCGGCGCTCAACGGCGCCGCGCCCTCTGCCGCCTGCATGGACGTGCTGCGGGCACTGGAGTCTTATGGGCTCGAGGCCTGGATCGTGGGCGGCTGGGTGCGCGATGCGCTCCTGGGCAGCTGCGGGCACGATATCGATATCTGCTGCAGCGGGTCTTGGGAGCGCAACGCGCAGGCTCTTCGTGCTGCGGGGATAGGCGTCGTTGAGAGCGGTGTCAAGTTCGGTGGCATTACCGCCGTGTGCCGTGATGAGCGGTTCGAGGTCACATCCTATCGCGTCGACGGCTTTTATACCGATGGACGCCATCCCGAGGACGTCCAGGCTGCTGCGTGCGTTGAAGACGACCTTGCGCGCCGTGACTTCACGGTCAATGCCATGGCGTGGCATCCGCAGCGGGGCCTGCTTGATCTGTTCGATGGCCGCGGCGACCTTGCGCGCCGGCTCATACGTGCGGTGGGGGAGCCACGGCGCCGGTTTGAGGAAGATGCCCTTCGTATGCTGCGCGCCGTGCGTTTTGCTTGCCGCTTGGATTTTGTGATCGAGCCGCAAACCGCCTCCGCATTGGCCACGTGCGCGCCTCTGCTCGATCAGGTCGCTTACGAGCGCGTGGGCATCGAGCTCAACGGCATTCTCATATCGCGCCACGGCGGCGATGCACTCATCCGCTATCCCGAGCTCATGTGCGCAGCCGTTCCCGAGCTGGCAGCTCAGCGAGGCTTCGATCAGCACAGCCGCTACCATGCCTATACCGTGTACGAGCACACGGCCCGCGTCCTCACCGTGGCGGGGGAGCTTTCGCGCTTCCGTATCGACGGGGGTGACCCCGCGGCGCCGCCGTCGCTTTCCCTCATGTGGGCGGCCCTCCTGCACGACGTTGGCAAGCCGGAGACCTTCACCCTCGATGAACAGGGGAATGGTCATTTCTACGGCCACCCGGAACGCGGGGCGCAGATCGCTCGGGCAATCGCCCGCAGGCTCTCACTGGGCAACGATCTTGAGCGCGATATCGTGACGCTTATCAGGCTGCACGATACGCCGCTGCGGGCCGAGCGCGAGGACCTGCTGCGCCTTATGCAATCGGTGTCACGCTCCGGCGTCGACGTTCTGCGAATCATGGGCGAGCTGTTCGATCTTCGCCGCGCCGATACGCTCGGTAAGGACCCGAGCTGTTTTTACTACGTTGAGCAGATCGAGCGTATGCGCGAGATGGTCCGCGAGCTGGTGGCCAACCACGAGGCGTACAGCATCAAAACCCTCGACCTGACCGGCGGCGACCTTATCGCCGCCGGTATGAAGCCCGGCCCGCAAGTTGGCGCAGCCCTCAACCGAGCGCTCGAGGCCACCATTTGCGGGAAGGTCCCCAACGATCGCGATGCTCTTTTGGGCTATCTACGCGATTAGCCTGCATGTTGTACATATGTTGCTAATCGGCCACGTGTGACTCTGTGCTACGTGGCCGTTTATTCGTGCTACCATCTTGTGTATCGTAACACGAAACACCCAGCGTGTAACATCACGGAGGCTGATAATGGACTCTCAAACCCTTATGATTTCTCGGCGCAACCTGGTTGGCGGCGCCGTTCTCGGTGCAGCCGGGGCCGCCTTTCTCGCCGGCTGCGGACCCGCCGAGCACCCTCAGGGCGGCTTCGCGTCCGTTGGCCCCAAGTCTGCCGTCACCGTGGCCATGAGTCCCGACAGCGAGCCGGCATCCGGTTTCGACCCCTGTATCGATTGGGGCTGCGGCGAGCACGTGCACGAGCCGCTGGTCCAGTCCACGCTCATCGTGACGAACAAAGATATGGAGTTCGAGAACGATCTGGCTGTTTCGTATGACTGCTCCGCGGATAACCTGGTGTGGACCTTTGAGATTCGCGATGATGTGAGGTTCAGCGATGGTGAGCCCCTCACCGCCTCCGATGTCGCCTTCACCATCAACACCATCCGTACCAGCGAGCAGGCGCAGGCCGACCTTTCCATGGTGAAGGACGCCGTTGCCACCTCCGATACGCTCGTCGAGATTCACCTTTCCAAGCCCTATAACGCCTTGCTGTACACGCTCGCCGTCATGGGCGTCGTCCCCGAGCATGCGTACGGTCCCAAGTACGGCGAGAAGCCCGTGGGCTCCGGTCGCTACCTCATGAAGCAGTGGGATCGTGGTCAGCAGGTGATCTTCGAGGTCAATCCCGAGTACTACGGAGATAAGCCCAACATCAAGCAGCTCACCGTGGTATTCATGGACGAGGACGCCGCGCTGGCCGCCGTCAAGGGCGGCAGCGTGGACGTTGCCTATACAAGCCCCACGTATGCCGATCAGAAGGTGACTGATTACGGCTTGGAGGCGTATAAGACGGTCGATTCGCGCGGACTCAATCTCCCGGTTATCCCCGCCGGTTCGGTCAAGACGGACGCGGGCAAGGAATATGCGGCCGGTAACGACGTCACGTGCAGCCTGGAGATGCGTCGCGCCATCAACATGGCCATCGACCGCGATGCGTTCATCGACCAGGTGCTCAACGGGCATGGAACGCCGGCCTACAGCATCGGGGACGGTATGCCGTGGGCAAGCGATGACATGAAGTTGAAAACCGATGTCGATGGCGCAAAGAGCCTGCTCGACCGTGCGGGATGGAAGCTCGGCGACGACGGCGTGCGCCAGAAGGGCGGTGTGCGCGCGGAGCTCACCTTGTATTACACCGCCGGCGATTCGGCCCGCCAGGCCATGGCCAACGAGTTCGCCAACCAGATGAAGGAGATAGGCGTCAAGGTGACGCCCGCAGGTAAGTCCTGGGATGAGATCTACGAGCATCAGTTCACCGATCCGGTTATGTGGGGCTGGGGTTCCAACTCGCCTTCGGATGTGTACGAGATCAACTACTCCAAGGGCACGATGAACTACGCTTGCTATGCGAGCGACACGACCGATGCCTATTTGGATCAGGCGCTGGCTCAGCCCGAGGTTGCGGCATCCTATCCGTTCTGGCATAAGGCCCAGTGGGACGGCCAGGAGGGCATCGCCCCGCAGGGGGCGGCCACGTGGGTGTGGCTCGCCAACGTCGACCATCTGTATTGGGTTCGCAAGGGGCTGCATGTTGCCGAGCAAAAGCTCCAGCCGCACGGGCACGGCTGGTCGGTCGTGAACAACGTCGATGCCTGGAATTGGGATTAGCCCATGCGTCTCGAAGTGCGGGGCGGCCGTATCGATCGCTTGCCCCGCTGGGCGCGGGAGCTCGTGCGTCTCGCAGCCCTTATGGTCGGAGTCAGCCTGCTCACGTTCGCGCTCGTTTCTACCTCTCCGGTTGATCCCGTGCGGGCCAACGTCGGGCAGGCGGCGTATGGTCAGATGGGGGAGGCGAAGCGCGAGCAGCTTGCGCGCTACTGGGGCAGCGACCAGCCGTTCCTTGAGCGCTACGCCCATTGGGCGAAGGGGGCGCTGCACGGCGACCTGGGCATGTCCCTTCGGTTCAACAAGCCCGTCGCGGAGGTTGTGGCGCAGCGGGCGGGCAATACGCTTATGCTCATGGCGTTCGCCTGGGTTGTCTCGGGCGTGCTGGGCGTGTCGCTCGGCGTGATCGCCGCCACCTGTCGCGGCCGCTGGCCCGACAGGATCGTTCGAGGCTATTGCTTCGTGCTCTCCGCTACACCGTCTTTTTGGATCGGCCTTGTTGCACTCATGGCCTTTTCGGTTGCATTGGGTTGGTTCCCATTCGGGTTCTCGGTCCCTATCGGCGTGGACTCCGCGAGCGTATCGTTGGGGCAGCGAATCCACCATATGGTTCTGCCGGCGGCTACGCTATCGGTGGTCGGTGTCGCCAACGTTGCGCTCCATACGCGCGAAAAAGCTATCGATGTGCTGGAAAGCGACTATGCGCGCCTCGCACGGCTGCGCGGGGAATCCGCTTGGGAGGTCGTGCTCCATCACGGCTTGAGGAATCTGCTGGGCCCCGCCATCGCACTGCAGTTTTCCCAGGTTTCGGAACTGCTGGGCGGATCCGTCCTGGTGGAGCAGGTATTCAGCTATCCCGGTTTGGGACAGGCTGCCGTTACCGCCGGCGTGGGTGGGGACGCCCCGTTGCTGGTTGCGATCGCGCTCGCAACGGCCCTGGTGGTTTTTGCGGGCAACTTGGTGGGCAGGACGCTCCAGAGTGTCCTCGATCCGCGCATACATGGAAAGAGGTGCGACGGTGCCTGAATCTCACGTACTGCATGAGCCGGTCGGATCGCGCGTGGGCAATCGGCGTCTGACTCTGGCTGCGGTGGTTGCATGCGCTGCTTGTTTCTGCGCCATTCTGGCATGCGGCTGGATGTTGCGCGACGATGCCATGGTTTCAGATTTCTCCATCAAGAACTTGGCGCCGGATGCCGCGCATCCCTTCGGTACCGATTGGATGGGTCGCGACATGCTCTGCCGCACCGTTGCGGGGCTTGCCGTATCGCTCGGGGTGGGGCTCGTTGCGTCTGTGGCGAGCAGCTGTATCGCCCTGGTATTGGCCTGCGTTTCGGTCTTGGGCGGTCGCACGGCCGATGCGGTCGTGTCGTGGCTCGTGGACCTTGTCATGGGGATACCGCATATCGTTTTGCTCCTGCTGATCAGCTATGCGCTCGGAAAGGGGTTTTGGGGCGTGACGATCGGCCTTGCGCTCACGCACTGGCCGAGCTTGACGGTGGTGCTGCGTTCGGAGGCCCGTTCCGTTTTGACGCTGCCCTATATCGAGACTCTGGACCATTTGGGTGTGAGTCGGCCTTGCATCGCCATGCGCCACGTGCTCCCCGCTCTTTTGCCGCAGCTGTTTGCGGGTATGGTTCTCATGTTTCCCCATGCGATACTGCACGAGGCGTCCATCACGTTTTTAGGTTTCGGCCTTTCGCCCGATAAGCCCGCTATCGGGACGATCCTGTCCGAGTCGATGGGTTATCTCTCAACGGGCCGCTGGTGGCTTGCCGTGTTCCCCGGCTTGGCGCTCGTGGCGTGCGTTATGGTGTTCGATGCGGTGGCGGGTTTGGTCCGCCGTCTCACGGACGCCGCAACCGTGCAGGAATAGGGGTGCTCATGGACCATTTTGATGCCGAATACCACCATCATCACACGCATGCCGCCGCCTCGCATCACCCCGGGCGCCATCATCTCCTGTCGGTCGAGGACCTTAGCGTCTCCTTTGACATGTACGACCCTGGTGCCCCGTACTTCAGGGCTCCTCGTGTGCGGCAGGAGGTGCTGCGGGACTTGACGGTGAGCGTGCATGCGGGCGAGGTCTTGGCCGTGGTGGGTGCCAGCGGATCGGGTAAAACGGTCCTGGCCGATTCGATCATGGGGTCGTTTCCCCGCAACGCATATGTGACCGGCAGGATATGGTTCGATGGGCGGCTTCAAGATGCCTCATCGTTACGGCGCCTGTGCGGCCGGGGCATCTCGCTTGTGCCGCAAGGGTCCCAGCATCTCGATCCCACCATGCCCGTGGGGCTGCAGGTTCTCGGTCGATCGCGTTCTTTGAAGCGGCGGCGGGCCATGGAGGCGCTGTTCTCGTCATATGGCCTGGACCGTGGGGTCATGGATCTGTATCCGCACGAGCTGTCCGGCGGCATGGTCCGGCGCGTGCTGCTCATGTGCGCCCTTATGGACAACCCGCGCCTTATCATCGCAGACGAGCCCACGCCCGGACTGGATCTTGATCTCGCCGTTCACGCGCTCGATGACCTGCGGGGTTTTGCCAACAAAGGCGGCGCCGTGATGCTGATTACGCACGATATCGAGTTGGCCCTGCGCGTTGCCGATCGCGTGGCGGTGTTTGCTGACGGCACGGTTGTTGAGGAAACCTCGGTGGAGTCTTTTGAAGATCCCGCGAGGCTCCGGCATCCGTTTTCCCGTGCACTGTGGCATGCGATGCCCGAGCATGACTTTTGCGGTAAGGGGGCATGTAAATGACTCTGGCGGCTTCTGATCTGTCGTTTTCATATCCCGGCGCCGATGCGCTCTTTGAACATGTCGATCTTGAGGTGGCTGCGGGGGAGCGCGTCGCGGTGGTCGCCCCCTCGGGTCGCGGAAAAACGACACTGTGCCGTATCCTTGCCGGCTATCTGCATCCCGATTCCGGTGTCGTCCTGGCGGATGGTGTCGATGTGCACGCCAGGCGCCGGGGCCCCCATCCCGTGCAACTTATTTCCCAGCATCCCGAGGCGATTCTGGACCCGCGCGTGCGTGTTGGGCGCAGTCTGTCCGAGGCGTGCTCGGACGACGACTACCGTAGATATTTACAGGATCTGCTCGGAATCGACCGTACGTGGGAGGCGCGCTTTGTGCGCGAGCTTTCCGGCGGCCAGCTGATGCGCATCTGCCTGGTGAGCGCGTTTTCCGTGCGTCCCCGCTACGTGCTTGCCGACGAGGTGACGGCCATGATGGATGCGGTTTCCCAGGCGGAGATCTGGCGCGCCATGCTCGAGCTGCAGAGGCGCGAGCCGTTTGGCATGGTGCTCGTTTCGCATTCGCCGGCGTTGGTGCGGCGGGTTGCCACGCGGGTGCATGAGCTTTCGTGACGCATTGGGACTGTTGATGAGCCTTTGCACGTTGTTGGGTGTCGGCGTGTGAGGGCTCATCCTGTATCAACGCGCACGGAGAGGGTGGGGCAAAGAAAAAAGGGCTTCCAAAGAAGCCCTAAAACATTTGGTAGCCCGTACCAGATTCGAACTGGTGATCTCCGCCTTGAGAGGGCGGCGTCCTGAACCGCTAGACGAACGGGCCATATGTGAGGGACTCGGAGTGTCCCGGAAAACTCTTGGTAGCCCGTACCAGATTCGAACTGGTGATCTCCGCCTTGAGAGGGCGGCGTCCTGAACCGCTAGACGAACGGGCCATGCGCGAATAATGAGAAACAATGGCTGGGATGGAGGGAGTCGAACCCCCATTGACGGAACCAGAATCCGCTGTCCTGCCATTAGACGACATCCCAATCGGTTTGTGTCTCACGCATCGGCGCGAGAAAGTACTATACGGGAGTGCGCGGTCGAATGCAAGCGTGAATTTGAAAATAGGTTGATTCTTGTGGATGATTTGCGAACGCGTGCGTAAAACCGCAGGATAACGGCGTGTGGATGACCTTCTCATCGGGACTGCTTTTTCATTACGTACAATGGGGGCAACTTCGAGAACGGGGGAGCGCCTATGGCCCAGGTCTCTGAACATAACGTCGTCGAGCCGCAGATCGCGGGCGGCGATGATCACAAGACCGCGCGCCGCGGCGCCATCTTCATCGGTGTCGTGCTCATAGGATATATCGTGTATCTGGTGGTGACCGGTCAGATCGCGCAGTTTTGGTCTGCCATGCAAAGCGTCCAGATCCCCTGGCTTGCCGTTGCATGCGTATGCATGCTGCTCTATCTGTTCTTCGGCATCCTGGCGTACGCCATCGCGGTGTGGCTCGACCCCAAATCGCCCGTCGGCATCCGCGACCTGATCTCGGTCGAGGCGAGCGGCATCTTCTTTGGCAACCTTACGCCCATGATGATGGGTTCCACGCCTGCGCAGATCTACCGCCTCACCAAGGCGGGGCAAAACGTGGGCGAGGCCGGCGCCATCCAATTCACGCGCTTCATCGTGTACCAGTTCGGTTTGGTGGCATGGGGTGCCATCCTCATGATCGCGCGCATGCCGTTCTTTGCCCGACAGTACGGGGACATCACGCTGTTATGCATGTTCAGCTTCGGCGGCCACGTTATGATCCTGCTCGCGATCTTCGCGATAGCCCTTATGCCCGGCATGGTCATTCGTCTGTCTCACTGGGGCATCAACGTTCTCGAGCGCGTGGGCGTGTCTCGCGAGCGCTGCGCGGGCTGGCATTCGTTCGTCGACGCCGAGATCCACTCCTTCAGCGAGAAGTTCAAGCTTGCCGCGGGACATCTGTCTTCCATGGCGCTCACCGTGGTGATCACCATGCTCCAGCTGGCATTCTTCTATCTGGTACCTTATTTTCTCATGCTGGCCTTCGGCCACCACGAGGTCGACTTCTTCTCGGTCATGGCGGCCAGCGCCTTCGTGCAGCTTTTGAGCTCCGCCGTCCCGCTTCCCGGCGGTACCGGCGGCGCGGAGGGCGGCTTCGCGCTGTTCCTGGGGCATTTCTACGGCTCTGCGGCCACGGCGGGCTATTTGCTGTGGCGCCTCATCACCTTTATTGCTCCCACCATTCTGGCGGCTCCGCTCCTGGGCCTTAAAAGCGCCCATAACGCCTCTATCCACGAGCGCTGGGATTGCGCTATAGCCAAGCTCGGACGCGGCCGTAAAACGTCTCCTGCTGCCTCTCGTGGGATTGAAGCGGAAAAGACGGATACCGCTCGCGTGCTCGATTCCGCGCAGGCTCCCGTGCCGGTCCGGCACGCCGCCGTTCGCAGGACCTCGGGCGGCATCACGGTCGACCCCAAGGCGTTCAACAAGGACAGGGCGGGCAAATAGCCTCTGCCCCATGCGCGCATGGCAAGGCCCCGCCGATGATGAGTCGACGGGGCCATATTTGTGCCTATCGGATTGTTCCTATTGGTATCGCAGGCATTCGACGGGGTCGAGCTTCGCCGCCCTTCGCGCCGGGTAGTACCCGAACACCAACCCCACAACGATGGATATGCCCACGGCGAACGCAATGGCCGCAGGTTCGATCGCCGGTCGCAGGGCGGCTCCGGCGGGACCGCCCGATCCGATCATGCTGCCTATATCCAGTCCCATGGCCGTGGCGCCGTAGGCGAGCCCCCAGGCGATGAGATAGCCCGCTACAGTCCCCAGAACGCCGCCGAGCACGCATAGGGTGGCGCTCTCGGTGAGGAACTGCAGGGTGATGTCGCGCCGCGTTGCCCCCAGGGCCCGGCGCACGCCGATCTCCTTGATGCGCTCGGTCACATTGGTGAGCATCATGTTCATGATACCGATGCCGCCAACAAGGAGGCTGATGCCCGCGACCGCGCCTATCATGAGCTGGAACGCCATCATGAAGCCGTTGAGCTGGTCGATGGCCGATTTCATCGAATAGGTGCTCACGGCATCCCCGGCGTCTTCCGGGGCGATGTGCTTCAGTTGGGCGAGCGTCTGCTCGGTTTGAGACTGGAGCGCCTCGATATCGACTCCCTCGCGCGCCAGGCCCACCACGCGCGAGACCGAATCGCCCGCGTTGCCCGTGTCTCGGCGGGCGGTCTTTTTGGGCAGGTACACGTTGAAGTAGTCGCCGCCCATGTCGCCCTCATCGACAACGCCCACGATGGTGTAGGTTTTCCGGTTGAGGGTGAGGCTTTTGCCGATGGGGTCCTCGGAGCCCCCGAAGAGCGGCTGCACCGCGCTGCGGCCGATCACCGCGACGCTTGCCTGGGCTGCCGCCTCCTCGGGAGTGTAGAAGCGACCGGCGCTCAGCTTGGTGTCGATGCCCTGCATGGAGACGAACTCGGGATCGGCGCCTATGATGCCGGCGCTGAGTGTCTTGTCTCCGGCCGGTACCTGCGAAAAGCCGTCTACGGCGGACTGGATGTCCTCGTATTCGGGCAGCTTGGCCTTGAGCTTATCCACATCGTCCTCGGTCATGCTGTTCCAGCAGTTGATATAGACGGTGCGCGCGGCGTTGAGCCCCATGCCCTCAACCAGGCTGTTGCGAACGCCGCCGATCAGCGAGGTCATGGCTATGACGGCGGCGATGCCGATGACGATGCCCAAGATGGTGAGCATGCTGCGCCCGCGGTTGGCCTCGAGGGCCCGAAGGGCCTCGCGGGTGAGGTCTCGTATCTTCATACGGCGCCTCCTTCGATGGTTGGGATGTGCGCAAGTGACGAGCGGCGAGCGGTTTCCGTGAGGCGCCCGTCGCGGATGGTCACCTGGCGGTCGGCCTGGGCGGCAACGCCGGGGTCATGCGTGATGAGCACGATCGTTTTGCCCTGCGCCTGCAGCCGCTTGAACGTCTCCATCACCTGTTGGCCCGTCGCGGAGTCCAGGTTGCCGGTGGGCTCGTCTGCAAGGATGATGGCCGGGTCGTTGACGAGGGCGCGCGCGATGGCAACGCGCTGCATCTGGCCGCCCGACAGCTCGTTGGTGCGGTGGTCGTAGTGGTCAACGGGCAGCCCCACGGCACGCAGGGCGTGCACGGCCCGGCGCTCCCGCTCGCGACGGGGCGTGTCGATGTAGGCCATGGGAAGCATCACGTTGTCGAGGACGGTCATGCGGGGGAGCAGGTTGAAGCTCTGGAATACAAAGCCTATGCGCCGCGCCCGCATTTCGGCGAGCTCTTCGTCGCTGAGCAGCGCCGTGTTGAGCCCCTCGAGTAGATATTGACCCGAGGTGGGGGTGTCGAGGCATCCCAGGATATTCATGAGGGTCGATTTGCCCGAGCCCGAAGGGCCGATGACGGCCACGAACTCGCCTGCACCCACCTGGAGATTGATGTCGTGCAGCACGTGCGCGAACCCGGCCTGGGTTTCGAAGACGCGGTGCACGTGCCTGATGTCGATGACGGCCCCCATCTATCTCAGCTCCATTCCGGCCTGGGGCCCGTCTTCGCCCCCATCGCCCCCGGAGATGACGAGCGTATCGCCGTCTTTGACAGGCGAGGTGGGCATGTCCGGGTTCTGGTCGGCGGGGGCGTCCTTGGCGCGGCCGATGACCGCGAACTCGTCGCTTTGGGCCACGACGGTGACGTCGCGGCGCTCCGAATCGTGCGTTTCGGTATCCGTCTCCACGTTGACATAGAACGAGGATCCATCGTCGGTGAGCAGCGCGCCGGTTGGGACCATCACCACGTTGTCGTATTTTTGCGTGGTGAGCGTTACTTCGGCGGTCATGCCGGGCTTGAGCTTGGGATCGGGGTTCTCGATGAGGACATCTACGGCAAAGGTGGGGATGGGGCTGCCGTCGTAGGAGTAGTTGGTGCCGTCGGCCGTTGCGATCGATGCGATCGAGACCACCTTTCCCTCAAGTTCGACGTCGGGGTACGCCGGGAAGGTCGCCTTTGCCTGCTGGTCGACGGCGACCTTCGCGATGTCCTCCTCGCTCACCTGGACGGTGACCTTCATGGTCGAGAGGTCGGCGATCTGCATGAGCGGGCCGGGGTTCGCCCCGCCCGCTGCGGATGCGGCCAGATCCGAGAGGTTCGCTCCCACCTGGGCATTGAGCGCCACGATGTTGCCGGAGGAAGGGGCCTTGACGGTCTTTTGAGCGAGTTTCTCCTGGGCTTGGTCGTTGGCGGCGCGCGCGGATTCGACCGCATTGCGCGCCTGGTTCACCGCGTCCTTCGCCGCCGTGAGGTCTACGGGCGCGGGTGCGCCGTCCGGATCGACCGACGGACCCGCGGCCTGGGCATCCTTCAGGGCATTTTGTGCGGAGGCAAGGTCTGATTGGGCCGTCTTGAGCGCGCGGGCGGCCTCTGCCGCGGCTGCATCGAGCTCGGGGTTGGTGATGGTCATGAGCACGTCACCTTCGTTGACGTGCTGACCCGCTACAACGTTGACCGTGGCGATCTTGCCGTCGATGGCGGGGGAGATGACGGTTGAGGAGATCGGCTCCAGCTTACCTTTGGCGTCGACGGAGTTCTCGAAAGTGCCCTGCGTGGCCATATCGGTGATGGGCTCCATGCTTTGGTTTTGCTCGGCCCGGCCCCTGAGGGCGACGGTGATGCCTCCGCCCACCAAGAGCGCGGCCACGATGCCCGCGGCGATCGCGCGGTGGCGTATCGTTTTGCGACGCCTTTCGGCTCGCTTAGCCTTGAGGGCCGCATAGGCTTCGGCGTCGCTGCCCTCGAGTTCGGGCTGCTGGGCGGGCAGCTTGTCGGTATCGGTTGGGACGGGAGGCTTGACAATGCTGTTCATGGGGTCTCCTTTTTGTATCTACAGGGCGTCTTCCCTGAGGGTTTCGATGATCGGGGCGTTTTTGCCGGTGGCCAGCGCGTACCATGCGCTGAAAGCGAGCACGATGACGACCAGGCAGACGGCCGCCACCATCCAGGCGGTGGGGAACGAGGGCATTGGGCTGAAAACCTTGTAGCTCATGATGTATCTGATGAGCATCGATCCCGCGAGACCGAGGGCCACGCCGCATATCAGCCCGCGTATGCACAGCTCCGCGCATTCGGCGAAGATCATTCGCGCTACGCCGCGCTTGGTCATGCCGCAGCTGCGCAGCATGGCGAACTCTCCCGCACGAAGCCCGATGGAGCTCGAGATGGTGTTGAACACGTTCACCATGGCGATGGCTCCCGTGGCGGCTGCAAAGCAGGTGATGAAGACCATGATGGTCTTCTTGAGCAGCGCGAGCGCGCGGGCCTCCTCGGCGACGTTGTTGAGGAACGCACGGCCCCATGGCTTGCTGTCCATGCATGCCTGCATCCTCTCCTGCATCGCGATGCCCGTCTTGGCGGGATCGGACGAGTCGAAGAAGAATACCGGCGTGAGCTGCGGTTCCTCGCCTTCATCATCCTGTGCGAACCCGAAGGGTGCGTGCATGGACGTCAGCTGGTCTTGGGGTATCGCATCGCGGGTGCAGTCCGTGAGCTCCTCGAGCCCGCTGACGGGCATCACCAGGTTCAGGTAGCCCATGGAGTCGTCCTTGCGCAGCGGTTCGGGCAGACGTGTCGCGGTCCCGGCGATGTCGATCTTATGCGTGGCCCTGATCGCCTCATCGAGCGGGCGAGCGCTTATGTCCGAGCTGTAGGCCTCGCCGTTGGGGGCCGTAAGGGCGCGTCCCTCCCCGGTTCCGTCGTCCTCCATGTAGAGCGCCTGCACGCCGTCTTTCGTAACGCCGAAACCTCCGAAGTCGCTTTCCTGCGGCAGCTCGATTCCCAGGTACAGATCGATCGGCCCCGAGTACTTGATGATATTGGGCGCGTGCGGGGTCCCGTCGGCGGCGGCCGCGGCATCGATGTAGGCGAGGGCGTAGGGGTTCTCGTCGCTGTCCAGGGCGCCGTCATCGATTTTGTTGAGGCGGAGCAGCTCCTTCCAGGTTGCCGTGTCGACGAAGTTGAACGAGACCATGCCGTAGTAGTCTCCGTTGCGGGCGAAGACGCTTCCGACCTGCGCCGGGGCTGCGTTTTCGGCACCCTGGTCCTCAAAGTACGCCGTCTGCCTCATGCCGCTGCGCGCTCCCTTTGCGTTGATGAGCTCCGCGGGAATATGCGCGTAGGCGTAGCTGTTGATGTTGTATCCAACGCTGCGCGCATCGGGGGACTGCGTCAGGTAATCCTGGACCTCCCCGATGTTATCGAGCGCATCGCCCAGGGTCTCCTGCGGGGCGATCTCGCGCAGGCCGAACACGAGGATGTCGGTGTCGGTTCCCGTCACGCCGTCGCTGACCTCGGTGAGGCATTGGGCGATGGCGCCTGTGACGATGATCAGGGCCACCGAGGCCCCAAGCGAGGCGGCGACAACATGTTTTTTCATGCTGGCGCGCGATAGGTTCTTGTGCGCGAGCCAGGTAGGTACGCCTCCCAATTTCATGCGCAGCGTATCGAAAACGCGTGGACTCTTCGAGCCCCATTTCCTAGAACGGATGTCCCTCGACCTTTTGAGAGCCTCGATCGGCGTTACCTTGCTTGCTCTCCAGGCCGGCGCCATGGCGCTGATCCACACCGACAGCATGGTGATGACGCTGCAGGCCGCGATTCCCGTTGGGCTGATGATGATGTGGGAGATTTTAAGCCCCGTAGTACCCTCGGATACTATGGTGCCGATGCCCTCTGCCGTCAGGTCGAACACGGCGGCGGTCCCCGCGAGCCCGGCCATGATTCCCAGGGGGATGCCTATGGCGCACAGCACCGTTGCCTCCAGGTAGACGGTCCACCTGATCTGGCGCTTGCTGGCACCGAGCGATGCGAGCAACCCGTATTGACGCGTGCGCTCGCCCACGGCGATGGCGAAGGTGTTGTAGATAAGCGACACCGATGCGGCAAGCACCACGACGGTGAGGATGACGGCGAGCGTCGGGATGGCGCCCCAGATGTCGTCGAGGGGCGTGAGCCCCTGGTAGCGAAGCAGCTCCTCGTGATAGCTCGAGTATGCGAGCCGTTCCGCCACGGGGCGCTCATCGATATGGGATGTGAGACGAGCCTCGATATCGACGAGGTCCATGCTCGTTTTAGCGTTGCTTTTGATATAGAGCCTATGCGCTACGGCGTGCTGGGGGTCGCGGCCGCAGTATGCGGTGTACCCGGCTCCGCTGTTCCAGACCGATTCGTTGTAAAAGCCCACAACCGTGTAGGTGCGTGCGGGCTGGACATCGGAGAGCCATTCGGCAAGCTGGTCGCGCGCCTTGCCCGGTCGCATGTTAACGCCATCGGTGTCGCTGAGGTATTGCCCTGTTCCCTCGTTGTCGATCGTGCGGCGGCCCAGCGCCAGATCGATGGTCGAACCGAGTTGCAGCGTTCCCGTCCAGCTTATCGGCTGGACCTTATCGTCCTTTCCCGATGGGCCCGGCTGGTCGTACTCGCGATATTCGTCTTGGGTGGTCTCGCGCAGGTCGAGGGGCAGGACGATCTCGTTGGGCGAGGTCGGCTTGCGGCCCTCGTAGAGCTTCGGTTCGGGCTTGATGCCGTCCGTACGGCTCGTATCCGGGTATTCCATGAGCGACAGGTAGCGTATGCCGTAGGTGTTGAAGCCTTGGGGAAGAAGCGCGTTGCCGTAGCGGTCCTGCACGTAGATGCCATCAATGGCTTGGTCGCTTTCCGCTTCATCTATCTCGGGCTTTTGGGCGTTATCCAAGGACAGCTGCCAGGTACCCTCCTGAGCTTCGATGAGGTTGCGCAGGTTCACGTTGAGCGTGTTCTCCGATGTGAAGATGGCGGTGAGCAATGCGCAGGAAAGCGCGATGCCCACGATGGAGGCGATGCTCCTGTGACGATTCGGCTTGAGCGAGTTGAGGGCGAAACTCGTGAAGATGCTGCGTTCCCTCATGGTTAGGCCCTGCGCTCATCGCGGACGATGCGGCCGTCCTCGATGGCTATGATGCGGTCGGCCATGAGGGCGATGTCCTCGTCATGGGTGATGAGGATGAGGGTTTGCTTGTAGGTGCGATTCGATTCGCGCAGGAGGTGCATGATCTCGGCGGAGTTCCTGGAGTCGAGGTTGCCCGTGGGCTCATCGGCGAGAATGACCGAAGGCGCGTTCATGAGCGCGCGCCCGATGGCGATGCGCTGCTGCTGGCCGCCGGAAAGCTGGTTGGGAAGGCAGTGCTCCTTTCCTGCGAGGCCAAGGGATTCGATCAGGCTGTTCAGGCGCTTCTGGTTGATTTTGCGCCCGTCCATAAGAACGGGTAGCGAAAGGTTTTCAACCACATTGAGCACGGGGATGAGATTGTAGAACTGGTAGACCAAGCCCACCTCGCGCCGGCGGAATACCGCGAGCTCCTCATCGGAACGATCGAAGATATCCTGGCCCTGCAGGCGAACGGTTCCCGAGGTGGGTCGGTCGACACCGCCCATAAGGTGCATGAGTGTGGATTTGCCCGAGCCCGAGCTGCCGATGATCGCTATGAACTCGCCCGCCTCGACCTCGAAACTGACATCGTCGAGCGCGCGGACGGCCGTCTCGCCGGTACCGTATATGCGTGTGAGACGCTCCACGGACAGTATGTTCATCGCGAGCCTCCGATGTTCGTGGGCTGCGCGGGAGGGCGAGTCGCTGCCGTCCCGCGCACGTCTATGGTGACAGGACTAATGGTGGACGTACGGCGTTTCTCGTTCGTGACCGGCCTGTGACGGTTTTGTCACTAAACGGGATTCTTGAAAAAAATGAACTCGAAGCGCGCTCCTGCGACCGATCCGTCGGGAGCGGGGATGTTGCTCGCCTTGATGGTGCCGCCCTGGGACTTGACGAGGCTCTTTGCAAGCGACAGACCGATGCCTACGCCCGTAGGATTGACCTCGCTGCCCCGCGTGTCATCGGCGCCTGAGCCACGATAGAACCGTTCGAAGATGTGGGGGAGATCCTGCTCGGGGATACCGGGGCCGCTGTCGGAGACGGTGATGCGGCAGGCGATCGCGTCTTCACGGGCCGTGATACGCACGGTGCCGCCGGAAGGGGTGTGCTCAAGGCAGTTCTTAAGGACGTTGGCTAATGCCTCCGTGCTCCAGTTGGGGTCGCCCTCGAATTGCGCCGCCGGGTCCGCATCGATCGCGCAGCCAACGTCCTTGATGTCGTATGCGATGGCAAGCCCCTCGTAGGCGCGGCGGACGAGCCGTCCCGCATTGACGGGCACATGTGCGAGCTTAACCACGCCGGCATCGATGCGCGCGAGCTTGAGAAGGGCCGCCACGAGGTTCTCGACGTGCTCCTGCAACCCTTGGATGGTTCGTATGCGATCGATGGCCGAGGGGTCTGCCTGGGTTTGGATGAGGGTGCTTTTGAGCAGCTCGGTGGAGAGCGCGATGGAGGTGAGCGGCGTTTTGAGCTGGTGCGAGATGTTCGCGAGCGAGTCCGACAGCGAGAGCTTCTCCCGTTCAAGCTCGTCCACGGTGAGGTTGAGCCGCGTGATGACCTTGTCGATCTCGCTGGACAGCACACTCAGCTCGCCCTCGCTCATGTCGTGGAAATCCAGGTCGCGTTCGCCCGAGAGGGCCGCGTCCAGGCGCTCGCTCAGCGACGCGATGGCTTGGTGGCGCTTGCGGGTGCTGGCGAGGAAGATGGCGACCTGGCACAGCGAGGCCGCCGCTAAGACGGTGAGCGCTTTCACCACGGCGCCGGTTCCCAGGGGCAGCAGGAGCCATGTTGCCGCGATACCGGCTAGGATCGCGGTGATAAGGGACGCTTTGAGGGCGCGCCGGACGCAGCGGTTGCGTGTCAGCATGGCTATGCCTTCGCCTTGTAGCCCAGACCGCGCACGGTCGTGATGACGGTCGGTTTGACCGGATCGGGTTCTATCTTGTCTCGCTGCCGCTTGATGTACACCGAAAGGGTGTTCTCCTCCACATAGGTCCCCGCGTCGTCCCATAGCGCGTCCCTGATCATCTCACGCGTGACCAGCTTGTTGGGGTTCGATGCGAACAAAAGCAGCAGCCGGTACTCGAGTGCCGAGAGGTTGATTTCCTTGCCGTCGCGCTCGACTAGGGCGCGGTCGGTGTCGATCGTGAGGTCGCCGAGCGAGATGATGCGCCGGCTTGGCTGGGAGCGGCGGATCGTGGTGGCTATGCGGGCGAGAAGCTCGCGCGGCCGGAAGGGCTTGGCGATGTAATCGTCGGCGCCCATGGTGAGTCCCGTCACGGTGTTGAACTCATCGTCCGACGCGGTGAGGAAGATCACCGGGACCTCGGGTGTGGCCTCCTTCACCGCCGCGCAGACGGCGAACCCGTTGCCCTGCTTGAGGGTCACATCGAGCAGGAGCAGCTGATACGTCTGATGGGTTGCCATGGCGATCGCCTCGCGCTGCGTGTCGGCGGTATCGACGGTGTAGCCGGCGCCGCGCAGAAGCTCGGTCAGGGTGTCGATGATGGTCGGGTCGTCCTCGACAAGCAGGATCTTCGCGCGCATGGCTCCTCCTTGGTTCTCACGGGTGTTATTGGTGCACGATCACGCAGTCTCCCACATGGATGATATCGTGCAGCTGCTGGGCCTTGTCGGGCGGGAGGTTGACGCAGCCGTGGCTTCCCACGCGCGTGTAGGCGCTCGGGTCGCTAAACGATGCGGCCGACTGCCATGAGGCGTCGTGCAAGCCGATCGCGTTTCCCACAAAGGGCATCCAATAGGATACGGGGGTCTCGTACTCGGGCTTACCCGTTTCGGGGTCTTTCTTGCCGATGAGTTTGGAGGCGCCGTTGTTGGTGCGCAGGGAATACACGCCCGTCGGCGTCGAGTTCCCTTTGTTGGGGTTGCCGGTGATGACCCCCGATTCCCATACCATGGTGCCCGTTTCGTCGTAATAGCGCGCGTGCTGTTCCGTTAGGTCGATATCCACGTAGGCTTTCCAGTCCGGCTTGCCGTGCTCGGAGAACGCGGCGGCTTTTTGCTTGAGCGGCACCTCGATGTCTCCCACCTGCTTATTCGCCACGGCATCTTTCATCATCTTGACGAGCTGCTTCTCATCGCTCATCCAACCATAGCTGCCGCCCACGACTTTGATCTGTTTTCCGTCGGGGCGCGTGTAGCTTCGCTCCGATCCGACGGTGTCGATCTTCTGGGCGAGCTCGCGAACCCAAGCCGTTACGGGTTCGGTGCTTAGGGCGGGTGAGAGCTCATCGTCGAAGGTGATCCATTGGGCCAGCTGCTTGCCATCGAGCGTTGCGACCGTGGCGCCGCCCATGGTGAGGTTGATGTTGGTGCCTATGAGCTTGTTTGCCTCATCGCACGCCTGCTGGAGCTGCTCGTCGGTTGCGCCTCCGGCAAGGGGCTTCTGAGCGGTGGCATCGAGTTCGACGCGCCCTTTGAGCTGCGAGACCGCTTGGAGTGCGAGGCGCTCGACAACTTGACCGTCGAGCTGTTGGTTCGCGCGTGCGCGCTCTACGGTGAACTGTTCGCTCTCGGGGTCATACGCGCCGGCTGCGTCGAACGTGCCCGTCTTGTCGGCGTTGTAGGCCTCGACCGCATTTTGGATATCCGCAGTGAAGGATTTGACATCGAAGGTGTCGGGCAGTTCGACGTCATGGCTGTCCGCAGGTTGCTGGACGCGTGACTTGTCCGGCAAGGTGAGCGCCTCGTAGAGACGAACCGGCCATGCGAGCGGTTCGTTCGATGCGAGGATGGTCTTGATCGCGGCTTCGGGATCGACGATATCCTCGGCGTGCTCGGGCTCGAACGACCAGGAGAACCCCTCGCCGGTGATGGTGAGCCGATAGTTCTGTGCGGCTGCGCTCACGTGGGATATGACGGCGTTTTTTCCCATGAGGGATACGTCGACGTCCGCGATGGATGTGTTGGGGTAGCACGTGAAGCTGAAGAGTGCGACGCCACTCAGGTAGATTATGGCGAGCAGGCAGAAAAGCGTGATGAGCGCGATGCGGCCGGCATGCCGTTTGCGCGGGGATTCGGCGGGTTTGCGATGCGCACCCGCGGGGATGGGGGCTTTCGCGCGCGTTGCGTTGTTGCTCATCGATGTGTACCTGTCTTTCTCGATTGCTACCGTGCCGGGTGCCCGTTACGCGCAGACGGCGCAGCGCGAGCAGGCCTGGACCGCGGAGGGCGCCTGAGCGCAGCCTCCCTGTGCGGTCTCGCGGAGTGAGGAGGGGATGGCGTGACCTACCTGCAGCATGACCTTGGCCATCTCGTCGAACGGAATGAGGCTTTTGACCCCTGAGAGAACGAGTTGCGCCGAGGAGAAAGCCGCGGCGACGCCGATGGCGTTGCGGTTCTGGCAGGGGACTTCCACGAGTCCGCCCACCGGATCGCACACCAGTCCCAGGAGGTTCGCCAGGGTTATAGAGGCCGCATCCAGAGATTGCAGCGGTGTTCCGCCGAGCATCTGCACCATGGCCGCCGCAGCCATGGCCGCGGCGCTGCCGACCTCGGCCTGGCATCCGCCCTCGGCTCCCGCAACGCATGCGGTGCTCGAGAGGCATAGGCCGACGGCCGCGGCGCACCATAGGGCATCTGCGATGATGTCCTCATCGGCGTTGATATAGCGGGCGAGCGCCAAGATGCTGCCTGGAACGACGCCTGCGGAGCCCGCTGTTGGTGCCGCCACGATGACCCCCATGCTCGCGCTGCGCTCAAGGACGGCCATGGCGCGCGCAACGGCTTCGGTCTGCACGTTTCCCATAAGGGCCTCGGCGTATTGCGTCCCCCTGCGGGCGACGAGCCTGGCTTCGCCCCCGATGAAGCCGCCGAGCGAGCGATGGGGATGTTTGATGGGGGAGGAGGTCTCGTCGACCATGGTCTCGATGACGCGATGCATGTTGTGGCGCGCGGTCTCCGGACTGCTCATCAGCTCCTCGCGTTTGCGCATGATCTCACCTATGCCGGCCTCTTCTTGCTCGCATGCCGCCAGTAGTTGAGCGCCGTCGTCGAATAGGTCGGGAACGGAGATGCCGGGCCCCAGGCTCGCCGACGAACCGGGAAGCTCGATGAAGGTCGCATAGGTCACCAGATTGAGCTTGAGGACCGACTGGAGAACGTTGCGCGCGGGGGCCCCGTCGGTTTCGAACACCGAATAGGCCTTGCCGCCCGCCTCGGTGCGGTAGGTGCGGCAGAATGCGATGTTCATCTGGGCGTCCGCAATCGCCTGGGTGAGCGACGCGAGGGCCCCGGGCGCGTCCTTGTGCGCTACGAAGAGCGTGCTGTATAGCCCCGAGATCTCGACGCCCACACCGTTGATGCGACTGATGCGCATCCTGCCGCCCCCGAGGCTTTCTCCGCGCACCTCTATATGAGAGCCGTCGTCGCAGTCCATGGCTATATCGACCGTGTTGGGATGTATGGAGTCATCGTCGCCGCCGATTTCGAATGCGAACGAAAGGCCATGTTCGCGCGCGAGCTCAAAGGCTTTGGGGATGCGTTCATCGTCGGTGTCGAATCCCATGATGCCGCCGACGAGCGCTCGGTCGGTACCATGTCCACGATAGGTGTGGGCAAAGCTGTTCCAGAGCGTGAACACGACCCGTACGATGCTACTTCCGGCTAGAGAGGCGGCAACGCGCGCGCACCGCAGGGCTCCCGCGGTGTGGGAGGACGACGGTCCCACCATGATGGGCCCCAGGACCTCGAACGCTGAGGTTGTTGCAAGCGACTGCGGCTTCGTTTCCATGCTCGGCTCCTCGGTGTCTGGTTGTTCGTAAGGGTGACTCGGGTGACAGGTTTTGCGGGGCAGTGCAGCGGTGCCAGCTCGGTTTTGCGCCGGTGCCGGGGCGATCGCGGCCGGGACGCGGGGGGGGGTAGTCCTTGGCGCGGCCATGGCTCGGGGGCTAGAGCTCGAGGTGCAACCAAAGTCACGCGCCCCTCTGATGAGGTGCAACCAAAGTCACGAATTCAATGCCTCTTTTGTGACTTTGGTTGCACGCGGGCGATGGCGGATTGGCAGCGATCCGACCATAGGCGCCCGCGGGGGCATGCCGGCTCGACCTACAGCGCCATGGTGCGGGCGCGATCGAGGCGCGCCATGCAGTCCTCGCGACCGATGAGCGCCATGGTCTCGCCCAGCGGCGGGGACACCATGTTGCCGCACTCGGCCACGCGAACGGCCTGGAACACGATACGCTTCTTGGCATCGAGCGCCTCGGGCAGCGGCTCCAACGCGGCATCGATGTTCTCGGCGGTCCACTCGTCAACGCCCTCGAGCGCCGTGCGCGCGGCGTCGAGGATGGCGCCCATGCCTTCCTTGGCCAGGCCCTTGTTCACGGACTTCTCGTCGTACTCAAGGGTGTCTGCGGAGGCGAAGATCGGTGCGGCCACGGCGGCGGCATCGGCTGGCATCTTGGTGCGCGGCTTAACGATGGCGGCCAGGGCGTCGACCCAGGACTCGTCGGCCTCGAAGCCCTCGTCGATCAGGCCGGCCTCGAGCAGCTCGGGCAGCATGATCTGGTCGGCGAACTCGGCATCCTCCATGCGGTTGATGTACTCGGCGTTCATCCAGTCGAGCTTCTTGGGGTCGAAGGTGGCCGGGTTCTTGGAGATGCGCTCCAGGGAGAACTGGGAGGCCAGGACGTCGCGCGGGATCACCGTGGTCTCGCCGTCGAGCGACCAGCCCAGCAGCGCCAGGTAGTTCACGAAGGCGTCGGACAGGTAGCCGGCGTCGCGGTACTCCTCGACGGAGGTGGCGCCGTGGCGCTTGGAGAGCTTCTTGCCGTCGGCGCCCAGGATCATGGAGATGTGGGCGAAGGTGGGCACCGGCGCGCCCAGGGCCTCGTAGACCATGACCTGGCGCGGGGTGTTGGAGAGATGGTCGTCACCGCGGATGACGTGGGTGATGCCCATGGCGGCATCGTCCACGACGGTGGCGAAGTTGTAGGTGGGGGTCCCGTCGGAGCGGAAGATCACGAAATCGTCGAGTTCCTTTGCATCGAAGACGACCTCGCCGTGCACGGCGTCGTTGATCACGACGTTGCCGCGGTCCTCGGGCACCTTGATGCGCAGGACGTACTTCTCGCCGGCATCGATGCGGGCCTGGGCCTCCTCGCGGGAAATATCGCGGCAGCGGCGCTGGTAGCCCTGGAAGGGGTCCTTGCGGGCGGCTGCGGCCTCGCGGTCAGCGGCCAGCTGCTCGGGCGTGCAGAAGCACGGGTATGCGTTGCCCTCGTCCCAGAGCTTCTGGGCGGCCTGTTTGTAGAGTTCGAGGCGCTCGGTCTGCGCGTAGGGGCCAAAATCGCCGCCGACCTCGGGACCCTCGTCCCAGTCCAGGCCCAGCCAGCGCATGGCGCGCAGGATGATATCGGTGTTCTCCTGGGTGGAGCGGGTGGGGTCGGTGTCATCGATGCGAAGGATGAACGTGCCGTGGTTGGTGCGGGCGAAGGCCCAGTTGTAGATCGCGGTGCGGGCGCCGCCGATATGCAGCTTGCCGGTGGGCGAGGGTGCGAAGCGAACGCGGACGTTTGAGCTCATGGATGCTCCTCGATTGCTTTGATGCGTACAAACGTGTCCCATTATATGGCAAAGGCGCAAGACGATGGGGTGCCGGACGTCCATTAGCTCGAAGTATTCAAGTTATGGTTCTTGGCTGGCCTCCCGCATGTTTTCGGGTTTAGTCTGCGGGCGCGGTACAATGATGAGCACCTGACCCGACGGAATGGTAACGGTCGCCGGGCGCATCATATGAAAGGGGCATTCCATGCCAATCGATTCTCGTTCCACCCAGGAACCCACCTCGTTCGTGTTCACCTCAGAGTCGGTGACCGAGGGACATCCCGATAAGATCGCCGACCAGGTGTCCGACGCCATCCTCGACGCCATCCTTGCCAAGGAGGCGGCCCTCGAGGCGGCCGGATACGTCGACCCCAATGGCGTCCCCGCCAGCCTTGAGCAGGTGCGTTGCGCGTGCGAGACGCTCGTTACCACCGGTTCCGTCATCGTCTCCGGCGAGATCCGCACCCAGGCCTATGTCGACGTCCAGCAGATCGCCCGCGATGTCATCCGCCGTATCGGCTACGACCGCGCCAAGTACGGCTTCGATTGCGAGACCTGCGGCGTCATCAACATGATCCACGAGCAGAGCCCCGATATCGCCCAGGGCGTCGACGAGTCGTTCGATGCGCAGGCCGGCCGCACCACCGACCCGCTCGACCTGATCGGCGCCGGCGACCAGGGCATGATGTTCGGCTACGCCTCCAACGAGACGGCCACCCTTATGCCTATGCCGCACTATCTGGCGAGCCGTCTGGCCGAGCGCTTGGCGGAGGTCCGTCACAACGGGACCCTGCCGTACCTGCGTCCCGACGGCAAGACCCAGGTCACCGTTCGCTACGAGGACGGCCGCCCCGTCGCCGTGGAGACCATCGTCATCTCCACGCAGCATGCGCCGGAGGTCGAGGACATGGATGTGATCAAGTCCGACATGGCTGAGCACGTCATCGCTCCCGTCATGGAGGCCGCGCGCATCCCGTGGGAGGGCGCGAGCCTGTATGTGAACCCCACCGGTCGCTTCGTGGTGGGCGGCCCCATGGGCGACACCGGCCTCACCGGCCGCAAGATCATCGTGGACACCTACGGCGGTTACGGTCGTCACGGCGGCGGCGCCTTCTCGGGCAAGGATTGCACCAAGGTCGACCGCTCGGCCGCCTATGCCGCGCGCTGGGTCGCCAAGAACGTGGTTGCCGCGGGCCTGGCCGATCGCTGCGAGGTCGAGCTGGCCTACGCCATCGGCGTGTCCTACCCGCTGTCCATCATGGTGGACACCTTCGGCACCGCGCATGTCCCCGAGAGCTCCATCGAGGAGGCGGTCAAGAAGGTGTTCGACCTTCGCCCCGGGGCCATCATCCGCGACCTCGACCTGCGCCGTCCTATTTTCGAGAAGACGGCGGCATACGGTCACTTCGGCCGCGAGGATGCCGACTTCACCTGGGAGCGCACCGACCGCGTGGACGAGCTGCGCGCCGCGTGCGGTCTTTCCTAGCTGCATGTCTTATGTTGGGCGGTCGTTGGGTGCGGCCGCCCGTTTTGTTAGGTGAGGAGGTGCCTTGTGGAAGGGCAGATGTCTCTCTTTGGACAGGCCGGGTCCGCTCGGTCCTCGTCATACCCGGCCTACGCGTCCGTCGTGCTCGATATCCCGTCGCGCGCTCTTTCCGAGCCGTTCACCTACGGCGTTCCCGTGGAGCTTGCGGATGCGGTCGATGTGGGCTCCATCGTATTGGTGAGCTTTGCGCATCGTGACGCCCTGGGGTACGTGGTGCGCACCGCCGCCGCGCTCACCGACCTCTCCTGCAGCATCGATCCCGCCCGTGTCCTGCCCATTCGCGCCCAGCTCGGCGAGCGCGTGTTCACGCCTTTGGCTTGCGAAACAGCCGCATGGATCAGCCGGGAATACGTTGCTTCCCTAGCAGAGTCCCTGCGTCTGTTTTTGCCGCCGGGGGGCACGCCCCGCCTGGTCAAGCGCGAGGACGGCTACCATGTCGAGCGTCCGGCGGTCGCCGAGGCTCGCGAGCGCGTGGTGTCGCTCATACCCGACCGCGCAGACTACCAGCCTCCTAAAAACGCAACGCGCCAAAAACAGCTCCTGGAGGCGCTCTCTTGCGGTCCTGTTTCGACGCGCGAGCTTAACGCCTTGTATACCGACCTTTCCGGCGCGATCCGCACGCTTGCCCGGAAGGGCGTGGTGCGCGTGGACGAGCGCCGCGCCTGGCGCGGTTGCGAAAACGAGACGACCCTCTCCTCGGCTCGCGCCCAGGCCCCTGTTTCCCTCACAGTCGGTCAGCGCGCCGCGCTCGACGCCATCGCCCGGGTGGACGAGGGGGACGGCGGCGGCGTGGTGCTGGTCGATGGCGTGACCGGTTCGGGTAAGACCGAGGTGTACCTTTCTGCCATCGAGCGTGTGATCGCGCGGGGACAGTCCGCCTGCGTGCTCGTGCCCGAGATCTCGCTCACGGCTCAAACCGTCGGGCGTTTCCGTTCGCGTTTTGGCGGGGCGGTCGCGGTCTTTCATTCGCGGTTGAGTGCGGGGGAGCGCCTGGATCAGTGGGAGATGGTGCGGCGCGGGGACGCGCGTGTCGTCGTGGGCGCGCGCTCGGCGCTTTTCTGCCCGTTTTGCGACCTGGGGCTCATCGTGATCGACGAGGAGCACGAGCAGTCGTACAAGCAGGGCTCGAGCCCGCGCTACCATGCGCGCGAGGTCGCTGCGTACATGGCCGCTACGCTCGGCATCCCCCTGGTGCTCGGCTCGGCCACCCCGAGCGCGGAGTCCCTTGAGCGTTGCCGCGCGGGTGAGTTCGGGGGAGTCCCCTGGATTCGCGCGACCATGCCCGAGCGCCCCGGCTCGGCGGTTCTGCCCGAGGTCATCATCGCCGACCTGCGACGGGAGTTCGCCGCAGGCTCGCGGTCGATCTTCTCGCGCCCGCTGCACGATGCGTTGCTCGAGGTTGCCGAGCGCGGCGAGAAGGCGGTCCTGCTGCACAACCGGCGCGGTTTCGCGCCGTTTCTCATGTGTCGAGACTGCGGATGCGTGCCCACTTGCCGTCACTGCTCCACAGCCTTGACCTATCACGAGCGAACCCATACCCTCGAGTGCCATACGTGCGGTCGCTCGTATCATGTGCGGCCGTATCCCGCCCCGGGCTCGGCATGCCCAAAATGCGGGAGTCGCTATCTGGCCAAGATGGGCTTGGGCACCCAGCAGGTCGAGGATGCCCTGGCTCAACTCCTGCCCGAACATGTGCAGATCATCCGTATGGATGCGGATTCGACGAAGGGCAGGGACGCGCACAAGCGTCTGCTCGAGCAATTCGATGCCGCCCCGTGCGCCGTGCTCGTCGGCACCCAGATGATCGCCAAAGGGCTCGATTTTCCAGAGGTCACGCTCGCCGCGGTGGTCAACGCCGACTATGCGCTCAAGATGCCCGACTTCCGGGCGCAAGAGCGCGCGTTCGATTTGCTCGAGCAGGTTGCGGGTCGAGCCGGCCGCGGAGATCTGCCGGGTAAGGTGATCATCCAGACATACCTGCCCGAGGACCCCGTGATCCGCGCCGTCGCCAGCCATGACAGGGGCGTTTTCACGGATTACGACCGTGAGCAGCGCCTGGATGCGCAGTATCCTCCCTTCGTGCGGCTTACCAACGTGCTTATCTGGGGCCCCGACAAGCTTGCCGTCGAGCGCTACGCCTCCGAGCTCGCCCGAAGCGTGCGCGGTTCGTTCGAGGCGCACTGCGGGGCCGCCGGGTTCACCCCGGCGTCACTTGCACCCGATGCAACCAAGGCCCCGGTCGTTATCGGACCGGCGAGCTGCGTGGTGGAACGAGCGAAAGATCGCTACCGCTTTCATTTCATGGTCAAGTCGCCCCTGGGGTACCATGTATCGCAGGTCATTTCCGATTGCCTGGCTCAGCTCGGCCGGCGTCAAGGTATCAATGTGAGCGTCGATGTCGACGCATACGATGTGATGTAAATCAAAGGAGATAAGCCATGGAAGTTAACGGTATTGTGCTTTCACCCGACCCCCGTCTGCGCCAGGAGTGCGCCGAGGTCGAAACCATCGATTCCGAGATCCGCTCCCTTGTCGATCGCATGAAGGACATCATGTTCGAAAACGGCGGATGCGGCCTCGCCGCGCCGCAGGTGGGCGAGATGATCCAGCTTGCAATCGTGGATACGGAGTATTCCTCTAAAAAGGATTACGACCCGTTCGTCCTCATCAACCCCGTGATCGTTGAGCAGTCGGACCATCTGGTTCCCTTCAACGAGGGCTGTCTGTCCATCCCCGGCATCAATTGCGAGATCATGCGTCCCGATCGCGTTGTCGTCGAGGCATACGATCTCGATGCGAATCTCATGCGCTACGAGGCCTCGGGCGATCTTTTCTGCGTGTGCCTGCAGCACGAGATCGACCATCTTCACGGCAACACGATGTTCGAGCGTCTCGAGCCCCAGGATCGCCTGAAGAAAATGCATGACTACCAGGAAGCGCTTGCCCGCGGCGTCAAGCCCGGCGAGACGGACTAGGGGAGGCGCCATGCGCGTTGTCTTTATGGGGACGCCCTCTTTTGCCGTCCCCTCGCTCAAAAAACTCGCTGACTCCTTTGAGGTCGCGCTGGTGGTGACGCGTCCCGACGCCGTGCGCTCGCGCGGTAAAAAGCTCGAGCCCTCACCGGTAAAGGCTTGCGCACTCGAGCTCGGTCTGCCCGTTATCGAGGCAAATCGTATGACGGAGGATGTGCTCGACCGCCTGCGCGACGTCCAGGCCGATGTGTTCTGCGTCGCCGCCTACGGGTGCATCCTCCCGGACGAGGTTTTGCATATGGCTCCTCTGGGCTGCGTAAACGTGCACGCGTCCCTGCTTCCGCGCTGGCGCGGCGCAGCCCCCATTCAGCGCTCCATCTTGATGGGCGACGAGCGTACGGGCGTGTCGATCATGAGGATCGGTCGGGGCGTCGACACGGGCGCGTATTGCGCCCAGGCGAGTTGTGCGGTCCCCGGTAAGTCCGCCGACGAGCTGACGACCGAGCTGGCCGAGCTCGGCGGCGATTTGCTGGTGCGCACGCTGCCTGCCATCGCGGACGGTTCGGCCGTCTGGACCGAGCAGGACGAGTCGCTCGTGACGCATGCCGCCAAGATCGCCAAGGCGGAACTGCGCCTCGATCCGGCTGCTGGGGCCCTGGAGAACATCCGCCGCGTCATGGCCTCTTCCAACGCGGCGCCCGCGCGCTGCGTGATCGCCGGCAAGCCCGTGCGTGTGATGCGCGCCGCAGCCGTCGATGCCGCCTCGCCCAGTGTGGCAGCCGGCTCGTTCACCGTGAAGGGCGGGCGTGTCTATATGGGTTGCGCCGATGGTTCGCTTGAACTCATCTCGATCAAGCCGGATGGTAAGCGCGAGATGGACGCCAAGTCTTGGGCCGCCGGCCAGCGTGAGGATGACGGGGCATGGGGTTGCCTTGAGTAAGACGGCCAAACTGTCTCCGGGGCGCCTTGTTGCCCTGCGCATTTTGATCGCCGCCCGCGAGTCGGGGCGCTATGCCCGCGAGCTCGCCGCCGACGCCTGCGCATCTGCTTCGCTCGACACGCGTGATGCCGCCTTTGCGCGTCGCCTCGCACTGGGTGTCACGGGTTGCAGCGGTTGCTTGGACGACGCCCTCAACAGCGTGCTCGACGATCCGCGCTCGCTTACGGCCGACGTGCGCGATGCGCTGCGTATCGGTGCGTATGAGCTGCTCTACCTGGGGACTTCGCCGCAGGTCGCGGTGAGCCAGGGTGTGGAGCTCGCGCGCATCTGCGCTCATGGGGCCGCCGGCCTCGCCAATGCGGTGTTGCGCCGCGTGGCGGAAGGGGCGGATGTCTTCCTCGCCGCCGAGGATGTTTCCGAGCAGCATCGCGCGATGGTGTCGTGCGCCCGTCGCGCTGGCCTGCCCACATGGCTCGTGCGCAGGATTGTCGACTCGCTGGGGGAGGAGCGCGCGCAAGCCATGTTCGCGTGCCAGCTCGAGCCTGCTCCCATCGCGGTTCAGGTCAATCCGTTGCGCTCCGAAGCCGTTGAAGATGCCCTTGCCGCCGATGGCGCTCGATCGTTGGAGCTTCCCGGTGCGTATGCGGTCGACCGCGTGAGTGAGCTCGTGCGTTCGAATTCCTTTGCGCATGCAGATGCCGTCGCCTCCGATTATCACGCGCAGCTCATCGCCGCCGCGGTGACGCGCGAGGGGTCTTGCCTCGAGATTGGCGCCGGTCGCGGCACCAAGACGTTCATGATGCTCGCCCATGCGAAGCGCCGCAATCTTGATCACGAGCATGTTGCGCTCGACTTGTACGAGGGTAAATGCCAGGCGAATGCGCAGCGCATCGAGTGCTCGGGGCTGGGGGAGATCTTTACGGCCGCGGGCGATGCCACCGACTTGGACGCGTGTCTTGCCGCGTATGACGAGCAGCTGGGTCGAACCGCGCTGTTCGACACCGTGTTCGTGGATGCGCCGTGTTCGGGTACAGGCACCATGCGCCGCCATGGGGAGATTCCCTGGCGTCTCACGCCTCAGGAGTGCGATCGCGACTTGCCCGAGCTTCAGCTTGAGTTGCTGCGGGAGGCTGCGCGCCGCGTCGGTGCAGGCGGGCAGCTCATCTACGCGACGTGTTCGGTGCTGCGAGTCGAGAACAGCCATGTGGTCACCCAGTTCCTCGGGTCGCCGGAAGGGGAGGGCTTTGCCCCATTGCCACTGTCCGATGCCCTTGCCGCCGCCGGTCCCGCGTATTCGGGCGCAGCCGAGGACATCGCCGTACACGAGATTCCAATCGGAACCTTCCAGAGCTACCCGCATCAGGGTGGTTTCGACGGCCACTTCTGCGCCCGCTTCATCCGCGTCTAAGTCGCCGCGTCTCAAATGGGGACAGGTATAAATTGAGACCTTTTGGGCTGAGGCTTCAAACTCGATGCCCAATGCAAATCAGCCGGAGGCATTGCCCCCGGCTGATTGTCTTTTGGCCTATTGCGAATGTTGCAATTTGTGCCTGTCCCCAATTGAGACCCAAATGAGACGTTAGAACCCAAAGTCGAGCGGTGCGAAAGCGATGCTGATCTTGAGCGGGCGAAGGTTTTTGATCTGCTTGGTTTGGACGTCGCGCGCGTACAGCGCGTACATCGTCTGCTCATCCGTATCTACGCCGGGCTTGATGGTGAACTGCAGGTGACTGGTGCGCGCTCGTGCGTCCTCGTCGGTGCGGTCGGCAACCACGGTTGCGATGTTCGTGATGGGCGTATGGGCCGCATCGCCAACGAACACCTCGTACGTGGCGGGAGAGGTGCTGGCGCCAACCGGGGTATCTTGCAGGATGTCCACGCTGAACATGCCGTTGGTGATGGTGCCAAGCTCGGTGATGAGCGAGATCGACGCGGGTGTTGTCTCCACGTAGCCGCGCGCACCCTTGCGCTTGACCGAGCAGCGAAGTATGGGGACGCAACATTCCTGCAGCGTGAATCCACCGTGAACGAAGTTGTTGCCGCCGCCTCCCATCTTGATGCGCACGCATTCGCGCGGGCAAAAGCCCGTCAGGGTGTCGGAGGGCAGTGCCACCTCAAGGAAGGCTTGCGAGGTCGCTCCGGTGCGCGCGACCGCGTGGCGCCGCCCGTACTCCACAACCTCGCCGTCGATATTCGAAATACTCGCGCTCTCGTGCTCGTCGAGCGGCTCGGCGGTGTAAAGGAAGCCATGGTCGGCGGTGATGATGATGTTGGAGGCCTTCTGCTCTCGCACGAGGCGCTCGACCAGGGCCTTGAGCTCGAGAATCGCATCGCGGCACGCCTCGAAGGTCTTCGCTTCACTTATGGGCTTATCGCCCATGGCGTCGATGGTGTTGTGGTAGATGTACACGAGCGGCGCATCCGCCACGAGCTCCTTGCGCTCGGAGGAGGTCATCTGATTGATGAACTCGCTGTATTGAACGGCGACCGCTCCGGGGTACTGGGTAGCGAGTTGATTGCCGCGCGCGGCGGTACCCGCTGCAACGAAGCCGTCGACAAGTACATCGAGCCCGTCCGCCCCCTGCTCCATGCGGAAGGTGCCTGCGGGGAGCAGGGCCGACATGCCGCATTTTGTGATCGAGGGAAACACCGACTGCATGGCGTCCAGTTCACAAGCACAGCGGGTTTCGTGTTGGATAACCTCGCCGAGCTCCTGAGCGACCTCGTAACGCAGCGCATCGGACACGATGACCCACGCGCGTTTTGACGTGCGTGTGAGCGGGCCGACCTCGGCCATATCAAAATCGAGTTGCAGGGGAATCCCGTTCGCATGGCCCTTTGTAGACAGGTCATCCGCGCATGCGGAGAGCCAGCGCTTCGAAAGCTCGCGCAGGAACCAATTCTTGTAGAGGGCCTCGATCGAGGCGCTGCAGCTTTTGAGGGCGTCGTCCAAGCCATAGCAACTGCGCTTGAGTGCAGCGGCAAGCGATTCGTTGAACTCGCGATACCAGCGGTCCATGCTGCAGAGGTCGGTAGTGTAGGCGTTCCAGATCTCCTTGGGCGTGCCCGCATCGATCGCGCCTGCGCATGAACGGTGCATATCCTGCATGTGTGCGGCGGCGGTCACGGCTCGGTAGTACACTTCAAAGTCGCGATACCACACGTGGGAGCGACGTTCGGCCGCGTGCGCCAGGATGCGCTGGTAATCCCCATCGGGTTGAGCGATCTCCGCGATGAGGCGCTCCAGGATCGTCGCGTCGATGCAGGGGAACGTGTCGCACTGCAGGAGCGTCTCCGTTGGTGCGGCGTCGAGCAGGCTGGGGAGCGCGTAGGCGTCCTCCACATTGAGGCAGGCTTCGCGCAGGGTGTCGATTCCCGCTCCATTGTTTGAGCGGAGCCAGGTCTCGTAGAGGTCGTTGCAAAAGCGAGCGGCGTTGACGTTGAACCGCGCGCTCAGGCTGCTCAGCGCGGTCTCGCCGAGGTGCGGTGCGGCGCAGCTGAGCAGGATGTGCTGCGAGAGCTCCGCCTCATCGGTGATATCGCCCTCGAACCCGGTCCAAGCGTGGACCATCGTGGCAAAGGTCTCGAGCAGGCCGTTCTTTTCGAGTGCCTCAGTCAGGTGCTCGCACGCCTCGCCCTCGATGCCCAGCAGCCAGGTGCGCAGGATGTTGGCGGGGTCGAGGGAGGCGGTCTCGCCGATGGCGGCGATCAGTGCGGCTTCGACCTGCTTGGGATCGGTGTAGGAGGCGCGAAGCGCGCAGAGGCGCTTGACGGTGCGTTTTTTGGAGAGGAGCGCTTTGTGCTCCGTCAAGAGGGCGCGCATCTCGGGCGTATCCTCGGCGTTGATCTCGCGGAGCTGGACCGAGGCGTAGTCGGCGGAGAATCGCTCCGCACGCATCTCGATATCGGCGAGCCAGTCGCCCTCGAGCGCGCGCGAGCGCTTGCGATAGAGCAGGATCGAGCGACCCGCAAGGTCCTCATTCATGGCGCACTTGAGTTCGAACGCATGGTTTTCCTGCTCACGAATGACTTCGATACCAGGGAGCTCGAGCTCGTCGAGCGTCTCTTCAAACTCGCCCTCGGGGTCGTGCCACACGATGATGGCGCCGCCTTGGGAAGGGTCCATCTGGCCGAACGAACGTATGAGCTCGGACTGGATGTCGGAACGTTTCATAGTTGCTCCTACCTGGCATTCAAAAGGTCATCGCGCTGCTTGGCGTAGCCATCCAGCAACGTTTTGAGTTCACGGCGCTCGGAATCCCTGCTCTTGAGCTCGGCGAGTTCGCGCTCAACGGCGGCAATCTTTTGATCGAGCTCCTTCTTGGCGGAGAACTTGAAAAAGCCGAGTCCCGCGCGTTCTTGGGTCAGGGCATCAAGTTTATCTTGCAGGGGTTTGGGGTCAAGGACGGCGAGGTTGCGGGTTGCCTTTGCAATGGCGTCCTCGAGTTTGGAGAGCGCGGCGGGATCGAGCTTTGGCGCGGGCGCCGGCTCGGCCACGGGTTCGGGTTCGGCCACGGGCTCGACCACGGCAACGGGCTCGGCCACGGTAACGGGATCGGCCACGGGTTCGGGTTCCGCCTCCAGTTCCGGAGCGGGCACGGCCTCCGGCTCCGGCACGGGTTCGGGCGCAACGTCCGCCTCGACCGCAGCGGTGGAGAGCGCCGGGTCGAATGCGCCGAGCGCGTCGAATTCCATTGCGATGCGCAGTGCATCTTGTGTCATGGCTTCGCATTCGTTCGCCGCTTTGGTCGCAGGGGGCTCGGCGTCTTTGATTGCCTTGTCGTCCGGGCGGCTCAGGAGCGTTCCGGTCATTTGATAGCCCTTGCCGTGCACGGTTTTGATCCACGAGGGGTTGCGTGCATTGTCGTTGAGCTTGGCTCTCAGGTTTTTGATGTGCGATGCTAGACCGCGCGTGTTCTTTTCGGAATTGACACCGAGAACCGACAGGGTCATCTCATCGCTGCCGCATTCTTGGCCTTGCCGCCCACTCAAAAAGGCGAGGGCCTCATATTCCGATATCGTGAGCATGATTTCGTCCCCGTCGATCTCCACGAGGTGCGCGGTGTGATTGACGGTGAGGACGCGCTCGTCAGTTTGGGAACGCCAGACCTCAGCCTCGAAGCTGGTCGGGCCGGCAGAGTCATAAGGGGACTGGTCGATATTGGCTATAAAGCGGTATCCGTAACCATGAACGGTCTTGATGTATCGCGGTTGGGCAGCGTCATCACCGAGTTTTGCCCTGATGTTTTTGATGTGCGTGTCCACGATTCTCGTGTCTGCATTGGTGTCCTTGCCCCATGTCATCTCGACGAGGGCTTCACGTGTGAGAGAGATACCAGGATGCGTGGCGAGCTGAACAAGCAAGCCGTATTCATGAGGGGAGAGCGCGACGCCCTGCCCGCTCATCGAGGCCGAGCAGGCCGTCAAATCGATAACAAGCTCATCGCATTCGATGAGGACGTGTTCGGCGTTGGATGCGGCATTGGAGGGCGCTGGCTCGGGCTGCGAAGCGATGTCCTGCAAGGGGGCTTCTTCGTCTGCGTGGGCTCTTCGGTGACCTCGATTGCGGCCTCCGGCTGAATATCGATGGTGTTTTCGATCTCGGTATCGGGTGCTACGTCGCTGACTTCCAAGGCTTCGCCGTGATCGGCATTGGTTTCCTGCGAGGCAATGGGGGAGTTGTCATTGCCGGAGGCATGCGCCGCTAGATCGACGGGTTCGAGTGTGCCGATCATGCGGTAGCCAACACCGCGGACGGTCTTGATCCAGGAAGTGCTCTTGGGGCTATCGCCCAGTACGGAGCGGATCTTGTTCATGTACGTTGAGAGGGCGCGACTGCTTTCCACAAAGCCAACTCCGAGGACGAGCTGAGAGAGCTCTTCGTTTTCCCACACACCCCCCTGGCGGCTGGTAAGTGCGGAAAGGATTGCGAATTCCTTTTTGCTGAGATGGGCCAGCTCTCCGTCAACCGCGGCGGTCTCCGACACGCGATCGATGACGAGCAGGCGGCCATCATTGGCGGAGCGCCAATGCTCGATGGGTGGGACCTCGGCTTCCTCTTCATACACGAGCCTGGGGTTCTTGCCCACAAAGCGGTACCCACCTTCGACGGTTGCCACCCACTGCGGATAATTGGGGTCATCGCCGATCTTGTTGCGCACGAGGCCCACGTACATGTTGATGCTGTTGAGTTCGCAGTTGGCGCCGAGCGCGTCTCTGATGCTGGCAGTGCTGTACGTCGATTCAGGGTTGCGGGCAAGGAGAACGAGGAGGTCGAACTCCCTGCGATAGAGTTGCACCTCGCGATCGAAAACGTGGACCAGGCGCGTGCGGAGGTCGATGCGCATGCCGTCGCAGACAACTGCCGTAGGCTCTTTTGCGGAAGCACCGATGGGCTCGGACTCGGCGTCCGATTCTGTCTCGACCTCGGGTCCAGGCTCGGGCTCAGCTACAGGTTCAGGCTCGGGCTGAACCCCGGGTTCTGGCTCGGTTTCGACCACAGGTCCATCCGCGGACCCCGCCTCATCCACGGGCTCAGGCAGCTCCGCGCCACTGGTGTGCAGGAACGTATAGCTGGCCTCTCCACACAGTGAGGGGTCGGCCGAACGCAGCGCATCGATCACGCCTTCAAGCATGCGCTCGCACTCGGGAATGCCCATCGCAAGCTGTTCGTCGCAGCTGATTGCATACGAGTCCGCACCCGTCTGCTCAACGCTCCAGAGTTCCGCCTCGCCGAGTAGCGACACCAGGCTGATGCCTGTTACATCCCCTTCGGGCATCAGGTTCAGCAGCGAGGGGTGCACGTCACTGCGCTCAGTCCGCAGGTCCGTATCCTCGGCAACGGCTTGCATGCCCTTGAATGCCGTGGCGCCGACATCGTTTAGGTCAGTGCCGGGCCCGCATTCGCTATTGCTAAACGTGATGATGTCCATGATCTGCGCGCCGTTGATTTCCGGGGCCGGAATCGTGTGGCGGGTACCTTCCCACGTGATGGCACGGCTGTCAAAATACAGCCAGCCGCGCGAGAACAGGGTGAGGGTGAGTGCTGCGGAGTCCATGGGGGAGCCTTCCCAATTACTTGATCTTTGCCAGGATGGTGTCGAACGTAGCGTAGTTTACCTTCACGCCGTCGTCCAGGTCGATGCCGATCATCTGGTCGGCCAGGGCGTGGACCTTCTCCTCGTACTTGGCGAGCTCCTCGGCCTGGGCGTCCACCGTCTTGCGCTCCTTCTCGATCTGGGCGAGCTGGCGGCCCGAGGCGTCCTGCGCGCGGCGCTCCAGCAGCTCCAGGCGGCCGCGGTAGCGTTCCTGCTGCGGGTGGATGTAGCCGGTGCGAACCTGGGCCAGCAGGTCCGGGGTCCAGCGGTGCATGTACACCAGGGCCTTGAAGCCGTTCTTTTTGCCGGAGTCCAGCAGCCAGTAGATGGGGCGTTTCTTGTAGGTGGAGCAGTGGTCCTTGTAGAAGTCCTTAAGGAAGTACGCGCGGATGGTGCCGCGGGCGTCGGCCTTGGACTTGGGGTCCAGCGCGTCGGCAACGAACTTGAGGTTCATCTCGAGCGTCTCGGGCCCGTAGGCGGCCTCGACGAACGTGACGAAGCGCGCCACCACGTCGTCCTCGAAGTACTCGTCGTCGGTGATGGGCAGGACGTTGTCCGCGTCGGGCATGAAGGTCACGTTGCCGGGGTCGGGCATCTTGGCCAGGTAGTCCTCCACGGTATCGCCCGCGTTGGCGAGCACCAGGCCGTCGACGTCCAGCGAGTAGCGGCCGAACATGCAGCCCACGGCGTAGGAGATGAGGCTCACGATCTCATCGCGCTTGGTGCGCACGTACTTGTTGCCCTTGTAGCTCTCGGGGATCTCCTCGGCGGTGTCGAAGATGCGCGCCGCCGAGACGTACTTGTCCTCGACCTCGATGGGCACCTCGCCCTCCATGTTGTAGATGCGGGCGAAGATGCGGTTGAGCTCCTCCTCGTTGGCTCGGAGCTGCTCGAAGCGGTCGTTGACCTCTTTCTTGTGGGCCTCGTAGTTCATGCTGATGAGCTTTGCCATGTTAGTTCGCCTTCCTACATTCAGAGCAGTTTCCTGCAAGCTTAGTATAGAACATGTGTTCTGTGTTTGCTATAATTGATTTAACGTTCCGGTTCGTGGTATAAAGTAATCTAACAGTTTAGATAACGGGTGATGCCGCACCTATCCCAAGCTGCGGTAAGTC
>USLK01000004.1 GCA_900555555.1 uncultured Collinsella sp. | reverse complement strand
CGTAGCGGGTGGTTTAAAGCTGGCCGCTGCGCGGCCAGCAGACTAAAGTCTTGAACAAAACGGAGGACTTTAATCAAGCCCTCCGTTCATTGTTCTTAACCGGGATAGCGTACATATTTCATCCCTGATTGCACCGGTCCGATAATCACGCCCGTTGCCGGAGTCGATGCATGGATCATCTGCCCGTTACCGATATATATTCCCGTATGGGTTGGACTGACGGCAACATCTCCGGGCTGCGGATTAGTCACTGTGGGCCATTTCATAAAGTCGTAGGTCGTTCCGATGCGAGTATACGTACCCGTCAAGCAGTAACCTACAAATCCCGAGCAATCGAATGCATCCGGACCGGTTGCTCCCCATACATATGAACAGCCGAGCTTGCCATACGCGCGCTGGACGACGGCATTGGCGTTGGGCATGGGAGTCGGTTGCGGTGCAGGTTGAGGCTCGGGCCGGGGCTGCGGTTGCGGTGCAGGTTGGGGCTGCGGTGCAGGCTGCGGATTCGGTGCAGACTGGCTTTGGGGCGCAGATTGCGGTCGATTCGAATCTGTTGCTTCATTGTCGCCTGCTTGCGGGCGTTCTGGTATTACGGGTGCGATCTGCTCGCTCTGGCTTGCTTCGATACCTGCACTGAGATTCTCGTTGGTTTGGGCTTCGGCTCTTAATTCATCCCGCATGCGCGCATCGAGCGAGTTGACGAGTTCAGCTGCGCGTGCACGCTGCTTGTTGAGCTCGTCAACCTTCTTTTGCGTTGCCGTAAGGTTGGCTTGCTGCTGCGTTTGCTTTTGGCCAAGCTGATCCTTGAGCTCTTTGACCTGTTTGATGGTGTCAGCCTGCTGTTTCGCAACCTTGTTCATGTAGAAGACACGTGATACGAGTTCCTCAAATGATGAGGAGTTGAACAGGACTTGGAGTGTTCCGGTCGGCCCGCCCTTATACTCACAGGAGAGATATTGGGAGAGCGTTGCTTGACGCGCGGAGATCTCCTCGGTTTTCTCGGCGATCTCCCCTTGCGTCTGCTCCAATCTTCCTGTTAGCGACTCGAGGTCGCGCATGGACGAGGAGGATTGTGCACCGATAACCTCCAGGCGCGACCGTGCAGCCGCCAAGTCATCGGATGTATCCGCGTAAGCTTGTGGAACGGTCGGGATGGTTATTGATAAGGTTGTTGCGATCGCAATCGTGAGTGTAAATAGTCTGCGTTTACGATTGGACATGGCGCGTTCTTTCCGTTTACTTTACCTGTACTAGACTGAAAAGCTCCTGGTCGCCCGTCTTGCTTAGTTCCTCATGGGGATTCAAGAAGGTCAGCTCAAGAATGCATGCGTAGCCTACAAGTGTCCCACCGATCTCCTCGATCAGCTTACCCGTTGCGGCCGCAGTCCCGCCGGTTGCAACAAGATCGTCGACTATCAGTACGCGATCATCGGGCGTGATGGCGTCCTTGTGAATCTCGAGCGAGTCGCTGCCGTATTCCAAGTCGTAGCTTACAGAATACGTTTCACGGGGAAGCTTGCCCGGCTTGCGCGCAGGGACGAAACCCGCGCCGAGCTCGAGGGCTACGGGAACGCCGATCATGAAACCGCGTGCTTCGGGGCCCACGACCTTGGTGATTCCGGCATCACGGAAATGCTCGACAATGCCGTCGACGGTATGGCGCATCGCGTCAGGGTCTGAGAATAGCGGAGTGATGTCCTTAAACACAACGCCCGGTTCCGGGTAATCGGGAATATCGATGATATGGGCTTCGTAATCGTAGGCTGTCATGGCAACTCTTTCTACTCGGTCGGCGGGACGCCGATTCGAATGGGCTTAACCGTAATCTCACTCGTATCGAGCGCATCGATTCTCGATGGTGGGCGCGTGTGTTCTGCCTGGGCTTTCGTGAGCTCATCATCGATCGAGTCCACATCGGCGTCCTCGACGACTGCATTGAGCGACTCGAAAACACGGTTACGCAGGAGCGCCGTTTTGACCCCATCTGTTAAATCGTGAAGTTTGTTGAAGGCTCGTTGGAGTTTGGCTTCCCTATCATCGTCGGAATCATCGCTTCCAAGCATGCCGATCAAAACCTGTTCGAACATGGTCGATTCACGGTTTGCCGCGGTGACGTACTGGCGAAGGTTGCGGGGTTCGATATGAAAGCGCGATAGCTCCGAACAATGCCGGATTATCTCGAAATCTCGACCGTCGATCAGCTCGCGATTTTGCGGACTCTTGATGATCTTGATCAGGTCGTTATCAGACAGTTGGCGTAAAAACGCAATGTCAACGCCAAGCATGTCGGGCACGTCTTCGATTGGGTGTAGCTTCTGCTTAGTTTCCTTCGGTTCTGCTTTCAACGGGACGTCTGACAGCAGGCCCACTTCGTACGCCAAGGTCGAAAGGTCGGTTGCGTTGTCGAGTTTCTGTTTGATGACGTTCAGGGGCATGTAGCGAGTCTTTTGCAGGTGCAGAATGACTTCGAGTCTGTCAACATCCTCTTTCGAATATTGACGATAACCCTTGGGAGTTCGATGCGGCGTAATGAGCCCCTCCTCTTCTAGAAATCTAATCTTAGAATTGGAGAGGTCGGGATATGCTCCGCGTAATAGATTGACAACCTGGCCGATGCTGAGATAGCTGCGTTCGGCCAAGCTACTCACCGGTTTCGATGCGCTCCACGGTGCTCTCGTGGTAAATGAGCGTGAACGTACCGATCTGTACGGACGAGCCGTCATGGAGGGGTGCGGAATTGACGATGGCACCATCAACCCAGGTGCCATTCAGGGAACCGAGATCTTCGATTACGACACCGCATTGAGAGCGTACGATTTTTGCGTGCTTGCGGGACACCGTCATGTCGTTGAGAAAAATGCCGTTGGAAGGATCGCGTCCGATTGTGATCTCATCGCCTTCGAGTTCGAAATTGTTCCCCGTTTGCGGCCCCTTGATGATGGAAAGTACAGGGGCGGTAATACGGGTGCTGCGCATGAGATCGGGCGCGGTGGCGTCGTTGCTGGGCATACGGAAAACGCGTGTGGCGTCGGAGGGTGTGCCGGGGACATTCGGCTGATTGGTGTTAATCATAATAACTCCCAACTCGAGGGTCGCTGGTGAGTGAAGTCGCATACGTTATAGTGTACCCCACCTGAACGTCAGTAACGGTGACGGTGGTGGGCTAGTCTTCAATTTCGGGGTTGAGGAAATCAAGGTCCTCTTCCTCCGGATGCGTCACCGCCTGCTTGATAGCCGTGAGGCCCTTATAGGTGTAGATCAACGCGGTAAGCACGGAGAACGCGACGCCGGCGTAAACGAAGAAGATGCCGAGGGGCGCGGCGGTTGCATTGAGGCCGGGCAAGAAGCTCGTGGAGACGAGGGAGAGCCCGTCGAGCATCGGCATGCCCAGAAGCATCAACGTGAAACCCGACATGAGGAGCGCGGTTGCGATCTTTCCCGAGTACACGACGTCGATAGGCCTCTTGTGGAATCGGCGAACTATGAAGTTGCCCAAGAAAAGATAGAGGTCGCGCCCAACAATCACTAGGCAGATCCACAAAGGCAGCTCTCCTCGTGCCACCAGTCCGACAACTCCGGTAAACAGAAGTGCTCGATCTACCAAGGGGTCGAGCAGCTTGCCCAGCCAGCTCACTGTTTTGGTCATGCGCGCAATTTGCCCATCAAGCCAATCGGTCGAGGCGGCGACGGCATAGATGGCCAGCGCGATATAGCGGTTAAAATCCGTGACGAACAGGTACAGAAAGACGAACGTCAGGATCAAGCGGAGGGTGGTGATGACATTAGAAATGGTGAAAACCTTGTTGGAGGGGTAATCGGACGTGCCGATGAGCTCCTTCTTGATTTTCTTTCTGATCTTACCGGCGGCCACGCGCATGTCTCCTATACATAGTTACGAAATACCTAAGCATGATACCCGTCTGGAGCCGTGTTATCCATGGCCGACAAAAAACCCGCTTTCGCGGTGGCCCGCAGAAAGCTAATACGCCAGATGCGCATCATCGGCAACATAGAGCGTTTCGTCAAGATATCGACGAGCGAGCCAATGCGCCATGGGAAGATTTTGGTCGAGGTAGTTGCCGCACTCCTCGGCTCGCGCTCCCGGAATGTCGCCTTCGAAGTCTCGCACGAATTCAAAGAGCTCGGTTACCAGGGGTAGGACCTCGCGAGAATCCACCTCGCCAAAAACAACGAGGTAAAAACCCGTTCGGCACCCCATGGGTCCAAAATAAACCACCCTTCTCCCCCACTGTTCGTGATTGCGCAGGAACGTTGCCCCAAGGTGTTCGATGGTGTGGCACTCCGCCGTGTTCATAACGGGCTGCTTATTGGGGGCGGTGAGCCTGAGGTCGAACGTGGTGATGACGCAGCCGGTTGCGGGATCCTGGTCGCGGCGCGAAACGTAGACACCGGGCTCGAGTTTGAGGTGGTCGACGGTAAAGCTTGCGATCTTGTCCATGGGATTGCCTCCGAATCGAAAACCATGCGCTCGTTGGTCTATAGCGTCTACAACCTTACTTCACGGTTGCCATGTTCCGCGGATTTTATTGTACCAATCCGGTCGTTCCCAATGCTTGCACGAGTGTGGACGGGCCGTGATACACGTCTTTTGTGCTTGCTGCATGGTTGTTGTTTGTCATTCGAGTCGAAGTGCTGCGAAAGTCACATTTGGAGGTCGAAAACTGTGACTTTAGGTGGATTTCGATTATTCACTCATCCCGATGCTTCATTTGTAGACGCATAAAACAAAAAACCCGCTGTTACCAGCGGGTTTGATGCTTCGAATGGTCGGGACGACTGGATTCGAACCAGCGACCCCTTGACCCCCAGTCAAGTGCGCTACCAAGCTGCGCCACGTCCCGAAGCAAGGAATAACTATACTCACATCACTCCAATTGTGCAAGCAGATTTTTAAAAAAATTGCCTGCATTGAAGGCGGAGTGAAAACAGACTATCTACCTGCGAAGATCTGCAACGCGCTTGAGGAGCTCAAAGGCAAGCTCCTGCTTTCCCATCACTGGAAGTTCGCTCGAGCCGGAACGATCGATCCAGCACACCTTGTTGGTGTTAGATCCAAAGGTCGACTCGTCACGGGAAACATCGTTGGCTACAATGGCGTCAGCCTGCTTACGCTCGAGCTTGTCGGTAGCGCGGCGCACGAGATCGTTCGTCTCTGCCGCAAAGCCGACAACCGTCCTCTGGCCTTTTTTATGTGCCATGTCGGAGAGGATGTCGCGGGTTTGCACCAATTCGATGCTCTCGAGCGTTCCGTCGGCCTTAGAGAGCTTTTGGGAGGCGGTTTGAACGGGCGTGTAGTCTGCCACGGCGGCAGCGCAAATCAAAATGCTCGTATCGTAAAAGCGCTCGTCGACAGCGCGATACATCTCGTCTGCGCTGGTGACCCGCACGCCTTCCACACCAAAGGGGACGGACAGGCTGGTGGGTGCCGTAACGAGCGTCACGCGCGCGCCCATGGCGAGCGCCGCCTTTGCCAGCGCATATCCCATCTTTCCCGAGGACCTGTTGCCAATAAAACGTACCGGATCGATTGCTTCCTGCGTTCCACCCGCGGTGATGAGCACGTGCTCCCCCGCCAGCAGCTCAGAGCGCGCCAGCGCACATAGTGACGCCTTGAAGATATCATCAATGGGCGCTAGCTTGCCCTCGCCTGTGTCGCCGCAGGCAAGATAGCCGGTGCTGGGCTGAACGATCTCATATCCGCGCGTCTTGAGGGCGGCGAGATTTTCCTGCGTGGCTGAAGCCTGCCACATCCCAACGTTCATCGCCGGCGCGATCACAACGGGCGCGTTGGTAGCGAGGACCGTGGTAGTGAGCAGGTCGTCGGCCTCACCGTGGGCCAGCTTAGCCAGGACGTTGGCCGTTGCCGGGGCGATGATGACCGCATCGGCTTCTTTTGCCAGCGAGATATGATGAATCGGGTCGTTCGGGTCGTCGAAGAGTCCGACGGCGACGGGCTCCCGCGTGAGCGCCCTGAACGTTGTGGGGCCAACGAACTCGGCAGCATGCTCGGTCATAAGGACCTTGACGCGCACGCCGGACTTCTGCAGCATGCGCACGAGTTCGCAGGACTTATAGGCGGCAATACAGCCGGTGACGCATACCAGGGCGCACGACATGGACTACTCCTCGGTGTTGAGGACGATGATACGGTGGCAGTAGGGGCATTCGGCGATATCTCCGGCGCGGCGCAGCTCATCCATGGAAGCAGCCTGCAGGGCGGTACGGCAGATGGTGGGAACCTTGCCCTCGAGGCGCTCAACGCCCAGGCCGCGGAATCGCTTGGCGGCTACATCAAAACGATCGAGGATATCTGCGGGGACACGCTTGCGGAGCACGTCGATCTTTTCCTGGGACTCATTGATGGTGGACTGGGCGACCTCGGCCTTTTGCTTGGCCCTACGCGCGTCTGCCAACAGGTCCTGCTCGAAGCGCCCGATATACTCGGCGAATGCGCTCTCTTTCTTCTTCGCTTCCTGAAGCGCATGTTCAACGGAACCGCGGTTGAAATCGCATCGATCGATTTTTTTGGCACACAGGGCAAGTTCGTCTTGCAGCTCGCGGAACGCCTGCTTGTCAGACGGGTCCACCGAGCGCCTCTGCGCCTCGACCGCGAGAGCCTTGTAGTGCTCCGCCTCGGCCTCGAGGTCATCAAGGTCGGTCTGCGCATCCTTGCGCTGGGCCATGAGCTTCGTCTGCTCGGCGCGCAGTTTTGCGAGCGTGGCGCGCTTCTTGGCGATTTCCTTGAGCTCGGGCATCGAGGACAGCATGCCCTGCTGGCGCGAGATCTCCAGACCGAGGTCTTGCATCGCGATGAGGTCGGTTCCTACTCCCATTCAGATTCTCCTAACGTTGCGGTCCACCAATTGGGTGCACCGGAATAACTATGTATGACGCGTTCGGGGACGCCGGCGTGCCGGGCGGCCTGTGCGAGTATCTGCACGAACGGCTGTTCCGAGCGATCGTGGCCAAGCTCGATCACCGCACAGCCGCGCTCATGCAAGTCCTGGGCCCTATGGTAGCCCACTTCCCCGCATATAATCGCATCCGCTCCCACTTTACGGGCAAGATCGCCAAAGTCACCGAGGGACCCGCCCAAAAACGCTGCGGCAGAAACTCGCCGGCTCGGATCGCCCCATACGCGCGGCGCGCCCCCAAACGCACGTGCACATGCTTGAGCCAGATCTTTGAGCGACAAGCCATGACATGGACAGAGCGCGCCGAGCCCGTGATGAGACGGATCATCGCTTTCGAGCGAGCGCACGGCGGAAAGTCCAACGAGGGCCGGCAGATATTCTCGAGCGGCTAACGACCGGTCCAGGTTGGTGTGCATCGAGATGATGGATATGCCGTTGCGAATGGCTCGATAGACAACCGATGAACAGGCCGGCAGGTCGCTGCGGGACGGCCCGAACGCATCAGGTGCTTTGAGATAAACCGGGTGATGGGTAAGCAGCACGTTGGCACCAAAAGCCTCGGCCTGCTCAAGTGCCGCCTCGGTCGCATCGAGCGCGCACAGGACACCCGAGACCTCTTGGTTTTGGTCGCCAGCGGACAGGCCGACATGGTCCCACGTCTCTGCATCTTGAGCCGGGAAGGCCTCGAAGAGGGCATCCAAAAACTCCGAAACGATCATTTAGGACACCAACCCCAAAAGTTCCCGTGCGAAAGCATCGAGGACGGCCGGCTCGGTGCGGTCGTCAAATGAGATGCGCAGCGAGCCGAGGGCTTTCTCGCGCGGGACCCCCATGGCCATAAGCACATGGCTTGCGTCCATTGAGCCGCTTGAGCAGGCGCTTGCCGCCGAAACCTCGAAGCCCCTGCGGTCGAGCTTCAAAATGAGCTCCTCGGAGTCCATGCCATCGACATAGATTGAAACGATCCCAGGCAAACGGCTGAGCCCGAAGGGGTCGCCCATGGTGGGATGGATGCGCGATGAGCTGCACACCTTGCTGTAGAGCGCGTCTGCTCGGGCAAGGAGATCTGTATAGTCGGCAGCCACGCGGGGCGCGAGCGCCTGTGCGGCTGCGGCAAGACCTACAATGGCGCGCAGATCCTGGGTGCCGGGGCGCAGCCCCATCTCCTGGCCGCCCCCGTAGCTGCGCGGGCGAAGAGGCGTACGAGACTTGAGATACAGCGCTCCGATTCCCACGGGCCCGCCGACTTTATGGCCTGCCAGGGACAGGGCATCGACGCCAAGCTCGTTCACATCGAAGGGAATATGCATCCAGCCCTGCACGGCGTCTGTATGGAACAGCGCCCCGTACCTGTGCGCCACCGATGCGAGCTCGCGAACGGGCTGCACCACACCGGTCTCGTTGTTGGCGAGCATGATTGAACCGACCGCCACGTGTTGGTCCATAAGGGCCTCGAGCGCGTGAGGGTCAACGAAGCCCTGGGCATTGGGCTTGACGAGCTCGGTGGTGAAGCCCATGGAGTGCAGGGCGTTCAAGTTGTCCAGAATGGAATCATGCTCGATGGCTGACACGATAACGCGCGTGCGATTGCGGTCTTTCTCGCGCGCGGCCTCCGCAAGTCCGTGGAGAGCGAGCACGTTTGCCTCGGTGCCGCCGCCCGTGAAGATGACCTCGCTGGACCGCACGCGCCTGCCAAGGCTTTTGGCGACCGTACGCCTGCAGGTCTCCAGCGTGGAGGCAGCTTGACGTCCGAGCGAATGCAGGCTGTTGGGATTGGCCCCCGCTATAGCGGACCCGTCGTAGGCGAGCTGGGCTTCAACAGCCTCCCGCCTCATGGGCGTGGAGGCTGCGAAGTCGAGGTTATGCAGCTGTTCTTGTGAAACCATGCGCGCGATCACCGGGTTTCGAAACCGAGCTCGCCCGCGTTGCGAATCTCGGCTATCGCCTGTGCGGGATCATCGGTCCCAAAGACGGCCGAGCCCGCTACCAGCACGTTTGCGCCGGCGGCCACGACATCTTGCGCGTTTGACGCATTGATGCCGCCATCGACCTCGATGAGGGGGCTTACGCCGTGCCCAGCGCACAGAGCTGAGAGCTTATGCAGCTTGGCGATAGTTGAGGGGATGAATTTCTGCCCGCCGAAACCGGGGTTCACGGACATGAGCAAGACCATGTCGAGCTCGTCGATCATCTCCTCGAGGACGTTCACCGGGGTTGCCGGGTTGAGCACGACGCCGGCCTTGGCGCCACGGTCTTTGATATGGGCGACGGTACGGTTGAGATGCACCGATGCCTCGGCATGAACCGTTACCAGGTCGGCGCCCGCGTCCAGATACCAATCGACCGTTGAATCGGGATTGTCGACCATGAGGTGGACGTCGAGCGGCGTGTCGGTGGAGGCCTTGCATGCGGACACGATTGCAGTGCCGTAGCTCAGGTTGGGAACGAAATGCCCGTCCATCACGTCGACATGCACATAGTCCGCGCTCGCGATGCGCTCCAGGTCGCGGGCAAGGTGGGCCATGTCGGCAGAGAGAATGGATGGGGAGATGAAGACGTTGCGGGACATGGTGATCCTTTCGTGCGTGGCGAATCTAGGAATCGAGGCCGTAGAACTCGGTGGAAGGACAGCGATCGACAAGCTTGGCAAGGCAGTCGCTCATGGGGACATGGTTCCAGAGCGTATCGTTCAGGGCGAAGGTGATCGGCACGTCAACGTCGAGCTTGCGCGCAAGCTCGGAAACGCTGGCCGCGGCGGCTGCGCCCTCGACAACCATGTGCGTGCGGGCCTGATACTCTTCAAGCGTTTCACCCCTGGCGAACGCTTCTCCGAACGTACGGTTGCGAGAGTGCCGCGAGGTGCAGGTGACGATAAGGTCGCCCATGCCCGCCAGGCCCATGCAGGTCATCGCCTCTCCCCCGCAGGCGTGCACCAGACGGGAGATCTCGGCCAGACCGCGCGTCATGATGAGCGCGAGGGCGTTGTCGCCAAGACCGGAGCCCGCGGCGATGCCGCAGACGATAGCCATGATGTTCTTCATCGCCCCACATGTTTCCACGCCGCACATATCGGTCGACAGATACACGCGGAACTCCGGGCAAAGCGTGATCGACTTGAAGAACTCACCGATCTGCGGATCCTCGGACGCGATGACGGCGGCCGACAGACAGCCATGGCAGATCTCCTCGGCATGATTGGGGCCCGAGAGCGCGGCGATGCGTTCGGGATGACCGATCTCGTCGGCGATCACATCGCTCATCAGCAGGCCGCTACCGAGTTCGATGCCCTTGGCGAGGCACAGAATGGGGAGATCGGAGGTGATATAAGGCGAGCAATCGCGAGCGACCCCGCGCAGGAACGCGGAGGGGACGGCGAAGATCGCCGCATCGGCGCCCGTAAGCGCCTCTTCATGCGACTGCGTTGCCCGAACGGACTCGGGCAAGGTGTAATCGCTCAGGAAGCAGGCATTGGTGTGCTTGGAGTTGATCTCATCGACGGGGGCCTTTTCGTATGACCACATGGTCACCTGGTGCCCGTGGCCGGCGACAAGACCCGCCATGGCGGTCCCCCACGATCCGGTTCCTATGAGTGCGATCTTCATTGTGCATCATCCATTTTGTCGAGGCGTTTGGTGAAGGAGAGCTTGGATTCCTTACCATGCATGAGTTTGACGATATTGCTGCGATGTGCCCATACCACCAGGAACCCCAAAAGGCTCCAGATGATATGGCACGGCAGGGAGACGCCGGGCAGCATGATGGGCAGCGTTACGCATACCAGGCCGGCCGTGGCGATGGAACCGATGGACACGATCTTGGTGATGGCCACGAGTACGATGAAAATCGCCAGGTGAACCAGGGCCATGGGCCAATACAAGCCGAACAGAACGCCAACGCCCACGGCGATGCCCTTGCCACCGTGGAAATGCAGATAGGGCGAGAAGATATGCCCCACTACGCATGCCAGGGCGGCAAGTGCCACCAGGTAGTCATAGGTGCCGCCTGGGATGAGCTCCGCATAGGAGCCGTCGAAAAACAGGGATGCAAGGACCTGGCGCGTGATGGCGACGCCAAGGACGCCCTTGAGGCAATCGCAGATGAGCGTGAGGATGGCGACCTTGGGACCGGCCACGCGCAGGGCGTTCGTGGTGCCGATGTTTCCCGAGCCGGCTTTTTGAATATCCACATGACCTAACAGCGAACCGAAGATCTTGCCGAACGGGATGCCACACACCAAGTACGCTACAACCATGCAGCAAAACGTTGCGAAAAACACCTCTGAAGTATTCGCCATGCGCTAGGCCTCCTTCTCCTTCTGCTCCTTTTTGCGGAAGCGCAGGCGGATGGGCGTGCCCTTGAAATCGAAGGTGGCGCGCATGCGGTTTTCGATATAACGCTTGTAGTTGTCGCTCACCAGATCAGTGTAATTGACAAAGAACGTGAACGCCGGCGGCTTATCGCCCGTCTGGGTTACGTAGTACATCTTGAGGCGGCGCTTGCCATCGGAGACCGTATGGCCGAACTTGCGCATGTCGGTAAGCAGCTTGTTGAGCTGGGACGTGGTGATATGGGCGGCGCGGCGCTCGGCGGCGAAGTCGATCATATCCCAAATCTTATGGATGGATCGGCCGGTGAGCGCGGAGATGCGCATGTACTGGGCCCACGGGCACATCTTAAGACGGCGGTCGACGGTTTCCATGGCCGCATTGCGCTCGTAGTCGTCCGTGAGCAGATCCCACTTGTTGAGGAGCACCACCAGGGCGCAACCGCGCTCGATAGCGATGTTGGCGACTTTCTGGTCCTGCTCGGTGACACCCGTGGAGGCATCGACAACGAGCAGGGCGACGTCGGCACGATCGATGGCACGCAGGCCGCGAACCATGGAGTAGTACTCGATGTTCTCATACACGGTACTCTTTTTGCGGATGCCGGCGGTGTCGACCATGCGGTAGCGCTTGCCGTTGCGCTCGACCACGGTATCGATGGCGTCGCGCGTGGTGCCGGCGATATTGGAGACGATGGAGCGGTCGGACCCGATCATCTTGTTGAACAACGAGGACTTGCCGGCGTTAGGGCGCCCGATAATGGCGACGCGCAGGGTGTCGGGCTCATCGTCCTCGTCCTCGGTGTCCTCGGGGAGGAGCGAGACGACCTCATCGAGCAGATCGCCCGTGCCGTGGCCGTGCAGGGCCGAGACCGCAATGGGGTCGCCCACGCCGAGGGAGTAGAACTCCCACAGCGAATCGTTCTCGCGGTCGGGATTATCGAGCTTGTTGACCAGCAGGAAGGTGGGTTTTTTGAGCTTGCGCACCATGCGGGCGACCGATTCGTCCTCCTCGGTGACGCCTACGGAGCCGTCGACCACGAACAGGATGACCGCCGCCTCCTCAGCGGCGGCAAGCGCCTGGTCGCGAATGGACGTGGCGAACACGTCATCGCTCTTCATGGGCTCGATGCCGCCGGTATCAACGAGCATGAACTCGCGGCCGTTCCAGTCGGCGATATGGTAGCTGCGGTCGCGCGTGACACCGCGGCTTTGGTGCACGATGGCGTCGGAGGTCTGGGAAATACGGTTAACGAGCGTCGACTTGCCCACGTTGGGGCGACCGACGATCGCGACGATGGGTCGAGACATGAGTACTCCTTGCGTAGTTAAACGTGCATCTAGGATAGCATGCGCGAACCGTCCCCTATGCCCCTGGCGATACTTTACACAGGGCTTCCAGCGCGGCGGAGCAGGCTTCGAGCATGCGGGCCGGCGCGGGAACCGAAAACGTCACCGTGGCGCCGCGACGTTCAAGTTCGGTCACGACATGCTCTCTGGATTCGCCATCGAGCGTGAGCCCGTCGTAGTTGAACATGACGTCGGGCAGCAAGACGATGGTGTTTGAAAGTCCGTCTTCCAGCTGATCGAGCAGGTCGCAGCTGCAGATGAGGCCCGTGACGTTGACGTTGCCGCCGAAGTAACGGTTCTCAATCGCCTGCGTTGCGGCGCAGGGGCCATCGCCGTTGAACAACGCACTGAATCGCTCGAACGTGCTCAGGGCGGCCTCGCCGGATATAACGAGTAAGCGCATGGAGGCATTGCGGAGCGCATCTTTGACATGCGAAATCTCGTTTGCCCTTTCCCGTGCCACCGCATCGCACTCATCCATGAAGCTTCGCAGCATGCCGATGCCATCGTAGAACTGCGGGAAACCGTCGTAGGTCTCGGCGGCCGGAACGGGCAGGCCGGCATCGATGTAAAACTCATCGGAAAGCTGGAACCGGGTGATACCGAGGGTCTTACGAGCGCGCGCCTGATAAGGCTCCAACAGGCGCACGACGGCACGTGATGCCTCGGGGTCGTCGGAGAACGAGCGGTCGAAACGAGAGGAGTATTTGGTAAATCCCAGCGGCACGATGGCAAGGGAGGTGATCTGCTCGTGCGCCTCAACCCAATCGAGCGTGGCTTTAAGCTCGTCGCCATCGTTGAGGCCCGGGCACAAGACGATCTGCGCATGGATCTCGATACCGGCGTCCATGAATCGCTCGAGCACCCCGATGCCACGCGGCGCGTTGCGGCCTATGAGCTTGCGTCGGACCTCGGGCGTGATGGCGTGCAGCGATACGTTCATGGGCGAGAGCATCTTGTCGATGGCATCTTCGACCTCGTCGTCCTTCATGTTGGTGAGGGTGACGAAGTTGCCCTGCAAAAAGCTCAGGCGATAGTCGTCATCGCGGATGGAGAGGGATTTGCGCGATTCCTTGGGCAGCATCCCCATAAAGCAGAACACGCAGGCGTTGACGCACGTGCGCATGCCGTCGAACACCGCACCGTCGAATTCCAGGCCCCAGTCCTCACCCGGGAACCGCTCGAGCGTTGCCGGGCAGACGGTGCTGTCGCGGGGGTCGAAGACCTCGATGTCGACCTCATCGCCATCGGCCTCCCACATCCATACGATCATGTCCGTGAGGGGCTTGCCCCCAACCGTGAGCACCTTCATCCCCGGCTCGATACCCAGGTCGTCTGCCGGAGACTCCGGTATGACGCGAATCACGGTTGCGCCTTCGCGGCTCGGCTCGCGGGTCAACGCGTATGGCGCCACGGTGCTGGCATATGAAGGTACAACCGGTTTGGTCATGTTGCTCCCCTAGGCTTCAACTAGTTCGTGTATGCGCTCGACAGCCCGTTCAATGTGATCGGCGGGCGTGGACGCCCCCGCCGTGACGCCGATCAGCGTGGCGCCCTCCAACCAGGCCTTCTGGATCTCGACCGCATCCTCGATGTGGTGCATTCTCGCGCAAGCGCGCGCGCAGATCTGGGCAAGCCGGCGGGTATTGCCCGAGTTCTTGCCGCCGATCACGATCATCACATCCGCTCGAGTGGCAAGTTCCGCGGCACTTTCCTGCCGCTCCTGCGTCGCCCGGCAGATGGTGTTCATGACCCTGAGCTCTATCACACGAGGCACCAGCTCGGCTACGATTTCGGCGAGGGCCTGCGCGGTCTGCGTGGTCTGGACAACAAGGCCGACCTTTTTTGCAAGCTCAAGCTCTGCCAGATCCTGCACGCCGCTTACAACATGGGCGTTTTCGCCGGCATGCCCCATGATGCCCTCGACCTCGGGGTGCCCGCTCTCCCCCACCACGATGAGCTGGTAGCCCTCGGAAACCAAACGCTCGGCGGCAAGGTGCACCTTCTTTACATAGGGGCAGGTTGCATCGATCACGGAGAGACCGCGGCTTTGCGCCTCTTCTATCACCTGCGGGGTAACGCCGTGGGCGCGGATAATGAGGGTGCCGCTCACCGCGTTGTCGACGCTATCGACGGCGGTGACGCCGCGTTCGTCTAGGTCTTTGACGACAAGCGGGTTATGGATGAGCGGCCCAAGTGTGGATACAGGGCCCTCCGCTTGCTCCGATGCCTCGAGGGCGAGCGACAGCGCGCGTTCGACCCCGTAACACACGCCCGCGTGGCGGGCGATGGCGACAGTGGGCTCGGTCATGCTAGAACCTCCCCGGGTGCTCGCGGCGAAGATCGTCGCGGATCTCGAACATGCGGCGGACGGCCTCGTCCTCGACCCACTGGTTTTTCGCGGTGCGCTTGAGATCGGCGGGCGCATCGGAGGCCGAAACGGGTTCTCCCGCGCGCATCCAGCATTTCACGGGGCGCATAACGTGCTTACCGTTGGGAGTGACATCCCTAAAGCCGCATACGGCCATAGGAGCAATGGGGGCCTTGGCCATTTGGGCGATGAGGGCAAAGCCGCCATGGATGGGCGCAGGCTGATCATCGGAGCGAACGCGGGTGCCCTCGGGGAATATGAGGATATCCTCGCCGCGCTTAAGGGCATGCTGGGCGGCACGAAGACTTTTGATGTCGGCCGTGCCGCGCTCGACCGAAATGGCCCCCACACGAGAGAAGGCCCAGGCTATGAGCTTGTTTTTATAGAATTCTGACTTGGCGATGGGGCGAACGCTGCGGCCCATGCGCTTGAGCTCGGTGTAGATGACCACGACTTCGGCCATGGAGGTGTGGTTGCAGATGATGACCGAGCCGGTGCCGCCGCCTTGGCCTGCAATGAGATCCTTGCGCTCGAAATCGCAGCGCCACATAACTTTGCCGAATACCCAGAGAACCCCGATGACCAGGGAGCGAAACGCCCTGATGGGAGCTGGGAACTCGCTTATGGGGTGGTTACAGTAATCGTCGACGGTCGAGGTGAACAGATGCATGGGTCTCCTTAGCGTCGGGCGTCGATGATATCCGTAATCATCGAGACGATTTCCTCGATAGTGTGGGAGGTTGAATCGATGCGCACGGCATCGTCGGGGCATACCAGCGGCGCGGCCTCGCGCTGGGAATCCAGCCGGTCCCGGCGCTCGATGTCTGCCAGCGTCTGCTCGAACTCCGCTTGAAGCACCTCTTGCGAGACCTCCTCGCCTTCGTGGCGCTGCAGAACGCGGCGACGGGCGCGTTCACGTGGGTCGGCAGTGAGGAAGATCTTGACGTCGGCCGCGGGGAACACCACGGATCCGATGTCGCGGCCCTCGGCTACAACATCGCGCCCTTCCGCAAACGTGCGCTGAGGAACGAGCATCGCGCGTCGTACCTCTGCATAGGAGGCGACGGCGGATACGCATCGGTCGATCTTGGGGGTGCGGATGGTGGCGCTCACGTCCGCGCCGTCGCAAAAGACGGTGACGTTGCCGTCCCGCTCGGATCCAAACGTGATGGAGATGGAGCCGGCGAGCTTGCTCACTGCGGGCTCATCCTCGATAGCGATACCGCGCTCGAGTGCGGCCACGGCAACGGTGCGGTACATGGCGCCGGTGTCGAGCTTGGAGAAGCCCTTGGTGCGGGCGATCTCGCGTGCGATGGTGGATTTACCAGAGCCGGCGGGGCCGTCGATGGCAACGATCATGATGATTCCTTCCTAGTGCACAAGACAGGCGGAGAGCCCGTCACGTTCATCTGCGGTCAGCTCGCGCCAGTGTCCCGGCCGAACGTCCGTGAGCTCGAGGTTACCGAACTTTGAGCGGTTGAGTGCGATCACGGGGTGATGGATACGGGAAAGCATGCGCTTGACTTGGTTCTTGCGGCCCTCGTGGATTTTGACTTCGACGGCAGAAGAATAACGCGGCAGGTTATCGCCCCAGATGCGGCGGGCCTCGTTACGCGAAAGCACGCGGCAGCGTGCGGGCTGGCAGGGGCCGTCGTCGAGCATGATGCCTCGGCGCAGCTCCTCGAGCTCCTTATCGCTGCAGAAACCATCGACCAGTGCCTCGTACGTCTTCCATACATGTGTTGAGGGGTGCAGGAGCTTCTGCCCCAAATCTCCGTCCGTGGTGAACAGCAGCAGGCCTGTGGTGTCCATGTCGAGGCGGCCCACCGGGAACAGGCCCGGATACTTGCGAACCGGAGCCAGCTCCGCCACGCATTTGCGTCCGTGCGGGTCGCTCATGGTGGTGAGGTAGCCTGCGGGCTTGTTGAGCATGATATATGCCGCGCCCGCGCCGAGTACGACCGGGATACCGTCGACGGCGACCTCGTCGCAGGAGGGGTCGACCTTGGTTCCCAGCTCGGTTTTGACAACGCCGTTCACGCTGACGCGCCCGCTCGTCATGAGCGTCTCCGACCCACGGCGGCTGGCTACGCCCGCACGGGCCAGGAAACGCTGCAGGCGCATGGGAACGAGCATGGCGTCGCCCTCATGTACGCGGGGTTCAGTCAAGGTTCTCCTCCCCTTCCAAGTCATCTTCCAAAAGATCGCGCTCCTCCTCGAGATCCTGATCGACCTCATCGAGGGTCGACTGGATGGAGCGACCCGAGAGGCGCTCGCGAATGAATCGACGAGCCTGTTCGTCGGGGGCGAACTGCTCGAGATCCGGAAGGTCCTTGGTTGAGCGCAGGCCAAATTTCTCGAGGAACGCGTTGGTGGTGCCGTACAGAATCGCCTGCCCATGCGCGGCATCGCGCCCAAGCTCGCGCACGAGGCCCTTGTCGACCAGCGACGAAATGACACCGTCGGAGTTCACGCCGCGAATGCCCTTGACCATTTCCCGCGTGACGGGCTGATGGTATGCGATAACGGCGAGCGCCTCCAGGGCCGCTTGCGAGAGTTTTTGCGTGTCCCAGGAGAGCACGAACGCCTCCACCTGCTCATGGAAGGCCGGATGGGTGAACAGGCGCCACCCGCCCGCGACCTCACGGAGCTGGAAGCCGCGGTTGGCCTCTTCATATTCGGTCTTGAGCTCCGCGAGCAGCGACGCGATCTCCCCGGGAGCTGCTCCCAGCACCGAGGAGAGCTGGGCCGCGCTGACGGGGTCGCTCGATACGAGCAGGAGGGCCTCGAGGGTGCCCTTAAGGGAATCGGGTTCAAGCGTTTCCAGGTCTCCCATTATTCTTCCTCCTCAAAAAGGGTGCCCTCGCCCGGATGGTACGCCTCAGCGCCGGGCACCCGCTCGATCGTGATGGTTCCGAAATTCTCATCTTGCGTGAGGGTGAGCGAGCCGCGCTTAGTGAGCTCGAGCATGGCCAGGAATGTGGCGACGATCTGCTCGGTCGTGGCGTCGCCGTCCAAGAGCTCGCGGAACGTCGTTTTTGGATGCGCCATGGTAACGCGATCCACCGAGGCCACCGTGAGCTCCAAAGGAATCCTATGCGGGGCCACATGCTCGGCTTCGAGCAAAAACGTCTGCCGCTTGCCGTCAAGATCGGCGCAGATAACGGCCAAGCCGCGCAAGGTGATGCCCGACAGATAATCGGGCATGAGCCCCACGAACTCCGGATCGGGCCCGGCTACGCGAGGGTGCATGCGCGCCTCGGCCTCCATGCGTGCACCAAGTGCCGCCGCGGCGCCTTTAAACTGCTTATAGGCGAGCAGGCGCTGGATGAGGACCTCGCGGAGCGACTCGCCGTCCAGACCGGCAAGCTCCTCCAGGTCCTCCTCGTCTTCCTCCTGCTTCTTGGGCTTTTCGTCGGGAACGAGCGAGGCGGCCTTGATCTCGAGCAGCGTTGCCGCCACGAGCAAAAAATCCGAGGCGACATCGAGGTCCAAGGCCTCAAGCCGCTCCACCTCGGCAAGATACTGCTCTGCGACCTCCGAGATCGAGATCGACCCGATATCGACCTTTTGACGACTCACCAACTGAAGAAGCAGGTCAAACGGGCCGCTATACATTTGCGTAGTCACGCGATACGACACGGGTGGACCTCTTTTCTAAAATGAGTCGATACGGACTGCGTATTTCTGTAAGTGTAGCGCACTACAAGCCCAGACCGAATTCGATGAGCATGCTGAACAGGGGGTCCACGGTAACGCTGAAAAACATCCCGACGAGATCGATATGGAGCACCATGGGCAGCAGGTACAGGACGATGATGAGAATGGGCATCGCGTACTGTTGGATTCGGTAGTAGATGCTGAGCGCCTTGCCCTTGAGGAACGGCACGAGGACGCTCGATCCGTCAAGGGGCGGCAGCGGGATGAGGTTGAAAAAGGCAAGCGAGAGGTTGACCGAAATAAACGTAACGACAAAGTTGACGAGCACGGCGAGCGTCCCGCTCCAGAGGAACGCGCTCGAGGCCGCAACGTTGCCCAAGAGCCTCATCATAACGGCACCCAGGCAGGCTAGGATGATATTGGATGCGGGGCCTGCCAGAGAAACCAGGACCTCATCGCGCTTGGGGTGCTTGAGGTTGTTGAGATACACGGGGACGGGCTTTGCGAAAGCGAAGACGGGGCCTCCCGCCAGAATCATGAGGATCGGCAGGATGATGGTTCCGAACGGGTCGATATGGTTGAGCGGGTTGAGCGAGATGCGCCCACGGGATTGTGCCGTCTTGTCTCCCAAAAGATAGGCCGCCAGCGCATGAGCGCTTTCGTGCACAACGATGCCCACGATAACCGCGAGGGCGCTGGCCAGAAGCGATGCGATCTTGATCATGCGGGATTCCTAACGGATCGAGCGAGAGACACGGTCGAACAGATAATCAAGCAGGAATAACACGGCGCAGATAACCGCAAAGTCCAGTCTGAAAACACCGCCGAACGGCGAGGGGACCAAGCCGTAGCCCGCGATGCTGGACGGAAGCGAGCGGGACAAGTCGATGACGAGGTCCACGAGCCCCAGGCGGGCCGACATCCCGTTAAAGCACAGTATTATGGTCAGCGCACAGAGCAGGATACCTAAGATACGGCAGGCAAGAGAGAGCAATCTGAGTGCGATGGCCCCTGCGTTACGATAGTTCACGCGCGGTCTCCTCTTCGATGGTGGTAGACAGCTCAAGCCACTCGTCCTCAAGCGGCGGGATCTGCTGCTTCAACTCGTTATATTCCGCAAGTGCGCTGCTGAATGCATCCTGATCGGCATAAAGCTCCTCAGAAGCCATCAATTCCATGAGCTCGTCATAACGGGCGCGCTTGACCTCAAGCTCGGTCTCGACTTTTTTGAGGCGGGCTTTCACATCCTTGAGGCGACGGTTGAGCTCTGCACGGGCCTGGGCCTCTGCACGCTTCTGCTCCTTGGTCTTTTTGCCCTCGCGCGGTTTATCGGGGGCGGGAGCGGCCTGGACGCTCGATGCGGCAGGCTTTGCGGGTGAGGCGGGGCTCGCGCCCTGGCCCTCCATCGCCGCGCGAGCAGCAAGATCCTCACGTTTAAACAGGTAGTAGTCGTAGTCGCCGTCGTAAACGGTCATCTTGCCGTCGCGGATATCGACCACGCGGTTGGCGACGGAGCGGACGAGATGCTCGTCATGGGAGATGAGCACGATGGTGCCGGGGAAGTTTTTCAGGGCGTTCTCGAGCATATCCACCGAATCGATATCCAGGTGGTTGGTAGGCTCGTCAAGGCAAAGGAGGGCTTCGGGGGCCACGAGCATCTTGGCCAGGGCCAAACGCGCCCGCTCACCGCCGGAAAGCACGCCCACGCGCTTGTCAACGGCGTCACCATTGAAGAGGAAGGCGCCGAGGAGGCTTCGCTGCTGGGGGACCGTCCACGTAGGGGCCACAGAGTCGATCTCCTGCAGGACGGTATTGGATTCCTTCATGCCTTCGAGCTGATGCTGCGCATAGTACGCAACGCCGACGTTCGTGCCGAGCGTGCGCGTACCCTCGGTGGGCTTCTCCTTGCCTAGCAAAAGCTTGAGTAGTGTGGACTTGCCCGCGCCGTTGGGGCCTACGAGGGCAACGCGATCGCCTCGATACAGGGTGAGGTTCGCATGCTCGTACAGCGTCTTGGTCCCAAAGCGCTTGGAAAAGTCCTCGAGCTTGATGACCATATCGCCGGAGCGCGGGGGATCGGGGAAATGGAAGTTCACGTGCTTGTGTCCCTCGGGGAGGATCACGAGTTCGCTCTTGATCTGCTCGATACGGCGCATGCGCTCCTGCGCCTGCGCGGCTTTGGTGGGTTTATAGCGGAACTTATCCACAAAAACCTGCATATGGGCGATTTCGCGTTCCTGAGCGGCCCGCTTTGCGCGCATCTGCTCAAGATTGTCCTCGCGCTGTTTGAGATAGGAGCTGTAGTTGCCGGTATAGGTTGTGATACGGCGGTTTTCGAGCGCGGCCACGTGGTCGACGCATGAATCCATGAATGCGCGGTCGTGGGAAACGATGAGTACGGCGCCGTCATACGCCGAGATGAACCCGCGAAGCCACTGCACGCTCTCAAGGTCGAGATGGTTGGTGGGCTCATCGAGCAGCAGGACGTCGGGGTGGCGAAGGAACAGCTTGGCGAGCGCGATGCGCATCTGCCAGCCGCCCGAAAACTCCGAACAGGGCTGGTCGAAATCTGAAGGCTTGAAACCCAGGCCAGCAAGGATCTGTCGGGCGTTGGCCTCGAGCTCATAGCCGCCGAGGCGCTCAAAGCGATCCTGGACATGGCCGTATTCCTCGAGAATGGATTGATCGACGTCGCCTTGCGCACCCTGATCGGCAATGACTAGCTGAAGCTCCTGGGATCGCTCCCCCAGGGTTTTGATTTCCACCGCGGCATCCATGACTTCTTGAAGTATGGATGTATCCGAGGCAAGCTTGGTCTCCTGCTCAAGATAGCCTACGTTGGCGTCTTTGGCGAAGGTGACGGAACCGGTATCGGGGGAATCGATGCCCATGATGATTTTAAGCAGCGTAGTCTTGCCCGCGCCGTTGGGGCCTACGAGCGCATAACGCTCCCCCGCATTGATCTGTAGCGAGGCGCCTGTGAACAAAACGCGACTGCCGAAACTCTTTTCAATTTTGTCAACTTGGAGAATCATGCAAAGCACCCCTCGATAACAAAAAAGGGAGCCGGTTACCCGGCTCCCCAATTAAATTCTGGTGGGCGATACAAGATTTGAACTTGTGACCCCATCCGTGTGAAGGATGTGCTCTACCCCTGAGCCAATCGCCCGAAAGCACTGAGTGATAAACTCGGGGGCACGTTGTGCCCCCGTAAGAATCACTGGTGGAGACGAGGGGGTTCGAACCCCTGACCTCTTGACTGCCAGTCAAGCGCTCTCCCAACTGAGCTACGCCCCCGGTGCAAGGAATAATATACGGAAGCTTGCGCTGCGATGCAAGTCTAATTTTGAAAATATTAAGATTGGCACGATGGCGTCAACCCGTTCGCGATGGACGCTTGCGGGGAATGGGAGCGACGTATCGATTTGATCAAAAACGCGGCGAAGGCTAGCATGTACGTTGCTCAAACTTAAAGCCGCTTTTAGGCGTTACGCGCGCGTTCTTGTTCTATTTCGGTTCGTCAGCAAGCTCTCTTATCAGAAGAGGCATTCGCATATGCATATTTATCAACATTCGTATCACACTATGCTGAATAGTTAATCAGTCCAATCGACCTTAACGAGCGATGCCTGCCAGCGACCGAAAAAAAGACAAAAGCGCGTATTTCAGCGCAGGCGGTGGCTTCATCAAGCCTACGACCGACCGCGCGAACGCGGTCATGCTCTCCTCGTCATCGCCCACGATGAGCTCGGCCGGCACGCCGGTCTCCTTGGAGACCTTCCCGCGCAGCTCGCGCACGGCGTCCGCCTGCTCGCGGGCGTCCGCGGCAGCCTCGAGCTCCTTGATGCGCCTGCCCTGCTCGTCCAGCTTCTTTGCGCTGTCCGCCGCGGCGGCCTTGATGTCCTCGTAATCCGAGTACTCCGACATCACGCGCTCGCGCTCGCGCCTCAGGCGCGCCTTCACGCGCTCGTCGAATTCCTCCTGCGTTGCGATGGGCTCGAACGGCATTCCGACCCCTCCATTTCCCCGCCCGCTCGGGCGTAGTCGAGCCGCTTCGTCCCCTGCGGCCGGGTTGCATCTTCGCAGCGTTGCCGCCGCTGCGGGCGTATATGAGAAAGGCGGCGCGCGGCACCGCCTTGGTCATCAGGTTTCAAACGTTGTGGTCGGGGCGGCGGGAGTCGAACCCGCACGGGCCGCGCCCACGGCATCCTGAGCGCCACCTCAAGCAACGCATAGGCAGACCCCTTCATCTTGCAACAAACGCAAGCCCTGCTAAAATGAATTTGAGGCACGCCCGTCCAGCTATGGAAGGAAACGGCCTCATTTTTTATATGTCTTATGGTTTTCCCGTCGCTCGAGATAAACATCACTTCGTCCCAGTATCTCGACCTTCTGATGATTTCCTCGACGGCGCTCTCATCCGATTTTGTCCTGCCGAAACAAGAAATAACCACTCTCACCGGCTCTTCCAGGGCGAGGCGCGTCCATTTCTTTTTCGCCTTTCTCAACTGGTCCTCGATGGAGTGTTTGCCATCTCCGACGTTCTTGAGCTCCCACGGCTGACCGCCGATCAGAGCGTCGATGTTCGCCGGGGCCAACGGATCTTCATCCAGCAATGTTACCGAGAATCCAGAGCGCGCCAAGAAGTCTGCGGCGCGAAACTCCCAATCGTATAGATTATCGATACTCTTCTCTGCATGTATCTTCGCCGGTTTCCCGCCATAAAGCCAGCCTATATCCCTGAGGCCCATGTTTTTTTGAGATTGGTCCGAGATCGCCCTTGTTCGCGAATGACAGCCCGGTCTGCTCCTCGATGAGGGCCATGCGCTCGCGCATGATGGCGGGGTCGTGGCCCTCGACAAGCTCGGCATCGGGGTCGTCCTCGAACCCGGGCACGACCTTGCAGTCGCAGTTGCGGTGGTAGTGGCTGAACTGCCCGGCGGTCTCGCGCGTATGGTAGACAACCCCTCGGCTCGACAACATGTAGCAGAAGGCGCACGTCTCGCGCCCCGTGGTGACGCGGGCGAACCTGACGCCGCGCCCGCGGTCCCAGGCGGCGTTCGCCATTATGGTGGCGTTAAGCTGCCTGGCGGCGGCGTCCCGGGCGAACCCCTCGGCGTCCCCGTCCATGAGCCTGCGGATCTGGTACCGCACGGTCGCATCGACCGCGTCGCCGCACGGGTCGACCTGGGTCACCGCCGCGGGGAGCTTATACCCGTGGCCCTCGGCCTCCATGTCGTACCACTCCGCCGCGAGCTCGGAGGCGGCCTCCGCGTACGCCGTCGCCACGGGCTCGAGGACCGCCTTCACCTGCTCGCGTATCTCCGCGACGCCCATGCCGGACAGCTGCCCGCGCGCATGGCGGTCAGAACCGCCCGCACGGCGGACGACTACGCCCGGGAGCATATCCCATCGACTGACCTGTTGTAGGCGTCCCATTCCCTCTTCGGTATCAACGAGGCACCACCTCCGGGGGCCAGCCGTTTTCAGGGTCGGGGTTCGATGCGGCCTTGAGGTCCGTGCCGCCGACCGCGCCCGCCACGAGGGCACGGGCGTTGAGCCGGTCGCGGATGGGCCTGAGCATCTGGTCGTCCGAGAAGCCGAGCTCCTCGAGCGCGACGTCCGAGTCGCCGAACCACGGTATGGCCTGCACCATCTTGAGCATGGCGTCCGCCTAGGACACCACAGACGGCATGGACGGGTTGCGGAACTTGGGCTGGATGGCCAGCCCGCGGGCCCGCTCGATAGCGGGGTCCGTGCCGTTGAGCACGACGAGGGCCATGAGCGCCACGTCGCGCAGGGCCTCGCCGTTGTCAGCGTTGAAGTTCTGCGCGTCCACAATCATGGAATCCTTCACGGCGTAGACGGCCTCGGCGGATGCCGGGTTGTCTGTCACCACGCCGAGCTCGGACAGGGGCACGTTGGTCTCGCCTGAGAAGCGGGCGGCGAGCGAGCGCGTGTAGTCGATATGCGGCTGCATGGTCCCCTGGGGCAGCTGCCCGAACTGCGGGGTCCTCCGTATACGTTCTTGGCGACGGTGCTGAACGATCCTATGCAAGCGTCCCGTTTCGACTGCCCGTTCAAGGCCCCGCCGCCTCAAGGCGCGGGACGACGTCCCGAAGGACCGTCTTGCACGGGCCGCAACCCGCGCGCGTGAACACCGTCGCGCTACGCATGGAATCGACCTCCAGGCACGATGCTGTCGATAACGCTCTGCAGACCTATCGCCATGCCCTGCACGAAGTTCTCATCCTCGTACAGGTCGTGGTACGCGAGACCGGCGAGCACGGCGTGCACCACCTCGTGCAGGAACACCTGCAGCTCCTCGTCCTCACACAGCCCCTCGCGGATCCCGATGACCCGCTTCGACGGGCTGCAGAAGCCGTTCTCGCCGGGCTCCACCCCGCCGCGCTCGATGCGGTACGGGATGCCGAGGACGTATATGTCAGACGGATTGGATGGGATCATCGCGTGCCTCCGATCGGCATGAGAAAGGCCCCTTGCGGGGCCTCATGTCTGCACATCTTAGGTTTTATATGTTGCGCAAGCTGCGTCTAAGCCGCAAGCTCCCGCTTCAAATTGTCCCGCCATGACGCGGCGAGGGTACCGCTTTCACCTAGCGGCTCAACGCCAAGAATGTCGAGGAAGATCCTCATGTACGTGCCTACGGTCATCCCGCTGTACATAGTGCCATCCTCGTTCTTGCGCTCTACAATTGCAGAAACGGCGTCATCGTCCGACTCGCCGCTCATGACGAACCTGAAGGCTTCGGAGACGGCATCGCACCCTCGTGCCGAACGGATGGACTCCGCTCTTGAGCAAGCGGTTTTGCTAGACACGGCTCTCCTCCTCCGCCAACAGGGCTTTAAGCTTCTCTACAAGCTCATTATCACCCCTTGACGAAGCAATGGCAATCTCTTTCCCGTACGCCCGCCGTTCGGCCTCAAGACGATAGCTCCTGTCCGATATTGCGATGCCGATTCCCGGGTAGCCGTGCTCCTTATCCCACAGGAAGTGGTCGTATTCGTGCTCCCAGGCAAGAAGACTCATCCCTTCAGTGATGTGCATCTGAGAAGTCCCAGGCATTCCCCGAGAGCATGGGGAATAGCCCATGCTCTCGTCGTCCTTGCCGTGCGTCACAATGCTTACCGCATTCCTTCTCAATTCATCCTTTATGGCTTGGAGCCTTTTTGGGTCGTCCTTCTCGGCGCTTCCGTAGTAATCAACGGCCGGGTCGGCAAGCGTCCGAAGCACATCTGCCCCGAACCTTTCGGCGGCCCTCTGCCTGTCCTGTGGCCCGCCCGTGCCTCCCCGTATCCAGTCCGCCCAGCTATCGACAGCCGGGTTCACCTCGCAGCGGCACCTCGGGTGCAGAGGCGGGTAGTTCTCGCCGGGCCTCGCGTCCTCGAACCGGAACGGCTCGCGGTGGCTCCGCTCAGATATGGCGCGGCATGTCGGGCACGTGCGGCTGTCGTTCAGGCTGTCGATGTAGTACGAGTCGAACCCGGCCCTGCGTATCTCCTCGCCCTGCACCTGCCGCGACACGTAGGTGCCCTCGGTCTGCACCACGCGCATGATGTTCGAGACGGACTGCCCGGCGAACCGCTTCGCGATCTCCCCGCGCATCCTGTCGTAGCCGTCGCCGGGCGCCAGGGCCTTCGCCATGTCGCCGCTCACGTACTCCGCGAGCTTCGCGGTGTTCTCCCATATGCGCCTGCTATGCCAGCTTGACGTGCCTTTCTATGTAGATAACTACACTCTGCTCAAATGCTCAGAAGGCGACATGGCGGCAGGCGGATAATTGTTTTAAAAATAGTTCTTGCATTCATCTCGAACGTCCCGTATATTATTCCTTGCACCGGGGGCGTAGCTCAGTTGGGAGAGCGCTTGACTGGCAGTCAAGAGGTCAGGGGTTCGAACCCCCTCGTCTCCACCAGTAATTATTAAAGCCTCGAAAGAGGCTTTTTTCATACCCCTATAAGGGCTCGTGGCGCAACGGTTAGCGCAGGGGACTCATAATCCCTGGGTTCCGAGTTCGAATCTCGGCGGGCCCACCAATGTTTTACCAGGTCAGACCATGTGTCTGGCTTTTTTATTTTCACGCCTGGCTTCACTATGGACTACAAATATCTGGACACCATTCAAACGAATACGGCGGCAGGTGCCCACATCAAGAGCCTTTGATGCGCAGCAGTGCACGTTTTGGTCATATTTCGGTCTTAAGATAGCGCTCTGAGGATTATCAAGCGTAAGCACATGCACAGTAGCGCATAATTGCAAAGCTATATAAGTATATCTGGATACGCATGCAGAGAATATTGCCGAATAGCAAACGAAAGACCGAAATATGACAGAATCGCGCACGGGTAAATAACAGAAGCCCGCACACCGTGAAGCGTGCGGGCTTAAAAAAGGCGTTATCCGTGCGAACTTAGGCGCGTTGGCTTATAACAAGCTCGGCAACCTTAGCGGCCACCTGGTCGAGTGCCACATCCTCGCGCTCCCCCGTCGCGCGGTCCTTGAGCTCGCACGTCCCATTCTTAAGACCGCGCTTGCCCAGCACGATCTGATAAGGGAAGCCCATCAGGTCGTTATCGGCAAACTTTACACCGGGACGCTCGTTGCGATCGTCGACGATGACCTCGATGCCGGCATCGCACAGGGCGTCGACGATGGTGTCGCACGCCGCGGCGCACTCCTCCTGCTTGGGGTCTAGCGGAATGACGGCGACCTCGTACGGAGCAATGGAAACGGGCCAGATGATGCCGTTCTCGTCGTTGTGTTGCTCAACGGAGGCTGCAAGCGTGCGGGAAACGCCCACGCCGTAGCAACCCATGAGGAAGGGCTTCTCCTCGCCATTCTCGTCGGCAAAGGTGGCACCCATGGCCTCAGAATACTTGGTACCAAGCTGGAATACCTGGGAGACCTCGATACCGCGCGCTGCGGAAAGCGGCGCTCCGCAGTGTGGGCAGGGATCGCCGGCAACAACGGTAATGAGATCCATCCACTCGCCGGGCTCGAAGTCGCGGCCGGGCTTGACACCGGTCAGATGGTAGTCGGCCTCGTTGGCGCCGCAGGTCCAGCTCTGAGAAGCCTTGAGCGTCTCATCGCAAACAAGACGGATGCCCTCGGGCAGGTTCACCGGTCCGATGAAGCCCTTGATCAAGCCGTGCTCCTGGAGCTCTTCATCGGTCATAAGGTGATAGCCCTCGCCGAAAGCATGCTCCGCCTTGCATTCGTTGAGATCATGGTCGCCGGGAACCATCACGACGACGGGGTTGCCCTCAGCGTCGATAAGCGCCAGCGCCTTGCGCGTTGCGTTCTCGGGAATCTTGAAGAACGCGGCGACATCGGCGATAGAGGCCAATCCCGGGGTATGGACGCGCTCGAGCTCGCCGTTGCCCGCACCCTCGGAAACCGCAACGGCCGTGGAAGCAGCCTCATCGTCTGCGGCATAGCCGCAAGCATCGCAGTACACCAAGGATGCCTCGCCGGCATCGGCCAACGCCATGAACTCAACGGAGGTGTCGCCGCCGATCTGGCCGCTGTCGGCCACGACGGGCAGGGCCTTCAAACCACAGCGCTCGCAGATGTTTGCGTAAGCCTGCTTCATGTCGTCGTAAGTCTCCTGCAGGCTCTCCTGGGTGGCATTGAAGGAATAGCCGTCCTTCATGATGAACTCGCGACCGCGCATAAGGCCGAAGCGAGGGCGCATCTCGTCGCGGAACTTATCCTGGATCTGATACAGGTTAACCGGGAGCTGCTTGTAGCTGCGCAGCTCGTTCTTGATGAGGTCGGTCACCGTCTCCTCGTGCGTGGGCCCGAGTACGAACTCGCGCTCGTGGCGATCGGAGATGCGCATGAGCTCGGGGCCATACACGTTGTAGCGACCGGAGTCGCGCCACACATCGGCATCGACCATGATGGGCATGAGCAGCTCCTGGGCGCCGGCCTTGTCCATCTCGTCGCGCACGATGTCCTCGATCTTGCGCAGGGAGCGCCACGCGAGCGGCAGATAGCTGTATAGACCGGCGGCCTGCTTGCGAATCATGCCGGCGCGCAGCATCAAACGATGGCTGGCGAGTTCTGCCTCGGCGGGGTCCTCCTTCAAGGTGGGGGCATACAGATGGGACATCTTCATGGCACGAGTTTTAGACACAGGGTCCTCCTCTTACAAATTTCCAACGGTTCGATGATACCCGAGCGACACGTCAACGCAATCGACTTGGGTAAAGCACAGCGAAACCAAAACCTATAGCGCATCGATTTCCCGCATCAGCGCATCGACGATCTCGGTATCGGCTATCTTGCGCACAACCGTGCCATGTCGGAACAGCAGTGCGCTTCCCTTGCCGCAGGCCACGCCCACATCAGCATCGGAAGCCTCCCCGGGGCCGTTCACTACGCAGCCCATGACAGCTACCGAGATGGGCTTGGAGCATCCCCGGAGGCGTCGCTCGACTTCGTGCGCGATGGGAATCATGTCCACCTGACAACGAGAGCAGGTGGGGCACGAGACCATCTCGGGCCCGCGACGGCGCAGGCCGAGGGCAGAGAGGATGCCCCATGCCACAGGGACCTCCTCAACGGGATCGGCGGTAAGGGAGACCCTTAGCGTGTCGCCGATACCGTCAGCTAAAAGCGAACCAAGGCCGACACAGCTTTTGATGGTGCCCTGGAAGGCTCCGCCGGCCTCCGTTACACCAAGATGCAGCGGGACCTGGGGGAGCTCGCGCGACAATGCGCGGTACGTATCGATGGTTGCGGGGACGCTGTGGCACTTGGCGGACAGCACGATGTTCGTGAAACCACGGTCCTCAAAATGCTGAACGAATCGCAGCGACGATTCCACCAGCTTTTCCGGCTGCGTAAGGTCGTCGCGCTCGGCAAGGTCCTGCTCGAGCGAGCCCGCATTCACGCCGATGCGAATAGCCGCGCCGGCCTCCCCCGCCGCGTCGATGACGGCATCGACCTTTTCCCAACTGCCGATATTGCCAGGATTGATCCTGAGCTTTGCGGCGCCGGCTTGCAGCGCCTCGATGGCCAGTCGGTAATCAAAGTGAATATCGGCAACTATGGGCACGGGCGAGGCGGCACAGATCTCACGGAATGCAGCCGCAGCTTTCTTTGTGGGCACCGAGACGCGAACCACATCGCAACCGGCCTCGACAAGGCGATTGACCTGATCGATGGTCGCCTGCGCGTCCTCTGTGGAAGTGCAAGTCATAGACTGAACGACAACGGGAGCTCCGCCACCGATAATGACTGAGCCCACGTGGCAAGGACGAGTGAGATTACGGGCCGGTTGCATACCCATGCTTCCTTCCTAGAAAAATCGAAGAATATCCGCCCTGAGCATATATAGGAATAGCAATCCAAACAGGACGACACCAACAATCGATACGACATTCTGGATCTTAAGGGGCACCTTGCGCTTCGTTACGGCCTGGATGATCTCGATGAACAGCTTGCCGCCGTCCAAAGGAGGAATGGGCAAGAGGTTCATGAAGCCGAGCGAGAACGAGATCATCGCGGCAAAATTGAGAAGAACGGCAGGCCCCGCGGCAGCTGCCTGGGAAGACATGACCGAAATTCCAATGATCGAGGCGGAGTTGTCGAGAATCTGCTTGGCGTGGACCGGGTTGAGCAGATTGGCGACCGCAAGAGCCGTTTGCGCGATGTTGGCAGCGGCGATACGGCATGAATCGATGGGGTTGAGCCTGACCGTTTCCGTCGAGGCCCCGATACCGATTTTGCCATCCTTATCGGCCTGGACCGAGAGAAGCTGTGCCTGATCGCCAGCCTGCTTGACAACCTCGAGCTGGATCGGCTTGTTCCTATCGAGCTTTTCGAGCGCGGATGTAATGTCGGTCCAAGATTTTGTCTGAACGCCATTGATCGAGACGATCTTGTCGCCGGGTTCGAGCCCCGCGGCATGGGCGGGGCTATCGACCGACACGGAACCAAGAATGTTGACATTGACCGGTGCTTCGACTCCGATCGCAGAGTACACGGCAACAACAAGAAGGAAGCCTATGAGGATGTTGACGGCGATACCGGCCACGAGCATGAACGCCCGCTTCCAAAAACCCACACCGATATACGTGCGGGATCGCTCGAGCGCGCAGAACTGATCGGCGTCCATCGGAGGCAACCAGGGCTGCCCCTCAGCGGTGGCATGCTCGGCATCGAACCGAGAACCATCGTAAATGGTATTGCCCCGATCGTCGCGCGGCATGGTGGCATAACGCGAGGGATAGTAGCTTCCGCCAGGTTTCTCGCCTTTCTCGATAACATAGCGGGGAGCCAGGGAACCCCAGCCGAGCAACAGCACGCAGGCCTGCATCGCATCGTCTTCGGATATGGTAAGGTCCTCGGCTATCTGCTCTACAGAAGCCTCGCCCTTGGAATAGATGTAGGAAAGAACTTGGCTCAGGTACGGGGAATCAGTGGGGTCCATACCGCAGATCTCGGCGTACCCGCCAAGGAGAATGGGGGTTATGCCGAACTTTGTGCCGATGCGTTTTGAAACATGGTGGATGTTAAAGCGACACGGCATTCCCAAGAAGAATTCGGTGACGCGCACACCGCAAAGACGCGCGGCAAGAAAATGACCGCCTTCGTGCACAAACACAAGGGCGGAAAGGACGACAAGGCCCCAGAACACGGGGCCGATGAATCCGAGTACTGCTTCCATGGCTCGTTTCTATCTATACGGTAAGTTTCGACAAGACGGCCCGCGCGCGCTGACGCGACCAGGCATCGACATCGGCAAGCTGATCGATCGATGAGACCGGCTGCACATCGTGCGCATCCATACAAGCCTCGACAACGCGTGCGATATCGTTAAACCCGCAGCGTTCGTGCAGGAACGCTGCGACGGCTATTTCGTTTGCGGCATTCATGACGCACGGCATGGTCCCGCGCTGCTTCCCGGCTCTTTCGGCCAGCGCAAGGCAGCGGAACGATGAGGAGTCGGGCGCATCGAACGACAGGGAGCCGAGCGTGCGGAAATCGATGCGGCCGCACGGCGTATCCCAGCGCTCGGGATAGGAGAAGGCATATTGGATGGGAATACGCATATCCGAGGCGCCGAGATGAGCCATAACGCTGCCATCGGTGAACTCAACCATGGAGTGGATCTTCGACTCCCGTTGCACGAGCACGATGATGTCATCCAACGGCATATCGAAAAGATGCATAGCCTCGATACGCTCCAGACCCTTGTTCATAAGCGTGGCCGAGTCGATGGTGATCTTAGCCCCCATATTCCAGGTGGGATGAGCCAGCGCGTCTTTAGGGCGCACGGTCTCAAGACTCTGGGCACCTCGGCCGAAGAACGGTCCGCCCGAACAGGTAAGCCAAATCTTATGGGCTTCCTTGATCGATTCGCCGCGAAGACACTGATGGATGGCGGCATGCTCGGAGTCAACGGGAAGCAACTGATCGGGCTGCGCCATCGGCATGAGCAAATCACCACCAACGACCAGGCTCTCCTTGTTTGCCAGCGCAAGACGCTTGCCGCTCTTAAGCACCTCGTAGCTCGCACGCAGCCCAGCGGCCCCAACGATGCTCACCAAGACGATATCGACATCGTCGCCCAAGGAGGCCTCGATGGCGCCGCTCTCCCCCATCAGGAGTTCGCATCCAGCGGGAAGTTCGGACAGGAATGGGTCGGCAACATGGTCGAAGCTCGTTACGGCAACCCGGGGCACAGAAAACTCACGCGCAAATGCAACGAGCTCTTTGGTACGAGAGTGGGCCGAGAGGGCTACTACACGCAGCTTGTCGGAATGCTGTCTGCAGACATCAAGGGCCTGTGTGCCAATCGATCCCGTACATCCGAGAATCGCCACATTGTATTGTCCGGTTTCCCGCACCGTTAGAGTCATTAGCCTATTACGCCTCCCAAAACAAGCATGATATGGGCCGTGATGCAAGCGAAGATGAGTGAGTCGGACCTATCGAGCATGCCGCCATGACCGGGAATGAGATTGCCTGAATCCTTAACGCCCACGCCGCGCTTAATACGGCTTTCGATAAGATCGCCAAAAACTCCCAGAATACCAACGACAACAGCGCATACCGCGGTATATCCAAGGCTGATATCGAACAAACCGGTGGCGTAGATAATCGCCCAGATCACAAAGGACCCCAGAAGGCCTCCGGCAAAACCCTCCCAGGTCTTGTGAGGAGAGATCTTGGGAACCATTTTGTGCTTTCCGAACCTCTTACCAACAAGGTAGGCGAAAGAGTCGCTGACCCAGACGGAGGCGCAGACGCCAATGGAAAGCAACGCGCCGGGGAATCCGGGAACGGCCTTACGGGTGAGAACAACGGCGGAAAGCATAAAACCGGTGTAGATAGGGCCGAATGCGGTCACCGAGACATCGGCGATGCGAGTGCGCGGCGAGTAGAGGTACCACACGCCCAGCGTCAGCACGAGGAGGAACATCAGGACGGTAAGCCACATGGGATCAAAAAGCGTGCACAGCGGGAAAAGGACCGCCGCGGTCAGGCCGAGGAACTCGTTGGGGACTTTGCCATCCAGGCGCATCATGCGGTAGAACTCGAAACAGCAAAGCCAGCTGACCAACGCTATAAACAATGCTGTGGGAACCGTGCCGAAAAGCAGGCAAGCGATAAAGATGACGGCATAGCCGGCGCCGAACGCGCAACGGGTGACAAAGCCCTTGATACCATCGTCATGGGCATCATGGTCGCGGCCGAAAACCTCGTTGTTGGGATCGAGGTCCGTGGGCTTGGAATCGTGAGCAGTCAATGCAAAACTCCTTGAACGGGCAACTACTGCTGTTTAACGCCGCCGAAACGACGATCTCGATGCTGATAGGCATCGATAGCTCGGACAAGCCCCCAGCGATCGAAATCGGGCCAGTAGGTGTCGGTGACGTAGAACTCTGAATATGCGATCTGCCAAAGCAGGTAATTTGAGACACGCATCTCCCCCGAAGTTCTGATAACAAGCTCGGGATCGGACAAGTCGGCGGTATAGAGATGACTTGCGATCAGCTCATCATCGACATCGGTCGGATTAAGATCGCCGCGTGCAACCTGTTCCGCGATCTGACGCGCAGCTCGGGTAATCTCGGCTCGACCACCGTAATTAACGGCAAGAGCAAGGGTCATGCCGGTATGGTGCTCGCATTCCTTGAGACCGTATGCGAAGACTTCGCGGGTCTTCTGAGGAAGGGCGGAGATATCGCCCAAGAACTCAACGCGAACGTTTTCGCGCTTGAGGAGCGGAAGCTCATCGATGAATGTTTTAGCGAAAAGATGCATAAGGAGGTTGACCTCGGTCTGCGGGCGCTTCCAGTTTTCCGTGGAGAACGCATATGCAGACATGACGTCAACACCGAGACGAACGCATGCGGTGATGATTTCACGCAGGGCGACAATGCCCTGCTTGTGGCCTTCGCTTCGCGAAAGGCCGCGAGACGTTGCCCAGCGACCGTTGCCGTCCATAATGCAAGAGACATGGCGCGGGATTCGCGCCATGTCTAGGGCATCAATAGAAATGTCGTCCGGATGCTCGGCAAAGTACTCGTTGAATTTCTCAACGTCGTATTGCATCTAGATCTCCATGAGCTCTTGCTCTTTGGCCTTGAGCAGCTGCTCGATCTTGGCGATATATTCATCGGTGTGCTTCTGAACCTTAGCCTGCTCGCGGCGGACGTCGTCCTCGGTGAGCTCTTCATCGCGATCAAGCTTGTTGTTGGCGTCGCGGCGAATGTTGCGAATGGACACGCGCGCCTGCTCGGCAAGTTCGCGGCACTCCTTTGCGAGCTCGCGGCGGCGCTCCTCCGTTGGAGCCGGGAAAGGCAGGCGAACGATGGAACCATCGGAGCTGGGGTTGATCCCGAGGTCGGAAGCGCTGATGGCATGAACGATGGCATTCAGCAAAGACTTGTCCCACGGCTCGATAACGAGCATATGGGCCTCGGGGGCCTTGACGGCGGCAACCTGGCTGATGGGCGTCGGAACGCCGTAGTAATCGACGGTGATGTCAGACAGGATATTGGCATTGGCGCGACCGGTGCGAACCTTACCGAAGTTGTGCTTCAGGGATTCGATGGTCTTATCCATGTTCTGCGTGATCTCGGACATGGGTTATTCCTCCTCAAATACGACGGTGCCGACCGGCTCTCCGGCAAGGGCACGTTTGATATTATCCTCGCCCTCGATATTGAGGACCATGATGGGCATATGGTTGTCCTGGCACAGAGCCGTAGCCGTTGTATCCATAACCTGCAGGCCGCGCACGAGGACCTCATGATAGCTGATGGAGTCGAAACGAACCGCGTCCTCGTTCTTCACCGGATCCTTGTCATAGATGCCATCGACCTTGGTGGCCTTGAGCAGGCAGTCCGCACCGATCTCGCACGCGCGCAAGGCGGCGGCGGTATCAGTGGTGAAGTAAGGGTTACCCGAACCGGCGGCAAAGATAACGATATCGCCCTTTTCGAGATGATTGATGGCCCGTCGACGAATATACGGCTCGCAAACCTCATTCATCTGAATAGCGCTCATAACGCGGCAGGTGCACTCCTCACGTTCGAACGCATCCTGGAGGGCGAGTGCGTTCATGACCGTCGCGAGCATGCCCATATAGTCTGCCTGCGCACGATCCATACCCTTGGCAGAGCCAGCGAGGCCGCGGAAAATGTTCCCGCCGCCAACGACGATGCCCACCTCTACCCCATCTTCATGGAGCTGCTTGATCTGCTGGGCCAGACGATCGACAACGGTTGGATCGATGCCGTAGCCGGCAGAACCCATCAGGGCCTCACCAGAGAGTTTGAGAAGTACTCTTTTGTATACATACTCAGACAAGGGATTCCTCCTTATTGGCTATTTAGCCTATTCTATCAGGGTTGTCATCGCGAGACATGAAAAAGCAGGCCATGAGCCGAAACCCATAGCCTGCTCTATACTTCATAAGGAGAAACTAGTTCTCGCCGCGCATCAGGCGATCGAAGCCGACGACCTTGATGGTGTCGCCGCACTCCTTTGAGACCTTCTCGGCATACTGGGTGATGGTCATGCTGGAATCCTTGACGAACTCCTGCTCGACCAGGACGAACTGCTTGAAGTACTTCTCCAGGCGACCGGTAGCCATCTTCTCCTGAATGGCCTCGGGCTTGCCGGACTCAGCAGCCTGCTCCTTATAAATGGCCATCTCGTGCTCTACGACCTCAGCCGGAACATCCTCGCGGACTGCGCAGATGGGGGCCGTGGCAGCGATCTGCATGGCGACATCGTGAGCAAAGGTCTTGAAGGCCTCGTTCTGAGCGGTCTCGGGCTTCTCGAAGGAGAACTCGGCCAGAACGCCGATCTTGCCACCCATGTGCAGATAGGTGGAAACAGCGCCGGACTCGGCCTTGCGGGCGACGAGACGGGACACCTTCATGTTCTCACCGATGACGTGAATCATCTCGGTCATAGCGGCCTCGGTGGTCTCGCCGTCAACGGAACCGGCCATGAGGGCATCGACATCGGCGTAGCCGTTCTCGGTCACGGCCTGAGCGAGCTTACAGCAGAAACCGGTGAACTTGGAGTTGGAAGCAACGAAGTCGGTCTCGCAAGAAACCTCGACCAGGGCACCGGAGGTGGTGTCCTCGGATACAAAGGCGCCGATGGCACCCTCGTTGGTGGCGCGACCGGCCTTCTTGGCGGCTGCGGCGAGGCCGTTCTTACGAAGGATGTCGACCGCGGCGTCCATGTCGCCATCGGCCTCGACGAGTGCCTTCTTGCACTCCATCATGGGGGAATCGGTCATCTCGCGGAGCTGCTTGACCATCTGAGCGGTAACCTGTGCCATGGTTCATTCCTTTCGGTAGCGCTTGATTAAAAACAGGGCCCGAAAAATCGGGCCCCATTAAAGCTGAATGTTACTCAGCGGAAGCCTCGGACTGAGCCTCGCCGGCCATCTCGGCCTCGGAGATCTGCTCCTTGCCGGAACCTGCCAGGCAGGCATCGGCAAACAGGTCACACATGAGCTGGACGGCGGAAATAGCGTCGTCGTTGCAGGGAACGCCAAGCTCGACCTCGTCGGGATCGGAGTTGGTGTCGATAAGGGCGACGACCGGAATGTGCAGGCGCTGAGCCTCCTTGATGGCGTTCTCCTCGCGCTTGGTGTCGATAACGAACAGAGCCTGGGGCAGGGACTTCATATCGCGGGCACCACCGAGGTTGGTCTGGAGCTTGGTGAGCTCCTTGCCCAGAACGGCCTGCTCCTTCTTGGGCAGAAGGGCCATGCGGCCGTCCTCCACCATGGCCTCGAGCTCCTCCATGCGGTTGATGCGAGAACGAATGGTCACGAAGTTGGTGAGCATGCCACCGAGCCAGCGCTGGTTGATATAAGGCATATTGGCGCGCTCGGCTGCGTTCTTGACAGCCTCCTGAGCCTGCTTCTTGGTGCCGACGAACAGAACCTTACCGCCCTTGGCGCAGATGTCCTTGAGGAAGGTATAGGACTTGTCAGCCTCGACGATGGTCTGCTTGAGATCGAGGATGTAGATGCCGTTGCGCTCGCCGAAGATGAACGGACGCATCTTGGGGTTCCAGCGACGGGTCTGGTGACCGAAGTGGCAGCCAGCCTCGAGCAGGGTACGGATATTAATCTTGGTAGCCATGTTTTACCTCCCGGTTTGCCTCCGTGCGATGTCGGCCCCCCTGCCCACCCGAAACTGTGCTACCTAGAATCGGGCACCGCGGACAACGGGTAGTCGCACGTGTGTGTTTAGATGTTGCGTCCTCGCAACCCGATGAATGATAGCAGGATATATGCTTGCGGGACAACCGAGGTCTTTCTCACTCGGACTTCTCCCTGCGAATTTCCAACTGATTCACGAATTCCTCATACTAATCGTTTTCTCCCCGGGGGTGGGAGAGGCGTAAAGACGCCTTAAGACGCTCTGGCGCCACATGGGTGTAGATCTGAGTCGTGCTCAAGCTCTCATGCCCCAGCAGTTCCTGAACACAGCGTAAGTCGGCTCCTCCATCCAACAAGAGCGTGGCAAACGTGTGCCGCAGGGAATGCGGCGTAATGTCCGCGGGCAACCCGGCTTGAGACCTCAAATAATAAAACCTCTTGCGAATGGCATCGGGACTCATCGCTTTACCCCTCGCCGATATGAATACTCGATCCGTTGAGTACGATGCGCCGGCACGGGAGAGCAGGGCCGGTCTCCCGTTTTGAAGATATCGACCATATGCTTCGAGCGCGATGCGATAGAGCGGCACGCATCGCTCCTTCGATCCCTTGCCATGCAGGCGGACCGTCCGGTCCCCATTCGATATATCACCTATTTCGAGACGCGAAAGCTCGGAGATGCGGGCCCCGGAGGCGATAAGAAGCTCAAGCAAGGCCGCATCTCGCATGCCCTCGGGCGAATCATCCGGCACCCCAAGTATTGCATCTAGCTGAGAACGGGACAAAACGACAGGAAGCTCCTTGGGCGTCTTGGGCGTCAACAACGAACATATGGCCTCACCGCAGCTGAAACCTTCCAAATCCAACCAGTGGAACATGGATCTCAGGGCCGACAGATGGGCTGCAATCGTCTTAGGAGCATAACCGGCTCTTTTAAGATGTGATACATAGGAACGCGCTTCTCGAACCTGAGGATGGAGGCCGTCGATCCCACTGTCACTACACCATCGAGCGTATGCCTCCAGATGTTCCCCATATGCCCTGGCGGTCTCAGGGGAGAGTCCTTCGATTACGCTGATGTAAGCGATAAAACCGTCAACCGCTTCATAGAGCGCTCTACTGCTCATGCGCAGGGCGCTCCGTGGAGAAGAGTTCGGCGCGCTGAGCGATATACGCATCCAAATCGGAAAGGGCCCGCTCGGAATAGGCCGCATAACGGTCACGCTTGCTTCTACGTTTCCCGTCCCCCAGGGGCGGCACAACGCCAAAGTTGACATGCATGGGCTGGTAGTTTTCCGTCGCCGGATCAGTTGCGTAGGCCACAAGGGAGCCGAAGGCGCCGGTGACGGGAAGTGCGAGGGCGTCTCGGTCCGTAAGATCGGCATATGTGTTGATTGCGGCGAACAGGCCGGATGCGATTGCCTCGGTATAGCCTTCGGTGCCCGTGATCTGCCCCGCCAGACGCACATCCGACCCTGGGATCTTGAAAGTGCGGTCGAGGACGTGCGGGGAATCCACAAAGGTGTTGCGATGCATGACGCCGAAACGGAAGAATTCCGCATGCTCGAGGCCGGGAATCATCCTAAATACGCGCTTTTGCTCGCTGAACGTAAGATTGGTCTGGAATCCCACCAGATTATAGGCGGTGCGATGGGCGTTCTCGGATCGCAGCTGAACGGCGGCCCAGGGACGCTTCCCGGTCCTCGGGTCTATCAGACCGACAGGCTTCATGGCACCGAAGCGAATCGCGTCGAGGCCCGTTCGGGCAACCTCCTCAGCCGGCTGACAGGCCTGGAAAAGATCCTTACGCTCGAAATCCTTTAAGACAACGCGCTCAGCCCCAACAAGCTCCGTAATGAACGCTTCATATTCGTCTTTGGTAAACGGCGCGTTTAGGTAGTCTCCGGAACCTGGATCCTCATAGCGCGACTGCGAGAACACGATTGAACGGTCTATGGTTGAAGCGTCGACTATGGGGGCCGCGGCGTCGAAGAAAGACAGGGCGCTGCCGCCGACACGATCGAGCACGGATTGGCTAAGCGCAGGAGAGCACAGGGGGCCCGCAGCTATGACGCACGGGCCGGAAGGGAGCTCTTGCACCTCTTCACGTATGACATCGATCGCGCTGCGTCGGGCTATTTCGTCCTCGACGAATACGGAGAATCGCTCTCGATCTACGGCGAGGGCACCGCCCGCCGGAACAGATGCCCTCCACGCGCAGCCAAGCAACACGGAACCCATGCGCACAAGCTCTTCTTTCAACAATCCGGCGGCAGAATCGATCCGCAGGGATTTGAGCGAGTTCGAACATACGAGTTCGGCAAGTCGGTCGGTATGATGGGCTGGGGATGTCGTGAGAGGTCGCATCTCATATAATTTGACTCGAATGCCGCGGTCGGCCAGTTGGCACGCGCACTCGCAACCTGCAAGTCCTCCGCCGACAACCGTTACCTCTTTATAGCTCACGCGCATCTCCTTTCATCGATGCTAGGTATTCTGACGCATTCCCGCGCTTTCGTATAGGGCGGCTTCTGAAAGTGAGTATCGGCCATCCGTCAAACGGGTTATCGAACCGCCATATTCAAGAGAACCGAAGAGGCAGTTGAGCTCCGTTGCGCTCAATCTAAGTTCTTTGGCGATCTCCTCCGCTCTCATAGGGCAAGCTGAAAGCATCTCCATAACCTTGCGTTCCGATTGGCTCGACACGGATCGTCCGGGTAACTGGGCTCGTTGAAAGCGCAAGGCGCCATAGATCCTCGATATGGCAACCTCGAGGGACTCGATATCCGCGATGCAGCACGCTCCGTTTGAAATGAGGTAATTCGAGCCTCGGGACTCAGGGGCGAAGATGGACCCCGGAGCAACGAGCACTTCCCTGCCTAGATCAATGGCCGCTTCAGCTGTGGAAAACGTGCCGGACGGCATCCCCGCCTCGGATATGAACAACGCTTGGGAGAGCGCAGCGATTATCTGGTTGCGTTTAGGGAATGCCCAACGCTGCGGCGGCGTACCCCAAGGTTCGAGGGATATGACCGCCCCTCCTCCAGATAGAGTTTCTTCCAGCAGCCCCCTAGCGGATCGAGGGTAGGGTATGTCAGCTCCTGTGCCCAAAACGGCAACGTGGACACCGCCCCCGCGGACCGCAGACCACCCTGCGGCCTGATCACACCCGAGCGCGGCGCCCGATACGACATTGAGCCCGGACTCGATCGCCAACCTGGCTGCAATGCCGGAGAGGGACTTCCCATAGGGGGTTGCCTTTCGCGCTCCGATTATCGATAGCGATGGCCTGCCCAATATTGAAGGATCGCCCATTACGTATAGGCGCTGCGGGGGCTTATTGAGGTCCCCGACCATCGTGGGGTACAAGGGGTCGTTCAGCTCGATTTCGTATGCATCCCCTTTAAGTACGCTCATTTCTTCTCCCCTGCAGCATCGAGGCCTCAAGAAGATTGTCCGTTGTAACAAGGATCTTCTCATCGACATCCGCGATCGTTCGAGCGATGCGGCATAGCCGTGTAATTCCGCGCGCGGTCAAACGCTTCCTGCGCGCAAGCTCAACGAGTGCTTCAGACGCGTTATCTTCAAGACCGTATGCCGCAACGGACGAATCAAGTCCGGATCGCAGGCTGCCAGATTCGCATTTCTCGCGACAGCGCCAGCCCGCAAACTCCCTGCCGCGCAGCACCTGCTCTTTAAGGTCATGGGACGATGCCCCTGATGAGCCTGAGACAATTGTCGATGGATCGGGCCGACCAACGTCAACCACAACATCGATTCTGTCTATCAGCGGACCTCCAAGGCGCTGCTGGTAATGCTGAACAGCGGTTTCCGAGCACCTGCATGCAATCTCACGATCCCCCAGATAGCCGCACGGGCAAGGGTTGCTGGCCGCAAGAAGCTGAAATCGCGCGGGAAAAACATACGTGCCGTCAACGCGCACCAGACGCACCTCACCATCCTCTAATGGCTGGCGCAGCATCTGGAGGACAGAATTTTGAAACTCGCCAAGCTCATCTAGATACAGCACTCCCCCATGCGCCAAACTTATCTCACCCGGAAGAACGGGCCTGCCTCCACCTATAAGGCCTGCAGAGGAAGCTGCATGGTGAGGATTGCGAAAAGGACGAATGCCGGATAAAAGCTTGTCGGCGGGCTCCCCCATCACGGAGTGAATGCAAAGCGCCTGTTCGAGCTCCATCTGATCTATAGGCGGAAGTATCGAGGTCATGCGCCGCGCGAGCATCGTCTTCCCGGAACCCGGGGGGCCGATCATAAGCAGGCCTAAACCGCCGGCGGCTGCAATCATCAAAGCACGCTTGGCAAACTCCTGTCCGACCACATCCTCATAATCCAACATGGCCATCTCAGGTCGCACCTCGCATCGTGTTGAGGGGATGAGGGGTAGGTGGGCTATGCCTCCCCGTAGCCCACCAAGGGCACCGAGCTCAACCTGATCGACATTCCCCATGGAGATGTGCCGGTCGTAGCGCCCGCTTACAAACCGCAGTCTTTCAGATCTCGAAAGTATCTGAAAGGCCACCTCGCCGCGCACGCCAAGGACCCGCCCGTCCAAAGCGAGCTCGCCGGCAAAGAGGCATCCGTCCACGCCAGAAATGGGGATTTGGCCCGATAAGGCAAGGATCGCAACGGCAATCGCAAGATCGAACCCCGTTCCGGTCTTTCGCATATCGCCCGGGGAAAGGCTTACAGTAAAGCTGAGCCGTGGGACCTCAAATCCGGACGATCTGATTGCACATCTAATCCTGCTGCGGGCCTCAAGGACCGCGGAGTCGGCCATCCCGACTATGGTGATTCCGGGAATACCCCCCGAACTCGATACCTCAACCGTCACGGGAAAAGCCTCGACGCCCCGCAAGCATGCGCTATGGACGGCAAAAGTTTGATGCAATCCCGACCTTGCCATTATTGGGCTTCCCATTCATAGGCATTGTAAAGGTGCTGAAGCTCTGCCATGCAATCCCGATAGAGCGTTATTCCGATCACATCGAATCGTATAGAGGAAACAGGGTAATGGCCCATAACATAACAGCTTGCGATTCGACGATATCTGCAACGCTTTCTCTCATCTACGGCCTCTTCCGGATAGGCGTCCCCATCGTGCGACCTTCTGCGGCGCGTCTTCACCTCAACCAAAACAACCTCATCGGCTTCTTCGTCAAAAGCAACGATATCGGCTTCACCCTCATCGCAGCGGTAGTTGCACTCCACGATCTCATAACCGCGCTCGGCCAAATATGTCGCAGCGAGACGCTCCCCTAGCCTACCGATCTCATGGGAAGTCATTGAAAAGATCGATTCATCATCGAGATCAAGGGCGGGCAACGGCTCCGTGCTCTCATCGTTGAGTTCACAGCATCGTTTTGCATGCTTGCAGTTCATAAGGTCTCCCCTTTCTGAAGTGGACAGCCTAAGTATCCAGGGGAGCTCTTATCTCGAATTCTTATGAAACGCTCAGAGGGCTTGCGGGGACCAAACATGAATCGGACGCATGAAAATACCCCCAGTTCCCAGCGAAGGACCAGGGGTACGGCGTATGCGGACGACTAGAAAAGCGAAGCCGTTTCCAGGAAGTTACCACAGAAGCTCACACGATGTTGAGGGGAGAGCCCGAATTCCCTGATCGCCGCGATATGATCCGCAGAAGCATAGCCTTTGCATTGCGCGAAATGATATTCGGGGTATTCCGCATCGAGCTCCACCATGAGTTCGTCACGCGTGACCTTGGCAACAATGGAGGCGGCTGCGATACAGGCGATACGGGCATCGCCATGCACGACGTCGCGCTCGTTCGGGACGGCGCCCAAGGGGTTGCCGTCCATAAGCACGCAGTCGGGCTCAAGACCCGTGTCGGCAACGGCCCCTGCCACGGCCTCCCTCAAGGCGACCCCCATGCCGACCTCATCGATTCTTGACGGGGATATATGGCAGATACCTATCGCGTCCGCCACCTCTGCGATGCGAACTGCAAGGACCTCTCGCTTAGCGGGGATGAGCTGCTTGGAATCATTGATGCCCCAGACAACGGGGTCGGAGGGAAGCGCGACTGCGCAAACGGTAAGGGGTCCTGCAACCGATCCTCTCCCCACTTCGTCGACACCAACGATAACGCCCTCGCCGCCGAAATCTCGCATGGCATGGTACATCTCGAAAACCCGATCGCGTTCCGCTTGCTCCTTGTTCAAGCGCCTCAGGGCTCGCTCGCACGCCTTTTGCACCTGCTGGCGCGGATCGTCCCGATACCGCTCGACCAAAGCTGGAATTTCCTCAAAAGTTGCGCTCGACAGCTCGGCTGCCACCTGAGAGGCGGAGGCGGAGCTCGTCATATTTGCCATGGAATCCCCCTTTATACAAGAGAAGGGCCGCCCATACGAGCGACCCTTCCGCAACACGATCGTGTCGAGATAACTTAGCGCTTCTCGGGGATACGTGCAGCCTTGCCCACCTTATCACGGAGGTAGTAGAGCTTGGCACGACGGACCTTACCGTGGCGCAGAACCTCAAGCTTGGCGATCTTGGGGCTGTGAACCGGGAAGGTACGCTCGACACCGATGCCGTAAGAGATCTTACGAACGGTGAAGGTCTCGCGTGCGCCGGCGCCCTGGAGACGAATTACATCGCCCTGGAACACCTGGATACGCTCGCGGTCACCTTCTTTGATGCGGTAGTGCACCTTGACGGTGTCGCCGACCAGAATGCGAGGCATGTCCTCGCGAATCTGCTGACGCTCGATTGCGCGGATGTAATCCATGTCAGATTCCTTACTCCTCTAGAGGTGCCGCACGCGTACGCCGGCACATAGGTTGAACAAACGATTGAATAGTATACACGAGGTTACATGTGCAACAAAGGAGAAGTTATGCATTCGGGGTGAAGCAGGCCCGGTGCCATTATTTCAATTTGAGCTTGATCTGATGCGATCCACCCGAACCGGGCTTACGATCAAATTCGTAGGACCCGAGGGACTTGAGGAAGGGCCAAAGATTCTTGTACCCGTAGTTGCGAACGTCGAAATCCGGGAATCGCTTGCCCAACTGATCACCAACGACAGAAAGCGTGATCCATCCATCGTCATCGGAAAACGCATCGATGATCGCACCGATGGCCCGCCTGATCTGTTTGACATTATGACGAGAATTTGCCGAGGGTTCCTTATCCCTGGCGGACGCTATCTTATGGCTAATGTCTGCACCTCTGCCCACCTGGGACTTCTTGAGCAGTTTATCGCGCGGCGCAATATATTCGAACTGGTCGCGCTCTTCCGCCTCGGCGGCCTCGCGTGATTCGAGCAAGACATCCAGATACTTGAATTGGTTGCAGGCCGAAATAAAGGGCTTTGGGGTCTTCTGCTCCCCCATGCCCACAACCTGCATACCGCTCTCACGAAGACGCGCGACGAGACGCGTGAAATCGGAGTCGGAGCTAACGATGACGAACCCATCGACCGTGCCTGAATACAGGATATCCATGGCATCGATGATCATGGCCGAATCGGTCGCGTTCTTGCCCGATGTGTAGCTGTACTGCTGCATGGGAAGTATCGAGTGGTCGAGCAGACACGACTTCCAGGAGGCGAGTCGCGGGGACGTCCAGTCGCCGTAAATTCTCTTATACGTTGCGATCCCGTAATTAGACGTCTCGTCTACGATGATCTGAATGTACTTCTCGCTAACGTTATCCGCATCGATCAATACAGCAAAGCGTTTGTCCGCACTATTAGACAATATGAACACCTTCTAACATGAATAAAGGCCCCTTCCGCAAAAGGAAGGGGCCGATAAAACTAAGATTGCGGCGTCTTGGGGATAAGCGGATTCTCACGCGTCAAGAGATTCATGAACTCCTCGCCCGTGATCGTTTCCTTCTTATAGAGGTAATGCGCAAGCTCGTGAAGTTTGAACTTGTTCTCCTTAAGGATCTGCATGGCGTTTGCATGCGCATCCTCGATGAGCTTTTTGACAACTTCATCGACGCGTTGGGCCGTGCCCGGCGCACAGGTAAGAGACGTATCCTGGTTGAGATACGCATTCTGAACCGTGCCAAGGGCCATCATACCGAACTCATCGGACATGCCGAAGCGCGTAACCATGTTGCGGGCGAGCTTGGTGGCCTGCTCGATATCGTTGGCGGCGCCCGTGGTCATTTCACCGAAGATGAGTTCCTCGGCAGCACGACCACCGCAGTACACGGCAAGTTTGTTGAGTACCTCCTGGCGGGTGGTAAGGAAGCGCTCGTCCTGCTCAACCTGCATGGTGTAGCCCAAGGCACCCGAGGTACGCGGAACGATCGTAATCTTAGTGACCGGAGCGCTGTCCGTTTGGCGCGCGGCGACGATGGCATGGCCGATCTCGTGATAGCTCACAACCTGCTTTTCGTGATCGGAAAGCACCGTGGACTTACGCTGCTGGCCCGCGATAACGACTTCAACCGATTCCTCGAAATCCTCCTGGGTAGCCCGCTTGCGGCCCATGCGAACGGCGCGCAGGGCACCCTCGTTGATGATGTTTGCCAGGTCGGCACCGGAGGCACCGGGTGTAGAACGCGCGATGACGGTCAGGTCGATAGGCGGCTCGGTCTTAACGTCCTTGGAATGCAGCTCGAGAATAGCCTTACGGCCTGCCAGATCGGGCAGCTCGACAGGGACGCGGCGATCGAAACGACCGGGACGAAGCAGGGCCGGATCGAGTGAATCCGGACGGTTGGTGGCAGCCAGGACGACGATGCCCTTTTGGTTGTCGAAACCGTCCATCTCGGTGAGCAACTGGTTGAGCGTCTGCTCGCGCTCATCGTTACCCGACATACCGCCGCCATCGCGCTTCTTGCCGATGGTATCGATCTCATCGATAAAGACGATGCAGGGAGCCTTCTCCTTGGCCTGCTTGAACAGGTCGCGCACCTTTGCGGCGCCGCGGCCCACGAACATCTCTACGAACTCGGAGCCCGAGATGTTGAAGAACGGCACACCGGCCTCGCCTGCCACGGCCTTGGCTAGCAGCGTCTTACCGGTACCCGGAGGGCCCACCAGCAGAGCACCGCGAGGCAACTTCGCACCGATCTCCTCATAGCGCTTGGGGTTCTCCAGGAAGTCGACGACCTCTTTGAGAGACTCCTTGGCCTCCTCCTGACCGGCAACGTCCTTGAACGTAACGCCGACATCCTTGGAGGCGATAATACGGGCGCCGGACTTTCCCAGACCGCCGGGGCCAAACCCGCCACCGCCGAAGTTCATGGAGGGACCGTCGTCCCCCATGGCCTTTTTCATCCGGCGGTTGAGCCACCAGCCGATGAGGAAGAAGATGGCCATGGGAAGGACCAGCGTGATGAGCAGGTAGGTCCACATGCCCGAATTCTGATCGGGAATAGTCACGTCGAGCTCGGCGCCGGCCTCCTGGATGCGATTGGTGAGGTCGACATCGGTGGGCATGGTGGTGGTGCGGTATGCACGGCCCTCCTCGCCCTTTTTGGTATACAGGGCCTGAGCATCATCGGTGGTGTATTTGATCTTGGCAACGTCTTTTTTATCAAGATCCTTGAGAAGCTGGGTGTAGCTCACATCGGTAACTTGAACGCCACGGTTCTCCAGGCTGGGGAACAATACGCTGCTGACGACCAGATACACCACGAATGCGATCAGCACATACAGAATCATGTTCCGTCTGCGCTTGTGATCATCCATTTCCATCGGGAATATCTCCGTCCTCGGTAGTGATAATAGCTTTAGGATACCCCGAACGGCCGTTCATAGACAGATGCCGCTAAACCATAACCTCCATTCGCTCCCGGCGCTTCTCGGCATGGGAAAGCCAATGACCGAAGTGATGGTACGCAACGAAGAGCCCCGCGGTGAGAATCCACGTGACCGGATACACGAGCAGCATCGTTTCGAGCGTGTGATGAAGAGGAACCACGGCAAGCAGCCACACCACGCGGAACACGCAGGTGCCGAGAATCGTCAGCAGCATAGGCCTGAAGCTCTCCCCCGACCCCCTGATCACGCCCGAGGTGTTATCAACAACGGAATAGAACAGGTAGAACGGCGCGATGAATTGAATCATCTTGGAGGTATAGGCAACAACGGCATCATCGTTGATGAAGAATCGCGCCAGGGGGTCCACGAACAGGACGAGGAACCCGGCCATGGCACCGATAAGCGTAACGGTGATAACAAGTGATGTGTGATAACCCTGGCGCATGCGCTCATAGTTGCGAGCGCCGAAATTCTGCGCCGAGAACGTGGTGATGGAAACTCCGAGCGCCTCGGTGATCATCCAAACGATCGCATCGAGTCGACCCGCAAGCCCCCAACCGGTAACGGCGTCGGCACCGAAACCGTTGACCGTCGACTGAACGATGATGTTGGATATGGAATACACGCCGGCCTGGATACCCAGGGGAAGCCCGCAAGAGACCATGCTCTTGCAGATACCCCAGTCCACACCCAGCCGCGAGAGCTCGAGGCGCCACGGCCCCCTGGCGCGCATGAGGCGCAAGGTGACCATGGAAGCGTTGATCGCAATGGTGAGCGCCGTGGCGATGCCGCATCCCAGGGCCTCCATTTTGAACCCCGCAACGAAGATGAGGTCGAAGACGACGTTGAAGATGCACCCCGAGGCGATGATGAGGGCGGGCGCCTTGGTGTCTCCAACCGCGCGCAACAGCGCCGTGCCCATATTGAGAACCAGCGAGAATATCATCACACCGAAGTAGCAGCGCGAATAAGCCACGGCCTCCCACATCAGCTCTTGGGGCGTACCCATGGCAGCGAGAACCGTGGGCAGGAATATCACACCCGCAACGGAAACGAATCCACCGAGCACGAGCGCAAGCGTCATGGCCGTATGAATCGATTTGCCCAGGCGCTCGTCATCATGCTGCCCGAAGAATTGGCCGGTGATGACGGCGCAACCGGCACCAAGGCCCACGCTGAAGCCAACCGCAAGTTCCGAAAGGGACAACGTTGACTGAATGCCGCCCAAAGCTATCTTGCCGCCGAACTGCCCCACGATGAACGTATTGATCAACGCATAGGCTTGTTGGAAAAAGGAGCTGAAGAAGATGGGGATGCACAGCGTTAACAGCTGCTTCCAGATCACACCATGAGTTACATCGATTGAACCATCGGAACGTTCGGCCATCATTCCCCCACTCACCATCGGCTCCCGTAGCCTGAGCTTACGCGAGCCGATCGTGAGGTGCAATCAATATGGAAAAGTAACAGCAATTAATGACATGCCCATTTATCTAGGCAAACATACCGGGTTTATAGTGATAACCGTTGTCCGCATGCGGGCACAGCTGCCAAAATGCAACGGAGCTGGCCGCGGCAACATTGAGGGAATCGACGCCGTGAGCCATGGGGATACGGATGGTGACATCCGAGCCGGCGATAGTGGTCGCCTTTAAGCCCGCGCCCTCGGTTCCCATGAAGATCGCCAAGCTCTTGATGTCGAGCAGTGACGGATCATCGAGCGAAACGGAATCGTCGGTCAACGCCATGGAGGCGCAGGTGAACCCGGCTTGATGAAGGACCCGCAGCCCGTCATGCGGCCATACGCGCGCGGTGGAGCCGATACGGCACCAGGGAACCTGAAAGACGGTACCCATGGAGACGCGTACCGAACGGCGGTAAAGAGGATCGCAGCAGGTGGGACTGACCAAGATCCCGTCCACATTGAGCGCTGCGGCAGAACGGAAAATAGCCCCCACATTGGTGTGATCGACGATCCCCTCGAGCACGCAAACGCGAACGGGGCGACCTTGAGCACGGTCAAGAAGACCTTGGAGGAATCGCGCGGCATCGGGCATGGCGGGGCGACGAAAGCAGGCCAGCGCACCGCGTGTGACGTTGAATCCGGTGAGCCGCTCCATAAGCTCCATGCTGGCAACGAAGGCCGGGATATCGGGCCGAGTGGTGTCCAGCTGTTCAAGCAGAGGTGAAAGCTGGTCGAGCCATTTCTCCCCCAAAAGAAAGCTCACCGGTTCGAGATCCGCGCGCACCGCGCGCTCGATCACCTTTGCGCTCTCCGCGATGAAGATGCCCTTTTCAGGCTCCAACACGCATCGAAGCTCGCGTTCGGTCAGCTTGGTATAGGCCTCGAGCCGATTATCGTCAAGCGATTCGATGCGGATGATCTGCGGCATACTGCGTCTCCCTTACTCGGCCACTCGAACATACGTGCAAAAATCAAACGCCACATCGTCATCGCCGCGGCCATCGGCAATAACTCGAGTCTCGCCTTGACGCTCGAGTCGCCATTCGTCGTCGACATCAAGATCTGGGAAATACGCATCGCAGGTCCGAATGGTATGGTTCTTCGTCACCACGCATTCGGAACACACGGGCAAAAACTGTCGATACACTTCACCGCCACCGATAACCCACGCCTCATCGGCATCGGAAACGAGCCTCAATGCCTCATTCATGCTGTGGGCGACCTCAACGCCCTCGGCGCTAAACTCCGGATCCCGCGTGAGAACGATATTTCGGCGACCTTTGAGCGGCTTGTGTCCCGGAAAGCTGAACAGGGTCTTTCGGCCCATGATGACCGGAGCCCCCATGGTGCAGGAAACAAAATGTCGCATGTCCTCGCGGTTGGCCACGACCATATCGCCATCGAGCCCGATACCCCAGTCATCGCAAACAGCAACGATAGCCTTTACCACAGTGCTCATCTGCGCTCCCCTATACCGCAATCGGGATGTTCTTGACCTGCGGGCCATGTTGATAATCTTCAACGATCAGGTCATCGGTCGTGAAGTCGTAGAAATCTTTGACGTCGGGGTTGAGCGAGACCTTGGGCGCCGGGTACTGGGGGCGCTCGATAAGCTCGCGAACGATATCGACATGTCGATCGTAGATATGGGCGTCGACGATCACATGCAGAAGCTCGCCCGCGATCATACCAACGGACTGCGCGACCATCATGAGCAGGATCGCATACTGGCAGACATTCCAGTTGTTGGCCGCAAGGATATCCTGGCTCCGCTGCATCAGGACCATGTTGAGTACGAGCCTGTCCTCGTCGGGGTCCTGAGTGACGTTGTAGGTAACGTTATAGGCACACGGGTACAGATGCATCTCGGGCAGGTCGTGCACGTTATACATGTTCGTGATGATGCGGCGCGAGAACGGCGTGTGCTTGAGATCGTACAGCACGCGGTCCATCTGATCGAAATCGCCGTCGGCATAATGCGTCACCTGGGCGATCTGATATCCGTAAGCATTGCCGATCGACCCCGTCTCGTCGGCCCACTTGTCCCAGATATGGCTATTCAGGTCGTTGACGTTGTTGGACTTGCGCTGATAGATCCACAGGACCTCGTCCATAGCGCTTTTGAGCGCAGTGCGGCGCAGCGTGAGCGCGGGAAACTCCTCACGCAGGTCATAGCGTGCCGTAACGCCGAAGTTCTTGATGGTATAGGCCGGGGTACCGTCCTCCCAATGCGGGCGGACCTTCTCCCCTTCCGTCGTGGTTCCGTGGTCGAGGATATTCTTGCACATCGAAACAAACTGCTGGTCTGCCTTGCTCATTTCGACCTCCTTGATTGAGCTATATGAATGTGGGCCGGCAATCCGACCCACATCAAACTAACCATATTTCGAACGATCGATACCCGATCGGATGCGCTTGCACAAAAAGTACGTCACGCCAGGACGGGTCAATCCACCTGGAAACTTACTTCTTGTTCTTGAACTGGGCGTTCATCTGCATGAGCTTGTCCATATCGGACATGCCACTGCCCATGCCGCCCATCTGGTTCATGAGCTGGTTCATGTTGACGCTGCCCATACCGGACATACCGGGCATGCGTATCTTGCCCTTCTTGCCCTTTTTACCCTTCTTGCCGCCGCCCTGCTGCTGGGTCATGGCGCGGATCTTGCCCATCATCTTGTTCATCTCGCCCCATTGCTTCATGAGCATGTTGACATCGGACGGTTGCACGCCGGAACCGCGGGCGATGCGAGCGCGTCGCTGCCCGTTGATGATGGACGGACGGTTGCGCTCCTGCTTGGTCATGGAGAGGATCATGGCCTCGTAGCGGTCGAAGACGGACTCATCGAGATTGGCGCCCATCTGGTTGAGCATGCGCTGGCCACCCGGAAGCATGCCGAGGAGACCCTTCATGCCGCCCATCTTCTTGACGGCACGCATCTGCTGCAGCATGTCGTCCATGGTGAGGCCATCGCGAAGCATGCGCTCGGCCGCCTCGAGGTTCTCGGCATCGGCAACCTCCTGGGCCTTCTCGATGATGCCGATGACGTCGCCCATGCCTAGGATGCGCTTGGCCATGCGCTCGGGATTGAAGACCTCGAGCGAGTCGGGCTTCTCGCCCATCGAGACGAACTTGATGGGCTTGCCGGTGACCTGGCGGACGGAAAGGGCGCCGCCGCCGCGAGCGTCGCCGTCGAGCTTGGAGATGATGACGCCGTCGAAATCGGTGCGCTCGGCAAAGGTGGAGACGACGTTGACGATATCCTGGCCGGTCATGGCGTCGACCACCATGAGGACCTGATCGGGCTTGACGGCCTTCTTGATATCGACGGCCTCCTGCATCATCTGCTCGTCGATCTGCAGACGGCCGGCGGTGTCGACGATGACCACGTCGCGCATGTTATCGACGGCCTCGCGGATGGAGGCGCGGGCGATCTCGACAGGATGCTGGCCGTCGCCGCGGAACACCGGCACGCCGATCTCCCCGCCGAGCGTGGCGAGCTGGTCGGCAGCGGCCGGACGATACACGTCGCACGCGGCGAGCAGGGGGCTTTTACCCTGCTTCTTGAGCATATAGGCAAGCTTGACCGCCGCAGTGGTCTTACCGGAACCCTGAAGGCCCACGAGCATGATCACGTTGGGGATGCGGCTGGACAGGACGAGCTTGCTCTCAGTGGAACCCAAAAGCTCGATCAGCTCGTCCAGCACGATCTTGACGACATTCTGCGCGGGTGTGAGCGACTCCATGACCTCGGCGGTCAGGCAGCGCTCCTTGGTCTTGGCGACAAACTCCTTGACGACCTTGAAGTTGACGTCGGCCTCGAGCAGTGCCATGCGGATCTCACGCATGGCACTCGTGATATCGGCCTCGGTGAGTTTGCCCTTACCGCGCAGGCGGTCAAAGGTATCGTTCAGACGATCGGAGAGAGAGTTGAACATGGGAACCCCTAAATACTATGAGAAAGGCTATTTATCGGCGCCGACGAGCGCACGGCAGAAATCGACGGCGTCGAACCGCTGAAGATCGTCCACCTGTTCACCCACGCCGATGCGGTAGATGGGCAGCTGGAGCTTTTCGGCCACGGCCAGCGCGATGCCGCCCTTTGCGGTCCCGTCAAGCTTGGTCATGATGATACCGTCCAGCCCCAGTGCATCGTTGAACTCCTGGGCCTGAATCAGGCCGTTCTGACCGGTTGCCGCATCGATCACCAGAACGACATGCACAGGCATAGGCCCCTGCTTGCAGCCCTCCGCACGCTTGCGCGTGACCTTGACGACCTTGGCAAGTTCGCGCATGAGCTCGGGGCTCGTATGCAGACGGCCGGCGGTGTCGATAAGCACCAGGTCGGAACCGCGCTCATCGGCGGCATCGAGTACGTCATAGCACACGCTTGCCGGATCGGAACCGCGGTCGCGCTTGATGACCGGAACGCCGGCGCGCTGACCCCACACGTCCAACTGCTCGATGGCAGCGGCACGGAAGGTGTCCGCGCTGCCGATAACGACGTTCTTGCCGCGCGCGGCCTCGGCGCTCGAGATCTTGCCGACCGTCGTGGTCTTCCCCGCACCGTTGATACCGACGAACAGCACGCAAGAGGGCGTGTCATCGAAGATGTCGGCCTCGGGCGCGACGAAGATCTTCGAAAGGCGCTCGGCAAGGGCGCCACGGAGCTGATCGGCAGTGCGCAGGTTCTTCTTCGCGGCCTGGTCGCGCAGGTCGTCGGTGACCTGCATCGAAAGCTCCGCCCCAAGGTCCCCCATCACAAGGGTGTCCTCGAGATCTTCCCAAAAGTCCTCATCGACCTCGCCGCCGAAATAGAAGACCTCATTGAGGGCCTCGCGGCTGCGCTCCAATCCGCGCTTAAGAGAGTCAAACAATCCCATTATGCGTTCACGACCTTTCCGGTTTCGCGATCGAGTTTTTGGCTGACCACACGGCTGACGCCGTCTGCTTGCATAGAGACACCATACAGGACATCGGCGTCCTCCATGGTGCGACGCTGGTGCGAAATAACCAGCAGCTGCGTCGACTGGCGCAGGTAATCGATAGCACCGATGAGCTTGGAGAGGTTCGAATCGTCCAGGGCGGCCTCAACCTCATCGAGCACGTAGAACGGTACGGTACGCGTGCGATATACGGCAAACAGCAGGGCCAAGGCCGTCAACGACTTTTCACCGCCGCTCATCAGCATCATCTTGGCGATGCGTTTGCCACGCGGCTGGGCAACGACCTCGATGCCCGTATCGGCGGGATGCTCGGGATCGGTCATCTCGAGGTGCGCCTGACCGCCGGGGAACAGCATCGAAAAGATCTCCTGGAAGTTCTCATCGACCTTCTCGAATGTGGTAAGAAAGCTCGTGCGCATCTTGCGGTCGATCGCCGAGGTGATCTTGGTGAGCGACTTGCGCGCGCTTTCAAGATCCTCGAGTTGCTCGGAGATGTAGTCGGCGCGCTTTTTAAGCGTCTCGTACTCCTCCATCGCAACCTGGTTCACCGGTCCCAAGTTATTGATCTGACGCGCAAGGGAATTCAGCTCGCGCTCGGCCGCCGCCCGGTCATCGGGCGCCGGGAGCATGAGGGCCTCCTCGAGGACCGTCGTTCCGTCCGCCGTGATGGCCTTAACGGCGGATTCGACCTGCACCTCCAGCTTGCCGCGAGCGACTTTGCAGTCGTTGACGGAGGCGACGGCGGTGTCCACGAACGCCTTGGCGCGAGCAACCTCGCCCTTCGCGTCCTCGATGGTCTTTTTGAGCGATGCGGAATCGGCCTCCTCTAAGGAAGCCTGATCGCGCAATCGCGCCGCCCAGTCGGTAGCGCGCTCCAAGAGCGATTCGTATCTATCGTGCAGGGGGTCGACGCGCAGCTTGAGGACCTCAAGCGAGCGAGCCGCCTGTTCCGTACCATGGATACGGCGGTCGATAGATTCCAAGCGGCGCTCGAGCTCGGGGGCGCGAGAGGACAGGCTCTTCACCCGTTCGGATGCCCGGGCGAGACGAACCTTAGCGTCGGCGAGCTTGCCCGCGGCCTCGGCATCGTCACGGCGAACACACTCGAGCTCGTCGTGCGCGTCATCCAATTCATGCGCGATGACCTCAAGGCGTTCGCGTGCCGCATCGCGCCGGCTTGTCAGGTCATCGACACGCGGCTGGGCCTCGCGGACCGCGGCCGCCGCCTGCTCGCGCCTGCGTTTAAGTTGAGCCAGCTCGGAGGATTTGGAGGAAAGCGAGTGCTCCAATCGGCCGACTTCTGCGAGCACGCTGCTGCGCTCGCCTTCGAGTTCGCTGATGGCCCCAGAGGTCTTGCTTTCATTTTCGCGAGAAGCATCGACTGCCGCCGAAGCATCCGAGGAGAGCTCCTGGGCGTGCGCGTACACCGCCTCAAGATCGGGAATGAGATTCTCGAGCTCGCGCATGCGACGCTTGCGCTCCAAGGCACCGGACGTGCGGTCCGAATCAAACCCCAAACGAACGGTTCCGCCCGCGACGCGGGCACCGTCCGGCGTGACATATGTGACACCGGCCACGGGTGCGGCCTCAAGCGCCTCCTCAACGGAGCCAACCAGGTAGAACCGGCCCAACAAGGCGGAGACGACAGGCGCGAAGCCGTCGCGCACCTTAAGAAGATCGACGAGACGTTCCCCTGCGGCATCGGGGCATGGGCCTACGGGCGCGATATCCTTGGCGATCAACAGCGCCGAACCGGCTTCACCGTCGCCAAGGACACGCGATACGATTTCAAGCATGTCCCGTTCGCTATTAGCGATCAGGCCATCGATATCCTGCAAAAGAAGGCCTTCGACAAGCGTCTCGATCTCATGCGGCGCCTCGAGGACGTCTCCGAGTTTGGCGGCGATACGGTCGCCATATCCATGGGTGATGCGAGCGGCCAGGGGCGAAGCCTCGGATAGGCGACGATCGAGCTTGGCCAAGCCCGAAAGCTCCGTCTGGGCATCGGCCAGCTTGGCGCGCGCCGCGGCTTCACGGTCACGAAGCTGGGCGCACGCATCGAGAGCGACCTGAACGGCGGCCTTGGCCTCATCGCGCTCCACACGCGCCTTGGCAAGGTCGGTTTCCAGCTCCTCCACACGCTGACGCCGACTTGCAAGGGAGGCCGCGAGCGTCTGCTCCTCATCTTCGATCTGCTCCAGACGGGATGCATACATGCCGTCCTCGAGCTCGGCGTTCGAAAGAGTCTCCTTGACTTGAGCGAGCTCGAGGGAGGCGGCGTCACACGCCCTCTGAACCTCGCGCTGCTCACGCGTAAGATCGGAGACGGCCTGGTCGAGCTCGTGACGGCGCGCATGCAGGGCCTCGGCGGCCGGAGCGGCAGATTCCACGTCCTCGGAGGCGACACGCGCGGACGCGCGTTCTTCATCGAGCTGCCGGTTGATGTCGCCGAGCTCCTCCACGGTTCGCTTGCGCTGATGCTCGGAGCCCGAAAGGGTGCCTCGCATATCAGAGAGGCGCGTGACCATGTTGCGCCCCTTCTCCTCCAAGAGGCGCATGTCGCTACCGATCCGGCCCACCACATCCTGCATATGTCGGCGCTGCTCGCCAAGATCGCCTACAAACAGGCCCTTTTCCTCGAGCATAACCTGGAGCTTCTCGAGCTCGCGCTCCTTTTCGCCAAGACGGTACTGTGCAAGCTCCAGCGCCGCTGCGCTCTCCTTGGCCCTGCTCTCCAGATCGGACCATTGGGCCTGGAGTTGTCGCAGCTCATCGACGGCGAGGATCTGGGTCAGCTCGTTGGCGCGTGCGGAGAGGTCTTTATATTTACGCGCGCGGTCGACCTGACGCTCAAGGGGCTTGAGCTGGCGATTGATCTCTCGATTGATATCACGTGCACGCGTGAGGTGCTCATCCATCGCCTTGATCTTCTTGAGAGCGCGCTCCTTACGACGCTTATGTTTGGAGATACCGGCCGCTTCCTCGATGAGCGACCTGCGCTCCTCGGGTCGGCTCTGCAGGATCGCATCGAGCTTGCCCTGCGAGATGATGGAATGGGTATCCTTACCCAAGCCGGAATCATGCAGGATGTCCTGGATATCCATAAGCCGGCATGGGCTGGAATTGATGAGGTATTCGCTCTCCCCCGATCGGTACATGCGGCGCGTCACCGCGACCTCGTTGAAGTCGACCGGAAGCATATGGTCTGAATTGTCCAATACCAGTGTTACCTCGGCGACTCCCACGGGCTTGCGGGCAGAGGAACCCGAGAAGATGACGTCCTCCATCGCCTGGCCGCGCAGGTGCTTTGCGCTCTGCTCGCCCAGCACCCACAGGATCGCATCGGAGATATTAGATTTTCCCGAACCGTTGGGGCCCACAATAACCGTGAGGCCGGGTTCGAAAGTCATATGCGCGCGGTCGGCAAACGACTTAAACCCTTTCAGGGTGAGAGACTTCAGATACACAGACCCTCGCTTACCCGAGCTTCTTCTTTAAAATGACGCCGTTGGTGGTGTAGCCCATACGCTCGAGCGCATCGAGCGCGGCCGCGGCCTCAGCTTCCTTTTTCGAGGAACCCGTACCGCGACCGCGGCGGATGCCGTCGACGAGCACGGCTGCGGTGAACGTGGGCTCGTGCGCTGGGCCGGATGCATCGAGCATCTTGTACACCGGCGTGCCCATCTTGTCGGATTGGACGCTTTCCTGCAGATAGCTTTTGGGATTTGAAGGATGCTCCGCGCGCTCGGCGGCAAGATGCGGTTTGAGGGTACGCGTCACGAAATCCGAAGCGACATCCCATCCGCCATCGAGGTACAGCGCACCGACGAGCGACTCGTAAACGTTTTCCAACGCGGAATAGAGTCCGCGCGAACCCGTACCCGTCTCGGACGCGCCGAAGATGATGATCTTATCGATGCCGAGCTCAAGGCCGACTTCAGACAGGGTCTGACCGGAAACCAAAGAAACCTTGAGGCGCGTCAGCTTGCCCTCATCAAATCCACCGTACGTACGATAGAGGACAAGGGCGACGATGGAGCCCAGGATGGAGTCTCCCAAAAACTCAAGACGCTCGTAATGGGCGCTGACGGGCTGGCCTTCCGCGGCAGACGGGTGCGTAATGGCGCTGCGCAGAAGCTTTTTATCGGTAAACGTGTACTGGCAGATTTCCTCCGCAAGCGCAAGCTTGGATTTAATCGACACGGGTACTTAAGCCTCCTGCGCGGAAAGGATTGCATCCACGGCATCCGCAACGGAGTTGATGGAGAGCAGCTTCTCGTCGTCGATCTCAAGGTCGAACTCGTCCTCCATGGCCGTCACCAGCTGGAGGCGGGCCAGGGAATCGGCCTCGAGATCGTCGAACGTGGTCTGCTCATTCAGAGAATCGGGCTCGATACCCAAGACATCGGCGGCGATATCGCAAACCTTTGCAAAAACCTCGGAACGGTCCAGCGACATATTGAACTCCCTTCGAAGGGCCATTGTTATGGCAAATCATACATTGAGCAATTCTACCCGCCCAAACCAAACCCCTCAACTAGGAAGGGCGCCTGGACTGGAAATCCCGCCAGACGCCCCACCATGACCACAATCGGGCAAACGCTAGAGGATGCCGTCCATGGAAGCTGCAACGTGCCCCACCAAATCGGCACGGATGGCCTCGGCGGTCGCAAGGGTTCCGTTCTTCACGGCCTCGGCGCTCGTGGCGCCATGGCCGATCAGCACCACGCCGCGCACACCCAAAAGCACGGCGCCGCCCTTGGCATCGCCCGAAAGCTTCGCTTTAAGTTCGGTAAACGTGCTTTTCGCAAGAAGGGCGGCGACTTTACCGCCAAGCGAGGACATGAGCCCCGATTTAAGCTCGGCCATCATGAACTTTGCGGCGCCCTCGATGGATTTCAAGGCGATGTTACCGGAGAAGCCATCGCATACGACCACATCGAAATCTCCGCTCGTAAGGTCGCCGCCCTCGCAGTTGCCCGCAAAACCCGGAACTTGTTCACGAAAGAGCGGGAAACACGCCTTGGTGAACTCGGACCCCTTGGAGTCTTCAGAGCCGTTGGAGAGCAGTCCGACACGAGGTGTGGCGATACCGCATACAACCCGGGCATACGCCGCGCCCATCTGAGCGAACCGAACAAGATCGCGCGGCTCGACATCGGGGTTGGCCCCCATATCGCACAGGACGGTGAGCCCGCCTTTTCGGTTGGGCAGCGCACTCGTGATGCACGGGCGTATGGGGCGCTTCTTCTCGCCATCGTCGAACTTGAACGGCGTGATGAAAGCCGAGGCGGCTCCGGTGACCGCGCCGGTGGAACCGGCGGAGAAAAAGCCCTGCGCCTCGCCGCGCTTAACCGCGCGGCAGCCGAAAACGATCGAAGATCGGCGCTTCTTCATCACGGCGGCGATGGGGTCGTCCGACATTTCGATAACCTCAGGAGCGATGAGCGCACGAGCGCGATCATGTCGATCGCAAAACGGTGTCACGACCTCATCGGGCCCCGAAACGAGCACCTCCAGCTCGGCGTCGGACGCAAGCGCTGCCTCTATGCCGTTAAGAACGACCTGCGGCTCTTCGTCTCCACCCATGGCATCAACACAAACGCAAACCCTGCTCATGGAGTTCCCCCTATAGCGAAAAGGCCGACTCCATGAGCCGGCCTTATGTTCAACTTGATGTCGCGATCGCGCGTCGATCCCGCAAGGTGTCCGGAGAAAGCAGTCTGGATAGAATGCAGCCGGACGCCATCGCTACTCGACTACGATGACCTCGCGGTCCTTGTAGAAACCGCAGTTGGGGCACACGTGGTGCGGAAGCTTCACGGCACCGCAACGAGGGCAGGTGGAACGGGAAGCAGCGGCGATCTTCATGTTGGTCGAACGACGAGAGTGAGTCTTTGCACGACCCTTTTTCTGCTTAGGTACTGGCATGTTGACCTTCCTTATGGACTATTTCCTAGCGGCATTACGCGCAAGTTGTGATGTTACCATAACCCGCCAGCGTACACAAAATATATATTCTCTAGTTAGTCTTCGAGCTTGAGATCTTTGAGCGCGGCAAACGGGTTGCCGACGGCCTCCGCCCAATCGTCCTGTTCCTTCTGAACGCAGTCGCAAGAGGTTTCGTTGAGGTTGCACCCGCATACCGGACAGAGACCCTTGCAATCAGGCTGGCAAAGGATGACGAACGGGGTATCCATGATGACCGCATCCGAAACGGGAATCCCCAAGTCGATCACGCGATCGGGGCCCACCAGCTCAAAGCCATCCTCATACGATTCCGGGTCCTCAGGCTCCTCGAACAGATAGTATTCTTCGATCTCGCCGGATACCTCAAAGGATGCAGGCTCGAGGCAGCGATCGCATACGCCCGTGGCTTCGGCGCGGACGATACCCGTCAGGAGAATGCCGTCCCCGGCGTTGGTGAAGACGACATCATATGAACCGCCCTGCGGAAGAGAAAGCTCGCGGTCACCGACCTGATAGGACCCTGCCGCGATAGCGCCCGAAAAAGGGAACGACTCCCCCGGATTGTCGATCTTATCGCTCAAATCGACCGGAATAGAACCGAACGCAGCCATGTCTACCAGCCCTGACTCTGGCTGGAACCGTCATTGAGCTGCTGACGGCAACGGGAAACCGTAGAGGTGAGGGACTTGAGGTTCTCCTCGAGATGCGTGAACACCTGGTCGGCATAATCCTCAGCCGCATACCGGGTCTCGCGCTCATATTGGTTGGCACGCTCTCGAATGTCATCGGCCTGGCTCTGTGCCAGTCGAACAATCTCCTGCTCGCCGGCGATGGTAAGAGCCTGCTGCTGGGCGTCGGCGATGATGGAGTCGGCCTGCGCGGCCGCGCTCGTAAGGAGCTCGTCGCGCTCCTTGAGGATCCGGCGGGACTTCTGCCATTCCTCGGGATAGCTCATACGAATCTCTTCAAGGATGTTGAAGAACATATCCGTCTCGATCATCTTGAACTGATTCGACTTGCCGAACGGGACTTTTGCCTCCTCGATGAGCCCCTCGAGCTCATCGACCAAGCTTTCAATCCGCTCGCCAGGAAGATTCTCGCCCGGCATGAGGTCTCCTTTCATCGATTACTGCTGCTGGGATATGGTACCACACCTCGTAAATAGACGTGCGGGGCAGGTAGACTACGAAAAACGTGCACGGAGCGCGCGGGAAACGCAAGGCGGGACCAGCTCGCTCACATCCCCGCCGAACGATGCGATCTGGCGAACAGCCGAACTTGACAGGTACCCGTACTGCGGTGAGCTCATAACGAAGATAGACTCCAAGCCTGCATCGAGACGGTAATTGAGATCGGCCTGCTGAAGCTCGTACTCAAAATCGGTCATGGCTCGAAGGCCCTTCACGACCGCGCCCGCACCGACCTCGTGCGCGAAATCAACGAGCAAGCCCGTGAACGGCTGAACGTCGACGCCCGGGATACCATCGAGCGCCTGACGGGCAAGCTCGACACGCTCCTCCAGCGTAAACGTGGTACCGCAGCCGTTTTTGCCCAAAGACTCGGCAACGGCCACCGTCACGCGCGGGCAGATGCGCTGAGCGCGGCGAACGACATCGATATGACCGTATGTTATCGGGTCAAAGGTTCCGGGCACCAACACGTGCGTAAGGCCATCGGTCATGCGAGCTCCCCCTCGGATTCGTCCTTGCGCGCGCCGGGATTATAACGCAGGGCATCGATGGCGGTTATTCCGTAACGCTTCTCACGCAGGACATCGAATCCGTCGACGCGGAGACTCGGGGTCCTTGTCGCCGAGCGCTCGAACACGATTATGGTACCGGGACGAACGGAGCCCGAGGACACCAATGCGTCAAGAAGATTCACCGCTGGATCCACTCCCAGATCATACGGCGGGTCGATCCAAACGACATCGTACGGGGCGCCGGGCATACGGCCGCGGCGCGCGGAAGCGATGACATCGGAGCACAAGACCCGATAGCGCGATGTATCGCATCGAAGCGTTTGGAGGTTTTGGCCGATGAGCCGAGCCGCGCCCCTGTCGGTATCGAAAAACGTCACATGGCTGGCACCGCGCGAGAGCAACTCGATACCGAGGGCGCCCGTTCCTCCGAACGCATCGAGAGCGCGAACCCCCTCGATGCCGTTGTCAAGGGCGGACTCGAGCATAGAAGCGCAGGCCTCGCGAACGCGATCGGTTGTGGGGCGCGAGACCTCACGGCCCCGTGGCGATTTCAATGCGCGACCGCCCCATTCGCCTCCGATGATTCTCATCCCCCGCTTACCTCCTTGAAAATATCGCCATATCGATCGACAACCTCACAGCGCATGGGCAGAGTCGCCGTCGCGTTCAGGGACGGAGCGTACGCGAGCAGCTCCAGGGCATCATCATGGGCCCATTCGATCAGATCGGCATCCCTATCCAAATCAACATACCGCAAAGTGACACCGCCGTGTTGCCGCAGGCCGAGAATCTCTCCTTCGTTACGGAGCCTTAAATCCTGCTCGGCCAACTCGAAACCATCGGATGTGCGCTCAAGCGCCTCAAGACGATCGAGCGCGGGAGATTTCTTGCCGCGCGAACGCTTGCACTCCGTGCTGATATAGCACATGCCGGCATCGCCGCCACGACCTACGCGCCCCCTCAGCTGATGCAATGCGGCGAGGCCGAATCGCTCGCCGTTTTCGATGAGCATGACGGTGGCGTTGGGCACATTCACGCCGACCTCGACGACGGTCGTCGAGACCAATATATCGATATCCCCTTGCCTGAACTGCTCGATGACACGGTCTTTATCGCGAGCGCGCATCTTGCCGTGCAGCATCTCGACACGATGACCGACGAAGAGCTGTCTCAAGCGCGCCGTCTCCGCATCGACGGAATGAAGCGGCAGCTTGGGCCGTCCCTCCTCCTCTTCCCTGCCGGCAAAGGGAACATCCTCGAGCTCGTCCTCATCATCGCTTTTAGACACCAGGGGGCAGATGACATAGGCCTGGTGCCCGGCCTCGAGAGCCGTTCGAATCGAACCATAGGCAATGTCTCGGTTCGCACTCTGTATCACTTGTGTGGTGACCCCGGCGCCCGGAACCGGGCGATGCCGGATAATGCTCGTATCCAAGTCCCCATAGACGGAAAGCGCCAGCGTACGAGGTATAGGCGTCGCCGTCATGACGAGCAGGTCCGCACCGGGGCCCTTCGAACGGAGAGAGGAACGCTGGTGCACACCGAAACGATGCTGCTCATCGATCACAACAAGCGAAAGGTCGCGAAACGACACATCGTCGGACAGCACGGCATGCGTGCCGAACAAGACCGTAATCGATCCTGCGCGCAGGCCCTCGATGATACGGGAGCGCTCCGAAGCCGAGGTGGCTCCGGTCAGCAGGGCCCACGAGATGCCGCACGCATCCAGCAGCGCACCGGAGTCGCCGGCATACTGGCGGGCAAGCACGCCGGTTGGCGCCATGACGCAGGCCTGGGTACCGGAATCCGCAACGCTCGCGAGCGCGACGCAGGCGACGGCCGTTTTACCGGTTCCGACGTCACCCAGCAGGAGCCTACTCATAACATGAGACCCGTCCATCATATCCAACACGATATCGCGGGCCGCCGATCGCTGTTCTTCGGTGAGCGCGAAGGGCAGGCACTCAATCATCCTTTCAACATGCGAACCGCAGCGGTGCGCATGGGCTGGGATGCCCAGCAGATTATCATCTCCCCGCAGGCGCAATGCGAGCTGAAGGTAGATGAGCTCATCGTAGGAGAGCCTGCGTCGAGCGCATTCGACCTCGGAAAGGATATGTGGAAACTGAAGGACGCGAACCGCACGGGAGAGGGGCATGAGGTGCCGTCGCGCCCGCAGCTGCGGATGAAGGGGATCCGCAAAAACGCCGCACATATCCAAGGCGCCGGCAACGATCCTTCTCATCCAACCCTGGGAGATGCCCTCCCTCACGGTATGGATAGGCAGGATGGAGCCCGAGGCATCCTTATCGAGTTTTTCGTAATGGGGCGACGACATCTGTTTAAAGCCGTAGGAAAACTCAACGGCGCCCATCAAGGCGAGCCTGTCCCCCACGTGCAGTTCCCTGGCAAGCCAGGGTTGCCTGAAAAAAACGACCTTCAACACGCCCGTCTCATCGACGAGATGCAATTCCGTAACGGTCAGCCCGCGAGTTTTTGTGGGCTTGACGGCAACGCGGTCGATGGTGGCAACGATGGTGCACACCGCCCCCAGCGGAGCCGTTTCGATACGGTACGCATGGGAGAAGTCGAGGTAGCGGCGGGGCATGTATGCGAGCACGTCGTAGATACGATGCATGCCGATTCGACGCAGAGCGTCCTCGCGTGCACCGCTCACGTAAGGCAATCGTGAAATATCATCGGACAAAGACGCCGCGCGCGCCAAACGAACGGCGGCGCGCGGCGCAAAAAACCTATCGGCCATCAAAGATGCTTACTCGATGGAGAAGATGATGGGGTAAAGGGGCTGCTCGCCACGATGGGAATCGATTTCCAGATCGGGTTGCGCTTCCTCGATGGCATCGAGGATATCCTGGAAGTCCTCATCGGAAAGTTCCTCGCCGGCCAGGATCGTCAGCGAGTCGCCCTCCTCATCCTCCTGCATGCGATTGATGCAGTCGAGGGTGACCTGCTTGACGTCGGAACCGACGATATCGATGGAGCCGGCGATGATGCCCATGACATCGCCATTGTGGATGGGGGAACCATCGGAAGCCTGGGAATCGCGTACCGCCCGGGTAACTTCGCCGTCGCGGACGTCCTCAAGCGCCTCGGTCATCGACTCGATGACCTCATCCAGCGGGGCGTCTTCCATGACGGCGAACATGGCGGAGAACGCCTGCGGAACCGTCTTGGTGGGAACAACGGCAACCTGTTTATCGGTGCATGCCGAAGCCGCGGCCTCGGCGGCCATGCGGATGTTGCCGTTATTGGGAAGGATGACGACGGCATCGGCGTTGACACGGGAAACGGCATCGAGGAGATCTGCGGTGGACGGGTTCATGGTCTGGCCACCGGAAACGATCACGTCAACACCCAGGGACTCGAGGATCTCACCCTCGCCGGAACCGGCGGCGACGGCCACGAATCCCAAGGGCTTGCGTTCGGCCTGGGCGGCTTCCTGATCGGCATGGATTTTTGCCGTACGCTGGGCAACCTCAAGATCCATGTTATGAATGAACACCTCGTAAACCTGGCCGTACTGCAGCATGTGCTCGAGTACCAGGTTGGGGGTATTGGAATGGACGTGAACCTTGTAATCGGGATATGCGCCGACGAGCAGCTCACAATCGCCCATAGAAGCAAGGAACTTAAGTGTTTCGTCCTCGTCAAACGGCTTCTCCGCCTTGAAGAGGAACTCGTTGCAATAACGGTATTCGGATCCCTCCCAGTCGTCGTTCGCCTCGATCTTCACGCGGTCGAGCGCACCGGCACGAGCGGAATCGGCATCGGCGTCGAACGTGGCGGAAAAACCCTCTACCTTGGAGGTGCGTCCGAGCGCCGCAGCTACGAAATTCTCGAGGAAGATCGCGAACCCGAAGGCGCCGGAGTCAACCACACCGTTCTCCTTGAGGACAGGAAGCAGGTCGGGGGTGCGGGCCACGGACTGATACGCCTCGACGACCAAGGCATCAAGCGTCTCCTCTGCCGTAAGACGCTCGCGCTCGCACTCATCGGCCTTGGTGGACACGTCGCGCAGGACGGTAAGGATCGTACCCTCGATGGGCTTGCGAACGGCCTGGAAGGCGACCTTGACCGCGCGGCGGAAGGCGAATGCGATATCGGAGGGGGTGACGGGATCGGATGCTTCCCTCAGGCCCTCGGCAACGCCGCGCAGGATCTGGGAAGTGATGACGCCCGAGTTGCCGCGTGCGCCCATAAGCGATCCGTGGGTGATGGCGGCGGCGATGTCCTCCATGTCGGCATCGACGGATAGAGATGCAAGCTCCTTGACCACGGACGCGAGCGTAAGCGACATATTGGTGCCGGTATCGCCGTCGGGGACGGGGAACACGTTGAGCTTGTTGATTTCCTCGGCCTTATCGGCTACCGCCGAAGCGGCGATGGGAAAACACGTGCGGATAGTCTTTGCAATCATCTGATGACACTTTCGTCTCGAATATTGGGGACACGCCGCGGCGATTACGCGCGCGACTTCATGCCATCGATGTGGATGGCGATCTTGAGGCGGGACGGATCGATCTGGGCGATCTCGGAAAGGGTGAACGAGACCGAGCTGGCGAGATTCTCGCTCACAGAGCGCATGTTAACGCCCGACTCGATGACAACATGCAGATCGACGATGAGCCCATCGGTACCCGCAGTGACCAAGACACCCTTGCGAAGGCGTTGCCCGGGAAGCAGGCGGACGCTTTCGGCACCCTGAAGCTGCTCGGCCATGCCGACAACTCCGTAGCAGGACATGGCAGCGTAGCCCGAAATGTCAGCGATAACATCGTTGGAAACACTGAGCGTGCCGGCGATAGGTTCAGACATGGAGTCTCCTCCCTGTAAGCGCAACGCGCGATGGGTTGAAGGAATCATCCTTGTATTTTACAACGCTCAGACGTTGCGTGACGAAAAATCAGACGCTTCACATGATGAAACGGAGACGCCTTATCTGGAAGCGTCTCCGTTTCCCTATCCGCCCTAGCCTTCGTCGGCGAACTGCGAGTTGTATAGCTCGGCATAAAAACCGTTCAGCGCCAGCAGCTCCCCATGTGTTCCCGACTCGACGATGTCGCCGTCACGCAACACCAATATCTTATCGGCATTACGGATCGTTGAAAGGCGATGCGCTATAACAAAGCTCGTACGCCCCGCCATCAATATATCCATGGCTCGCTGGATACGCTCCTCGGTACGCGTGTCGACGTTCGAGGTGGCCTCATCGAGTATCAGGATGGGACGGTCGGCGAGCAGCGCCCGCGCGATGGTCAGCAGCTGCTTTTGGCCCTGGGAGACATTGGAGGCGTCCTCGTTGAGTTCGAAATCGTATCCTCCGGGCAACGTGCGGATGAAATGATCGGCGAGAGCGGCGCGCGCGGCGGCCTCGACCTCGGTATCGGACGCATCGGCCTTACCATAACGGATATTCTCGCGCACCGTCCCCTTGAACAACCAAGTATCCTGCAAGACCATCGCGAAATTACGACGAAGGTCCTCACGGGCATACGAGCGCACGTCGACGCCGTCTACGGAGATGGAGCCCCCATCGACATCGTAGAACCGCATGAGCAGCTTCATGAGCGTTGTTTTGCCGGCTCCGGTGGGACCGACGATGGCGACCGTCTGACCGGGCCTCACGTCACAGGAGAAGTCATGGATGATCGTCTTATCGGGAACGTAGCCAAACTTGACATGGTCGAAATCCACGGCGCCCTTGCACACGGGCAACGCCGGTGTCACCGCATCGCGGCTTTCTTCGGGCTCATCCAGGAACTCGAATACGCGCTCCGCAGCGGCCGCAAGCATCTGCAGCATATTGGAGACCTGGGAAAGCTGGGTGATGGGCTGGGTGAAGTTGCGGACGTACTGCATGAACGCCTGGATATCGCCGATGGCGATGGAACCACCGATGGCCAGGAATGCACCGACCACGACAACGGCCACATAGCCCAAGTTACCGATAAAGTTCATCACGGGCTGCATGAGTCCGGAGAGGAACTGGGAGCGCCACCCGGAATCGAACAGACGGTCGTTGACCGCATCGAAATCGCTCACGGCGCGCCGTTTACGGTTGAACGCCTGGATGATGTTCTGGCCCGTAAAGCTCTCCTCGATAATACCGTCCACTTGTCCCAAGAACGCTTGCTGTCGACGGAAGTGCCGCTGCGATGCGCGCACCACGACAACGACGGCGAGCAGGGATACGGGAACCGTCACAAACGTCACGCCCGCCAAGACCACGGACAGGGAAAGCATCTGGTAGGAAACACCGATGATCATGGCTATGGAGGTGATGAGCTGCGTCACGCTTTGGTTGAGCGACTGGCCGAGCGTATCGACATCGTTGGTGATACGGCTCATGACGTCACCGGTGCTCGTGCGCTCGAAGTAAGCCAGCGGCATGTGGTCGATCTTCTCGACGATCTCCCTGCGCAGGCGATAGCACACGCGTTGGGTGATGCCCGTCATGAGCCACCCTTGGACGAGATTCAATACCGAGGAGCTTATATAAATGGTGAGGGCGGTGCCCAGGATAAGGCCTATCGCCCCGAAGTCGACGCCTCCCGTTCCACCGATCTTCGCCGCGATGCCGTTGAACAGCTCGGTGGTCGCCCGGCCGAGCACACGCGGGCCGTAGACGTTGAACGCGACGGAGCCGATCGCACATGCGATGGCGATCAACAGGCGGAACTTGTCATGCGCTATATACCGAATAAGTTTGAGGAGAGTCCCCTTGAAGTCCTTGGCCTTCTCAGTGGCAGGACCGCGACCATGTCCCATATGCCTCGGCATTAGCGCTCACCGCCCTTCACGCCGCTCTCAACGGCGGTATATTCCTCGTCCGTCAAACCCAGCTCCTCTGCCGAGAGCTGGCTGGCGGCAATCTCAAGATACGTGGGGCACGTGCGCAGCAGGTCCTCATGGCTGCCCTGCCCCACAACGCGGCCATCATCCAAGACGATGATATGCTCCGCATGCATGATTGTTGCGATACGCTGGGCGACGATGACCACGGCGCTCCGAACGACTTCGGAAGCGAGTGCGGAGCGCAGCGCGGCGTCGGTCTTGTAGTCGAGCGCGGAGAAGGAATCGTCGAACACCAGGATCTTCGGATCGATGGCGAGCGCGCGTGCGATGGCGAGCCGCTGTCGCTGCCCGCCCGATACATTCGTGCCGCCCTGCGCGATGGGGCTGCCGAACCCATCGGGCTTGGACTCGATGAACTCGGTCGCCTGGGCGATGCGGGCGGCGCGGCGCATCCGCCCGTCTCCCATATCCGGATCCCCGTACGTAACGTTATCGGCGATATCTCCCGAGAAGAGCATCCCCTTTTGCGGAACGAAACCGATCAGGGAGCGGAGCTCGGCGAGCGGGATATCGCGGACGTCCACACCGTCTACGGTCACCGATCCGGACGAGACGTCATACAGGCGCGGGATCAGCTGGACGAGCGTGGACTTGCCCACGCCGGTCGAACCGATGATACCCAGGGTTTCCCCCGGCTTGACCTCAAAGGAGACATGGTCGAGCGTGGGCTCATCCGACCCCGGGTAGGAGAAGGAGACATCGTTGAATCGTAGATCGCCCTTCCAGTCAACGCAGGATACGGCATGTTGCGCCGAAGGATCCTTCACGCTCGAGTCCGTGGCCAGGACCTCCTTGACGCGTTCGGATGCGATGTCGGCACGCGGCAGCATGACGGCGATCATGGTGATGACCATAAACGACATGATCACCTGCATGGTGTAGTTCATATAGGCCATAAGGTCGCCGACCTGCATGGTACCGGCGTCGACGCCGTGACCGCCGAACCACACGATGGCTATGGAGATGAGGTTCATGATCATCATGAGGATGGGCATCATGAACGACATGGCCCGGTTCGTGAAGATGTAGGTGCTGGTCAGCTCGCGGTTCGCCTCATCGTAACGCCCCTCCTCGTATTCGGTGCGCCCGAAAGCCCGGATGGGCATGATGCCGGTAAGGATCTCACGCGAAATAAGGTTGTTTCGATCCACAAGGCTCTGCATGCGCTTGAAGCGAGGCATCGTGAGCCCCATGAGGACACCGATGACGATGGTGATGACGCAGATGCCGACAACGATGACCCACTGCAGACCGGTGGAGCCGAAGGAGATCACCTTGGCTACGGCACCGATGCCCATGCAGGGAGCGAACAGGACCATGCGCATGCACATCACCAGCACCATTTGTATCTGCTGGATATCGTTGGTTGCACGCGTGATAAGCGAGGCCTCGGAGAACTTGCCCATTTCTGCAGGCGAGAACGATAGGACGCGCTCATACATATCATGGCGAAGGTTGCGGGCGATCTTCGCGGCGGTGCGAGACGCGTTGAGCGCCGCGCCGATCGCGCAGAGGGCACCCGTCAACGCGTAACACAGCATGACTGCACCCTCGCGGAAAAGATAATCGGTCTGAAGCTTATCGAGATCGACGCCCGAGTCTTTATACACCCGTCTCACGAACTCGACCGCACGACCCTCGACCATCATCGCGCCGTTATCGCCAAGCTTATCCATGAGGGATTGACGCAAGGAGACGAGGTCCTCCTTGGTCATGACGCCCTTGGAAACAAGGAGATGCAGGTCGGACATATCGATGGAATCACCCAGCGCGGAAACCATCCCGCCAACAGACTGGTCCGCGATCGCCGATGGAAGATCCTCCAACTTGACGCCCTGTTCGAACTGGAACACAAGCATCTCGGCTTCGGAAAGCGAGCCGGCGATGGCATCGCGGTCGTCTTGGGAGCCGGTGAAGAACCGAACATCCTGCTCATTCGGATCTGAATAAAGCGACTCCAGCTGCCTCGACTCACGACCGTCCATGAACAGCTCGACGTCCACAAGGGCCCGGGCGCCCACCCGGTCGGGAACAACGCTCTCGATTCCGCCACGGCTCACGCCCACATCCACGATATCGCTCATGATAGTCGGCAGGGTAAGCTCGCAGTATGCCTGCACCATCAGCAGCGCCAAAGCAAGCAGAAGATTCAACTTGTGCCTTTTGAGAAAACTGAACGTCTTCACGCGCACCACTCCCCTCGTTCTCACATAACGATGTGTCATTCTCCCCATCAGAACTGGTATCAACCACCCGAACGTTCATATCCGTCCAATTCCATAGGATGTCAACATTTAAGGTACCTCAATATATGAACAACCATACGTGATGTTCATATGTCCTTGTCAGCGGTGTCCGCGCACCCTATAATCTATCGAGCGCTATACATCCCACGCCGTATCGCGCAAGCACAGGTAGTCAATGTGTAGATTTCACACATCGTCCGCTCCTGTGGTATAGTTCAATGCTGTTTGTTCACGCGGCATCGATTTCAGCCGTCTAAGAAGGGTCAAAGACATGTCCAAAGTTTGCGAAATCTGCGGTAAGCACCCCGTTGCTGGTCGCTCCATCAGCCACTCCCACCGCGTCACCAACCGTACCTTCCGCCCCAACATCCAGCGTGTCTACGTTGTTGTTGACGGCCAGCGTCGCAAGATGAACGTTTGCACCAGCTGCCTCAAGGCTCAGAAGGTTGCCCGCTCCTAAGGTTCCTTCCCCTTTGGACAAACGCTTCTATGCACACTTAGCGCCCCTCGGGGCGCTTTTTCTTTTCCGTAAACATAAGCTTTAGTCGATCGAATTATCGGAACGAGCGGGAACGTTCAGTCAAATCGTGAGACCCCATCACAATTCCGACACGTTGAAACGCTTCATATCCACCTTTTACGCCATTTTTACCTAAATTGGGAATTTGAAGCGTTTCACTTTGCTATTCTTCAAGCGTTGGGTAAACCCGCTTCTCAAAAGGAGAGCAGAATGGCGAAGAAACCTACCGTTGCCGCCACCCCCGAAGTAGTAGATTCCATCGATTCTCTTGAGGCAAAGCTCGCTCAGATGCGCGCCGCCCAGAAGGTTTTCGCGACCTTCACCCAGGAGCAGGTCGATGAGATCTTCTATCAGGCCGCCATGGCAGCCAACAAGGCCCGTATCCCCCTGGCAAAGATGGCCGTAGAGGAGACCGGCCGCGGCGTTCTCGAGGACAAGGTCATCAAGAACCACTACGCTGCCGAGTACATCTACAACGCTTACAAGAACACCAAGACCTGTGGCGTTCTCGAGCGTGACGAGGCCTACGGCATCACCAAGATCGCCGAGCCGATCGGTATCGTTGGCGCGGTCATCCCGACCACCAACCCCACGTCCACCGCGATCTTCAAGACCCTGATCTGCCTGAAGACCCGCAACGCTATCATCATCTCCCCGCACCCCGCGGCTGCCAAGTGCACCATCGCGGCTGCCAAGATCGTTCTCGACGCCGCCGTCAAGGCCGGTGCCCCCGAGGGTATCATCGGCTGGGTCGATACCCCGTCCATCGAGCTGACCAACAAGGTCATGGCCGATGTCGATATCATCCTGGCCACCGGTGGCCCCGGCATGGTCAAGGCCGCTTACTCCTCCGGTAAGCCCGCCCTGGGCGTTGGCGCCGGCAACACCCCCGTCGTCATCGACGACACCGCCGACATCAAGCTGTCCGTAAACTCCATCATCCACTCCAAGACCTTCGACAACGGTATGATCTGCGCTTCCGAGCAGTCCGTCACCGTTCTCGATTCCATCTACGATGAGGTCAAGGCCGAGTTCACTCGCCGCGGCTGCTACTTCATCAAGAAGGGCGCCGAGATGGAGGCCGTCCGCAGCGCCATGTTCAAGAACGGCGCTCTTGATCACCGCATCCCCGGCATGCCTGCCGCCAAGATCGCTGAGCTCGCCGGCATCACCGTCCCCGAGAAGACCAAGATCCTCATCGCCGAGGTTGAGTCCACCGACCCGGAGAAGGAGGAGTTCTCCCACGAGAAGCTCTCCCCCGTCCTGGCCATGTACCACGCAGCCAACTTCCAGGAGGCCGTGGACAAGGCCGAGCACCTCGTGCTCGCAGGCGGCCCCGGCCACACCGCTTCCCTTTACGTGCACCCCGCTCAGGCCGAGAAGATCTCCCTGTTCGAGAACACGATGAAGGCCTGCCGTATCGTCATCAACACCCCGTCCTCCCAGGGCGGCATCGGTGACCTGTACAACTTCGGCATGAAGCCGTCCCTCACGCTGGGCTGCGGTTCCTGGGGTGGCAACTCCGTTTCCGAGAATGTTGGGGTGAAGCACTTGCTGAACGTCAAGACCGTCGCTGAGCGCCGTGAGAACATGCTGTGGTTCCGCGCTCCCGAGAAGGTTTACTTCAAGAAGGGCTCCACGCCCGTCGCGCTCGACGAGCTCGGCACCGTCATGGGCAAGAAGCGTGCCTTCATCGTTACCGACCAGTTCCTCTTCAAGAACGGCAACACCCGTTCCATCGAGGCCAAGCTCGACGAGATGGGCATCGCTCACGACTGCTTCTACGACGTTGAGCCCGATCCGTCCCTGCAGTGCGCACGTCGCGGTGCCGCTCAGATTGCTCTGTTCGAGCCGGACGTCATCATCGCCGTCGGCGGCGGCTCCGCAATGGACGCCGGTAAGATCATGTGGATGATGTACGAGCACCCCGAGTGCAACTTCGAGGATATGGCCATGGACTTCATGGATATCCGCAAGCGTATCTTCACTTTCCCCGAGATGGGCAAGAAGGCCTACTTCGTCGCCGTCCCGACTTCCTCCGGTACCGGCTCCGAGTGCACGCCGTTCGCCATCATCACCGACAAGGAGACCGGCATCAAGTGGCCGCTCGCCGACTATGCTCTGATGCCCAACATGGCCATCGTCGACGTCGACAACGCCATGACCGCTCCTAAGGGCCTCACCGCCGCTTCCGGTATCGACGTCATGACTCACGCCATCGAGTCCTACGTCTCCATCATGGCTTCCGACTACACCAAGGGCCTGTCCATGAAGGCCGCCAAACTCGTCTTCGAGAACCTGCCGTCCTCCTACGACAACGGCGCCAAGGATCCGCATGCCCGCGAGGAGATGCACAACGCATCCTGCATGGCCGGCATGGCATTCGCCAACGCCTTCCTGGGCCTCAATCACTCCATGGCTCACAAGCTGGGCGCTTTCCATCACCTGCCCCACGGCATCGCCAACGCCATCATCCTGACTCGCGTCATGCGCTACAACGCCGCCGAGGCCCCGGTCAAGATGGGCACCTTCTCCCAGTATCCTTACCCCAACGCCCGCGCTGCGTATGCCGAGATGGCTCGCTACTGCGGTATCGAGGGCAAGGACGATGCTGAGGTATTCGAGAACTTCTGCGCCAAGCTCGAGGAGCTCAAGGACTACATCGGCGTCAAGAAGACCATCGCCGACTACGGTGTGGACGAGAAGTACTTCCTCGACACCCTCGACGAGATGACCGAGCAGGCGTTCAACGACCAGTGCACCGGCGCTAACCCCCGCTACCCGCTCATGAGCGAGATCAAGGAACTCTACCTTGACGCTTACTACGGCCGCGAGCCCCAGGACTACGCAGTCCTCTAGGCCTCGTTGCTAACAGCAAAATACCGCTGAGGAGCCGAACGGCACCGTTCACCCAGAAATGGGGGACGGGCCGTTCGGCCGTTTTTATAGTGAAGGCAAGCCTTAAATCCAAGAAAGGAAGGTCGCACCATGAAACTCAACGATTCCAAGACTCTCATAGTCGAGCGCGGCAACAAGAAGGTCTACGATCTGGGCGATAAGATCGTCAAGGTTTTCAATGAGACCAAGCCGGTTTCCGATGTATTCAACGAGGCCCTCAACCTGGCCCGCATCAACGAGTGCGAGATCCGCTCCCCGAAGGTCCTCGAGGTATCCGAGGTCGAGGGCGCCGGCTGGGGCATCCTGACCGACAAGGTCCCCGGCGTCACGCTGGCAGACAAGATGGCAGCGGAGCCCTCCAAGTTCTACGAGTATCTTGAGCAGTTCGTCGACCTGCAGATCGAGATCCACAGCAAGGTCTCTCCGCTGCTCAACCGACAGCGCGATAAGTACGCCCGCATGATCAACGAGCTTCAGCACATCAACGCCACCACGCGCTACAACCTTCTGGAGCGTCTCGATGGCATGAAGAAAGAGTTCCAGGTGTGCCACGGCGACTTCAACCCGTCCAACGTTATCGTTGGCGACGACGGGCAGCTGTATGTATGCGACTGGGCACACGCGACCCAGGGCTCCCCTGCCGCAGACGCCGCAATGACCTATCTCCTGTTCGCGCTCACCGACAAGGAGCAGGCAGAGGCATATCTGGAGCTGTATTGCGACCGCGCCGACGTTCCCGCTCAGATCGTTCGCAAGTGGACGTCCATCGTCGCTGCAGCCGAGCTCGACCGCAAGCGCATCGATGTTGACGATGAGTTCCTCATGAGCTGGATCGATGTTGTCGATTATCAGTAACATCAGCTGCAGCTAACGTAGGCGCCCCTGCTCGATACTTCGAGCGGGGGCGCTTTGGCATCTCAAGTAAAGATGCAGATGAGAAGAGCGGCGGCAACGGCATTATGCTGCACGTGCAAAAGTGACGGTTTTCGACTCACGATATAAGACGACAGGACGTCAATGCCAACAACGATGAAATAGCCATTGGGAAACATAGCATAGGGCGCAACAAATAACAGCAAGGAAACAATGCCAGTTGAACGTTTTTTTTGGCTTTCGCCTCATCTTGGTAAAAAACAACCACATGGAAGCAAAGCCGCAGGCAAACACTAAAAGATAGGCATACGGGTAAAGCTGTCGAACGGACTCGGGTAAAAATGCGAGCAGGCAGAGCGAAAGGCCGAAGACAGCGCAACCGATACAGCGAACGATTTCGGTAAGCATGATAGTGTCCCCCTCCAGTTACCCTATCCGTTTTGTGGGATAGTGGCAGAATGGAATCAAGGGGGTCAGTATGCATTCAGCGATGCAACACCCAGGCACCGATCACGCCGCGATGGCAATCAATGCGCCCATCGGGATAATCGAGTTCATTGGAGATGCCCACATCGCTCAACAGCTCGCAATCACGATGGTCGAGCTCCCAGCGCATATGATGGATGCTCACCTGAGTATCCGCGCTAAAGGGCACAAAGGAAAAACGAGAGCCCTGAAACTCCCCCACATTCCAGGACTCGCCCGCCCGGACCAATCGTCCCGTGCAACGATCCTCAACGATCTCGACAGGCCCAGCCCATGAAAGCAGCCGACCGTACGCGGCAAAGAAATGATCGGGAGACCCGCCGTTAAGGCAGGTGGCAACAATGTCGACCAAGCCCCAACGTTCCCTGATCGCCTTGAGCGCAAGGTCAAGATCTGTATAATCCTTATGCGGGTTGTAGCGCTGTACCTCAAATTCGGCTCGCTCAACAAGACGGCGCCCGGCCGCGCTTACCGAGTCGGCATCGCCGCAAAACAGGTCGCAGGGAAGATCGGCCGCCAGCACGGCGTCGAAGCCGCGATCGACTGCGACGACGGCATCGCAACCTCGAGCGGCGCGTCGGAGCGTCTCCGACGCGGCAGGCTCGGGAGAGCCGCCAACAACAAGCACGCGGCGCACAGAGCTTTGCATTGCTTCCATCACAGATCAAGCTCCTCATAATCTCGTACATATACATCAGCATAGGAAGAAGCCGCGCTCTGGCCATCGACTCGAGACGGGTCCTGAATACCCACAACTCGATATCCGGCCTCCGAGGCCGCGCGAAGACCAAACAATGCGTCTTCGAACACGCAGGCATCCTTACGGGCGCAACCGGGGAGAATGCGGTCGAGGGCGGCATCGTACACGTCCGGGTGTTCTTTAGATCGCCCTACCATCCCGGTTGTAACAATGGTGGAAAAATACCAATCGATGCCATGAGCCTTCAAACAGGGCTCCACCAGCTCGCGCGGCGTGGAGGTTGCGACGCCCATGGGAATCCCGGCAGCATGAGCGCGCTGCAAAAAAGAACGAAGCCCATCGATGAGCGGAGCCTGAGCATATGCCTCTGCCATGCGATCATAGAGCGCGATTTTAAACTGGCCAAGCGAAGCCGGAACATGGAAGTCGCGAACGACCTGCTCGCACTCCTCCTCAAGTGAAAGGTGCTCATACGCGTCGAAATCCTTCGTCTGCAACTCGATGCCAAAATCACGCATGGTGACTGGCCATACGTCGAACCATGCCCGCATGGAATCGACCAGCGTGCCATCGCAATCGAACACAAACGCCCGAGACGTATCGAGCAACTCCATAACCCCATCTCCCCACTGCAATAGTTGACAATTCTTTAATAATAGGCTTTTGCAACTTACGAAGCGCAAACAACGCACGTTTAAGACCCGTAGAATCATATCTTGAATCGAGGGGTTGTGCAGCTAGAAAGCATAAGGGCTCTGTAATAGCTATGAGAATGAAAGTGGTTCAATATTTGTCAAGCGTAAAGGCGATCAAATCGCCGAGAGGCTGAACTTTGCCGACGAAGGCATTGATAACCCACGCGCAACAAAGTAGTGATATTGTGGAGAGGTCACAGGTTCCACATACGCACGGTTTCGTGGAACACGCGCCCCCTGCGCATGCCGAGCCCCTGACAAGCTCAGTATATGTATGGCATTTAGCCATGTAGACGATGGGGTTGATGAAGATGGCAGAAACACGTGCCGCCAAGTCGGCGCGCAGCCACAAGGTCACCGGCACGCGGGCGCAGACCCTCATGCTCACGCAAAACGATATCTACCTAAACGGCACGGGTTCATGGCAAAGGGCCTGGGAAAAAATGGGCGCCCACCGGGACACCCAAGGTGGAGCCGAGGGATGGTTGTTTCGCGTTTGGGCACCGGACGTGCAGAGCGTGCACGTAGTAGGCGACTTCAACCAATGGGATCCCTGGAGCACCGCCATGCACCGTGCGGCGGACAGCGATATTTGGGAGGCATTTGTCCCCGGCCTCGAGCAGGGCGATCTATATAAGTATGTCATCCAGACAGACGATGGCGACCTGTTGTGGAAGGCCGATCCGTTCGCATTCTATGCGGAGACCGCACCCGGCACCGCCTCCAAGCTTTGGGATATGTCCGGGTATTCCTGGAAAGATGCATCATGGCTCGACAAGCGCGCGGCACGCGAGATGTTCCACAGCCCTCTCAACATCTATGAGGTCCATCTTGGATCATGGAAGCGCCACGGCGATGAGCCGCAGGGCGAACCGCGCGAGGACGGGACGTTCCCCGGCCCCGGCGACCCGTTCCCTGCGCAGCGCGGCACCTATTATTCCTACGACGATCTCTCAAATGAACTCGTGCAGTATGTGTCGAAGATGGGCTACACGCACATAGAGATCATGCCGCTCATGGAGCACCCCTTCGATGGCTCATGGGGATACCAGGTCACCGGCTATTATGCGGCAACGTCGCGCTACGGCACCCCGCAACAGCTCATGCACTTCATCGACGCATGCCACAAGGCCGGCATCGGCGTGATCTTAGATTGGGTACCCGGAGGTTTTTGCGCCAACGCCGAGGGCCTCTCGATGTTCAACGGTCATATGCTCTACGAGCGCGAAATCCACCCCAACTGGGGTACTCACAAGTTCGACTTCGGCAGGCCCGAGGTCCGCAGCTTCCTCGTGTCCAACGTTATGTTCTGGATCGAGCAGTTCCATCTTGATGGCATCCGCATGGATGGCGTCTCGAGCATGCTCTATCTCAATTTTGGCGTGGACAACCCCGCAGAAAAGAAATTCAACGAGCGCGGAACCGAGGAGGACCTCGATGCATCCTACTTCATCCGCCAGGTCAACACCATGGTGGGACAAGCCTTCCCCGACGTCATGATGATCGCCGAGGAATCCACTGCCTGGCCGCTCGTCACATATCCCGCGAGCGAAAACGGACTGGGCTTTCATTACAAGTGGGACATGGGCTGGATGAACGACACGCTGCATTACATGCAGACCGACTTCCCTTGGCGCCCCGGCAACCACAACCTTCTCACGTTCTCGATCATGTACGCATTCAGCGAGAACTTCGTCTTGCCCCTCTCCCACGACGAGGTGGTCAACGGCAAGTGCTCGCTCATAGGCCGCATGCCCGGAGACCAGTGGCGCCAGTTTGCGGGGCTGCGCACGCTCGCCCTCTATCAGATGACGCACCCCGGCGCAAAGCTCACCTTTATGGGTGATGAACTGGGACAATACATCGAGTGGCGCTATTACGAATCCATCCAGTGGTTCCTTGCCGAGCAATACGCGCCGCACGCCTCCCATCTGCGGTTCACCGAAGCACTCAACCATCTCTATCTGCGTCAGCGGGCGCTGTGGCAAAAGGGCTATAGCGAAGAGGGGTTCGAGTGGATCGATGCGGACAATGCGGAGCAATCCATCATCTCGTTTGTTCGCCATGGCGATAAGCCGGCCGACGACCTGCTCATCCTGATCAACTTCGATCCCGCCTCGTACGAAACGTACAAGGTTGGCGTACCGCGCGAAGGCGACTGGAAACTCATATTCAATACCGACGACCTCGCATACGGCGGCAGCGACTATCAGCACGTCGACATGGCCTCAAGCAAACCCGAGCCGTGGAACGGACGCGAGAACTCGATCGAAATCTCGGTGCCAGGGCTCGCTGGGCTTGTATATCGCCGTCAACGGACGAGCTCCTACAAGCCGGAACCAAAGAAGACATCATCAGTCGAACACGTATGCAAGGCGTACGCACGAAAGAAAAAACGACAGTAACGACCATTGGGGGATGGAACATGCAACCGATATTCGCATCTAAGGAAGAGTTCATCGAGGCGTATCGAGAGCAGATTCGCGCGATCTCGGGCAAGGAGTTCGAGGAGACGAGCGATATCGACCACTTCAACGCACTTGCCTCAGTTATCGCAGACAAGGCGCGCAATGTCGCGGCCGATACAGATGCACGCAACCGCACTGAAGGCAAAAAGCGCGTGTACTACTTCTCCATCGAATTCCTGATTGGGCGCCTGCTCGACAACTACCTGCTCAACTTCGGCGTGCGCGACATGGTTGCCGACGCCATCAAGGAAATGGGCGGCGACCTGGATGTCATCGAGGCGCAGGAAGCCGATCCGGCGCTCGGCAACGGCGGCCTGGGCCGTCTTGCAGCCTGCTTCCTCGACTCCATGGCACATGAGGGTATCGCGGGCTACGGCAACGGCATGCGCTACCGCTACGGCCTATTCAAACAGGAGATCGTCGACGGGCGCCAGGTGGAGGTCGCCGACGAATGGCTGCAAAAGGGGTACCCCTGGGAGGTGCGCCGTCCCGACCGCGCCGTGCGCATCGGCTTTGGCGGCCACGTCGTCTCGCATCAGGAGGACGATCGCACGGTCTTTGAAACCGTAGACACCCAAGACGTCCTGGCGGTCCCGTATGACATCCCAGTTGTGGGCTTTGGCGGCACGACCGTCAACAAGCTGCGCGTCTGGTCTGCCGAACCCGTGGACGAGCACTTCGACCTTGCGGCATTCAACTCCGGCGACTACACCGGTGCCGACCGTGACCGCGCGAACGCCGAGGCCATCTCCGCGATCCTCTATCCCAACGACGCCGGCGAGCACGGGCGCCTGCTGCGACTCAAGCAGGAATACCTGTTCGTCGCCGCCGGAATCTCCACCCTGCTCGACACCTTCCGTGCCGAACACGGCAACAACTGGAGCGAACTGCCCCGCTACGTCGCCATCCACACCAACGATACACATCCGGCCATGTGCGGCCCGGAGCTCATGCGCGTTCTTATGGACGAAGAGGGCCTGCCGTGGGACGAGGCCTGGGAGATCGTGACCAACACGGTGTCCTACACCAACCACACCATCCTGCCCGAGGCGCTCGAGAAGTGGCCCATCTCCACCTTCTCCACCCTGCTCCCCCGTATCTACCAGATCATCGACGAGATCAATCGCCGCTGGCGCGAGGGCTTCGATATGACGCAGCCCGATGCTGCCGAGCACCTGCGCGCAACCTCCGTCCTGTGGGACGGCGAGGTGCGCATGGCGAATCTGTCCGTCATCTGCAGCCACTCGGTCAACGGCGTGGCAAAGATCCACACGGATATTATCAAGAACATCGTGCTCAAGGAGTTCCACGACCTGACGCCCGATAAGTTCAACAACAAGACCAACGGCATCTCACATCGCCGCTTCTTCGCCGAGGCCAATCCCAGCTACGCCAAACTGGTTACCGAGGCCATCGGTGACGGCTGGCTCGACGATGCCGCGGAGCTCCAAAAACTCGTGCCCTTCGAACAGGACAGCTCGTTCCTGCAGCGCGTCGGGGAATCCAAGCGCCAGAACAAGCTGCGTCTGGCCCGATACGTGAAGAACGAGACCGGCCTCATCATCGACCCCAACTCGATCTTCGATGTCCAGGTCAAGCGATTCCATGCCTACAAGCGTCAGCTGCTCAACATCATGAAGGTCATGGACATCTACAACCGCCTGCTCGCCGATCCGAGCTTCAAGCCTGCGGCAACCACCTTTATCTTCTCCGGCAAGGCCGCTTCCAGCTACACCTTTGCCAAGGAGGTCATCCGTCTCATCAACGGCGTCGCCGAGGTGGTGAACAACGACCCGCGCGTCAACGATGTCATCAAGGTATGCTTCATCCCCAACTTCCGCGTATCCAACGCCCAGCTCATCTACCCTGCCGCCGAGATTTCCGAGCAGATCTCCACGGCCGGCAAGGAGGCCTCGGGTACGTCGAACATGAAACTCATGATGAACGGCGCCCTCACGCTGGGCACCATGGACGGCGCCAACATCGAGATCGTCGACCTGGCAGGGCGCGAGAACGAGGCCATCTTCGGCCTCACCACGCCCGAGGTGGAGGAGCTTCGCGCAAGCGGCACGTACTTCGCCTGGGATATGGTCAACGGCGATCCGGACCGCCTCGGCCGCGTCGTGAGCGAACTTGCAGACGACACCTTCGCGCGCCAGTCGGGCAACTTCGAGAGCATCCATCACGAGCTCATGTTCAACAACGACTACGACCTCGTACTCAGGGATTTCCACTCCTATGTCCAGGCATGGGAGGACCTCACGGCAACCTATGCAGATACCGAGAGCTGGAATCGTCGAGCACTCCACAACACCGCTATGTCCGGCTGGTTCTCGAGCGACCGCACCATTCGCGAGTATCGCGACGAGATCTGGCACGCATAGCGGGGCGCACAGGCAAGGCAACGCGCCCGCCGAGGCGGGACGACGGGCGCGGTCCTCTATTCCCGAATGTGCAGGATTTTAAGGGAGAATCTGATGGCACAGAAAGAATGCATCGCGATGCTGCTCGCCGGCGGCCAGGGCAGCAGGCTGGGGGCGCTGACCTCCAAGATCGCCAAACCGGCCGTTTCATTTGGCGGCAAGTACCGCATTATCGACTTTTCGCTGTCCAACTGCTCAAACTCCGGTATCGATACCGTGGGCGTCCTCACCCAGTACCGTCCGTATCAGCTGCATGAGTACATCGGCTCCGGCCGTTCGTGGGACCTGGCGGAGCACGGCGCGGGCATCTCGATCCTACCTCCCTACGCCACGCAGGAGGGCGGCGCCTGGTATGCGGGCACGGCAGACGCCATCACGCAGAATCTCGACTACATCAAGGGCCACAACCCCAAATATGTCCTGATCCTATCGGGAGACCATCTCTATCGCATGGACTACCGCAAGATGCTCAACAAGCATATCGAGAGCAACGCGGACCTCACCGTATCGGTCATGCCCGTGCCGTGGGAGGAGGCCAGCCGATTCGGCATCATCACCGCCGATGAGCAGGATGGGCGCATCCAGAAGTTCACCGAGAAGCCCGAGAAGCCCGATTCGAATCTTGCCTCCATGGGCATCTACATCTTCAGCACCGATGTCCTGATCGCGGCACTCGAGGAAGATGCCCTCGACCAGCGCTCCAGCCACGATTTCGGCAAGGACATCATCCCCAAGCTCCTCGACGACGGCAATCGCCTGTTCACCTATGAGTTCAAGGGTTTCTGGAAAGACGTGGGCACCATCTCGAGCTTCCACGAGACCTCGATGGACCTGCTCGGGCCCAATCCCGAATTCGACCTGTTCGATGAGTCCTTCCCCATCATGAGCAACGACACCACCCGCCCGCCGCATTTCATCGGACCGGAGGGGCGCCTGGATGATTGCCTGGTATCCAACGGATGCCGCATCTACGGGACCGCCCGCCACTCCATCCTATCCACCGACTGTGTGGTGGGCGAACGCGCCATCGTCGAGGACTCCGTGCTGCTGCCGGGAGCCATCGTTAAAGACGGCGCCCATGTAGTCCGGGCCATCCTGGGCGAGAACGCCGTGGTTGAGGAAAACGTCAAGCTCGGCAGCGTCGACCAGACCAAGGACACCGCCGTCGTTGGAAATGATGTCGTGATCGGAAAGGGGGAATGAACCGATGGTGAATCGTAAGGCTATCGGCTACATTACCGCAAACTATACCAGCTCCGAATCGAGCGCCCTATTGGACAGCCGCCCGCTGGCGAGCATCCCGTTCATGGGACGCTACCGCCTGATCGACTTCCCGCTATCCAACATGATGAACGCCGGGATTCGCACCGTGGGCGTGGTGCTTCCGCCCAACTACCGCTCCATCGTCGACCATCTCGGCTCGGGCCGCGAATGGGAGCTCGACCGCAAGAACGGCGGCCTGTTCCTGCTGCCCGGCAGCGCTTACGGAACGGCAAAGAAAGGCATGCGCTTCCTGTTGAGGGACATCATCGCAAACCGTACGCTCTTCCAGCGCGCCGATGAGCCTTATGTGGTGATGGCCGCAACGAACATCGTGTTCAATATGGACCTATCGGACGTCATCGATGCCCACGAGCGCAGCGGCGCGCAGATCACCATGATCTACCGCCGAGCCGACCGCGATGTGAAGTACGTCGCCAACCTCCATATCGGCGACAGGGGCCGCGTCCAGTCCATGAGCGGCGGCTGCGGTTACGGCGATGCGGAATTCCTCGATTGCTTCATCATCAATCGCGACCTGCTGCTTCGTATCTGCGAGGACTATGCGGCACTCGACCATTGCGACCTGTTCGAGGCGATCGCCGACGACTTCGGCCGCATCGATATCTGCAGCTACGAGTTCAAGGGCATGGCAGTGGGCATGTTCAACGTTCAGACGTACTACCGCCGCAGCATGGACATGCTCAACCCCGATGTCATGCACCAGCTATTCACGCATGAGCGCCCGATCATGACCAAGGCCCACGACACGCCCCCGACGAAGTACGCCTCGGGATCCAATGCGTGCAACTCCTACATCTCGGCTGGATGCCAGATCGAGGGCACGGTTCGCGGCTCCATTCTGTCGCGCGACTGCATCGTCGAGTCCGGCGCATATGTGTCGAACAGCATCATCATGCAGGGATGCGTCATCAAGCGCGGCGCACGCGTGGAGAACGCCATCGTCGACAAGAACAATATCGTCCCGGCCCAGACCGAGCTGCGCGGAACCCCCGACGAGACGCTCGTCATCCGCAAGGTCTCGCTAGACGACTAACATGTCGAGAAGCACACGCAACTCATAGCCGTTGATCACGCCGCTCCGTGCACACGGGGCGGCGTTCTCGCACAGACGGCACGTCATAAGGAGCAACTCATGGAACAAAATGCACGGCCGCTCAACGTGGTCTTCGCAAGCGCCGAAGCGGCACCCTTCGTTAAAACGGGCGGCCTGGGAGACGTGGCGGGATCTCTCCCCCACGCGCTCAAGGAAGCAGGCGCGAACGTCATCGTCATGGTCCCCAAATACGACACGATCGCCGCGGAGTACAAAAACCGCATGGAGCACCTCTGCGAGTTCTACGTTCCGCTCGGGTGGCGCAACGAGTACTGCGGCCTCGAGCGCTTGAACTGGAAGGGTGTCGACTACATCTTCTTGGATAACGAGCGCTATTTCGGACGCGGCTACCCCTACGGCTTCTTCGATGACGGAGAGCGCTTCGCATTCTTCTCAAAGGCCGTTGTGGAAAGCCTGCAGCATCTACCCGAGGGCTTCACCTGCGACATCCTGCACTGCAACGATTGGCATACCGCCATGGCGCCGGTGTTCTTGCGCGAGTTCTACCAGGCGCTGCCGCTGTATCAGAACGTCCGCACCGTCTTCTCCATCCACAACATCGCCTTCCAGGGCCAGTACTCGGCAAAAGTGCTCAACGATATCCTGGGGCTCGCCCATATCCCGGCCGCGTCCTACCAGCTAACCTGCGGCCCGGACGCCATCAACTACATGCAGGGCGCGCTCAACTACACCGATGCCATCACCACCGTCTCCCCCACCTACGCCGCCGAGATCCAAACACCCGAATACGGCGAGCACCTCGACGGAATACTGCGTCGTCGCTCAGGCATCCTCACGGGTATCGTCAACGGCATCGACCTGGACAGTTTCAACCCCGCCACCGACCAGCGCATCGCGGCGAACTACACGCGCGGCGACCGCTCCGGCAAGGCCGAGTGCAAACGCCGCCTACAGGAGGAGCTTGGCCTTGAGGTCCGCGACGACCGCCCGCTCATGGTCATGGTCACGCGCCTGACACGCCAGAAGGGCCTCGATCTGGTCACGTATGCACTCGACCGCATTCTGTCCGGTGGTGTTCAGGTGGCCGTTCTGGGCACCGGCGACGCCGACTACGAGAACGCTCTGCGCTACTTCGAGGGCAAATACCCAGGTACCATGGCAGCCCGCATCCAATTCGATGCGGCGCTCTCGCAGCGCATGTACGCGGGCGCCGACATGTTCCTCATGCCATCGCTTTTCGAGCCGTGCGGCCTGTCCCAGATGATCGCCATGCGCTACGGCACCCTGCCCATCGTGCGCGAAACCGGCGGCCTCAAGGACACCGTACAACCGTACAACCAGTTCACCGGAGAGGGCACGGGCTTCTCGTTTGCCAATTTCAACGGTGATGAGATGGCCGATACGGTGTTCCGCGCCGCGCGTCTGTTCTGGGATGACCGCAAGGCATGGAACAAGCTCGTGGACAACGCCATGGACGCTGATTTTAGCTGGGAGAAATCCGCAAACACCTACCTCGACGTGTACTACGGGCTGCACCCCGAGCTTCCCCGCTTCGAGCGCCCGAAGGCCAAGCCGACACGTAAGGCCGCCCCACGCAAAAGGGCGACGGCCCGCAAGCCAACGAGCACCAAGGCGACGTCTGCAAGCACCGCCGCCAAGAAATCGCCTGCACCCAAGCCCGCATCCAAGGCAGCGGTAAAATCCGCAGCGGCCGATAGCGCGGCCACGGCCCAGTCGGTCGCCGCAGTGCCGGCGGCGGTCACATCCCGCAGCAAGAAGGCTGCCGCAAAGCCTGCAGCAACCACCGCAACCGCGACCGCTCAATCATCCAAGCCCGACACCGCTGCTGCAGCGGCCGCGACCGCGTTCGCATCTGCACCCGCAGCCAGCAAAAAAGCCCCGTCGACCAGCGCCGCCAGCGCCGCCCAACCCGCCAAAGCGGCAAAGTCCGTCTCCGCATCGGCCAAAAAGCCGGTATCGGCCAAAACCCCGAGCAAGGCAAAGCCCGCTGCGGAGTCCGAGGTGAAAGCCGAAGCAGCGTCCAAAACAACACCCCAGAAAAAGCCGGCCCAGGTCGCAACAAAGCCAACTCCGGCAAAGCCGGCGGCAGCAAAGCCGGCAGCCGCAAAAACCGTCCACGCAAGCAAAGCGGCTAAACCGCAGCAGCATCGCAGGAAATAGTGATCCCGTTGAAGCTACTTCATAACTCACGCAAGACAGACTACCGCGTCCCATTCGGCGCGGTCGTGGTTGGAACCACCGTCACGCTCACCCTGGGCGTCGAGGATGCCGATGCGGCATTCCTGCAAGCTCAGGTACGGCTTTGGGTCGACGGAAAAGGCGAGACGCTCGTGCCGATGCAGCCGGGCGCGAACAATACGCTCACCGCGCGCATCGCATGTGATACGGCCGAGATCATCTGGTACAGCTTTGTCGTTGCGCTATCGGACGGGCGATGCATCCATGTGGGAGCCCGGCAGGGCACGGTTGGCGGCGAGGGCGTCATGTACGATCATGACAACGTGCCCTCGTTCCAGCTTACGGTCTACAAACATCGCCAAACCAGGCCCTCCTGGTACGAAAACGGCATCGTATACCAGATCTTCCCCGATCGGTACGCACGCGATGCGGCCTGGCGCGAAAGGACGCAACGCGAGGTGTCGAAGCCCCGCCGCGGTCCCCAAAAACGCCTGGTGGAAAACTGGGATGAGCCGCCGGTTTACGACCGCAACGAGGACGGCTCCATAAAGAGCTGGGATTTTTACGGAGGCTCCCTTGAGGGAATCCGCCAAGATCTCCCTCGCCTCCACTCCCTGGGAATCACGGCCATCTATCTCAATCCCATCTTCGAGGCACAAAGCAACCACCGCTACGACACGGCCGACTACCTCAACATAGATCCGGTATTGGGCGATGAGGATGATTTCAAGCGCCTATGCGAAGACGCCCACGGCCTCGGCATATCGATCATTCTCGACGGCGTGTTCAACCATACCGGCGACGACTCGGTGTACTTTAATCGGTACGAGAACTATCCGGGGAAAGGTGCCTGGCAGGGCAGCGAATCACCATGGGCCGACGCCTACTGCTTCCACGGCGACGGGACCTACGACAGCTGGTGGGGCATCGCCAACATGCCGGCGCTCAACGAAAACTCCCCCGCCGTCCAAAACCTCATTCTGGGAGAGAACGGCGTGATCAGGACCTGGCTGCGCGCAGGGGCACGCGGCTGGCGGCTCGATGTGGCCGACGAGCTCTCCGACACGCTTATAGAGCACATAAAACAGGCCGTGCTGCAGGAGCGTCCCGACGGGTTGCTGCTGGGCGAGGTATGGGAGGACGCATCCAATAAGGTGAGCTACGGCCGGCCGCGGCGCTATCTGCTCGGCGACGAGCTCGACTCGGCGATGAACTATCCCCTGCGCGATGCGATCTTGGGATTCCTCGTGGGAAATGAAACCGCCTACGATTGCGCCGAGCATCTTGAATCACTCAGGGAAAACTATCCTCCCGAGGCGCTCTCCTGTTGCCTCAACCTGCTGGGAAGCCATGACAAGCCGCGTATCGCCTCCGTGCTGGGCGGGGGCCCCGATGAATCCACCCTGCCCGAAGAGGAGCGCGGGCGCTGGAGGCTGGACGAAACGTCAATGGGGCTTGCAAAAGGCAGGTTCTGGTTGGCGACGCTCATGCAGATGACATTCCCCGGGGTCCCCTCCATCTATTACGGGGACGAATACGCATTGGAGGGACTCTCCGACCCGGGCAATCGCCGCACGCTACCGCGGCCCGAAGACGTGCGCGACCACGACATGCTCACCATGGTGCGCAACACCGCCATGTTGCGCCGCGCCCTGCCCTTCCTGACCAACGGTACCACGTACACCTATGCGCTCAACGAGGACGTGCTGTGCATCAAGCGTCGCTCCTCCGATGGGCAGGCCGCGAGCATCCTCATCAACCACAGCCTCAACAACACGCGCTCCGTTCGAGTGCCCATAGACAACGATCACGGGATCGACGTCATATCGGGTGCGGCCCTCAAGCGAGATCCGGACGGGTGCGCCGAGATTCGCCTGTGGCCGCTCGGATCGGCGGCGGCATACACATATCCCGAGCAGCGACTCCAAAAGCCGCTCGACCCCGGCGTGGGCGTCTTGGCCCACATCACGTCCCTCCCCAACGATGGGCGGCCCGGCACCCTCGGCGCCCCCGCACGCCGTTTCATAGACCACTTGGTTCAGATGGGAATGACCTATTGGCAAGTGCTGCCGGTGAACCCCTGCGACGGATACGGTTCACCCTACGCCGGCCCCTCGGCATTTGCCGGTAACGGCGACCTGCTGGAAGAGACGCCCGCCGAGCTCAAGTCGTCCTACGCGAGATTCAAGGCCACCAGCGGATTCCAGACCGATGAGTTCTTTGCGTTTGCCCGCGATAACGAATCCTGGCTCGACCCCTATTGCGCCTTCATGGCAATCAAGGATGCAGCCAACCAAACCAGCCGCCACAGCTGGCCCAAAGAGTTCCAGCACTACGATGTCGCGATTTTCACCGACCCGCGCTTTGCGGAGCATGCGCGCTATCACGCATACGTGCAGTTTAGATTCCAACAGGAATGGGACGAGATGCACGCGTACGCATCCCGCCACGGTATCCAGATCATCGGCGATATACCCATGTACGTATCGGACGATTCGGCCGACGCCTGGAGCGAGCCGGAGATGTTCATGCTCGATAGCCGCGGGATGCCCCGGGAAATCGCAGGCGTTCCGCCCGACCGCTTTTCCGCCGAGGGGCAGGTATGGGGAAACCCGACGTATCGCTGGTCGGTTATGCAAGACGATGGCTACGTATGGTGGATGGCCCGCCTGGGAAGGGCCCTGCGTCTTTACGACCGCGTGCGGCTCGATCATTTCCTTGGTTTCCATAACTACTACGCCATCCCTCAGGGAAAGACGGGCAAGGAGGGCGCATGGCAACCGGGTCCGGGCATCGAGCTGTTCCAAGCGGCATACGATGCATACGGCCCGCTGCCCCTTATAGCCGAAGATCTGGGCATCCTCACGCCCGGTGTCCGCGCGATGTGCGCAAGCTGCGGTTTTCCCGGCATGGATGTCCTGCAGTTCGCGGACTACGACATCCGCGAATCCCTGCATCCCCACCCGGAGAAGATCGTGTACACCTCGACGCACGATACGCAGACGCTCGTTGGCTTCTGCGCGTCCTCGTTCTATTCCGATGAGGACCTCGGCTCCGCACGGCACCTGGCGGGAGAGGTGATTCGCGAGTCGCTCGTCAGCAGCGCCCCCGTGGTCATCATGCAGCTGCAGGACGTGCTGGGCCTAGGCGACGAGGCTCGCATGAATCGGCCGGGCACCGCCGAGGGCAACTGGTCGTGGCAGGCACAGGAAGACGACATGCAACGCAACGTTCCCCATATGCGGCGCGCCATGATCGAGACCGGACGCATGAGCGAGCGTGGATAACGCGCATCGGCTGTTCAAGCCGGCGGCTTTTGGGTACAGTATCCACGGTAACAGGAGCCGCCACCACACGGCACATACAAGAACGAGGTCAACTCATGGCAAGATACGATTATCGTTGCAACGCATGCGGCAAGGTCTTCGAGGTCGAGCACGGCATGACCGAGCACCCGAACATCACCTGCCCCGATTGCAGCGGCGAAGCCACCAAGGTCTTCAGTGCGAGCGGGATCAAATTCGAGGGCTCCGGCTTTTACAACACCGATCAGCGCGGCGGCGGCTCCTGCACCGCGGCTACGTCCGGGAACTGCAGCTGCTGCCAGGGCTAAACCGTCTCATTTGGGGACAGGCACAAATTGCAACATTTCAGCCGGGGGCAATGCCTCCGGCTTTTTTTCTCGCGCCCCCAACCTTCACGCCAAATCCGCTCGCCCAGTCAATCAAGCCGACCGCAATTGTTGCGCAACAAAATGCAGAACGGCAATCGTATCCTGAAGTCACAATCGTCTTCTTCAGGAGGAATCATGGGCAGCAATTTCGAGATGGAACCGATCATTCCGATGCACTGGACATTCGATGAGGGCATCCGTGCCAGCTGCGACGCTTTCAGCATTGCGATTCCCGATGACTATCGTATTCTAGAAAGCCAAGACGTTAACTCGGAGGATAACGACATCACGTTTTCAGCCGTACCCAAAGCAAATGAGGACAACGAAAACTCGTTTAGAATCGCGATTCGCATCGCCGAGAATCTTCCAGAAGACGCATTCGAAGAGCATGGAATCGATGTTTACTATTCGAGCAAAGGAGGCCTCCCCAACCTCGAACTCGTAGCCCTTCCAGGAGTCTGCTGGGGCCTCATCACTAGTGATAGGGTCAGCTTTCGCATAAAGGATCGAGACAGTTTCTACTCTTCGGGTTCGCCAACTCTCATAGCAAAGCAATCCTCCACCCGGAGCTCCACCCTCGATCTTCTCGCCTACCTCAATTCAAACATCGCCCAGCAAGCACTCCAGATTCTCAATCCGACGCTCAATACCACCGCTGGCGATGTACTAGCGCTGCCAAAACTAATAACTGACGACTCAATTGAGCCCCTTGCCGCCCAATGCATAGACCTATCAGCAGTTAATGACTGCCGCGTTGAAACTTCCCAGGACTTTAAGCGCAACCCGCTGATTTAGGAGATCGAGATGCCCTATACCCTCTCAGAAGAATCCGATTACTCATTACCGGCAGATATTCTCCCCGCCAACACCTATCTAAAGGCAATCCCCTTTTTCCAATATCGCGCTGCGCCCGTTACCCATACATCACTGTCTTACAACATCGATGAACTACTCACGACGTCCACCAAACGCCATCTATATGAAGAGATGGTCGGAGACAGAAGAGACTATTTCCTATATTGCCCTGATTGTACAAAAGTCTTAGGTTACCTCGCCTCCATTGGTCTATGCGATCAGAACCTAACTCTCGACGGCAACAAGGGTTGGTTTTGGACAAGGCACTGCGACGCAGGAAACGAGGAATCAAAGGCGAAAGCTTTCATGGGGCTTCTCAGGCATATAAGGAACTCAATTGCTCATGGAAGAATAGCGCTTGAGGATGGCTTCATCATCCTAGAAGACTCTAACGGCAAGGGAAACTTAACGGCACGAATTGTCGTCGATCCAGAAACCTTCAATGAGTGGGCCATGATTATCGAGCGCGTCTGCCTGAAAGCATGCATCTAAGGGACAACGCACCCATGACCACCAACCCCTTCATCCTCTACGAAGCGTCACTGATCACCGACCTCGAGTGCCTGGAGCGCCGGGCCGATCGCGGGGAGGCCGTGTACGCGCGCGAGGTCACGCGGCTGCTCGAGAGCTACGGCACGTCGTTCGACGAGTTGCCGCACTACCTGCAGGCCGCCGTCGACCGCATCGACCTGGCGGACTAGGGCGCACGCAACAGAAAGGAGGACGAGCCCCATGGCTCATATCCAACCAGAGCAAACAGCGGCCATCGGCCGTGGAGTAACTCCTCCGCAGTCCGAGCGAGTCCGTTCTTCGCTAAAAAATGCCGAGGAAGCCTCACGGCACCCAGGCAGCCTGCTCGCCGAGAGCGCTTGGCTCATGTCAATAAAAAAGCCGAGGAAAACGTCCCCGGCACTTGGAAGCCCCTTCCCTGGAAGAGACTTCTTCTTATATACCACGAACTGGAACGCACATTCAATTGCAAGCGCTGAAGAACGCGTATTCGTCAGGACGCACCGGAACCGCACCGGCAGTCGCCTGTGCGCGAAGAGTGCTGTGCCCCTTTTCCAAGGATCAAACGTCATCCTCGTACTCGCGGGCCAAAAAGGCACGCGCATCCTGCAAATCATGAATGAACGAAACGATAACGAACTCCTCCGCCGCAGCATCCTTCATGAACAGCAGCTTATAGCGCCCGATACGCTTTCGGTACAAGCACTCCCCCACAAGCTGACTAGCCTCATGGTCCACAACCAGGAAACGCGGATCACCCTCCAGCTCTTCCACAAATTCCAAAACGGACTCATGCAAACGACGCGCCGCGCCCGGCTGGCACAGCACGTCGTTGAGGTAAGAAATCGAGTTTTTCAAGCGGCGCAAAGCGGTAGTGGTAAAGCGAACCCTAAAAGCCATAGGCTGTCCGGATTTCCTCGAGGGCGGAGCGAGCATCAACCGTGTCGCCGCGCTTTGCGGCGGCATAGTCCTCTTGAACCATCGTGCGCTGGAACGCGCTCATGGACGGCTCGAGGTGTGCATAATCCTCGGGCTTCATGACTACGAACTCCTGAGAAGGAGTCTGGGCGACAAAGGGCCCATTTGCCTCTCGATAAGCACGAACCAATTCGTCTTCGGTAAGCTTGTTTACTGGCAACGAAAGCACGTCCCGCTCCTTTCCTCGTTTGCACCATTCTACCCCGTACGCATCCGCTCCATATCGAAAGGATATCCCATGGCAAAGCTCATCAGCATGAACTACGAGGCCCACAAGGTCGTCATTTAGCACATCGACCTGGCGCACCAAATCACGCGCAACAGAAAGGAGGACGAGACCCATGGCCCGAATCAAACCAGAGCCAACAGCGACTATCAGCCACGGGGCAACTCCCCCGCTGGCTGCACGCACCTCCTCTTCGAATAACGCGCTACAGCCGTTTGCGTCGAAGCTTCTTTAGGAGGCTCATTCAGAACTAATCCCTGCTTTCAATAACCCGATCTTCAAGCATCCGCGCAGCACATGCCTCGCCGCCCATCGTGCCTCCCGTCAAATCGATAAAAAAATACCGGGGGTAACCCCCCGGCCATTTGACAGGCCTTCCTTACGGAAAGTCTGTTTACTTTATCTAACAGTTTAGATAACAGGTGATGATTCGGGGACCGCAAGGCCCCCGAATGCT
>USLK01000003.1 GCA_900555555.1 uncultured Collinsella sp. | reverse complement strand
AGGGAGGCGGGCCTGATCCTCTCGTAGATTTGTTCAAGAAGGTGTTGCCACATCACTTCGGCGCCGCCCCGTGCAAGGGGCAGGAGCTCGAGGAGCACTACTTCGGCGCCATCCGCCCCACCGTCTCGGCCTACATGAAGGACCTCGACGACGAGCTGTGGGCGCTCGGCATCCCTGCCAAGACCAAGCACAACGAGGTCGCCCCCTGCCAGCATGAGCTCGCGCCCGTCTACACCGAGCTCAACGAGGCGGTCGACAACAACCTCCTCATGATGGAGAAGATGAAGCTCATCGCCAGCCGCCACGACCTCGTGTGCCTGCTGCACGAGAAGCCCTTCGAGGGCATCAACGGGAGCGGCAAGCACAACAACTGGTCGCTCGGCACCGCCGACGAGAACCTGCTCGAGCCCGGCGACACGCCGCTGGAGAACCTGCAGTTCATCGTCTTCCTCACCGCCGTGATCGAGGCCGTGGACAAGTACCAGGACCTCCTGCGCGCGAGCGTCGCCAGCTGCGGCAACGACCACCGGCTCGGCGCCAACGAGGCGCCGCCGGCGATCATCTCCATCTTCCTGGGCGACCAGCTCACCGAGGTCGTCGAGATGATCATGGACGGCGAGGCGAGCGTCCACGCCACGACGGGCGTCATCGATTTGGGCGCCGTGGTGTTGCCCGATCTTGAGCGCGACAACACCGATCGCAACCGCACGAGCCCCTTCGCCTTCACGGGCAACAAGTTCGAGTTCCGCGCGGTGGGTTCCGAGGCCAACGTCTCCGACGCGAACATGGTGCTCGACTGCGCCGTCGCCGAGGCGCTCAAGGCCTTCACCGATGCGCTCGAGGGCACGCCCGCCGATGAGTTCCAGGAGGCCGCGCTGGCCTACTGCGCCGAGCACCTGCGCGCGCATCGCCGCATCCTGTTCTCGGGCGACGGGTATTCCGAGGCATGGCCGGTTGAGGCCGAGCAGCGCGGCCTCGCCAACCTGCGAACCGCCGCGGACGCGATTCCGGCGTTCGTGGCCGAGAAGAATCTGGAGCTCTTTGAGAAGCTCGGGGTCCTCTCTCGCGCCGAGGCCGTGTGTCGCTACGACTGCAAGCTCGAGAAGTACAACAAGCTCATGAACATCGAGGCGACGACGATGGTGCGCGAGGCGCGCCGCACGTACCGCCCGGTCATCACCGCGTATGCCACCAAGGTCGCCAAGGGCCTCGAGGCCATCCGTTCCGCGGGCGCCGAGGCGGCGATGCAGTGCGAGCAGAACACGCTCAACAAGCTCTGCGGTGGCATCACCGAGATCAACGAGTCCATCAAGGCGCTCGATGCGCTGCATATGCAGGTCGAGGCGATCGAGGACGCCCAGGAGCAGGCCGGCGCGTACGCGCACGAGGTCGCCCCCGCAATGGCACGTCTGCGCGCCGCAGTTGACGCCATGGAGGAGATCGTGGCCGCAGACTACTGGCCGGTGCCGACTTATGATGACATCCTGTTCTACGTCTGATGCAGGGGGAGCCGGGGCATTCGGCCGAGCGGGGATTTGATAGCTGCGGGGACCTGATGCCAGCGGGAAGGGCGGGGCGCTCCATTCGGGGCGTTCCGCCCAGTGTTTACAGCAGCTCGCCGTGGGCGTGGACGTAGAGCGCTTTGGCAATGCTCGTGAGCAGCAGGTAGCCGATCATCATCGCGGCGAGGACTCCGAAGAACGCACCCGGCAGCGGCATCAGGTCGAGAGCCGCGTTCACACCCGGAACGTAGGGCATTGGCGGTCACCAGGCCCACGCCCAAAACCGTGAGGGCGGTGAGGTCGCGAGCCGGCACGTCGTTTCGCTTTGCCACTGCAGTCGAGCTCACGTTGTGGCGGACATGCGAGCTCACGCTGCCGATGACGCGGTGGATACCGCGGTGCAAGCGTCTTCCGGCCATGTGAAGGCCCGTTCCGATTCCGTTGGCTTCGATACGGTCGATGTGTTTCATCCAGGTCATGAGGCACCTCCTTGACGTTGCCCCGACGTTGTCGGCCCTTCATGGTGCAGCTCGTTGGCTACTACACGTGGCAAGCCGCCTCGCGTCGCGACTCCGATGCAGTTGAGCCGTGCGATGCGGAAAGGGGCGTGGAGAGGGCGCGCAAGAGTTTTGACAGCATGGTGATCGAGCCTGCGCTCAGACGTGTCTCGGGCAAGCAGTTCGAATACCTTGCCGCTATGGCGCGATGCGGGTCTGGCCCCGTGTCATCTGGTGAGGTTGCGCGCGAGATGGGTGCCGACCCTTCGTCTGTGGGCTCCTATCGCCGGCGCCTCGTTGCTGCCGCGCTCATCGAGGCGCCGTCCTATGGCATGGTGTGCTTTGCGATCCCCTATATGCGTGAATACCTGCTCGAACACGCGCGGGAGTAGGGGCTACCCACTTGTTATCGCTGCGTGCGCGTTTGAGGTACGTGCGGCTATTCGTCGTCGTTGAGGTCGAGGGAGATGTCGCCGCATTCGCTCTCGGCTCAGATGGTCCGCTCGTCATCCAAGTTGCTGCGCAGAGCGAAGACCTCGCCTGCCTGGCTGAAGGCATCGATGCCGTAGGGGACGCGATTGTGCGCGGGCCGAACTCGGACGGCTGCGAGTTTTGATCCATGGCGCAGAATCGTAAAGTCATCGCCCGTGAGATTCCCGTCCACGGATATGCCCTCGCCGTCGATGCGAATCTCCCGTCGCAGCTGCACACGGTCGAAGCCGTTTATATGCACCTGGTAAACGGGGTGATGCAGGGCGTGCTTCCTCGATATGGTTTCAACGCGGCGACCGGCGTCGTCGACGAGGTAGTACAGCTTTCGGCTAAAGAAGGAGGCGACGCGCCCAGTTCTGCAGGCTCGCCGGTGCGCTCTCGCGCGGCAGGGTGCGCACCTCGCCATCGACGAAGCGGCAGATGTGGCGCGAATCGATCACGATGATCTTGCCTGCGCGCACGCGCCCGTGCCGTGTTGTCCGCGCCCGCCCCTGTCGAACGGCGCTACAATGGATGAGCTGGTAGTCGCGTCCCTGCGCCCGGCTTCGTCGTGCAACGTTGCGCCGGGATTCGGGGCACATGCAGGGAAGAGGGGATTCACATGGCAAAGCTGGATGGAAAAGTCGCGCTGATCACCGGTGCCGCCGCGGGCTTGGGCGAGGGTATCGCCATGGCCTATGCCAAGTACGGCGCCAAGCTCATCATGGTCGACCTGTCGCCCTCGGTCGAGGAAACGGCCGCGAAGCTCCGCGAGAAGTACGGCGCGCAGATCATCACCGCGGTCGCCAACGTGGCCGACCGCGCGCAACTGGACGAGGCCGCGGCTCGCGGCATCGAGGCGTTCGGGCGCATCGATGTGGCCTGCTGCAACGCCGGCGTGTGCCGTCTGGCCCCGTTCGAAGAGATGGACGACGCCACGCGCGACTTCCACATCGACGTCAACATCAAGGGTGTATGGAACACCTGCAAGGCCGTGATCCCTCACATGCTCAAGCAGGGCGGCGGCAACATCGTGATCGCCTCCTCCGTGACCGGCGACATCGTGGCCGACGCCGGCGAGGCCGCCTACGCCATGACCAAGGCCGCACTCGTGGGCCTCACCAAGTGCCTGGCGGTGGAGTACGCCGATCGCAACATTCGCGTGAACTGCTCGCAGCTTGGCTATGCCCGCACGCCGATGGTCGAGAAGATGGCGCTCGAGTCCAACCCCGACGACCCCGAGTCCGCCATTGCCGACATCGCCGTGGGCGTGCCCATGAAGCGTCTGGCCAATCCCATCGAGGTGGGCGAGCTCTTCGCGTTCCTGGGCAGCGACGAGTCCAGCTACCTCACCGGTTCGCAGATCGTCATCGACGGCGGCAGCACCTTGCCCGAGACGATGTCCATCGGAACGAACTAGCTCCCGATCGCCAAGCGGCGGATCCAGATCTGCATATGTGTCGCCCGACTGCGGAAGACCGCGGTCGGGCGGCTTTTTGTTGTCCGGAAGGGCTGCTGTTTGTTACGAGTTATCCAAAGGTAACTTTTAGTATACTGGTTCACTTGCATATCGTGCGTTTGCCAAGTGGTGCGCGGGGTATGTAGCGCGCGAGCGCCTCCCGCGTGACCGGGCATGCGTCGGCGTCGATGATGAGGGTGGGCATAGGTGCCTCCTTGATTGTCATATCTATAAACAGTTTATAGATATGCTATAATAAATAGCAAGTATTTATAGTAATGCAGAAGGGGGGTTAGATGCCCACAGAGCAAGAAGTGCGACATGTCCTCAAGCGCCTTAAAAAGGATGGCTGGCAGCTCGATAGCGGTAAGGGAAGCCATGTTGTTGCCCGCAAGGACGGGCATATGCTGACGGTTCCCACTGCCAAGCGGGAGATTCCGATTGGAACGTATCGGAATATAGCTAAAGGGGCTGGCTGGATGTAGCACTTTGCTTGAAAGGGGATAAACGTAATGGAGAAGTATATCTATCAAGTCGTGTTGACTGCCGATGAAGAGGGCGGTTTCGATGCGTCGGTGCCTGACTTGCCGGGCTGTTTCAGCTTTGGCGATACGCGGGAGGACGCTATAGCGATGGCTGCCGACGCCGCGAAGACGTACGTGGCGTCCCTCCTGCTTCATGGGGATCCGGTTCCTGCCCCCGCCACCTACGAGGTCGAGGGGGCTGCATTCATGGTGTATTTTGAAGTGGATGCTGATTATATCGTCGAAGGTGAGACGGTATCCGCTGCCGAGGCGGCGCGCCTTCTTCACGTGAGCCCGGGTCGTGTGACGCATATGCTCGATTCCGGCATTCTTAAGGGCTATAGGCGTGGGCGCCGGACTTACGTTACGGTTGATTCGATTAACGAGCGTCTGGTGTCAAATCCAGGTTCCGGAAGACCGCGCGCGGCGCTGGCATAGGTGCTATACAATTAAGGCGTATGTCACGCTTGTATGAGGAGTCGTCCATGCTGAACCCCGAAATGCATTTCGGGGGGGGCCTCGATAACGAGCGCCTCTCCTTGGAGTGTGTTGCGCATAATTTAGTTGCAGGCGATGCATTCGCTAGTTGCACGATGGTGGTGCATTAGCGCATGCACCCTGACTTCTTCGATAACCGCAGTAAGATTCTCAAGGACGATTTGATCGCGCACGTGCAGGCGGGCGACAAGATGTCGGTGGCGGCGTCGGTCTTCTCGATGTACGCCTACCGCGAATTGCGTGAACAGCTCAATAACCTCGATGAGTTCCGATTCGTCTACACCTCTCCGGCCTTTTTGAACGAGCGCGGCAAGAAGGAACAGCGCGAGTTCTACATTCCCCGCCTCGACCGCGAGCGCGGTGTGGGCGGCATCGAGGCGCTCTGCGTGGTCGCCGCCATCAAGGGGGCGGCCTGCGGCATTCCCGCGGCGGACGGAATCGACGAGATCTCCGTGCTTCGCGTGGACCTCAAGACGGACGCGGTTCCCGAGCGCGCGCTTGCTGCCATCGCGCAGGCGGTGCCGCGCAAGCTCCTTATGGTGTGCTGCCATGAGGGCCGGGCGCGCCTTGCCGCCATGCGCCACGGCTTGCAAGTGGGTGCCCAATGGGTGCCCGAGGATCAATTGCATATCACGCTTTCCGGCACCTCGCTCGCCGAGGTGTGGGAGGGCTTGTGCGCCCAGGTGCTGTTCGACGATGCTTCGGTCGAGGACGTCGATGCGCGCCTGGCGAAGGAAAAACGGATACAGGAGCTGGAGGTGCAGGCCGCCCAGCTCAAGCGGAAGTGCGCAAGGGAGGTTCAGCCCTCCAAGCGCAACGCCGCGTTCAAGGCGTATAAGCAGGCAAAGGCCGAGCTCTCCTTGCTGAAAGGAGAGTAGGCAATGGAAAAGGTCGAGTTGCGGACGGCAGATATCGCTGCCGAGAACGCCGCCAAGCTGGCGGGGCTGTTCCCGGATATCGTGACCGAGGTGCTGGACGAGGACGGCAACGTCCGCCACAGCATCGACGTCGAGGCGCTCAAGGCCCACGTGGGCGATATCGCCGAGGATAAGCGCGAGCGCTATCAGTTCACCTGGCCCGGCAAGCAGAAAGCTCGCGCCGAGGCGATTCGCCCCATCGACAAGACGATGCGGCCGTGCCCTGAGGAGAGCGTGAACTGGGATACGACTGAGAACCTCTACATCGAGGGCGACAACCTCGACGCCCTGAAGATCCTGCGTGAGACTTACGCCGGCAAGATCAAGATGATCTACATCGATCCGCCCTACAACACGGGGCATGACTTCGTGTACAACGACACCTTTGCCCGTACCGCCGAGGAGGAGCGCGCCGAGAGCGGCGCCTTCGACGAGGAGGGTAACGTCCTCGATGCTGCTTACAAGGTGAATAACGAGTCCAACGGCAAGTTCCACTCCGACTGGTGCTCGATGATGTACCCCCGGCTTGTGCTAGCGAGGGATTTGCTGAGCGAGGATGGAATAATTTTTGTTTCCATTGATGAGATTGAGTATGTTGACCTGGTTAAAATATGCGACGATATTTTCGGATTGCCTCATCACATAGGAACCTTCCAATGGAAGAGGCGGCAGAATCCTGACAGCAGAAATACGAATAGGCTATCGTCAGATAACGAGTATATTGCCGTCTATGGTCGTTCTTTTGAGGCAACTTTGAATGGCGTGGCAATTGATGAGTCGAAATACAAAAATCCAGACGATGATCCACGTGGTCCGTGGGCGAGTATCGATTTATCGGGATTGGCGAACGCGTCACAGAGGCCGAATTTGCATTTCGATATCGTGAACCCTTCTACTGGCGTAGTGTATCCCCCGAATCCCAAACGAGGATGGTCCAAGAGCCGGGAAACAATTTCTCGCATGATTGAGGAAGATAGGATTCTCTGGCCCTCTTCGCCAAACGGACGACCTCGTGAAAAGAAATTCATATCGGATTTGGCGTCTTTGAGGACATCGGCTTCCACGTGGTTAGATTCTAAATCTGTTGGCTTTACCACAAATGGGACTCGTGAACTTTCGTCTATTTTCGAAGGAAAGTTATTTGATTTTCCCAAGCCCGTGGAACTGCTCTTGTTTCTGGTCGGTCAGGCATCTGATAGTGATTCTGTCGTTCTCGACTTCTTCTCCGGCTCGGCCACGACTGCCCACGCCGTGATGCAGCTCAATGCCGAGGACGGCGGGAACCGCAAGTTCATCATGGTGCAGCTGCCTGAGGTGTGCGACGAGAAGTCCGAGGCCGCCAAAGCTGGCTACAAAAACATCTGCGAGATCGGAAAAGAGCGCATTCGCCGCGCGGGTGCGAAGATCGTGGCAGAGGTAGAGGAATCCAACGCTCAACTCAAGCTCGGCGAAGAGCCCAAACGCGTGCCTGACATCGGTTTCCGCGTGCTCAAGATTGACTCGTCCAACTTCGAGGACGTCTCGCGCACGCCCGACACGCTGTTCCAGGACGCGCTCTTCAGCCTGGCGGACAACGTCAAGCCCGGTCGCACGCCGGAGGATATCCTCTTCCAGCTGTTCCCCAAGCTGGAGATCCCCTATACCGCGCGCATCGACACGCTCGACATCTGCGGCAAGACCGTCTACTCCGTGGACGACGACACGCTGGTTGCTTGCTTCGACCGTGAGGTGCCCGAGGACGTCGTCCGTGCTATGGCACAGCGCGAGCCTGCGTGGGCGGTCCTGCGGGACGCGTCCTTCACGGGCGACGACGCGCTGGCCAACTTCGAGGAGATCTTCAAGACCGTGAGCCCCGAGACCAAGACCCGGGTGGTGTAAGGGGGTGTCGAATCTAATCGATGAAGTGAAGGTTCGGCATCTTCCCCGGTCCAGAAGTAGAGAAGGTACCGGCCAAAAGTAAAAACTTGCGGCATTACGCGGTCAGCCTCTCATCGTACGGGGCTTCGGAAAGCTCGAAGATGAGGGGCGCGTTGTCGCGGAGGAACTCTTTGAGGTCGGAGAGTTCATCGTCCGTGAAGCCGTCTACGCCCGTCCAACGGTATGCGGGCATGAGGCAGTGCGCCTCGTCAAATCCACCGTCACGAGGGCGCTCTACGGCAATTCTGATGGTGCCGTCGTCTTGAAGGTTCGAATAGGCGATACAAGTTCCGTCGGGAAACTCAGCGTAGTTCCACATGTACTTTGACCTCCACTTTGCTCTTCGTTCATCAAGTTCATTGTATCCAACGGGTTCAACAGGCAGATTGGCTCTTTCATGGAATTCAAGTTTACCGTCCTCGATTACCAGACGCGTGCGGCCGATGCCGTGGTGAAGGTCTTCGACGGCCAGCCAAAGATCGAGGCGCAGTCCTACCTGCGCGACGTGGGCACTGACTCCGTCGACAAACGCGGTCAGGGCGTGCTCGGCATCATCGATTCCGCCGACGGCGCCGTGACCGATGACGGCTCGGGCTTCCGCAACGCCCCGCTGCGCCTGTCCGGTTCCGATCTGCTCGAAAACGTAAAGAAGTCCCAGCGCAAGAACGGTGTCCCCGTCTCCGCCGAGCTTCATCACGACCTGGGCGCCGTGGAGCTCGATGTGGAGATGGAGACGGGCACCGGCAAGACCTACGTCTACACCGAGACCATGTTCGAGCTCAAGGCGCGCTACGGCTGGTCAAAGTTCATCATCGTGGTGCCGAGCGTCGCCATCCGCGAGGGCGTTGCCAAGTCGCTCCAGATCACGGCCAAGCACTTCCACGAGCGCTACGGCAAGCAGCTGTGGGCCTTCGTATACAACTCGAGCCGCTTAAACGAGATCGACTCCTTCGCCAGTCGTGCGGACATCTCCGTCATGGTCATCAACATGCAGGCGTTCAACGCCTTCGAAGCATCCAAGAACAAGGAGGGTCGCGGCGGCGACAAGACGGCGCGCATCATGTTCTCCGAGCGCGACGACTTCGGCAGCCGACGTCCCATCGATGTGCTTTCCGCCACGAACCCCATCCTTATCATCGACGAGCCGCAGAAGATGGGTAAGAAGACGGGTGCCACGCGCAAGGCCATGCAGCAGTTCAACCCGCTGTTCAGCCTCAACTACTCCGCCACGCACAAGGAGCGCCACAACACCGTGTTCGCACTCGACCCGCTGGATGCCTACAACGAGCGTTTGGTCAAGCGCATCGAGGTCAAGGGCATCGAGATGGTGGGCATGCGTGGCACGGACGGTTACGTGTACCTGCAGGACATCAAGGTGAGCCCCAAGCATCCGCCGCGCGCGGTGATCGAGTTCACCCAACAGCTCAAGAGCGGCTCGCTCAAGCGCACGACGCGCACCTTCGATGAGCTGGACAACATCTACCAAGCCTCGGGCGAGCTCGAGACCTACGCGCACGGCTACCGCATCCTGCGCATCGTGCCCGACCAAAACGGCCAGACCGGATACGTGGAGTTCGACAACCATGAGCGGCTCTACCGCGGCCAGGTGGCCAACGACTCCTCCGAGGAGGACCTGCGCCGCATCCAGATTCGCGAGACCATCGCGTCGCACCTGCAAAAGGAAGAGGTGCTGTTCCGCCAGGGCATCAAGTGCCTCTCGCTCTTCTTTATCGACGAGGTGGCCAAGTACCGCGTGTATAACGAGGACGGCACCGAGGGCGTGGGCGAGTACGGCCGTATCTTCGAGGAGGAGTACGCTCGCGCCATCGCCGAGCGCACGTCTGTGCCCACACTCGACGACGCGTACGACCCGGCGTACCTGCGGTACCTGCGAAGCTTCGGTGCGCATGAGGTCCACAAGGGATACTTCTCCATCGACAAGAAGGGGCGGGCATGCAACAGCAAGCTCAAGCGCGGTAGCGAGTTCGCCGAGGGTGAGGACGCCGTGGCCGCCTACGACCTCATCCTCAAGAACAAGGAGCGCTTGCTCTCCTTTGAGGAGCCGTGCCGGTTCATCTTCTCGCACTCCGCCTTGCGCGAGGGCTGGGACAACCCCAACGTGTTCCAGATCTGCACGCTCAAGAGCTCGGGCGACTCCGACATCTCCAAGCGCCAGGAGGTCGGCCGCGGCCTGCGCCTGTGCGTGGACCAAAACGGCACGCGCCAGGATGCGGCGCTGCTGGGGCGCGACGGCGTGCATGCGGTCAACCTGCTCACGGTGATCGCCTCGGAGGGCTACGACGGCTTTGTAAAGTCCCTGCAGACCGAGACCGCCTCCGAGCTGCGCGAGCGCCCGCACCGGGTGGAGCACAAGCTGTTCGAGGGCGCGGTGGTGAGCGACGGTGCGACCGAGTACACCCTTACCGCGGCAGACGCCGACGACATCATGTATGCCCTGGTGCGCGGCGGGCTTGTGGACTCCCATGGCAAGCCCACCGAATCCTTCTGCGAGGGCTGCCTGGAGCAGCTTCCCAACGATTGCATCCCCGAGCATCTGGGCGGCTTCTTGCCGCAGATCGAGCGCATCGTGCGTAGCACGGAGGACTCGAGCATCAAGATCGATAACGGCTTCGAGGTCAAGGTTGCTGCGAACAAGCTCAACGATAACTTCCATAAGCGGGAGTTCCAGCAGCTGTGGGCGCGCATCAACCATAAGCATGCCTACACGGTGGAATTCGATTCCGAGGAGCTGCGGCGAAACGCTGTGGCAAACATCAACGCCAACCTCTCCGTGTCGACACCCCGCTATAGGCTCAAGCAGGGTTTGCAACGCGCTGAGGCGACGCGCGAGCAACTCGAGGGCTCCGATGGCTTTACCGGTGCCGTGTCGCACGCGCTCGCAGTCGATGCCGGCGCCGTGTCGAATGTGGCGTATGACCTGGTGGGCGAGGTGGCCGATCATGCGCGAATCACGCGCAGTAGCGCGGCGAGTATCCTGGCGGGCATCGCGCCGGATCGGTTCGCCATGTTCCGCGTGAACCCCGAGGAGTTCATCGTCAAGACGGCCGCGCTCATCGTTGACGAGAAGGCGCGCATGGTGGTGGAGCACATTCGCTACAACCGCGTGGCCGGCGAGTACGACGCCGCGGAGATCTTTGCCGAGGACATGCCCGAGGGCTTGTCGCGAGCGCTGCCTACTTCGAGCAAAGGCGTGCAGGACTGGACGGTCCTCGACAGCGATATCGAGCGGAAGTTCGCCCGGGACCTCGAGGAGTCGGCCGATGTGTGCGCCTTCGCGCACCTACCGCGCTCGTTTAAGATTCCCACGCCGGTCGGTGACTACGCGCCCGACTGGGCCATCGCCTTCAACGAGGGCGCGGTGAAGCACATCTTCTTCATCGCCGAGACCAAGGGGTCGTTGCAGTCTCTCAACCTTAAGGGCGTCGAGAAGGCCAAAATCAGCTGCGCTCGCAAGCTCTTCGAGCAGTTGGGCGAGGACGATGTGCGCTATGACTTCGTGAGCACGTACGAAGAACTGATGGATAAAGTGATGGTTTAGGCTGTTGCTCTCCGCCGCACCGCCTCAATTTAGGGACAGTCCCTAAATTGAGGCGGGACCGGCATCCTGCCAACGTGCGATTGTCGTCACATGCAAGGGGGTCCGTGTGAGGTACTACATCGAGGACAACGGAATTGGAATCCATCGCATGGACGACGCGGTGTGCCAGTCGTACGACTTTGCCCAGGGGCGCTTGGTCCACAGCACGGAGATCATGGACATGTTCATCGGTGAGCCATGGGTCGACGAGGTGAGTGAAGCCGAGGCAAATAGCGTCACCCCGCGTGTCGCAGCAGAATCCACTCCCTGCGATAATGGTACCGATTCGTCCGGACAAGAATCGATGCCGGCGGCTAAAGGCGAGCGTCAAAGCTCGTATGGGGGCCTGCAGCGAGATGCAAACGGATCCCACATGCCTCGCGCTGCTGTCATAGGGCGTAGATTCGCATGATTCCGTTGCCCGGCTTGGGCAGCTCTTCAAAGGTGGTGCCGCAATGAAAATCAAGGGTCTCATTTTTTTCGACATCGATGGGACGCTCACGCGCGGTGTGAATTCGGCCCGCTATCGCGCGTGCGCGGTTATCGCGTCCCGCAGCCAAGCGGCGCAGCCGGCGACGTTGCCATCGTAATAGGCGGTGAAACGCTCATCTGCGACGTACATCTCCGCGAGACCCCTGTGCGCTTCGGGCGTGTAGAAGTTCCAGGTGAATCCGAGCCACTCGCGATGAAGGCGATAGACACGCTCCCCCTCGTCGCCTGCGGGGTCTGCGTTCGCGCTCACGGCCGCTTCGAGCGATTCGTTGATTGCGCGCCCCAGCTCCTGGAAACGCTCGAACTCGCCCTCTCTCAGGTTGAGCGTCTTGCGGTTTGCCTCGTCCGCGGCGGTGTCGCCCCAGCGCTCACGCACCTCGGCGCCGTGCGTGCGCTCGTTTTGCTCCACGAGGTCGCGCTTCATGCCCTCGAACTTCGTCTTATCGTCCATGGGGACTCCCTTCTCGATGTGCTCGATTGTGCGTTCGACGGTGCGGATGAGGGTGTCGAGTCGCTCTCGTTCGGCCCTGAGCGTTCCAAGGTGGCGCGCGAGCGTTCGCCGGCGCTCTTCTTCCGTTGCGCTCAAGGCGCTTGGAATCTCCGCCACGCTCATTCCCATGTGGCGCAAGAGCAGGATTTCCTGCAAGCGGTCGAGGTCCGCAGGGGTGTAGCGGCGATATCCGTTGGCTGTTCGCGCGGGCACGAGCAGTCCCGCCTCTTCGTAATATCTGAGCGTTCGGGTTGAGACCCCCACGATGTCGGAGACCTCTCCGATGCCATAAGCTTTGTTCGCGCTCACATGCCCCTCCCGTTCCGTTTCGCTCGTAGGATAAACCTTCTCGTAGCGTGAAGGTCAAGGGGTCGTTTTTGGGGGTTCAGATAGACAAAACCGCCCAGGCCTTTTGCGGAGGCCCGGGCGGCGAGTATCGGCGTTGGATTGCGGACGATGCGCAAACGGGGCGCGCGCGATCGCTGCTAGCGCGATATCTTTCCAAAGGTGAACGCACGGGCGAGCAGCACGCCGCCCAGCACCGCGAGCGCGATGCCAGAGAAGACGATCATCAGGTCGACCGATTCGAGCGGGAACATGAACACGGCGATGCCCGCGACAATCGACAGTACGCCGGAGAGAATGGAGAGACCGCGGTTGTGCACCATGCCCGTCTCGACGAGGGTTACCACGCCCTCGATAATCCAGCCGAATCCGATTGCGATGGCTGCGAGCGTTGCGAGGGCCGCGGCGGATGCTGTCTGGTTCTTCAGCATGACGATGCCGCAGAAGAGCAGCAAGAGGCTGGAGAGAATGTTGAGCGCGCGCCAGCCCGCAGGCATGAAGGGCGTGCCCACGGCCACACCGATGCGCACGACGCTTGCGATAATGAAGTATGCTCCGAGGATGACGGCGAGCACCACGAGTGTCTTCACGGGCCAGATGAGCAGGGCGGCGCCGCCGATGAGCCCGACTGCTCCGGTTACGCCGTATAGGAACCTGATCGCCTTGACACCACGGTCGATCATTCCGAACTCGTCAAAGCAGAAGGGATCGATGTGCCGTTCGCCCTCGTCGTCGATGAATTCTCTCATAGCCACTCCAATCGACAGAAGTTAGATAACGTACATATGTAATCCTACCCATGCAAAAGGAAAGGGATACCTTGGGGTCCTGCGAGCGCTGTCAGTTCATCGATTGATACAATCGGAACACATTGATATGAGCGAATGCGACATCCGTAAACATGATGTCGCATCGAGTGGGGGCTTCGATGAGCGGTGATATGTATCTGGTTCGACACGGCCAGACCATGTTCAACGAAAGGGACTTGCGTAGTTTAGGGGCCGGAAAGGCCCTAAAACTAGGCCATGGGCAGCAAGAAGGCACCGAAGAACAAGCACGTCAAAGACTCGCACCTCTCGGAGCGCAAGTTCAGGGAGCTGCCGAGGCTGTTCCGCGCCGACGCGACGGCGCTCTCCGCGGCCTCCCCGACGGGCCTCAACCGCGACACGGCCAACCGCTACCACGGCATGCTCCGCGCCCGCATTGCGGAGGCCTGCGAGGCCGACAGCCCCTTCGACGGCGAGGTCGAGGCCGACGAGAGCTGCTTCGGCGCGAGGCGCGTGCGGGGCGTCCGGGGCCGCGGGGCAAGACGATCGCCTTCGGCCTGCTCGGGCGCGGCGGCAAGGTCTGCACCCGGATCGTCCCGGACGTCACCCGCAGGACGTTGATGCAGGTGATCGAGGACAAGGTGTCCAAGGACTCCATCATGTACACCGACGGGTCCGCCTCCTGCGGCGGCCTGGTGGACTGGGGCTGCAGGCACCATTACGGGGTGAGCCGCGGCGAGAACGGGTTCGCCGGGCGGGGGAACCCGGGCAACCGCATCAACGGCATCGAGGGCTTCTGGGGCTACGCGAAGGACAGGCTGGTAAAATACCAGGGTGTACCCAAGGAGGACTTCTACCTCCACTTGAAGGAATGCGAGTCCAGGTTCAACATGCGGGGGCGGGACATGTACAGATTCATGCTTCGGGAACTCCGGGAAAGGCCCCTAAACTAGGCAAGCCCCTAACAAAAATGGTAATATTAATAATTAAATGCAGGCTATTGACTGGCAATTAAGTGACGCTTGGTAATAGCATTTGCTCAAACAGTTGCTTTTACCAGGAAGTTTGTTAAGTTGTATCATGCCATAAACGCATTTTAGAAGAAACGGAGGGGGGTTATCGATGCATTATTCTTGCAGCGATTACCACGATCTCTTTTCTGGCATACACCGCAAGATTATGAATTTCGTGAATGATTCCATACCGTCCTCGGTCGCCCGTCGTCTGGCAGCGATGGGCTTCGCTTCCGTGCTCGCGTTTTCCGCGTTGAGTGCGGTGCCCGTGCTCGCCGATGCGGTGCCTGCGGTTAAACATGATCTTGCAACTGAGAACAATATCGTTACGGATGCCAAGAGCCCGTCGAACGCGCATCTTAATCTTTACGATTACTGGATGGTCGAGCCCGATACCGTCGATGCCCCTGCCTACAAGCACTGCCCCCAGGGCTGGCGCGACAAGGGCATCAACGCCGGTCATCATTTTCAATTCTCGGGTCAGGATTCCGACGGCAACGGCGACAGCACGTCGATCAATGCATGGATGACCAATTCCCGGCCCCTCGAGGGCATCGTGCAGGACAAGCTCGGTGCGGACGGCTATCCCGTGCTCGTTGCTGGTAACGATTATTACGACAAGGGCGGCGAACGTCGCCAGACCGAGGCGCAATCGCTCGGCTACCTGTTCAACAGCGATCCCGTTGCGGGCAAGCGCATGTACAGCGACGTGAGGGGTCTCGTTCAGTACGTCAATGGTTATTACACCTACGACAGCGACAAGAACTATGCGGAATATGATGAGGCATCGAATAGGTTCACGCTGTACAAAAAGCCTGCGGTCAAGCGCACGAGCGGCGAGGGGAAGATCGGCGGCTTCTTCCCCTTCAATCCCGCATCGGACGTTTTTAACAAGACCGGTGTGCAGGCAGATGGCACCACGATTACTCAAAAGAGCGTCAGAGCCGATTCGGAGACCATGCGCCATTATTTCGGTGTCGAGTTGACGGTCGATTTCAGCCAGCCCCGTGGCGGCATGGTCGGCAATAAGGATATGATCTTCAATTTCTCTGGCGACGACGATGTTTGGGTGTTCATCGATGGCGTGCTCGTCGGTGACCTCGGCGGCATCCATGACGCCGCAGAGCTCGATATCAACTTCCGAACGGGCAAGATCACCGCGAAGGGCGTGGTGAAAGGGAAGCCTTGGACGCGCGAGCAGGGCACACTCGCATCCCGGTACAAGACGGCCCTTGGAGAAGAGAAAGCCGCCGAGTTCATCGAGGGGGATACCTTCAAGGACGATTCCTACCACACGATGAAGTTCTTCTACCTCGAGCGTGGCAACAACGAGTCCAATATGCGCCTCACGTTCAACCTCAAGCGCGTGGCGCAGAGCTCTGTCCAGAAGGACGACCAGGATGGGCGAGCGGTGCAGGGCGCGGAGTTCGCGCTGTATTCAGCCTCCCGCACCGGTACGGAGGGGGCTTATACCTACGAGCAGAAGGACCTGATCTGGCAAGGCGTCACTGACGCGGCGGGAATCTTTAAGATCATGACCCCGGACGGCAAGCGTCCCTATGATTTTGCCGAGGCTTATAAATCGAGCCACAGACAAGAGTTCTATATCTTGCGCGAACTCAAGGCGCCAGATGGCTATCGTCCCAATCCGGAAGCGCACTTGCGTTATGTTCCCAGCCGCGGCGATGGGCAGAAGGGCTTCTTGGTGAGCGAGAACCCATGGGACTCCGGTATATATGCGCGTCCGAATCAGACGACGTACGTCAACGACCAAAACGTCGTGAAAGACGTTCAGGGCAAGAGTCATAACGTTACCGATAAGACGACGGTGCTCGCCGTCGTGTATAAGCGCGACCGAACCCATGATGACTGGCATCCCGTTGGAGGGAGTCACGGCAAGTGGAGCGTCGCTCCAGAGGGCCTGAAGAATGTCGCGCAGCTCAACGAGCTGTATCGCAAGGGATTTGTCCACACGTTCGAGCTCAATGGCGATTCGTGGAGTGTCGACTTCGGCGATCTTCCGGGTTCTCCGCGTGATTATCGCTTCATGGCGGGCCAGGGTGATGAAATTGAATATTCGATTGGATACTACTTGGTCGATATGCCTCGTGCCGAGCTCGATAAGCGGCTCGCGGCCGGTGAGGACCCCATCACACAGGCCAGTGCTGTCTGGCTCGAATCGACTGGCAAAGAGCATAATTTCGTTCGGGAGAGCTATGCGCGCCTACATGTGACGGACTGCAAGAACGATCTTGCCATTCGTAAGGTTGACGATGCCGGTATGCCTGTCAAGGACGTGTCGTTTCAGCTTTTCAGCGCCGCCCAAATGCAGGAGGGAGCTCAGGGCGTTTTGGTGCCCAAGCCCGGCCAGATCGCCGTGCAGGAGGTCGTGACCGGATCTGATGGCATGGCGTACTTCAGGCAGATTCAGGGACCCGATAAAGACCAGGCGGCTCGTACGTATTATGTGGTGGAGAAAGCTGCCCCCAAGGGATATGAGGGCATTGCCGCACCCATCTGCGTCGTGGTCGATCCTACGGGTGTGTATGCCGATGCCGGTGCCGTGGACGATGGAGTCACGGTTACAGCGGGTGTGGGCACATTGATCGACTCGATGGATCATTTTGCCAGCAATGACGGCATCGAAGTGACGCTGCATGACATCATCGCCCAGCTGCGCGTGGCGGAGCTGGCGAATTCGAATAAGGATCCGTTTTCGTATTGGATCCATGGATGGGGAATTCCGGCTGCAGGTGCGTCGGCTGATGACCTGTATTTACGCTATAACGATGATAGCGAGGAACATGATTACATTCAGGCCGGTTCGAATAAGCCCCAGCACGGTGTTTCCTTTACGGCCGATGAGGGTATGATTCGCGCCAGCGTGCGTCAGGATCCAAATCCCTGCGTCGAGAATCATGGCATCGGCACATGGGATGATCTTGGCGATAAGGACATCACGAACCTCTTCACGGGCTCCACGGTTATCAACGTAACCAATCGGCGTGTCGCCTCGTTTGAGGTAAAGAAGCTTGTCAAGGTGCCCGCCGGCCTTACGGGTCCTAATCTTGATACGGTCGACTTCGCCTTCACCTTCGATTTGAGAGACAGGGATGGCCGCCCGTTGTCCGGCGAGTTCGATGCGCGCGTGTTCAACGGCTCCGGCGACCAGATGGGTAGCGATTTTAAGATCTCCAACGGCCGCGAGCACTCCATCAAGCACGGCGAGACGTTGCGTGTATATGGTTTGCCCGCCGGGGCACACGTCAAAGTGAGTGAGGTTGCGGGCAGGATGCCCGACGCATTTGTGCAGACCTCCCCGGTTGATTCTCAAAACAAGCCTCTTGCGGGTGAGGGCACGGTAGAGCCCGGGACGCCTGTGCAGCTCGTGTTTGAGAATGCTTATAAACCTGCGCCTGTGACGCTCGCCCGTACGGCGCTCAAAGTGCATAAGGATTTCATTGATGGCGCAGGTAAGCCGGCATGGAGTGTGGGCTTTGCCAAGGAACCCGCTTTCCTGTTCGTGCTGCAGGCTAACGAGGGTGCGCCTATGCCCGATGATGCGGTGGTAGGGGATGACGGCCGCGCACGGGCGATGCTTACGATAGATAAGGCCGCCGACGACCACTCGGCATCATTTAAACCTATAACGTATACAGCCCCCGGCGTTTACACCTACGTGTTGTACGAGAAGACCCCGGATGCTGCCGATAGAATTCCCGGCGTGTCTTATTCCGATGCTGCTTACCGCGCGAAGGTGACGGTCGCCGATGACGAGAACGGCGTATTGCGTGCATCGGTTGAGCTTACCAAGCTCGCTGATGACCAGGGCAACAGTCTCAACGGCGGTGCCGGAGAACTCGTGGAGCCTGTCGAAGGCGTGCGTACGGCAAGTTTCACCAATACCTTCAAGCTCGATGAGGTCCAGGCCGGCCCCTTGGCGAGCAAGTACCTCGACGGGCGTGATTTCGCTGTCGATCCAGATGGTTCCGGAGAATTCACGTTCCGTATGGACACGGCGGGGCCCGATGCCGAAACCCAGCCGATGCCCAAGGGATGTATGGGCGCCGGCAAGGATCGACATACGATCGTGTCTAACAGCCGGACCGCTGTCGCTTTCGGCCAGTCAACTTACAAGGTGAGCGACCTCAAGGGTCCCGATCACACGGCCCAGTATTACTATGAGTTGAGCGAGGTCATCCCAGGCGAGGCCGTCAATGCCGACGGGGTCCGCTGGGATGCCGCAACGCCTGATCAGAAGATGGCCGGCGGTTTCGCGGCCGGTGGCATGACGTTCGATGCAACGCGCTATGTTGCTCGGGTTTCGCTCAAGCTTGTGGATAACCCGACGAAGCGAACGGCTCAAGATCAAGCGATCGTTGCCACGATTGATTACTTTAAGGTCACGAAATACAACGATGACGCGCGCTGGACTGGTTCCACCGCTGACCTCGCGCCGGTTCCGTCCACGCCCAACGGTGCTAATCGCGTCGAGTTCCACAATACCTACCGAGCCTCCACCAAAGTGGCAGGGGTTGATCTGACCAAGACGCTCGATGGCCGCGATATGGCCGATGGCGAGTTCTCCTTTGTGGTGCAGCCCGGTCGCGATCATGAATCCCAGGAGCTGTTCGCCGCGCTTCCTGGCGTCGATCCTGCTAAAAAGGAGCTTGTCGTGTCGGCTCCTGGTTCTACGTCCGGCAAGCCTTCGGCGGCCGTCAACGTGCTCGATATCACCTTTGATCAGTCGCATGCCGGTAAGGACTTCACCTTCTTTGTGCGCGAGGCAACGCCGCGAGCCGGCGCTCAGAGTAAGCCCGGTATGGCGGGCGGATGGGACCGCTCGGTGTACCGCGTCGTGTATTCGGTGAAGGACGACCATCTGGGATCCCTCTCCGTCGCGACCAAGTTGTTCCGCATGTACGGGTGCGATGGCTTGCTGGTCAATAAGCCAGTTGCGCTTACTGCCGAGCAGGCCGAGGGCCTCATGCCGCTTGCCCTTGGATTCAATAATGAATATCGCACGACGCATACGTATGGCGGCATCCAGGTGACCAAGACGCTTATCGGTAAGAATATGAAAGACGGCGAGTTTTCGTTTGAGCTCACGCCTGTCGATGAGCCTTCGAAGATCAAGATGGATGAGCGCGGCCTTCTTGCGCCCGATGCCGCGGCCGAGCTGTCCTTTACCTCGCCAGCCGCGCGCTCTGGTGTTGCCGCGGTGATGGAGAAGCTTGCCAACCTTACGTTTACGCAGGCCGATTCGGGAAAGACCTTTGCCTACACGATCAAAGAGGTCGTCGATGCGGCCGCGGATGACAACGATGCGCTTGCAGGTGTTCAGATCAAGGGCGTCACTTACGACCGCTCTGAGTTCAGGGTTACCATCACGCCTCACGATGACGGCGCCGGCAAGCTCAAGACCGTCACGAGGGTCGAGCGGCTGACTGACACGTTGAGCGGAGAGGTGCTTTCGGTTCCCGAGTTGATCGGTGCATGGGATAGCGCCGAGGGCGTTGAGCCAAAGGCCGCCGCTGCGTACAAGGTACCTACGGTCCCGTTTGTGAACCGTTACCAGGCCGCCCCGACGCCTGTTTCCTATAGCGCCTTCACCAAGCGACTTCAGGGGCGTGAATGGACCGAGGCCGATTCGTTTACATTCGATTTCGATCAAGTTGCCTACTTCGTCGACGGTATCTCGCATAAACCCGGCGATGCCGGCTTCGTTCAGGTAGATATTCCGTCCGTGACTGTTGATGCGCATACCCAAGAAAATGAGAGCGGCTACAAGCTCTTCGGTTTCAAGGACGTGATGTTCTCCACGGAGGGCGTATACACATACAAGCTTCGAGAGCGCATTCCGGACGATGCCGTCAACAAGCAGGGCGTGCCCTACCGAGATGCCACGCCCGAGCATAAAAAGCTCGGCGGCTTTTCCAAGGACGGCGTCGTCTATAGCTCGCGCGAGGTTTCCTTCACCTTCACCGTGCTAGATTTCGGCGACGGCGATTATACGGTCTTCGGCCCCATCGTGGGAACGAGTCCTCAAGCTGACGGTGCCTATTTCACCAATACCGCCGACTCCGTGATGGGTCAATTGGAGGCTCGTAAGACGCTGACCGGTCGCGTGCTCAAGAAGGGTGAGTTCCACTTCGTCTTGTCCCCGCATCCCGACGCGATCGAACATGGGAACGAGCAGCCTATCGTTTCGACGAATGACAGCCAGGGCAAGGTGGTCTTCAACAGGCTCAGCTTCGCCGAGGCGGGCACCTACACCTATACGCTTTCCGAGGTTAGCGATGAGCCGCTTCCGGGGGTGACCTACGATAAGGCGCGTTACACGGTGGTCGCCGAGGTGGATGGCGGTGCCGCAGGGCAGCGCGTCGAGTTCAAGGTATTCGATGAGCAGGGTAGACCGGTCTCCGATATTCCGGAGTTCAGGAACGCCTACGAGGCGAAGGGTTCAATCGCCTTGAGGACGAAGAAGACCCTGTCCGGTCGACCGCTCGAGGAAGGCGAGTTCTCCTTTGAGCTCAAGGCAGGCTCCAAGGTGGTAAAAACGGCAGCGAATAGCGCAGATGGCACAGTTGATTTCGGAACGATCGACTATACGATCGCCGACCTTGAGGCCGCAGTGCGTGATGGCTATGCCACGCGAGATGCTCAGGGCGTGTGGCACCTGACATATACGGCTAGCGAGGTCGTTTCGGATCTACCCGGTGGTGTCTCGGCGGTGTCGCCCGCAGTCACCTTCAGGGTCGATGTGGTCGATAACGGTGACGGCACGCTTAAAGCCACCCTTGTTTCTACATCGGCTACCGGGTTCGAGAACGTCTACGCCGCAGCTGGCGAACCGGTTGCTTCCACTCTGACGGGGCGCAAGGATCTTGTGTACGATGAGGGGCTCTCGCCCGACAGTATTGAAGGTAAGTTCACCTTTACGGTGACGGCTGAGGACGGCACACCGATGCCGGAGCATACGAAGGCGAGCAACGCTGCCGACGGTACGGTCGATTTTGGCTCGATCACCTTCACGCTGGATGACCTCAATCGCAAGTGGGCCCAGGAACATCCCGTCGACACCATCGATGGTGCCGAGACTGTTGCGCCTACGGATGCTCGTATCGGTAAGCCCCGCTCGGTCAGCTTTGAGTACGCTGTTGCCGAGACCGGTTCGGTCGCGGGTGTAACCAACGATGAACAGGATGTGCGTACGGTGCGCTTCACCTTGACCGACGATGGCAACGGCCATCTGACGGTCACGCGTGATCCTGAGACAGGACCCGCCTTCGTTTTCACTAACCGCTATGCTGCCGGTGCGGCGACCGACCAGATTGTGCTTACCAAGCAGCTTGCGGGCCGCCCGCCCGTCGATGGCGAATTTACCTTCGCTTTGGTGGAGCAGTCGGTTGGAGAGGAGGGCCCGACGGGGACCGTGTTGACGGCGGTCAACGATGCGCAGGGCAAGGTCGCGTTCCCCCGGATCACGTACACCAAGCCCGGGTCGCACGTTTACACGATCGCCGAGGTCGATGAAGGCACTGCGGGCATCACTTTTGATTCGTCTGTCTATACCGTTTTCACGACGGTTGTCGATAACGGCGATGGTACGCTTGCCGCCACGCATGAGATCGTGGACGAGAGCGGTGCCAAGGTCGAGAACATGACCTTCTCGAACGCTTATGAGCCGCGGGCGTTCGAGCTCCCGCTCGCAGTAAACAAGGTCATGGACGGGCGCGCTCTCAAGGCGGGGGAGTTCACCTTCGAGCTCGTGGGCGAGGACGGCAAGGTCGTTCAGAGTTCCGTCAATGACGGCGACGGCAACGTCGTCTTCAAACCGCTACGCTTCACGGCCGATGACCTGTCTGGCTCCCAGTGGGTCGATCAGAACGGCACGATGTCGCGCTCCGAGGTGTTCAACTACATGGTGCGTGAAGTCGTACCTGGCGATGCGGTGAATGCGGAGGGCGTGCGCTGGGATCAGGCGACTGTGGAGCAGCGTGCCGCCGGTGGATTCGCCAAGGACGACGTCATCTATGACGGGCGCACGTTCACGGCGGACGTCATCGTATCCGACAATGGTTCCGGCTTCCTGTTGGTTAAGGTCTCCTGGGATAAGACCCCGGTGTTCGTGAACACTTACGATCCTCACTCCACCCCCGGTCCGAATCCCGGTCATCCCACTCCCAAGCCTCCTGCGATCGTGCCCCAGCGTCCTGGCGGCGGTGATATATTGCCCGCCACGGGGGATACGAGGTCGTACCTTCCCATTGCTGCTCTCGGCTTGTTGATGGGCATTGCCGGCATCCTGGTTCGCAGGCGCCTGCTCAGTCGTGATCGTATTCGGCTGTAGCTGCTAGCTTGCTATCGCTTGAGGGGTGTCAATTCGCTCTTTGAGTCTATTTGAGCTGCGCACCAGTTCTTAGTTGGCACACGGCTTGGGTTTTGTTATATGGCCGACTCCGGAATTCCTTCGGAGTCGGCTTTTTCAGTTTAGCCCGCTGCTACAAACGTGACTTGCGAGCATAGCGGGGCAGGGCATCTCTTGCTGCCTTGGTTGTAAGAAATGTCATTCCAGGCCCGCTGGCCAGCGAGAGGCCTGCAGGTCGACATGTCCATTGGCGAGGAAGGCAACGCCTTCGTCCTCGAGCAATGCGCGCTGTGCCTCGGGCCCACCGAAGGCGAACCCCTCCGCGAGGCGTCCGTCGGCGAATACGATGCGATGGCAGGGGATGATCCCGGGTTCTGGATTGACGTGCAGGGCGTATCCCACATATCGAGCTCGACGGGGCTCACCAACGAGCCTGGCGATCTGACCATACGTGGCAACCATGCCGCAGGGCACCTGGCGCACCATGTCGTATACGCGGTTGAAGAATCCGTCGGTGTCCCGATTTGCCATGCTGCTCCTCATCTCCCATAGACGCTGCCGTTCGTTCGGGTGCTGCGGCTCGAGGAATCGCTCGACGAGTTCGGAAAACGCGCCGTCGGTCCCAGCCGTTTCAAGGACGACATCGCAATACGGCCGCACGTCGTCGGTGACGTTCGCCACGCCGACGCCCAGTCCCGCCGCCTTGATCATGGAGAGGTCGTGCGGGGGCGTCGTTCACGAACACGTGGCCGTCGGCGACGTTGACGTGCATGCAGAGTCCGAGTTCGAGCCCCTTTGCATAGATCGCGTTCGCGCATTCGTTGGAAAGGCCGCAGGTGGTGAGCGGGGTGGGGTCTCCCACGCGGTTGATGAAGCCGCCGTTATAGGAGAGCACGTAGCCGTCTTCGATCAGCTCGCGGGCCTCCCCCGAGAAGTTGTCCATGATCGAGGAATACCATCGCCCGCTCGAAGGGACGAACAGGACGCCGAGCTCCCTCATGCGTTTGAGTGCCCGGAGGTTGGACGCCGGGATGGCGTGGTCGGCATTGAGAAACGTCTCATCCATATCGCTGGCAACAAGTCGGTACATGCAATCCCCCATACAACGTAAAGAAAACGAGGCGGGTTTATTATCACCCACCTCGTTGAGTCACGGCTATGTTGATCGAGTCGCCTTGGCATGACAGTACCGGCGCGCGTAGCCGCCTGCATCGGCGGGCGGATGCCTTAGTACACCATTCCCATGGCTTCGCGCACCTCGGCGAGCGTCGCCTCGGCGACCTCGTTGGCGCGGCGATTGCCCTCGCGCAGGACGTCCTTGACGTAGTCCATATCCTGGACCAGTTCCTCTCGGCGGGCGCGGATGGGGGCGAAGTACTCGTTCACGCTCTCGGTGACGTACTTCTTGAGCTGGCCGGAGCCGCCCATGCCGATCTCTTCGGCGATCTCGACCTCGGAACGGCCGGTGCAGATCGCGGCGGTGGAGAGCAGGCCGGATACGCCGGGGCGCGCCTCGGGGTCGAAGGTGATCATGCGCTCGCCGTCGGTCTGGCTCTTCTTGATACGCTTGGCGGTCTCCTCGGCCGTCATCGAGATGTTGATGGCGTTGCCGTAGGACTTGCTCATCTTGCGACCGTCGAGGCCGGGGAGCAGCGGCGTGTCGGACAACAGGGCGTCGACCTCGGGGAACACATCGCCGTAGCGGTTGTTGAACTTGCGGGCGATGGTGCGGGTGAGCTCGATGTGGGGCAGCTGGTCACGACCGACTGGCACGACGTTGCCCTTGCAGAACAGGATGTCGCAGGCCTGGTGCACAGGGTAGGTGAGGAGCAGGCCGGTGAGCTCGTGTCCGCTGGCCTCCATCTCCGCCTTGACCGTGGGGTTGCGCTGGAGCAGGGCCTCTGAGACGAGGGAGAGGAACGGCAGCATGAGCTGGTTGCAAGCGGGAACCGCGGAGTGCGTGTAAATCATGGTCTTATCGGGGTCCAGGCCGCATGCCAGGTAGTCGATGACCATGTTGTAGACGTTGTCCTGAATGTTGTCCGTGCTGTCGCGGTCGGTGATGACCTGGTAGTCGGCGATGAGCACGTTGGTGTGTACGCCCATATCCTGCAGCTCGACACGGCTCTTGAGTGTGCCAAAGTAGTGACCCAGGTGCAGGCGGCCGGTGGGGCGATCACCGGTGAGCATGGTGTACTTCTCGGGGTGCTGCGGCAGGTCTGCACGGATCTCGTTGCTGCGCTGAAGGCTCTTCTCGTAGCTAAGCTCGTTTGGCATTGCTTTTTACTCCTTGCGATCGTGTTGATGGGTGGTGTGCTGTTTGATGCGTTCGATGCGCTCCTCGTGCTCCTCGTGTGCCGCTTCGGCCTCATCGGCAAATGCGGGATTATCGGGGGTGACGAGCTCGTCTTGTTTGGTTTTAGGGTTGTAGTGGTGCCTCAGGACCGGTTCGAATAGGTGCAGGTGCATGGCGAAGAATGCGGAGCAGATGAATAGGAAGATGAAGATGACGAATCGTGCGAACACATCGACCTGGTTGATGACGATGGCGCCCGCAGAAAGCAAGAGGCACCAGCCGTAGATCAACAGAACCGCCTGGCGTTGATCGTAGCCCTCTTGGATGAGGCGGTGGTGTATATGCCCTTTATCCGCCTGGCCAATGCTCACATGGGCTCGAACGCGACGCACGATCGCGGACAGCGTGTCGATGATGGGAACGCCTGCAACGATGAGCGGCACGATGAGCGAGGTGAGCGCTGCGGTGCGGGATACGCTCAGCAGGGAGATGGTTCCCAAGGCGAAGCCAAGCAAAAGGGATCCGGAATCACCGAGGAAGATGCGGGCCGGATGGAAATTGTAGCGCAGGAACCCGAGGCAAGCGCCCGCGAGCGCGATCGCCAGGGCGGCGGCATCGGACTGGCCGGATAGGATGGCGAATGAAAACATTGTGAGCGCCGCGATGCCCGAGATACCCGTTGCCAGTCCATCCAATCCATCGATGAGATTGATGATGTTGGCGAACGCCACCAGATAGATAACGGTGATGGGATAGGCGAGCCATCCCAGGGCGAGCTCCCCGCCTGCAGCGAGCGGGTTGACGATGCGTCCGATCAATAGGCCGGCGGCCGCGGCGACGCATCCGGCCAAGACCTGACCGAGCAGCTTCGCTTTAGGGGAAAGCTGCTTGACGTCATCCACTGCGCCGGTGATGACGATGATGAGGAATGAAACGCCGAGCAGGGGGTAGTTGATGTTCATGGAGGGGTGCGGGATGAGGATTGCGGGCCAGCCGAATACCTTGATACCCACGAGCTCCACTATGAGCGCGGTGCAAAGCCCGGCGAACACCGCGAGTCCGCCCAGCCGGGGGATGGGGGTCGTATTGATGCGGCGTTTGTCGGGATAATCGATGGCGCCCAGTCGTATTGCGAGCTTATGCGCAAACGGCGTGGTGATGAGCGTGGTGAGCAGCGCCGTTGCGGCGACGCAAATATAAGGTAGCGCGTTGTGCATGGCTCACCGCCTGTCTATTGGAGCGGGGATAGGGACAATCTAATCTATGATACTCGACCTGTCGTCCTCTTGTGCCCCCATGTCGATACCGGTTGGCGCATACACGGCACCCACATGTCCTCAGGTGATATTCGCGCGTATTTTTAATCCGCTCCGCCCCGAACGATCAAGGGTTCGAGGTCGATAATTTCTTCGGGGGAGCGTTCGGTGGACCTTGATCAAAATCTCATACGCTAGATAGGTAAATCCAGCGCGTTCATTCTCTATAGCCTGGTCGGCGGACGGCGGATTAATGCCGATAGACGGTATCTGCAGTGTATCAAAATGAATAACTCGAATGAGTTGACGTATAGTACCCAGGCATTGCATCAGAGCGGCGCCGAGGTTCACGATATGCAATATGACATCAAGAATATGCAATAGAGATGCATTATCTCCATCATTATGTTCATAGGTATCACACGTAAAAATGCACATCAACCCATATAGAACGCTTTAACTAGAAAAAGTGGAATCCTGGGCAGTTCACATAAATATACCGTTCCCCCTTGAAGAGCTACCGTTGGGCGGTGAGGGATATCTTGTGATGAGAATTGGATATAACTGTAGATGTTGAGCAAGACCCCAGCGATGGGGTCAAGGCGGGGTCGAATGCGGCCCCAAAATAAGAAAGGTAGGAGGCAATGACGAAAGGCTTGCATGTCCCGAGCGAAATCGGGCAACTCAAGAAGGTCTGTCTGCACAGGCCCGGCGAGGAGCTTCTCAATCTTCCGCCGTTTGAGCTCGAGCGCTTGCTGTTCGACGACGTCCCGTTCCTCGAGGTTGCTCAGCAGGAGCATGACGCCTTCGCTCAGATTCTGCGCGATCAGGGCGTCGAGGTCCTGTACCTCGAGAACCTTGTTGCCGAGGTCTTCGACCAGGTGCCCGGCGCGCGTGACGAGTTCCTGGATCAGTACATCCAGGAGGCCGGCATCAAGGGCCAGGTGCTCCCGCAGGTTGTTCGCGAGAAGCTGAACTCCATCACCGACAACCTCGAGTTCGTCAAGAAGACCATGGCCGGCATCACCAAGGCCGAGCTTGAGATCCCGTCTGTTTCCAGCACCACCCTCAACGGTCTGGTCAACAACGAGTCCGAGTCCGACCTCATCGTGGACCCCATGCCCAACCTGTACTTCACCCGCGATCCGTTTGCGGTCATCGGCAACGGTGTCAACCTCAACCGTATGTACTCCGTCACCCGCAACCGCGAGACCCTGTACGGTAAGTACATCTTCAAGTATCACCCGGATTACAAGGATGTTTCCCTGTACTTCCGTCGCGATGCCGCTTACCACACCGAGGGCGGCGACGTTCTCAACATCAACGCCACCACGCTTGCCGTCGGTATCTCCCAGCGTACGCAGGCTGCGGCTATCGACATCATGGCTCAGAACATCTTCTGGAACTCCGATTCCAAGATCGAGCGCATCCTGGCCTTCAACATTCCGAACAACCGCGCCATGATGCATCTCGACACCGTGTTCACCCAGATCGATGTCGACAAGTTCACCATCCATCCCGCCATCATGGGCACCCTGCAGGTGTTCGAGCTCACCCCGGGTGCACATCCGGGCGAGGTCAACATCAAGGAGCTCAACGATACGCTTGAGCACATCCTCGAGGATGCCACCGGTGTCGATCAGATCAAGCTCATCCCCTGCGGCGGCGGCGATCCCATCGCAGCTGCACGCGAGCAGTGGAACGACGGCTCCAACACGCTGGCCGTTGCCCCTGGCAAGATCTGCGTCTATGCGCGCAACACCGTCACCAACGATGTCCTCTACAAGGAGGGCATGGAGCTGCTGGTCTGCCCGTCGGCGGAGCTGTCCCGTGGCCGTGGCGGCCCCCGTTGCATGAGCATGCCGTTCTGGCGCGAGGATCTCTAAGTTTCCTAAAGGGCGGCGCATCGTCATGCACGGTGCGCCCCCTTATTTCTAGGCGCCCAACACGCCCGCTACCGACTGAAGGCATGGGCGCGCACGGACTAATACGAAAGGAACCACCATGGGTGTAAATCTCTCCGGCCGCAGCTTCCTGCGCCTGCTCGACTTCTCCACCGCGGAGATCGAGTACCTGCTCGCTCTCTCCAAGAACTTCAAGGACCTCAAGCGCACGGGCACGCCCCACCGCTATCTCGAGGGCAAGAACATCGTCCTGCTCTTCCAGAAGACCTCCACGCGCACCCGCTGCTCCTTCGAGGTCGGCGCCATGGACCTTGGCATGGGCGTCACCTATCTCGATCCGGGTTCGTCCCAGATGGGCAAGAAGGAGTCCATCGAGGACACCGCTCGCGTTCTCGGCCGCATGTATGACGGCATCGAGTTCCGCGGCTTTGCGCAGTCCGACGTCGAGGAACTCGCCGCAAACGCGGGCGTTCCGGTTTGGAACGGCCTGACCGATCTGTGGCACCCCACCCAGATGCTCGCCGACATCCTGACTGTCCAGGAGAACTTCAACTATGACATCAAGGGCAAGACCCTGGTGTTCATGGGCGACTGCAAGAACAACGTGGCCCGCTCCCTCATGGTCGTGTGCGCCAAGCTCGGCATGAACTTCGTGGCCTGCGGCCCCGAGGAGTGCATGCCCGCCGACGATGTGATCGAGGCCTGCAAGCCCATCGCAGAGGAGAACGGTTGCACTATCAAGCTCACGTCCGATGTTAAGGACGCCTGCACCGGTGCACATGTGATTTACACCGATGTTTGGGTATCCATGGGCGAGCCTGACGAGGTCTGGACCGAGCGCATCAAGCAGCTGCAGCCCTATCGCGTGACCACCGAGGTCATGGCTATGGCCGATCCTTCCGCCATCTTCCTGCACTGCCTGCCCGCTTTCCACGATACCAACACCACGATCGGCTCCGACATCGCCGAGAAGTTCGGTGTTACCGAGATGGAGGTCGAGGACGCGGTCTTCGAGTCCAAGCAGTCCAAGGTCTTTGACGAGGCCGAGAACCGCATGCACACCATCAAGGCGATCATGTACGCAACGCTCAAGTAAGGGTCGTCTGTCGCAGGCGGGCGTGTTCGCTGCCCGCCCGCCTGCTTTTTCCGGTAGTAACCTCGTCGGCTCATTCGACCGCACGGAAGTGTCGAGGGATGCGACGGGGATCACCTTCGATTTGAAGGGGGGATGAGAACCATGACCGAAACCGCCAAGAAAAAGCGTGGTATGCCCTCATCGTTCACCATTCTTCTTATTCTGCTGGCTGTTGTTGCCATCGTAACCGTTATCGTTTCCGGCTTTACGCCTGAGGTCACGGGCGCTCGCCTGGATGACTTCTTCATGGCGCCGGTGCGCGGCTTTGCCGATGCGTTGCCCGTCTGCCTGTTCGTTATGATCCTGGGCGGCTTCCTGGGCATGATGACCGAGACCGGTGCGCTGGACAACGGCATCGCCGTGCTTGTCCAGAAGCTTAAGGGCCACGAGATCTTGATCGTTCCGGTCCTCATGTCGATCTTCGCCCTCGGCGGAACCACCTACGGCATGTGCGAGGAGACGGTTCCGTTCTACGCGCTGCTTGCCGCCACCATGATGGCTGCCGGCTTCGACCCCATGGTCGGCGCCGCCACGGTCCTGCTGGGCGCCGGCTGCGGCTGCCTGGGCTCTACGGTCAACCCCTTTGCCGTCGGCGCCGCGGTTGACGCTCTTACGTCCAAGGGCATCGAGGTCAACCAGACCATCATCATCGGTCTGGGTCTGCTGCTCACCGTTGTCACCACCGCCATCTCCATTTTCTTCGTGATGCGTTACGCCAAGAAGGTCAAGGCCGACAAGGGTTCCACTATTCTGTCCATGCAGGAGCTCAAGGACGCCGAGGAGGCTCATGGCCAGGCTGCAAGGGACGCTGCCAAGGAGGTCAAGCTCACCGGTCGTCAGAAGGCCGTCCTGGGCATCTTCGCCTTCACCTTCGTCGTCATGATCGTCGGCTTCATTCCGCTGGGCGACCTCAACGAGAACGTTGCCAACTTCTTCGATGCCGGCGCTTCCAGCCACGAGGTGACCACCGAGGTCACGGGCGATGACTTGGTTGCCGCATATGACAAGGCAAACGACACGACCACCACGCTCGATGGCGACGTTACCGGCGAGTCCGTCGGGACCGTCACCGATTCCCTTGGTTGGTCCGCCGTCGTGACCGGCGCCCCCATCGGCACCTGGTACTTCGATGAGGCTTCCACCTGGTTCTTCCTGATGGCCATCCTCATCGGTATCGTGGGCGGCCTGTCCGAGAAGCAGATCGTAAACACCTTCATCAACGGCGCCGCCGACATGATGAGTGTCGTCTTGATCATCGCTCTTGCCCGTGGCGTCTCCGTGCTCATGGCCTCTACCGGTCTCGATCAGTTCGTGCTCAACGCTGCCGCGGACGCCCTGGCCGGCCTGTCCGGTATCATCTTTGCGCCGATGGCCTACATCGTCTACTTCGTCCTGTCCTTCCTGATCCCGTCCACCTCGGGTATGGCTACGGTTTCCATGCCCATCATGGGCCCGCTTGCCGTCAAGCTCGGCTTCTCGCCTGAGGTCATGATCATGATCTTCTCCGCCGCCATCGGTGTCGTGAACCTGTTCACCCCGACGTCCGGCGCCATCATGGGCGGTCTCGCCCTGGCTAAGATCGAGTGGACGACCTGGCTCAAGTTCGCCGCAAAGATCATCATCAGCATCATCGTGGTTTCCATTGTGATTCTGACGGTTGCCTGCATGGTGCTCTAGCGCCCTGCATGGTTGGCCGCGCGCCCGTCCTTTGAGATGGGGCGCGCGGCCGGCACCATACAAGTCCGACCGGCTGTGGGCGTGCGCCCGAGCTCGGTTGCGACCTACCTTTCTTTGCCCCTCCCGTATCCGTGCGCGGGAGGGGTAATTTGTATCTCGTCGCCCTTGAAGCTTGTGTCGCGTTTAACTCCGCAGCCGTGTTTCACCCCTTCGTTATATATAATTTGTCGGTACCGACATCTCATAAAGAAGGGGCTCGCCCATGCGTCAAGGTTTTGACAACGATGCATATATCGCCAGCCAGGCAAAACACATCAGGGAGCGGATCGCGCAGTTTGGCGGAAAGCTCTACCTGGAGTTTGGCGGCAAACTGTTCGATGACTACCATGCGAGCCGCGTCTTGCCCGGATTTGCTCCCGATAGCAAATTCCGCATGCTCAAGAGCCTGGCCGATGACGTCGAGATCATCATTTCCATCAATGCCAACCATATCGAGAAGAGCAAGGCCCGTGGTGACCTTGGCATTACGTACGATGAAGACGTCTTGCGTCTTGCCGACATCTTCCGTTCCAACGGGTTTCTTGTCGGTGCCGTCGTCATAACCCAATATGCCGGCCAGCCCGCGGCCGACCTGTTCCGCCGCCGGTTGGACATGTTGGGCATCACCTGCAGGCTGCATTATCCCATCGAGGGCTATCCGCACGATGTCGACCTGATCGTGAGCGAGGAGGGGTACGGCAAGAACGAGTACGTCGAGACGACGCGTCCGCTCGTCGTCGTAACCGCCCCCGGCCCCGGTTCGGGCAAGCTCGCCACCTGCCTGTCGCAGCTCTATCACGAGCATAAGCGCGGGGTGGCTGCGGGCTACGCAAAATTCGAGACCTTTCCGGTGTGGAACCTGTCGCTCAACCATCCCGTCAACATCGCCTATGAGGCCGCGACGGTCGACCTCGATGATGCCAATATCATCGATCCGTTCCATCTCGAGGCCCATGGCGTCACCACGGTCAATTACAACCGCGATGTCGAGGCGTTCCCGGTCGTCAAGGCGTTGATGGAGAGGATCCTGGGCGAGAGCCCGTATCAAAGCCCCACCGACATGGGCGTCAATATGGTGGGCTATGCCATCAGCGATGACGAGGCTTGCCGCGAGGCTGCGGACATGGAGATCGTGCGCCGCTACTTCAACGCCGCCGTCAAGGTGAAGCGCACCGGCTGCGGGCAGGAGCAGGTCGACAAGCTCAAGGTGATCATGAAGAAGGTGGGGGTGGATAAGAATCTTTCGCCCGCGCGTTCCGCAGCATTGTTGAAGGAGGAGGCAACGGGTTCTCCGGCTGGTGCCATGGTGCTGCCGGATGGCTCGGTGGTGACCGGCAAGACCTCCACGCTGCTGGGTGCTGCCAGCTCTTTGATCATGAACGCCCTCAAGGCCGTGACGGGCGTCGATATGGAGCTCGAGGTGATAAGCGATGACGCCATCAAGCCCATCAGTCGCCTCAAGACGACCCAGCTGGGCAGCAACAACCCCCGGCTGCATCCCGATGAGACCCTGATCGCGCTGTCAATCACCTCGGCTTCGAGCGAAGTCGCCAACAAGGTCTTGGCGGGTCTGCCCAAGCTGCGCGGTTGCGATGCGTTTTTCTCGGTCATCATCTCGTCTTCCGATGAGGCCCTGTTGCGCAAGCTCGGCATCAATGTGTGCTGTGAGCCGAAGTTCGAGCGGTCCAGCTACTACCATCGTTAAGAAGCGTCCGCCCGTGGGTTTGCCCGCGGGCGGTTTTTGTTGGGAAAGAGGCTGGGCTGTGGGCCGGGATATCGAGATGGAGCGCTGCGTCGATCTGTATCTGGATTATCTGTCGGTGGAGCGCGGCCTGGCGGATAACACGCTGGCGGCGTATAGCCGGGACATGGGGGACTACGTCTCGTTCCTTCGCGACCGCGGAATTGCGCAACCGGACGCCATCGGGCGCGGGGACATCCTGGCGTTCATTGCGAGCCGCCGCGAGAAAGGGTATGCCGATGCGTCTGTGAGCCGGGGCCTTTCGGCGGTGAAGGGCTTTCATCGTTTCCTGTTCAATGACGGCATATGCGCGTCCAATCCCGCCGCCGCGATTCCGCTGCCCAAGAAGGAGCGCTCGCTGCCCGAGTGCCTGACCGTTGAGCAGGCATCGGCCCTGCTCGACCAGCCGTTCCCGGGCACTGCCGCCGGCACCCGTGACCGAGCCGTGCTCGAGGTGCTGTACGGATGCGGCTTGCGGGCGAGTGAGGTCGCGGGCCTCGACCTGTCGAACCTGTATCTTGAAGACGAATTCGTGCGCGTGATCGGCAAGGGATCGAAGGAGCGCTTGGTTCCCCTGGTCGGCAGCGCGCACGATGCTCTCACCTCCTATATAGAGAGTGGCGCACGTGGCGAATTGCTGTCCCATGCGCGTTCGCTCGGCGGCTCGACGGCTGTATTTCTCAATGTGCGAGGGACTCGCTTGTCGCGGCAAACCGTCTACACGATTTGTGAACGGTATGGGCGAGCCGTGGGGATCGACGGCCTGCACCCGCATGTGCTGAGGCACTCCTTTGCCACGCATGTTCTTGCGGGCGGTGCCGATTTACGCGTGCTTCAGGAGATCCTCGGTCATTCGGATATCTCGACTACGCAGATATATACCCATGTTGATGTTACCCAGCTTCGCGAGGAGTACCTCGCGGCCCATCCGCGGGCCAAGCTCTAACGCGGTGCGGCATACAGCTCCGCCCCCGCCATGCCCCTTCGCCGTCACCCGCTGCGGGTGACGGCTTTTTTGTCCGTATGGCGCGATAGGGTTGAGGAGTGGGGGAATCGTCCACGTTCGCCGGGTGCCGGGTGGGGCGTATGGATGCGCTACACATCCCGCGCACAACACCTTGGGTTTGCCTAAAAATCGCTTCAACCTCAGGTAGAAGGTTTAGCTTGAAGGTTTTGCAGCCGACAGATGGTACAAACCGCAAAATCAAACACAACATATAGTATGCACTCAAACGCCTGTTCGCTTGAAGGTTGAGAGTTGTGGTGTGGCGTGGTGGGGGGAGGTGGGGGAGAGTGTGGGGAAAAGTGTTGCGAAAAGGGGAAAGCGCCCATAGAATAGGAAACGTCGACAGCGGGGTGGCTCCCGCAGATGCCCACGAGTAGCCTAAGGGGGTGCGCCGCAGTGTATTTGACCGGTACCTATGATCGAAATCTCGATGCAAAAGGCCGTCTCACGCTGCCGAGCGCCTTCCGCAAGCAGCTTGAGGACACTGTCCGAGTGCTTCCCGCTCCTGAGAAGGAAGTCGACGCCCTGTACGTGTTCACCGAGGACACGTTCAAGGACTGGCTTGACTCCGTGTTCGCCGCTAAAGGCAGGTTCGACCCGACCAATAGGGCGCATCGCGTGGTCATGGAGACGCTGAACGGTGCGGCAACCACACTTGAAATAGACTCCGCCGCCCGCATCAGCCTTCCTGAGGCCGCTCGCGTCAAAGCGAACCTCGATCGTGAGGTCACCGTTGTCGGTAACGGCGACCGCCTGGTGATCTGGGATCGTGCGGCGCACGAGGCACGTCAGGCCGAGGCCGAGAACATTCTGGCGGACTTCTTCGATTAATCGAGGCGCTCGCTTAAGGAGGACACGCACGTGGCAGATGGAACGTTGACACCTGAATATCGGCATGAACCAGTCATGCTCACCGAAGTGCTCGAGCAACTCGCCCTCAAACCCGGCGAGACGGTTTGCGACTGCACGCTCGGCGGCGCCGGCCACTCTGTGAAGATGGCCGCTGCCGTCGGCGCGGACGGTTTGCTGCTCGGTGTCGATCAGGACGACATGGCGCTTGCGGCTGCAGGGGAGCGTTTGGACCGTGAGGCCCCGAACACCCCGCACCGTCTCCTCAAGGGCAACTTTGGGGACTTGGACGAGCTTCTGTGCCAAGCGGAAGTGCCAGGCGTCGATGGTTTCCTGTTCGACCTGGGCGTCTCGAGCCCGCAGCTCGATATCCCAGGAAGGGGCTTCTCGTATCACGAGGACGCCCCGCTCGATATGCGTATGGATCCGGGGACAAACACCCTAAACGCAGCTGAGGTCCTGAACACCTATTCCGAAGCCGACCTCGCCCGGATTCTCCGCGTGTACGGAGAGGAGAAGTTCGCGCGCCAGATCGCGCGCGAGGTCGTGCGACGCCGCCAAACGGCGCCGCTCGAAACGACCGGGGATTTCGTCGAGGCCATCAAGGCGGGTATCCCCGCCGCGGCGCGCCGACACGGGGGACACCCCGCCAAGCGCAGCTTCCAGGCCATCCGCATCGAGGTCAACCACGAGCTCGATGTTTTGGAGCGCGGTCTAGAGGCCGCGATCCGGTGGCTCAACCCGGGCGGGCGCATCTGCGTCATCTCCTACCATTCGCTTGAGGATCGTATCGTCAAGCATCAGTTCCAGGAACTGAGCCAGGGGTGCACCTGTCCCCCTGACATCCCGGTGTGCGTGTGCGGTCATGTGCCGATAGTCAAGGTGCTCACGCGCAAACCCCTAGTCGCCCAACCTGAAGAGGTCGAGCGCAACCCGCGGGCGCGGTCCGCGAAGATCAGGACGGCAAAGCGCCTTTAGCGCAGGCCGCTCTCATCGAGCCGCCCACGTTCGCATGCTTTTGAACTGTTACACCGAGTATGGAACGGAGGGTCGCATACCATGTCCTATCGTGCGTCTCAAGCGGCACTTGCGTATGATATGACCTCCGACCTCCGCGCGGCCGAGCGCCAGTCGGCTCCGGTGCCGGAGCGCCCCCATCTCGATGTCGTCACCGGTGCGGGCCGCGAGGCCGATCAATCGGTCAGTCCCATGTTCGCCCACTGCGTCAAGGTGATATGCGTGTTGGCTGTCATCGTTGTCGCGCTCGGTTTCGCGCGCGTCACCGTGGCCGGCCTCACCGCCTCAACGCTCAACTCCGCCGCGCAGCTGTCCAATCAGCTCGAGGCATCCCGAGAGGAGAGCTCCGAGCTGGAGGTTATGCATTCGGTCTACGGCTCGTCCACCCGCATTCGCGACCTCGCCGAGGGCTATGGTATGGTTCCCGCCGAGGAGAGCGTAACTCTCGACTTTACCGAGTATGCCCCCGCCGACTCCGCTGCGGCTCAGGGCGCTTCGACACGCTAGGATCGATTCCCTATGCCCCAAGATGCACAACATGGCCGCCGCAGCCCTCGTGGTCGCGGCGGCCGTCGCACGCAAGACGACTTGTTTCATACCGATACGAGTCAGCACGCGATATCCCGTTACGGCTTTCTGGCGGGGGCCTTCGGCCTCTCGCTTGCTCTCATCGGCGCAAGGCTGCTCGATTACCAGGTGATCAATCGCGGGGAGAATCTCGACAAGGCCGATGACCGCCGCCGCGGGGTTCAAACTCTGTTCGCGAAGCGCGGGACCATCTACGACCGCAACGGCAAGGTTCTCGCCACGTGCGCCGATTGCTTCAACGTGTATATCAATGCGCAGAATATCGCAGCCGAGGATCGTGCGCGGGTGGTCAGGACGCTCTCGCGTGTTCTGGGGATCAAGCGCGATGCGATTCGCGATGCGATCGATTCGAACGAGACGTTTCGCTACATCAAACGCCAGGTAGACGTGGACGAGGTCGAGCTCATCAAGAAGGAGAAGCTCACCGGCATCGAGTTCGAGCCGGCGCTCAAGCGCGTATATCCCAACGGGTCGCTTGCGTCGCAGGTGATCGGCGTATGCGATGTGGACAACAAGGGCCTGACGGGGCTGGAAAAGCAATATGACGAGATCTTGACGGGCAAGAACGGCTGGCTCGACAGCGAACGCGGACGCATGGGCGACTTCATAGCCGGTGGAGCGTACCACAAGGTTCCCGCCCAGGACGGTATGGATATCATGGTCGGCATCGATGCGAACATCCAGCGCGTGTGCGAGGATGCGCTTGCCGAGGGCGTCGAGAACGCGGGCGCCAAGTACGGCTCGATCATCATGACCGACCCCAAGACCGGAGAGATCATCGCCGCGTGCTCCAACCCCACCTACGACCCGGGCGACCTTGCGTCCGCTTCGAACGCCGACATGAACCTGCGCGTGGTGAGCGATGCCTACGAGCCCGGCTCCGTATTCAAGACGTTCGTGTGCGCCGCCGGAATCGATCAGGGCCTCATCACGCCCGACACGACGTTTCACGTCCCGGCTGTGGTAAAAGCGGGCGACGATGACGTCCGCGATATCGACAAGCGCGATTTTGCGCTCGATATGGACGTACGAGAGATCCTGCGCCGTTCTTCCAATACCGGCATGGTTCTGGTGGGGCAGAAGATCGGTGCCGACAAATTCGCCAAGCACGTCATCTCCGATTTCGGCTTCGGCAAGGCGACGGGGGTCGATTTCCCGGGCGAGTCGCTCGGCATCGTGAAGAAGCGCAGCGAATACGATGGCGCGAGCGTGGCCGCCATGTCGTTCGGGCAGGCCCTGGCCGTCTCGCCCGTGGAGATGGTGCGCGCCATGAGCGCGATCGCCAACGACGGCATCATGACCACGCCGCATTTCCTCAAAACGCGTGCGGGCGAGGAAGTCGACTGGACGGACGGGGAGACGCGCGCCTGCGGAGCCGAGGCCGCGCGCGCCGTCGCCGACATGATGCGAACGGTCGTGGACGAGGGCACCGGCCAGGAGGCCGCCATCAAGGGATACGAGATCTCCGGCAAGACCGGAACGGCGGAGCGTGCGGGCGAGAGCGGCGGATACGAGGAGAACAACAACATGGCCTCGTTCATGGGCTTCGTGTCCACGCAGGATCCGCGCGCCCTCTGCTACATCACGCTTGACGGCACCCCCAACACCTCCCACGCCGCGCTGCCCATCTTCAAGAAGGTGATGGAGGCCGCGTTGCCCGAACTCGGCATCAAGCCCACGCGTTAGGACGCGGTTCACATGGCCTGCACCACATCGGACCGCGGTGAGGGTACCATAACCAGTTGCATGTTACGGACCCATTGAGGGGGAGCACATGGTAGAGATAGCAGTCGACCAGCTTGCGGACGCCACGGGTGCCCGTGTTGTCGCGCGTGGCGCCCATGGCGTCTGCCGCGGCTGTGTTATCGATTCTCGCGAGGTTTCGGAGGGGAACGTCTTCGTGGCGTTTCCCGGGGAGCGTGTTGACGGCAACGCGTTCACCCCGAAGGCCATCGATGCCGGCGCCGGCTGCGTCGTCATGACGGTCGAGCCCGCATCCGACCTGATCGAGCGGGCCCGGGTTGCGGGCTGCGCCCTTATGGTGGCCGATGACCCCACCGAGTTCCTTCTGCGCTTCGCCGCCTGGTATCGAGAGCGACTGGGCGCCCTCGTGGTGGGCATCACCGGGTCTATCGGCAAGACCACGACCAAGGATGTCATGACGGCGCTGCTGTCGCGCTCCTGGCGCGTCCACGCAACCAAGGGCAATTACAACAATCTCATAGGTCTGCCCCTCACCGTTTTGTCGGCGCCGGCCGATACGCAGGTCATGGTGCTGGAAATGGGAATGAACCATTTCCACGAGATCGATCGGTTGTCCGCGTGCGCACGACCGAACCTCGCCGTCATCACCAAGGTCGGTACCTCGCATATCGGTATCTTGGGAAGCCGCGAGAATATCGCACGTGCCAAGTCCGAGATCATCTCGGGCATGGCTCCGTTCGAGCTGGACGGCGTGGAGCATGCCCCGGTGCTCGTGCTGCATGGCGAGGACGATTTCGCGGCGTTTATCGAGGAGACGTTTGCTCGCCCGTCCGGCATCGAGGTCCTGCGCTGCGGTTCTTCGGCGTCCGATGCCGTTCGAGCCGAGGGGGTCGAACTCGACGAATGCGGATACCCGCATTTCACCCTTACGTTCGAGCAGGGCGATTCGATGGCGGCGCGCGTAGCCGTACCGGGGGCCCAGTCGGTCCCCAACGCCCTGTTCGCCGTGGCCGTCGCCGGGCGCTTGGGAGTCGGCTCCCAGGCGGTCGTGGATGCCCTGGGATCGCTCTCCATGACGGGCCGTCGCGTGCAGGTGCGCCATACCGCCTCGGGCGCGCGCATCGTGGATGATTCGTATAATGCCAGCGCCGAGTCCATGGCTGCCGGCCTCGATCTGGTGTCGATGCTTCCCTGCAAGGGGTCGCGCATCGCCATCCTGGGCGAGATGGGCGAGATGGGCGATGAGGCTCCGCGCATGCATGCGCTCGTGGGGTCCTATGTCGCCGCCAAGAAGTTCTCGATGCTCATCTGCGTGGGCGGCGACCTGGCGCGGGAGATGGCTTCGGCTGCCCGCCTGATGGGTATGGACGATGGCGATATCCAGGTGGTCGCCGATACCGACCGCCTGATCGATCGTTTCGCCGACCTGCTCGATTCGTCTGATCTTGCCTTGGTGAAGGGGTCGCGTTCCGTCGGCCTCGACCGTTACGTTGAGGAGGTGTGTGCCGATGTTCGGTAATCCCGAGTATCCCACGTACCAGATTTTCCTGACCATCCTGATCGCGGCGCTCATCACGGCGCTGGTCATGCCCCTATGGATAAAGCTCCTCAAGGTCGAGGGGATCGGCCAGCAGGTGCGCGCGGACGGCCCCCAGCGTCATCTGGTTAAGCAGGGGACGCCCACCATGGGCGGCGTCATCATCCTCGTCGCGGTCGTCCTTACGTGCCTGCTCATGGGCGCTCCCACCTTCGAGCTCATCCTGGCCGTCGGGGCCACGTTGGCGACCGGGGCCCTCGGCCTGCTCGATGATGCGACCAAGGTCGTGCAGGGGCGCTCGCTCGGCTTGACGCCTTCGATGAAGATGGTCGGCCTTACGCTTATCGTGGTCGTGTTCTTCATGCTGGCCGTCAACTTCTGCGGCGTCGAGCCGGTCATCCGATTCCCGGGCGGCTTTGCGATCGACCTCGGCATCCTCACCACCACGCTCACCATCGGGGGCACCACGCTTTCCATTCCATGGCTGTATCTGGTTTTCGTGTTCCTCCTGCTCGCGGGCATGTCCAACGCCGTCAACCTCACCGACGGCCTGGACGGCCTCGCCGGCGGCACGGTCATGATGGCAATGCTCGTCATGGCCGCCATCTGCTTCCTCGTCGGCGATGTCAACCTCGCTATCTTCTGCGCGGCTTGTGTGGGCGGTTGCATCGGTTTCCTTTGGTTCAATGCCTATCCGGCCAGCATCTTCATGGGCGATACCGGTTCTCTGGCCCTCGGAGGCGGCCTTGCCGCGGTGGCCATCCTCACCAACACCGAGGTTATCTCGCTGGTCGTCGGCGGCCTGTTCATCGTCGAGGCCCTGTCCGTGATCATCCAGGTCGTGAGCTTCAAGGCCACAGGCAAGCGCGTTTTCCTCATGGCGCCGATCCATCATCATTTCGAAAAGAAGGGTTGGGCGGAGACCAAGGTCGTCATTCGTTTCTGGATCGTGTCGGCCGCCTTCGGTGCACTCGGCCTCGCCCTGTTCTTCCAGCTTGGATAAGTGAGTTCATATGCCGTTGCCGCAACGTTTCTCCCTGCTCGTCTTGGGACAGGGCACCTCGGGCCTCGAGGTCGTGTCGTGGGCCGTCGCCCACCTGTCCGATCGCGTGGCCTCGGTCACCGTGTACGGTGGCGAGCAGTCTTCCCCCACGGACCGTACCGAGGAGCTTGAGCGTGCCGGTGCGCGCTTCGTATACGGTACGCAGGATATCGAGGGGTCCTTCGATGTCTGCGTGGCCAGCCCGGGCATATCGGAGTTCTGTGAGTTCTTCCGCAACGGGTCGGCCGCCAGCGCGCAGATCATGGGGGAGCCGGAGTTCGCCTATCGGCTGTCGCCCGAGCGCTGGTGCGCCATCACGGGCACCAACGGCAAGACGACCGCCACATCGCTCACCAATGAGCTTCTGCGCGCATCGGGCATGTCGAGCGTCGCGGTGGGCAATATCGGTAACGCCCCTATCCATGAGGTCGACCGCCGCCGCCCCAACGAATGGTTCGTGGCCGAGCTATCGAGCTACCAGATCGCGACGACAAGCGAGCTGCATCCTCGTGTCGCGGTGCTGCTCAACATCACCCCCGATCACCTCAGCTGGCATCGAACGCACGAGAACTACGCGCTTGCCAAGATCAAGCTCTTCGAGAACATGGGCCCCGAGGATCTGTGCATCGTCAACGTCGAGGACGAGGGGATCGCCTCGTTCGGCGATCGCATCTATGTTCCCGGACGCCGCGTCCTGAAGCTCGGTCTTCACGATGCAGGCGGCGACGATGCGGCGTTCGTGCGCGATGGCATGCTGGCGGTGCGTCTCTCCGGCAGCGAACACGGCTTGGTCCGCATCGAAGAGCTTAAGATCGCCGGCGCCCATAACGTGCTCGATGCGCTGGCCGCATCGGCGGCCGCGCTCGCGTGCGGCGCGAGCGTCGAGGGGGTTCGCCGCGGCCTTGTCGCCTTCGCCCCGCTCGAGCACCGTATCGAGCCGGCGGGTATCGTCGATGGCGTGCGTTATGTCAACGATTCCAAGGCGACCAATACCGATGCGGTCGAGGCCGCCCTCACCGCATTTCCCGACGATCGCGTCATTCTTTTGCTCGGCGGGGCCGATAAGGGCACGGACCTCTCCGATTTCATGGACATGGTCGTTTCGCGCGCTTCCGGTGTGGTGTGTTTCGGCGCCGCCCGCGAACGCTTCCGTTCCGCTCTCGAGCATGCGGCCGGCTCGAACGCCATCGATATTGCGGAGGCCGACGGCCTCGGCGATGCGATCGACGTCGCACGATCGCTCGCGCAGCGCGGCGACGTCGTGCTGCTTTCGCCCGCCTGCGCATCCTTCGATGAGTTTTCCGGCTTTGAGGAACGCGGGCGTTTCTTCAAAGCACGTGTCCGATCCCTGGCAAATGAAAGTGAGTGCGCGTGACGCTCCGTAATCGCACAGCAGAGTCTTCCCCCGCTCCCTCCGGCGCAGCGCCCGCGGGGGAGCGTCGCCGTTCAAGGGCCCCTCGCAGGCAGCCGCTTGCCGAGCGCCTGATCGCGGGCGTTCCCGCCCGCATCATGGCTCCACGCATCGTATTCCTCGTCTGCATGGCGATCCTTATGGGCTTCGGCCTGCTCATGGTGTATTCGGCCTCTTCCGTTGAATCTCTCAAGGAGCATGGGAGCTCCATGTATTTCGTTATCCGACAGGCCGCGTATATGTGCGTGGGAATGGCTGTGTTCGCCTTCATCGTTTCAAAACGCGTTCCATGGAGGCTGTTCAGGGGGAGGTTCGCGTTCGTCGCCTGGCTTCTCGCCGTCGGCTTGCTCATATATGCGAGATTTTTCGGCGCGGGCGGGGATTCGTGGGGAGCAACCCGATGGATCAATCTGGGCTTCTTCAGCCTGCAGCCCTCGGAGCTCGCAAAGCCGGCTGTCATCTTGTTCATGGCAAGGGTGTTCGCAGACTATTACGAGGATGAGTCGATCGATACGGGCACGTTTGTGTTCCGCGTCGCGCTCGGTGTGGGCATCCCCTGCCTTCTTATCTTTATCCAGCCCGATATGGGCACGACGGCCATCATCGTGCTCGCCGTTTTGGGGATGGGTTTTCTGAGCGGTTTCTCCGCGCGACTTATGGGCGCGATTTTCGGTGTCGGCGTCATCGCCGGCGTCCTGGCAATCGTTACCATGCCTTACCGTTTCGAACGCTTCCTGGTTTTCCTTAACCCCGAGGCGAGTCCTTTGAATGCGGGCTATCAGGCTGTTATGTCCAAGCTGTCCTTTGCGTCGGGCGGTCTTTTCGGCCGCGGTATCGGCAACTCGACGATCAAATACGACTACATGCCCGAGGCGCACAACGATTACATCCTCTCTATCATCGGCGAGGAGGTCGGCCTGATCGGCATGGTTGTCCTGATCGCGGTTTTCGCGGCACTCATCGTCGCCGGGTTTCGTATCGCGCGCCGCTCACCCTCATTCCATACCCAGATCCTCGCCGCGGGCTGCATCCTTGTCATCTCCATCCAGTTCCTGCTGAATGTGCTGGGCGTTCTCAATCTGGGCCCCATGACGGGCAAGCCGCTTCCGTTCATAAGCTTCGGCGGATCGGCCATCATCGCCTCAATCATGCTCGCGGGTATCATCGTGCGCGTCTCTCGTGAGAGCGATCAGCCCAGCGCGGCATCGCGGCGCCGTTCCGACTTCGCCGTCATGAGTGAGCAGGATGCGATTTCGAGCCATATGGGGCGCAGCACGGCTGGGTCGGTTCATGTCCGCAGCGGCGTTGGGGCTGCTGCTCCCGACCGTATGCGGCAGGGGCCGCAGCCGCGCCAGCGTCCCGCCGAGCGGCATGGGTTCAGCGTGTATGATGGCGGTATGCCTCGCGCTCACCAGCGCCCCGGTGGCGGTTATGAGCGCGTGAATCTCAACGGAGACGGTTCGGACCGTCTCCGGACCGACTACGGCTCGCGTCCGGTATACCGCGACGAGCGCGACGGTCGGGATGGCCGCCGCTCGCATCCGTCCTCTAGAAGGGATCGTTATGACCGATAAGCTTTCTGTTGCCATAGCCGCCGGCGGCACCGCCGGTCATGTCAACCCGGCCCTCGCGCTTGCCGAGGAGCTGCGCGCTCGCGGTCATTACGTGCGCTTCTACGGGCAAACGCGTCGATTGGAGGGCGCGCTTGTCCCGCAGGCGGGCTTCGATTTCTCGCCCATCGAGGTGAGCGGGTTCGATCGCCGGCGCCCCTGGACGCTCGTGAGCGCACTGGTCCATCTGCGCCATGAGCGCCGCCGCCTGGTCAAGATGTTTCAGGACGACCCATCGTCCAGGCCCGATGTCGCTATCGGCTTCGGGGCCTATCTCGAGCTGCCGCTGATCCAGGCGGCCTCGAAGCTGGGTATCCCCGTGGCGCTCCATGAGCAGAACTCGGTGGCCGGTCTTGCCAACAAGCGGTCTGCGAAGGTGGCCCGCCTTGTTGCTTTGGGCCAGCCGAGCGTGGAGGAGACGTTCCGCTCCCGTTGCGCCGCGGATGCCAAGATCGTATTCACGGGCAATCCCGTACGCGCCTCGGTGCTCCAGGGTGACCGAGAGCGCGGCCGCGCGGCCTGGGGCATTCCCCAGGACGCCACCGTGCTGCTCGTGTTCGGCGGCTCACTGGGCGCCAAGCATCTCAACGAGCGCCTGGCCTCGCTCAAGAGCACCCTGTTGGGCATCGATAACCTGTATATCGTGCAGTCCACGGGCAAAGGCGGTTACGATGACGCGGTTCGCGCGCTCGCTCTGACCGAAGAGGAATCTCGGCGCTGGCAGGTCCGCTCGTATATCGATGATATGGGCGATGCCCTGGCCGCGGCGGACCTCGTGCTTTCCCGCGCCGGGGCCTCCTCGGTCGCCGAGATTGCCGCGCTGGCCGTGCCCTCGGTTTTGGTCCCGTATCCGCTTGCCACCGAGGATCATCAGACCACCAACTCGCGGTTTTTGGTGGATGCTGGCGCGGCCGTGCTGTGGCCTGACGCCGATATCGATTCCGATGCGTTCGAACGCGATCTGGTGGACCTTATCGACTCCCCGGATCGCCGAGCGTCCATGCGCAAGGCGGCCCGCGGTTTGGCCCAGGATGCCGCTGCGCAGGTGCTTGCAAGCGAGCTGGAGGCCATCGCTCGCTAGCCGGTGGCGCCGTCGCGCGGTTGTGTGAAACAGACAGAGGAACGTGTCCGCGGTCTCGTGCTGCGGGCACGTTCGCGTTGATGGCGTATACTTGAATCTAATTGCACCGAATTCGCTGCACAGATTGTTGAGGAGTCCAGATGTCGACCATTGCTGTTCCCGAGAATACCGAGGCCCCGTCCTTCAAGAGCGCCCATTTCATCGGCGTGGGCGGCGCCGGCATGAGCGGCATCGCACTCGTGCTGCATGAGCGCGGTTTCGCGGTGAGCGGTTCCGACCTCAAGACCTCGCGGTATATCCGCCAGCTCAGCCGCGCCGGCGTTGAGATCCATATCGGGCACGAGGCCGCTACCATCGATGCGGTCCAGCCCGATGTCGTGGTGGTATCCACCGCTATCCCCGAGAGCAATCCCGAGCTCGTCCGCGCGCGCGAGCTGGGCATTCCGGTTTGGCCGCGCGCCAAGATGCTCTCCGCGCTCTCCTGGGGTTACACCACCGTTGCCGTTGCGGGCACGCATGGCAAGACCACCACGTCGTCCATGGTTGCCACCATGCTCGACCGCATGGAGCTCGATCCGAGCTTTTTGATCGGCGGCATCGTCGAGGGGTACGACACCAACGGCAAGAACGGCAACGGCGAGTATTTTGTGGCCGAGGCCGATGAGTCCGATAGCTCGTTTTTGTATCTCGAGCCCAACGTGGTGATCGTTACCAACGTCGAGGCCGACCATATGGATCATTATGAGTCCCTCGAGCAGATCGAGGAGACGTTCTGCACGTTCATGGGCCTGGTGGGGGAGGACGGCACCGTCATCGTCTGCGGAGAGAGCTCACATCTGGTCGAGCTCGCCAAGTCGACGGGTCGCCGTGTGATCTCCTACGGTTTTGCCGAGGGTAACGACGTGCGCGTCATCGAGCGGCCGTCCCGCCACACCATCGGCAGCACGTTCGAGGTCGTGCTTCCCGATGGCGCCCGGTATGAGGTTTCCGTCAAGAACAACCCGGGCAGGCACAACATGCTCAACGCCGCGTCCGCTTTGACCGCCGCGTACGTCCTCGGACTCGATGCGGCCGCGGCCGCCCGCGCGCTCTCCACGTTCGAGGGCGTCCGCCGTCGCTTCACCCACGTTGCCGATATCGACGGCGTGACGCTTGTCGACGATTACGGGCATCATCCCACCGAGGTCGCGGCGACTCTCAAGGCTGCCAAGGAGCTCGATTTCGAGCGGACGGTCGTCGTTTTCCAACCGCACCGCTATTCGCGTCTGCAGGCGCTGTGCGACGATTTCGTCGAGGCGTTCCGCGATGCCGATTCCGTTATCCTGATCGATGTCTTCCCTGCGGGGGAGATGCCGATTCCGGGAGTTACCAGCAAGATGCTCGCCGACCGCATCCGTGCCGCCCATCCCGAGAAGCCCGTTGCCTACGCATCGGACCATGCCGCCCTTATGGAGGCCATCGATGCCGAGGTGCGTCCGGGTGACCTTTTGATCACAATGGGCGCGGGCGACGTCACGACCGTGGGCCCCGAGTACGTCGAGCATGTGAAAGAGCGGCGTAGCTAATGGGGGCTTTCAACGCCTTCATGTCCCTTTCGGGGATGATCGATACCGATGTGGTCGAGCAGGAAAAACTTGCGCGCCACACGAGCTACCGTATCGGCGGCCCCGCCGAGCTCTTCGTCACCTGCCACAGCTACCATTCGCTGCGTCGCGCGATCGAGATTCTCGGCCACGAGCGCGTGCCGTGGGTCATCTTGGGAAAGGGGTCCAATCTGCTGGTCTCCGATGCCGGCTATCGCGGGGCGGTCGTCGTGCTCGGTCGAGAGTTCTCTCGTTTCGTGGTGGCTGAGGACGGACGCACCATAACCGTCGGCGCGGGGGCCATGCTTGCGCGCCTTGTGAACGATGCGCTGTCGCGAGGCCTATCGGGTTTAGAGTTCGCTGTGGGTATCCCCGGCACGGTCGGCGGCGCCGTCTCCATGAATGCCGGCTCGCGCACCGAATGGATCGGCTCTCTGATCGAGGACGTCGTCACGTACAAGCCCGGTGCGGGCATTCGTCATTATGACGCCGAGTCCATCAAGTGGGGTTATAGGACCTGCGGTCTTCCGCACGATGAGATCGTGTTGGAGGTGACCATGGCGCTGCACCCCGCCTCCAAGGACGAGATCCGCCAGCGCATGGAGCGCTCGCTCGCCCGGCGCCGGCGTACGCAGCCGGTGGGCGTCCCCTCATGCGGGTCGGTTTTCCGCAATCCGGCTGATCGCGCCGTCGGTGCGATGATCGAGGAGTGCGGATTGAAGGGTTTTTCAGTGGGGGGTGCCGAGGTATCCGATATTCACGCTAACTTTATCGTGAATACCGGAAAGGCCACGGCCACCGATGTCGTTGCGGTCATGCAGCATGTTCATGAGAGGATCAAGGAGACGTATGGTGTCGCGCTTCAGCCAGAAGTCAAATTCCTCGGCTTCTAAGCCCGCCAAACCCACCTATCGTCGCGCCCCGTCCCCGCAGCGTCCGATTGCAAAGCGTTCCGCGTCTCCAAAGCCGTCCGCGAACCGTCCCTCCCTGGCCCCTCGTCCATCCGGGAACGTGAAGCCCGGAGCAGCGAGCCCCAAGGTCCATATTCCCGCCTCGAAGATGCCCCCTGCGGCGCGTCGGCGCACCGGCGCCGGTGCGGGCGCCCGTCCTTCTCGCGTGCAGCTGCGTAAACCCGTGCTCAAGCCCAAACCCTCCGCACGAGTTCAAAAACGGGTTGCGGCGCCTGCTGCTCCGAGCGAGCCCCGGCGTCCCGTCCGCAAGCCCGTGGCTCCCAAGCTGCCATCGGTGAAGATCAGCCGCAATGTCATATTCCTGTTGCTCGGCGTATGCCTGCTTTTGGCCGCCGGTGGAGCCGTGCTGATCAATTCGTCGCTGTTCGATGCGAGCGAGATCGTCGTGCAGGGCAGCGACCATCTGCCCAAGAAGGTTGCCGAGCAGCTGATCGAGGTGCCGAAGAATACTACGCTTTTCAATGTGGATGAGCAGAAGATCGCCGAATCTCTGCAGGCGAACCCTTGGATAGAAGGCGTCGACATCAAAAGGGAGTTCCCGCATCGCCTGGTTGTCACGCCCCGCGAGCGCGTGGCCAAGGTCATCGTCTACATCCCCGCCGATGATGTCGCTTGGGCGGTGAGCGAAAAGGGGGTTTGGATCGCACCCGTATCGTTGATCGCCGGGGTGAGCGCCGAGGGAAAGCCGGTGGGGCCGGACCCAAAGACCGGTCAGCTGCCGGAGGGTGCCACGATGCTCGAAGGGCTCGATGCTGCGCTTGCCGCGGCAAAGATGGCGCATGCGCTGCTTCTGACCGATGCGCCTTCCGATGTCAACCCCAAGGGCGGGAAGGAGGTTACGTCCAAGGTGGTGCTTGCCGGCCTCGAGTATGCCAAGGGCTTCTCGGTGAAATTCCTCGAGCAGATAAAAGACCTGTCCATCCCCTCGGTCGAGGCCATCTCGGCGAATCTGAACAACGGGGTCGAGGTCTCGCTCGGCGCTGCGGACAATATCGCCGAGAAGGAGCGCGTCGTGATGGGCCTTTTGGAGAAGGAAAGCGGCGTCACGTACGTCAACGTGCGCAAACCCGGGGCGTATACCTTCCGCAGCGCCCCGCTCTAACTGCGGCATGACCGTTCGCAGACCGTGAACGGTCATGTTTCTTACCTGCAGAAACGTGACGAAATTCACAATCACGCACGTTATGGTTTGACTTTACGTGGCATTATATGCAAAGATAACGCAGTTTACCTCGAATTTTAGTCTCTACTTGAGGGTTAACGTTGCGATGCCGCCCGCAAGGGCTTTTAACAACTGTTCGGAGGACCGTACATGCACGAGAACGAGATCAACAACTATCTTGCCGTCATCAAGGTCGTCGGTGTGGGCGGCGGCGGCACCAATGCCGTCAACCGCATGATCGAGGAGGGCATCCGCGGCGTTGAGTTCGTAGCTATCAACACCGATGCCCAGGCCCTCGCCATTTCCGATGCCGATATCAAGGTGCACATCGGCACCGACCTTACGCGCGGCCTTGGCGCCGGCGCAAACCCCGAGGTCGGCCGTAAGGCGGCCGAGGAGTCTCGTGACGACATCTCCGAGGCCCTTGCGGGTGCCGATATGGTGTTCATCACCTGTGGAGAGGGCGGCGGCACCGGTACCGGCGCCGCTCCCATCGTTGCCGATATCGCTCTCAACGATGTGGGCGCCCTTACCGTCGCCGTCGTCACCAAGCCCTTCACCTTCGAGGGCCGCAAGCGCAAGACGTCCGCCGAGGAAGGCATCAAGACCCTTGCCGAGAGCGTCGACACCATGATCGTCATCCCCAACGATCGCCTGCTCGACATCGCCGAGAAGAAGACCACCATGCTCGAGGCCTTCACCACCGCCGATGGTGTGCTGTCCCAGGGCACCCAGGGCATCACCGATCTGATCACCGTTCCGGGCGTCATCAACCTGGACTTCGCCGACGTCAAGACCATCATGAAGCAGGCCGGCACCGCCATGATGGGTATCGGTTGCGCTTCTGGCGACACCCGCGCCGTCGACGCCGCCCAGCAGGCCATCTCCAGTCGCCTTCTCGAGAGCTCCATCGATGGTGCCACCCGCGTCCTGCTCTCCATTGCCGGTTCCAAGGACCTGGGCATCCAGGAGATCAACGACGCCGCCGATTTGGTTGCCAACGCCGTGGACCCCGATGCCAACATCATCTTCGGTACCGTTGTGGACGAGTCCCTGGGCGACCAGGTGCGCATCACCGTCATCGCCACCGGCTTCACTGATTCCAACGTCAACCGTCAGGACGAGTTGTTCGCCAGCCAGAAGGCCGGACGTGGCGACCACGCGGCCGATTCCTCCCGCAATGTTGCCCCCGTTTCCACGGCGCCCACGCGCAACATCGGCGGCACCGAGCTTCCCAACTTCGGCAATGACCAATTTGAGCTGCCCGACTTCCTCAAGCGCGGCAATTTCTAGACTGTTCAGCACATGCGCTTCGATGCCCTTCCCGGCGAATGTCGGGGAGGGCGTTTTTATGCCATATGCCCGGGACGGGTATACCTGTTTAAACTCGATTGCCGTCCTTCCGATGATTGGAGCTTCCCATGACGTCCGGACAAAAATGTTCTCGCACCGTGTTTGACAACGGTGTCGCGCTTGATGGAGATCTGACGGGACGCGTTGTCTGGGCCTTTACGGAGCGCACGGGCGGCATCTCGCTGCCCCCGTACTCATCGCTCAACCTTGGTACGCACGTGGGCGATGAAGGGCATGCCGTATTGGAAAATCGCCGCCGTGTGTTAGCCGCGCTGGATGCCGATGATGCGTTCGAGAACCTTCTGGTTCCCAACCAAGTACATGGGGATCATGTGGTGGTTGTGGGCGAGGGTTCGAGCGGCGCCATCGGGCGCGCGAGGGATGAGATTTCCCAGGGATGCGATGCCATCGTGTGCACAGTTCCCGGCGTTCCCGTCATGCTGTGCTACGCCGACTGCGCTCCGGTGATTCTGACGTGCAAAAACGCTTTTGCAGTGGTGCATTCCGGATGGCGCGGGACCTATGCACGCATCGCCGGAAAGACGGCGCGTGCCCTTATGGACGCTGCGGGCTGCGTCGCATCTGATCTATCTGCCTATATCGGCCCCCACATTCTGGGTGACGAATATGAGGTGTCGGCTGACCTTCTCATGATGTTTTCCAAACAATTTGATAACATTAAAATCACTGTGCATCGGACGCTTGATCTGTCCGAGTGCATTCGTCAGTCGCTCGAAGAGGTGGGAGTCCTTCCGTGCGAAATACACGACCTGCAGCTTTCCACGGTGCGGCAGAACGAACGGTTCTTCTCGTATCGCGCAGAGCAGGGGATCTGCGGACGTCATGGCGCCGTCGCGTACATGCGGTAACGTCCGGTGCGGCCTGCGTCGCCGCCTTGCTGGCCACGCTCACGCTTAGCGCGTGCAGCTCCGGTACAGCTTCTGGTCAAATCACCGTTGCCGGTTCTACAACCTGCTTGCCCATTGCCGAGCAAGCCGCCGAGCTCTTCAAGGAAGAAGAGGGTATCGATGTGCTTGTGAGCGGTCTGGGTTCCTCGGCGGGTATCGAGGCCGTCTCCAACGGAACCGCCGATATCGCGACGTCCTCGCGCGGCCTGAACGCGGAAGAGGAGAAGCTCGGTTTGACCACCATTCCGGTTGCGCATGACGGCATCGCCGTGATCGTCAACGCGGATAACCCGGTTCAGAACCTGTCGACCGAGCAGTTGCGCGGCATCTACTCCGGCAAGATCACCAACTGGTCTGAGGTCGGTGGCGAGGACCTGCCCATCCAGCTCGTCAACCGCGACGAGGCCTCGGGCACGCGTGAGGCCTTCAAGTCCATCGTCATGGACGGGGAGCCGTTCGATCGTCGCGCCGCCGTGCTCTCCGGCACCGGCCAGGTACGTGACGTCGTGAGCCGTTCTCGTGGGGCGATCGGCTATATCTCCATGGGCTTCGTAGAATCCAAGTATGCCAAGACCTCCGTGCGCGCCATCAGCGTCAACCATGTCGAGCCCTCCGAGAAGACCATCGCCAGCGGTGGCTATCCCGTGAGCCGCGACCTGTACTTCTTCACCAACGGTGAACCTAAGGGCGATGCCGCCAAGTACATCGATTACGTGCTGTCCGACAAGATGGACGAGCAGATCCGTGAGGCCGGTTTCATCCCGGCGGGCCGCGATGCTGCCGCAGAAGGGGAGTGATCTTGTGACCGATCCCCAAACCTCTCCGGTCATGAACGGGACCGAGGGCGCCGCGCCGCGCAAGCGCGATCTGGCCCTGGTCTCTCGTAAGACGTATATCAAAGAGAAGGCCCTGCAGTACCTGTTCTTCGCCTGCGCCTTCCTTGCGGTGGTCACGTGCATCCTGATCTTCGCGTTCACCATGATGCAGGCCGCACCGGTCTTCACCGATATCGGCCTGGCGAACTTCTTCAGCCTCACCTGGGCGCCCACCGAGGGCCACTACGGCATCCTGTCGCTTGCCGCCGGCACGGCACTGGTAACCGTGGGCGCGCTCGTCCTCGGCGTGCCGCTGGGCGTGGGCACCGCCGTGTATCTCACCGAGATCGCCTCGGCTCGCGTGCGTGCGCTCATCAGCCCCGCCGTCGACCTGCTCGCCGGCATCCCGTCGATCATCTACGGCTTCTTCGGCATGGTCATCATCCGTCCGTTCGTGGCCGAGATCACCGGTGGCCTGGGCTTCGGAGCCCTCACGGCCTGGTTCGTGCTGGCCATCATGATCGTGCCCACCATCACCACGCTCACCATCGATGCGCTCAACTCCATCCCCATGGGCATCCGCGAGGCGAGTTTTGCCATGGGCGCCACCAAGTGGCAGACCATCTACAAGGTCGTTATCCCGGCTGCGCGTTTCGGCATCGTCGACGCCATCGTCCTGGGCATGGGCCGAGCCATCGGCGAGACCATGGCCGTGCTCATGGTCGTAGGCAACGCCCCCGTCATCCCCGGTTCCATCGCCAGCCCGGTCTCTACGCTCACGAGCCAGATCGCGCTTGACATGAGCTACTCCTCGGGCCTGCACCGTACGGCCCTGTTCGGCATGGGCGTCGTGCTGTTCATCGTGTCCGCGTCCTTGGTGGGCTTGGTGCGCCTGCTGTCCAAGATGAGGAAGAAGTAAGGCATCATGGCAGACTCCAAGAATTCTCAAACCGAGCAGGCGGTTTCCAACGAGACCTCTGCTCAGCGCATCAAGCGCGCGCTCTCGCACGGTAAAAAGGCGCGCATCTCCAAGAACGCATCGAACAACATCATGCTCGGCGTGTTCCGCGTGGCGGCGGCCATCACCACGGTCGTGCTGCTCGCCATCATCGCGTACGTCGTCATCAACGGCCTGCCGCACATCTCGCTCGACTTCATCTTCGGTTGGCCCGAGGGCGTCAACGCAGAGGGCGGCATTTGGCCCACGATCGTCTCCACACTGTATGTGACGGCTCTTGCCATGGTCATCTGCACGCCCATCGCCGTGCTCGCCGCCGTCTACCTGGCCGAGTACGCCAAGCAGGGCCGCCTGGTCAACATCATCCGTTATGCGGCCGATACCCTCGCGTCAGTTCCCTCCATCGTTATGGGCCTGTTCGGCTACGCTCTGTTCGTCGAGGCCATGGGCTTCGGCCTGTCCATGTTTTCGGCCGCGCTCGCCCTGGCCCTGCTCATGCTGCCCATCATCATGCGCACCACCGAGGAGGCCATTCGCGCCGTTCCCCGCTATATCCGCTGGGGCGCCTACGGCTTGGGCGCCACCAAATGGCAGGTTGTGAGCAAGATCGTGCTGCCCAGCGCCTTCGGCCGCATCGCCACCGGTATCGTCTTGGGCATCGGCCGCGCCATCGGCGAGACGGCCGTGGTGCTCTACACCATGGGCCAGGCCATCAACATGCCCATCACGCCGTTCGACTCCGGTCGCCCCATGACCGTTCACCTGTACCTGCTGGCAAACGATGGCATTAACATGAACGCAGCTTACGGCACCGCGTTCCTGCTCATGATCATCATCCTTGCCTTCAACCTGTTTGCCCGCTATCTGTCTCGCAAGAGCAAGTAAAAGGAGTCCGTCGTGACCGTCTATCGCAATCAGCCCACGCCCCAGGAGAGCGCGATCACCGCTCAGGATTTTGATTTCTGGTACGGCGACTTCCATGCGCTCACCAACGTGAATCTCAACATCGCCAAGAACAAGATCACCGCGTTCATCGGTCCGTCCGGCTGCGGCAAGTCCACGTTCCTGCGTTGCATGAATCGTATGAACGACCTGATCGAGGGCACCCGCATCGAGGGCACCATGCGCCTTGACGGCAACGATATCTACGCCGAGGGCGTCGATCCCGTCGACCTGCGCCGCCGCGTGGGCATGATTTTCCAGCAGCCCAACCCGTTCCCCAAATCCATCTACGAGAACGTCGCTTTTGGCCCTCGCTTGCAGGGCGTGACTAGCAAAAGCGATCTCGATGACATCGTTGAAGAGTCCCTGAAGCGCGCGAACCTGTGGAAAGAGGTATCCAATCAGCTCTCTAAAGACGGTCTCGCGCTCTCCGGCGGACAGCAGCAGCGCCTCTGCATCGCACGCGTTCTTGCCGTTCAACCCGATGTCTTGCTGATGGACGAGCCCTGTTCGGCCATCGACCCGACCTCCGTTCAGAAGGTCGAGGACCTGATGGCCGAGCTTGCGCCCGAGATGACCATCATCATCGTTACGCACAACATGCAGCAGGCGGCCCGTATCTCGGACCACACGGCGTTCTTCTTGCAGGAGGTGGCCGGTGAACCTGCTACACTGATTGAGTATGGTCAGACCGACGCCATCTTCACTAGTCCGAAGGATAAGCGCACGGAGGACTATATCACCGGCCGCTTTGGCTGATCGTGGCCCAAGGGGTGCGGTGCTCATGTAGCGCGGCATAATCATGCCCGTTCCCAACTGATTGGAGCTCATCATGCGCAAACTGTTTTCACGTCAGCTCATCGAGGCTCGCCACGAGATGCTGTCCATCTTCGAGGCCGTCGACCTCACGCTGCACGATGCCGTCCAGGCGTTCGTGAGCGATGACAAATCACTGGCCAAGAAGGCGCAGAAGGCTACGCTGGCCATCGACGCCCGCAGCGCAAATCTCGAGGCCGTGTGCTACAACCTCATCGCCACGCAGTCCCCGGTCGCCTCCGACTTCCGTTTGCTGCAGACGATCATCTACGTGAACTTCAACCTGCAGCGCATGAGCGATAAGGTTCGCCGTATCGCCCGCGCCGCCAAGCACAAGGTCAGCTCCGATATCGAGCTGCCGGCCGAGCTCGTTGATCTTATCGACCGCGAGGCCACGTGCGTGTATCGCGTACTGGGCGCCTCCATTTCGGCCCTGGTGAGCAACGACCTGTCCCAGATGGGCCAGCTCTCCGAGCAGGACGAGGCTGTGCATGCCATCTACCAGGAGTTCTTCCGCACCTATAACCGTATGTCCACGAGCGATATCGCGGTGGACGAGGACGGCGGGGATGACACCGCGGCACTGGACGACCTGCGCCGCGTCATCATGGTCTCCCGTTACCTGGACCGCATGGCCTCCATCTCCATCGATGCCGCCTTCCGTTTGACCTTCCTGCTTACCGGTCAGCGTTGGAGTGTTGCCGATATCGCCGAGGCCTCCAAGGACGAGCTGGAGCGCATGCGCGTGCCGTCCGGCGAGGGCGTGATCCTCAAGCCGGTCTCCGATGCCCGCTACGTATCCGAGCTCGACCCGGCCGAGGTGGGCGAGAAGCTCGCCAGCTTGATCGAGGCGGCCAAGAACGGCGAGGATGACGATGAGGACGACGAGGAGTAGGTTGTCCGCTTCATAGTTTAGGATGCTACGACACGGTGTGCGCCGGCGGTGCCACCGTGTCTTTTGTTTACGTTTGGATACACGTTGTTGGACGGTGATCGTTGTGGAGCAAAGGTATCGCGAGTGGATCGGCGAGCGGCGCTCGCGCATCTTGGAGCGCATGGAGTGCGCGGTTGCCGTTTCGGGGCGCACGCTCGATGACGTGTCCCTGCTTGCCGTCTCCAAGACGGTGGGGATCGGTGAGGTTCTTGCCGCTATCGATGCGGGGTATCGAGGTTTTGCCGAGAACCGCCCCCAGGAGCTCAATCGCAAGCTCGAGGCCTTGTCGATGGTCTCCGACCTGCCGCCGGTGCGCTTCGATATGATCGGCAACCTGCAGACCAATAAGATAAACGCCGTCCTGGGGCGCGTCGAGCTCATCCATTCCATCGAATCGCTGCATTTGGCCCGAGCGGTGTCCTCGCGTGCGGTACGCAAGATGGATGCAGGGGAGCTGCCCGGTCCTCAGCCGGTATTAATCGAGGTGAATGTGTCGGGGGAGGCCACGAAGTCCGGTTTTGCTCCCGATGAGCTGCGTGCTTGCTTCGATGAGCTTCGTGGTCTTTGTGGAATCGTGCCGTGCGGGCTTATGACGATGGCGCCGCGCGGGGATAAAAGCGTTGCGCAGGCCTGCTTTGCCGGTTTGCGTGAGCTCCGCGACGAGCTCGAGTCTTCCTTCGATGTTGAGCTGCCCGAGCTCTCCTGTGGTATGAGCGAGGATTTCGAGCAGGCCATCGAAGAAGGTTCAACGATTGTTCGTCTTGGCAGGGTGGTCTTCGACCCCACCTTTGAAGTAAAATGAGCTCATAGTGCCCGTATACGGCGCAAAGAGAGGTATTGACGTGGGTTTTCTAGACGATCTTAAAAATAGGCTGCATCCGCAGGACCCCGAGCCCTACGGTGATGACGGCTATGACGATTATTATGATGATCAGGCCGGATATGATGACGGGTACCAGGCTGCGTCCGACTATGATCAGACGCAGGGCGGCTACCGAGGCGGCTCGTATGGCCAAGAGGAGCACAACGGTATGCTCGGGCAGACGCGCCGCGGCGAGGCGGAATCCGTTGCCGTGTATACGCGCAGCGGCCAGCTGGTAGGGGATGCCGATCGCCATGCCACCACGTACACGCCGTCCATGACGCCTCCGTCTCGTGAGACCCCGGCGTATCGTCCGGGTGCGTACGATACGCCTTCGAGCTACGCCCAGGCCCAGCATTCGGCGGCTTCGGTTGCCGCTTCGAGCGCAGCGTCCTCCGCTTCCGCCGAGACCGCCGCGCGCGTGAGCGCCGTGGTCAATTCAACGCCGCAGCTTCCCGCCTACGTTCTGCGTCCCGAGAGCTATGACGACGTCGAGACGGTCGTGCGTCGCGTGCGCACCCGCCAGCCCGTCGCTTTGGTATTCGTGGGTGTGCGCACCGAGGTGGCCAAGCGTGTGCTGGACTTCAGCTACGGGTTTGCCTGCGGTCTGGGCGCAAGCGTTCGCGAGCTCGGCGACCGTGTGTTCATGGTGCTTCCCCAGGACTGTGAGGTCAAGGAAACCGACCTGGCTAAGCTTCGTGCCGATGGATATCTCAAGCAGTAAGGGCGTCGTCTCACGTGATCACTTCGTTTACCCTGGCGCGTCTGATAGTGACGCTCTTCAACTTCTACAGCTTCCTGGTGCTTGCGTACTGCCTTCTCACTTGGTTTCCCATCAAGCCCGGTAGCTTCATTCACGATGTGGGCATGGTCCTCGACAGCATCGTCGGTCCGTTCCTGCGCTTTTTCAGTCGTTTTATCCCGCCGCTCGGCGGCATCGATTTCTCGCCGGTTATTGCGATAATTGCGTTAAATCTTCTCGAAAAACTGCTGTTGAATTTACTATTGTAGATACGCACGGCTGTTACGCCCCGGCCCCGATCGCCCAGGCGGATGCACCGACGTTTGAAAGGAATGAATGCAGATGGCTATCAAACCCAGCGATATTCAGGCTCAGGTATTCTCTGAGGCCAAGCGCGGCTACGATCCCGGTGAGGTCGATGTGTTCCTCGAGCGCCTTGCGGCCGAGGTCGATGCGATGCTCAACAAGATCGTTGACCTTAAGACTCGTCTGACCGATGCCGAGCAGCAGCTTGCCGAGGCCAACGCTCGTCTTGCCGAGGCGGAGTCCGCCCCGGTGCCGCAGCCGCAGCCCGCTGCCGTGCCGGCCGAGTACACCGCTACCGCGAGCCAGATCTCCGCTGCCCTCATCTCGGCTCAGCAGTCCGCCGACGCCATCATCGCCGAGGCTCGCGATAACGCCGATCGCATCCGCAACGATGCCGACGCAAAGGCCCGCGAGGTCATCCGTCAGGCCCTTGCCGAGAAGCAGAACGAGATCAACGAAATCGATCGCCTCAAGGCCTCCCGTGAGGAGTTCCGCGCCGAGTACATCAAGCTGATCCAGCACTTCATGGACGATGCCCAGGACTCTTTCCCGGAGGACATCCTCTCCAACACCCCCACGGGCTCCGAGCACACCGAGGACGTATCTCCCATGGAGACCGCTCCCATGGCCGTGCCGGCCGAGGCCGTTGAGCCGCAGCCTGTTGCCGATCCCTTCGCCCCGCTCGACAACTTCGCCGTGGACGACCTGGACTAGGCTTCCCAACATACACAGCAAAAGAGGTGCATCCGTTCGGGTGCACCTCTTTTTTTGTCGGGTGTGTTTGCAATCGGTCTCGCTGGGTTAGACATTCCTCATTTGTATACGGGATATAGCGAACCAGATCTATGGCCCTGCTCAGATGCCGCTACAAGCCGCTGAGAGGCCGTTCTAGCTGTTCTTGATGAGGATCGCGTCCACGGTGCCCGCCACATGCTCGCAGGAGTCTGCAACGAATTCCAGGAACGTGTAGACATCGCGCCAGGCGATGACCTCGATGGGGTCGATCTCGGTGGTGTGCAGGGCACGCATCGCCTGGATGTAGAGCTCGTCGGCGCGCTCCTCAACGGTGTTGATTGCGATGATATGCTCGCGAATGCTCTTGCTCTGCTTGAATTGCGGGAACTCGGAGATCAGCTCGCGCATCTGCTCGCAGGCCTCGACCAGCTTGTCGCACATCTTGAGGGCGTCGGGCCGTACCGTTTGGATGTTGCAGAAATACATGCGGTGCAGCACGCCCTCGATGCGGTCGACCACCACATCCAGGGCATCGGACAGAACGGCGATGTCCTCGCGCTCGATGGGGGTGATGAACGCCGTGAGCAGGGCATCGGATACCTCATGGTTGCGCTCGTCGGCAGCCTGTTCTATCTCGTGCATGGCCTCTACGGCCTGTTCGATGTTGGTGGGGTCGAAGTTCCCCATCACCTTATGGAGCAGTTTGACGGCCTGGCATGCGTAGTCGGCGCAGGCGCTGAAGTTGTCGTAGTAGAACGAGTCGGGTTTTTTTGCCATGGGGGGATCCTTTCGGGGAGCGTTTTTAAACCTTTGGGCACCGCGCGGTGCGCGGGCCGCTATACGAGGAAGAGGAAGAGTTTGGCCATGAGATAGCTGATGAGGCCGCACCCGGGGAAGGTGAAGACCCAGGTGAGCATCATGTCCTTCACGACGCCGAAGTTGATGGCCGACAGGCGCTTGACGGCGCCCACGCCCATGATGGCACTGGTCTTTACGTGCGTGGTGGAAACGGGGATGCCGGTGAGGGTCATGACGAGCAGCGAGGCCGCGCTGGCCAGATCGGCGGCGAATCCCTGGTACTTTTCGAGCTTGACCATGTCCATGCCGACGGCCTTGATGATCTTTTCGCCGCCTACGCTGGTGCCCACGCCCATAACGGTGGAGCACAGCATCATGAGCCAGATGGGGATGACGACGCCCTCCACGCTCGATTGGCCGTTACAGAACGCCACGCCCAAGAACAGCACGCCGATGAACTTTTGGCCGTCCTGGGCGCCGTGCATGAAGCTCATGGCCGCCGCGCCGGCTATCTGCGCGTACTTGAAGAACCTGTTGGCGCGCTGGCGGTTGCACCCGGCGCACACGATGGTGATGGCCTTGCAGATGAGCCAGCCCAGCACAAAGCCCGCCAGAAGCGACAGGACCAGGCCGTAGAGGACTTTAACCCATTCGTCCATGTTGACGCCCGATGCGCCTCCCAGGGCGATCGCGGCGCCGGTGAGGCCGGCGATCAGGCTATGCGACTCGCTGGTGGGGATACCGAAGCGCGCGGCGGCAACGCTGTAGACCACGATGGAGAACTGTCCGGCGCACAGCGCGATGAGGGCCATGTTGGTGTTGGTGCCAAAATCGACCATGTTGGAAATGGTCGAGGCGACACTCGCGTTGATCTTGGTCATGATGAGGACGCCGAGGAAGTTAAAGACGGCGCTCATGATGATCGCGGCGCGCGGGCGCATGCAGCGCGTGGTGACGCAGGTGGCGATGGCGTTGGGTGCATCGGTCCACCCGTTGACGAAGATGACGCCAAGGGTGAGGATGACGGTGAGGGCCAGGATGGGGCTGGTCGTCATCTGCTGAATAAAATACGAGAACGAGACGTCCACGACGTGCTCCCTGCTTTTACAAAGCTTACAAAAACTTAACAGACACTTTACCGTGACAGGGGGAGCGATGCAAAAGTACAAACCGTGTGGTGCCGGCGAGTAGCACGGCCTTTGGCGCGCAGGCGTGGTACAATAGGCGCTTGCGAAGCGGGCCAGGCGATCGCGCATGCAGCATGTCTGCATGTGAGGAAAGTCCGGGCTCCACAGGGCAGAATGCTGGCTAACGGCCAGGCGGGGCGACCCGACGGAAAGTGCCGCAGAAAAGAAGACTCCCACCTACGTCTTGGCGTAAAGGGAAAAGCTGAAACGGTGGTGTAAGAGACCACCAGCGTCGTAGCAATATGGCGGCTTGGCAAACCCCATTCGGAGCAAGCGCAAATAGGAGTGCTATGGGCCGGCCCGGCTTGCACTCGGGTAGCGCGCGTGGAATCGCATGGTGACATGCGGGCAAGATAAATGATCGCCCACGACAGAACCCGGCTTATCGGTCCGCTTCGCATATTCTCTCCCCACAGTGCGTAGCGGGTATCGATCGAGCACGAGCGGAGGCATATCCATGGACAGCTATATCACCATGCGTGCGGGCGCTGAGGCCGTAGGCGAGTTTGTGGACCGCAAGAGCCGGTTCATCGGCCAGCTTATCCATGTGGAGTCGGCCGATGAGGCGCAGGCCCATCAGGCGGCCATGCGTTCGCGTCATTACGATGCGCGGCACAACGTGCCCGCCTTCATTTTGGCGGACGGCACGGAGCGCGCGAGCGATGACGGCGAGCCCCAGCGCACGAGCGGCATGCCCACGCTTGAGGTCCTGCGCGGCGCGAGCCTCAGGGACGTGTGCTGCGTTACCACGCGCTACTTCGGCGGCACGCTGCTGGGCTCGGGCGGGCTGGTGCGCGCGTACACCGCGGCCGCCCAGGCGGCGATCGGGGCGGCGAGGGCGCAGGGCATGCTCGTGGAGATGACGAGCGTGCTCACCGTGACGCTGACGGTTCCCTATGCCCTGTACGAGCAAGTGCTGCGTGCGGTCGAGGCAGCCGGCGGCAAGGTTGCCGGCACCGGTTTCACCGACGCCGTGGCGCTCTCGGTGGTGTTCAAGGCGGGGGAGGAGCTGGCTTTTTTGCCGGTTATCACCGAGCTCACGAACGGTTCGGTCACCCCTGCGGTGGGCCCGGTGCGGTTTGCCGAGTTCTGATTCGAAAACGTATGGAAATGACGGCGGTCCCGTGCTATATGCGCGGGGCCGCTCGGTTTACCTGTTGAGGATATCCACGGTCAGGTCGATGGCGTCATCGATGCAGCCCGGGCAGCTGCGGCGCGGGCCCTCGGGCGAGCCCACGCCCTTGAGCTCACGGCATACGGTCGTGCCGTTCTTGTCCATAAAGCCGGCGCATAGCTCGCGGGAGAGCTTGTAGGTTGCTCCCTTGCTGGTGGGATTCGTTCGCCCGTTGCTCGTGGCATGGCCCAGCGCCATGACGGCGCCCGAGATGGCGCCGCAGGTCTCGGTCATGCCGCCCATGCCCGCACCAAAGCCCTCGGCCAGGGTGAATGCGGCGTCTTCATCGATCCCGAGCACCGGTGCCAGCGCGCACAGTACGGACTGGGCGCAGTTGTAGCCGCGTGCGTGCAGCTCGGCCGCCTGAGATTTAAGTGCCTCGCGATCAAGTTCGGTTTCGAGCTTGTTGAATGCCATAATGGGTCTCCTTGGGTGTATGGTTTTGCGAGTACCATTCTACCCAGATGATCGCAAACGACGCACCGCGTCGAGTGAGGAGTACATCATGGTCAAGGAGCATATCGGCACCACGTGCGTGCAGGGCGGCTATCACCCCGGGGACGCCGAGCCCCGTCAGATTCCCATCTACCAGTCCACCACCTGGAAGTACGACACCTCCGAGCACATGGGCAAGCTGTTCGACCTGGAGGAGTCGGGTTACTTCTACTCGCGCGTGCAGAACCCCACCACCGATCTGGTGGCCAAGAAGATCGCCGAGCTCGAGGGCGGATCGGCGGCAATGCTCACGTCCTCGGGCCAGGCGGCCAACTTCTTTGCCGTCTTCAATATCGCCGGATGCGGCGACCACGTGGTGGCCAGCTCGGCGGTGTACGGCGGAACTTTCAACGTGCTGAAGCACACCATGCGCCGCATGGGCCTGGAGTGCACCTTCGTGGACCCGGATTGCACCGACGAGGAACTCGAGGCGGCGTTCCGCCCCAACACCAAGCTCGTGTTCGGCGAGACCATCTCCAACCCGTCGCTCAAGGTGTTCGATATCGAGCGTTTCGCCAATGCGGCCCATGCCCACGGCGTGCCGCTGATCGTGGACAACACCTTTGCCACGCCGGTCAACTGCCGCCCGATCGAGTGGGGCGCCGATATCGTGACCCACTCCACCACCAAGTACATGGACGGCCACGGCGCGTGCGTGGGCGGTGCCATCGTGGACGCCGGCACGTTCGACTGGTTCGCGCATGCCGACAAGTTCCCCGGCCTCACCACGCCCGATGAGTCCTATCACGGCGTGGTGTACGCCGAGCAGTTTGGCCTGGAGGGCGCCTTCATCACCAAGGCGACCGCCCAGCTCATGCGCGACCTGGGCTCCGTCCAGAGCCCGCAGAGCGCGTTCATCCTCAACCTGGGCCTGGAGAGCCTGCATGTGCGCATGCCGCAGCACTGCAAGAACGCTCTAGCGGTGGCCGAGTTCCTACAGCAGCATCCCGCCATCCGCTTCGTGCGCTACCCGGGCCTGCCCGGCGACGCCTATTACGAGCGCGCGCAGAAGTACATGCCCGATGGCACATGCGGCGTGGTGAGCTTTGGCTTTAACGGGGGGCGCGCCGCGGCCGAGCAGTTCATGAAGAACCTGCATGTGGCCCAGATCGCCACGCACGTTGCCGATGCCCGCACCTGCTGCCTGCACCCGGCCAACGCCACGCATCGCCAGATGAACGATGCAGAGCTGGCCGCCGCCGGCGTCGAGCCGGATATGGTGCGCTTGTCCTGCGGTATCGAGTCCACCGAGGACCTGCTGGCCGATGTGGAGCAGGCGCTCGCCACGCTGTAGGGCGCCGCGGGGTATGATGGAGACGTTTGTCATCGATATGCCATCGAGGGGAGAGCCCATGTCCTTTGCCGATCTGACCCACGCCCGCTATTCGTGCCGTGCTTACGAGGACCGTCCCGTTGAGCCCGAGAAGCTCGCCGCCATCCTGGAGGCGGGGCGCATCGCGCCGTCCGCGTGCAACAACCATTCCACGCGAGTCCTGGTGTGCGACACGCCGCGTCTGCGCGAGCGCGCCGGGCATGCCGCCCATCACTTCGAGCGCGATGGCAGCGTTTTCGGCGCTCCGCTGGTGCTGGTGGTGTGCACCAAGGTCGACACGGCATGGGTACGCAAGTACGACAGCATGGACGCAGGCGATATCGACTCGTCCATCGTGTGCGACCAGATGATGATGCAGGCCGAGGACCTGGGGCTTTCCACGTGCTGGGTGTGCCATTTCGATCCCATGATCGCCATCAACGAGCTCGGCCTGCCGAGCGACCTGTACCCGGTGCATATGCTCACCGTGGGTTACGCCGCCGACCAGATCGCCGATCCCGCGAGCCGCTCCGCCCGCACCATCCCCATGGATGAGTTCCGTATCACCACGCTGTAAGGATTGCGTTTGAGCTTTGACGAGGCATGTCGGCCCGTGGTTTAATGGGTGTAATCGATAACGAACCCCGCAAGAGGGTGGGTTCCCAGCTCCATGCTGCTATGAAGCCAGGGATCCGCCCTCTTTTTGTGTTTCGGGGGTGTAGATGGAAGAGGGGGCTGTATGGGGGCTGCGGGCCACAAGAACAAATGGGCCATCCTCATCACCGTGCTGGTGATGACGTTCATGTCCACGCTGGATTCGAGCATCGTGAACGTTGCGCTGCCGGTGATGCAAAAGGAGCTCGGCGTGGGGCTCGATGCCATCCAATGGGTGGCGTCGGTGTACCTGATCGCCATCTGCGCCGTGCTGCTGGTGTTCGGTCGCCTGGGCGATCTATTCGGTAAAGTGCATCTGTTCCAGGTGGGCGTGGCGGTTTTTGGCGTGGGGTCGCTTCTGTGCGGCCTTGCGAGCTCGTTTGAGATGCTGCTGGTGGCCCGTGCACTGCAGGGTATAGGCGCCGCGGCCACCATGGCCAACAACATGGGCATCATCACCGAGACGTTTCCCGCTCGCGAGCTGGGGCGCGCCCTGGGCCTCTTGGCGAGCTTCGTGGCGCTCGGCATGATGTGCGGCCCGGTGCTGGGCGGCGCCATCGTGTCCGTGCTGCCGTGGGAGTTCATTTTCTGGGTGAACGTTCCGGTGGCGGCGATCGCCCTGATCGCGGGGTTCAAGACGCTGCCGTTCGGGCGTCCCGAGCGCGATGGCGCGCGCTTCGACACCTTGGGCGCGGTGCTGCTCGTACCGGGCATGGCGCTCGCCCTATGCTCGGTCACGCTCATAGAGCGGGGCTTCACGCCCCTTTTGGGCGCGGTCTTGTTCGCCGGTGCGCTGCTGCTGGTGGGGTTCGTGCTGCATGAGCGCCGGTGCGTGCAGCCGCTGGCGCAGCTTTCCATCTTCCGTGGACGCGTGTTCGACATCAGCGTCGTGGTCTGCCTCATAAGTTTCGTGGCCATCGGGTCCACCGAGATCGTCCTGCCGTTCTACTTCCAGGATGCCCATGGGTTCTCACCCGAGGTCGCCGGTCTGCTGTTTGCGGTGATTCCGCTGGTCAATGCCTTTGTTGGACCGCTGTCCGGTTCGCTGTCCGATCGTATCGGGTGCCATGTTCCCACAGTGGTGGGACTGGGCGTGTATGCGCTGGGCATCTTTGCCGTGGGGTCGCTCTCGCAGGATAGCCCTGTCGTGCAGATCGTGGCGTTCGTGGCCCTTATGTCGTTGGGTACCTCCATGTTCCAGAGCCCCAACAACGCGCTCGTCATGAGCGCGGCGCCTGAGGATGCGTTGGGGTTTGTGGGCAGCGTGCAGAGCCTCGCGCAGAACATGGGTATGGCGCTGGGTATCTCGGGTGGCATGGCGGTGCTGTACGGCCAGATGAGCGCCAAGGCCGGATACCGTGTCACCGGGTACGTAGCCGGTGCGCCCGAGATCTTCTTTTACGGGTATCGCTGGGCCTATTGGCTCACGGCCGCGCTCGTGGTGGTGGGCTTTGTGCTAGCCGTGGTGCGCTGGCGTATGGCGCGTCGCGAGCGTGCGGCCAGGCAGGCGTAGCGCGCTGGTGCAACCCGTGTTGTCGCTGCATAAAAAGGCACCCATCGGCGTCGTGTGGACCGATGGGTGTAAGGAAAGGGAAGCTATTCAAACGCCCGGGGTAAGGCGCAGAGCAGCTTAGAGGGAATCGATGAAGCGCTGTTGGGCGGCGCGGCCGGCTTCGTCCCACTTGAAGACCCCGGCGTCTTCAAGCACATGGCTAAAGACCTGACCGACCTCCTCGCGAACGATATCCTGGGCGGTCTCTTTGGAGATCTGGGCACCGCGGCGGGCAAAGACGTCCTCGGCCCATGCGGCGTGCGGCGCGGCCAGCTCGTTGGCCTCGAGCGCGGCGGCCAGTCCCGCGGCGTCGATCGTGCCGGAGGCGGCGTCGACGAGCAAATCCTCGACGGCGCCGAGCTCGCCCACCAGGCGCGGGGGCAGCACGGCCAGGCCCATGACCTCGATCAGGCCGATGTTCTCCTTCTTGATGTGGTGCCATTCGGCATGCGGGTGGAACACGCCCATGGGGTGCTCATCGGTGGTGATGTTGCAGCGCAGGGCCAAGAACACCTCGTAGATGTCCCCGCCCGGGCGGTCGAGCGAGTCGACGCGGCGGACGATGGGGGTAACGGTGTTGTGCGGGGTTCCGTCCTCGGAGCGGGCCACGACGCCCGCCTCGGCGTCGGACCAGGCGCGCCAGGCGTCGATCACGTGCACGGCGGCTGCGGCCACCTGCGTGCGGTCCGTTCCGCGCAGGCGCAGGACCGACAGCGGCCACTGCATGACGGCGCCCTCCACGCCCTCGAAGCCCGGGATGGTGAACTCGCCGGCGACCTTCGCCTTCATCATGGCGAACTCATGCGCGCCGCCCTGGTAGTGGTCGTGCGACAGGATCGAGCCGCCCACGATGGGCAGGTCGGCGTTGGAGCCGATGAAGTAATGTGGCAGCGTGTCCACAAAGTCCAGAAGGCACTCGAGCGCCTCGGCATCGATGTGCATGGGGCGGTGGTGGCAGCTCATGGCTATGCAGTGCTCGTTGAAGTACGCGTACGGGCTGTACTGCAGCCCCCAGCGGTCGCCGCCCAGCTCGATGGGGATGATGCGCAGGTTCTGGCGTGCGGGGTGCGCGCTGCCGGTGCTGGCGCCGCGTCCGGGGTAGCCCTCGTTCTCGATGCACAGCTGGCAGGCCGGATAGACCTCGCTGGACGGCTTGGCGGCACCGGCGGCCGCGATGTCGCGCGGGTCCTTCTCGGGCTTGGACAGGTTGATGGTGATCTCCAGGTTGCCCCAGCGGGTTTGGGTGTCCCAACAGATGTTGCGGGCGATGGCCGCGCGGCGCACGTAGCCCGCATCGCAGCTCATCTTGTAGAACCAATCGGTGGCGCTTACCGGCTCGCCCACCCCCAGACGGCCGTGGAACTCGCTGATGCACTCGGAGGGTTTGGGCATAAGCGTGCCCATGATGCGCATGGAGGCGCGGTCGCGGCCGCTGGCGGTGTCCTCGGCCACACCGTTGTTCACGGCGGCCTCGGCGATGGTGTCGAGCGTGCCCTCGAGGTTGAAGTCGGCAGGGGAGTCTACCTCGGACTCCTGGGCGAGCACCCAGGCGGTCTGGGGTGCGGGGCCCGTGGCGCCGGCGCATTCGAGCACGGTGTTGTAGGCCCAGGCGCGATCATCGTGGCCGATGAGCTCGCGGCAGGAGCAGTAGTCGACGAGCGCCTGGACGGCACAGCGCAGCTCGGAATCGGACGGAACGGTAACGGTTACAGCCATGCTGCGTACGCCCCCTCCTCGGAGATGACATAGCGGCGGGAGGAACCCTCGCCCAGCCATGCGTCCATCTTGCTCATGAACTCGTCTGCAAGCTCAACCGGCACGAAGGCCTGGATGGTGCCGCCAAAGCCGCCGCCGTGGATGCGCACGGCCCCGCGGCCGTCCAGGATATGCTCGGCCAGGCCCAGGGCGTACATGGCCGGCTGGTTGTTGCCCAGCTCGGCGGTGACGTTTTGCAGGTACATGGCGGAGCTTGCGCCGGAAGCGCGGGTGAGGGTCAGGAAGGTGTCGATATCGCCGGCGTTGAGGGCATCCCAGCGCTTGTCCACCAGGTCGTTCTCGTACCAGTAATGGATGGCGCGGATGCAGGCGCGGTCGCCCAGCTTGGCGCGCAGCTCGGGGAGCTTTGCGTCGAAGTCGGCCTGGCTGACCTCGCACAGGCGGGTCTTGCCGAACTCGGCGGCAACCTGCTGCATCTCGCCGGGAACGGCGGCGTAGTCGTCGGTGGAGGCGGCGTGGTCGGCACCCACCTTTACCAGCACGAGGGCGTAGCCATGGTCCTCGAAGTTGAGTTCGAGCTTCTTGGTGGCAGGCTTGGCCTGGTTCTCGAAGTCCATGTAGGACAGGCCGCCCAGGCACACGGCCGCCTGGTCCATAAGGCCGCAGGGCTTGCCGTAGAAGTTGTTCTCGGTGCGCTGGCTCATCTGGGCCAGGGTGACGGCGTCAACGGGCTCGGACTTCCAGAGGGCCTCCATGGCGCGGCCGTATGCGGCCTCCACGGCCGCGGAGCTGGACAGGCCGCCACCGGAGGGAACGGAGCAGGTGAAGGCGAAGTCGAAACCGGCCGGCGTGCCGCCCACAGCCGCGATCTCGTGCGCCATGCCGCGAACGAGCGCCTCGGAGGTGCCCAGCTCGTCCTCGTGCACATCCAGGTTGTCGAGCTCGATCTCGAACGGCGGGAAGCCGTCGTCTGCCACGCGGATCTTGTTGGTGCCGTTGGCAACTGCGATGCCGTCGACCGCCACGTCCAGGGAGCCGGCGATAACGTGGCCGCCCTCGTGGTCGGTGTGGTTGCCGGCGATCTCGGAGCGGCCGGGGGCATGGACGTAGAGGACCTCGGCGCCCTCGGCGGGGGTGCCGAACTCGGCCTTGAACAGTTCACGGGCGCGGTCGAGGCCGGCCTGGCATGCGATCTTTGCCATGGTGGTTTCCTTTCCGATTGAGCCTTCCTGCAGACAGGAGGGGGTTGATACCTAGGTTAGATGGTACGACCTATTTGGTGCCAAAGCGGTATGCGATGGATGAACGGTAGGGATGCTCGGGTGTGCATACGGGATGCGGCCACTCGGCGTGGTGCATGTTGTCGGGGTAGAACTCCGGCTCGAATGCAAAGCCGCAGCGGGGCGTATACGCTGCCCCGGCCTTAGCGGGGGAGTCGTCGAGCCAGTTGCCCGTGTACAGGTGCGCGCCGGGCGCCGTGATGGCGATATCGAGCGTGCGGCCCGATACGGGATCCTCGGCGTGCAGGGCCGGACGCGGGGAGCCGTCGGGCTCAAAGCCGCGTACGCAGAAGCAGTGGTCGTAGCCGCGGGCGTTCACAAGCTGGGGGTCCTCATCTTCGATGCGCTCGCCCAGGGCATGGAGCGTGCGGAAGTCGAATGCCGTGTTCTCAACCGGGCGCACCTCGCCGCAGGAGACGTTGTCCTCGCGCAGCGGCAGGAAGGCGTCGGCCTCGATCTGCACCAGTTGATCGTGCACACTGCCGGTGTCGTGCCCGGTCAGGTTGAAGTAGCTGTGGTTGGTCATGTTCACGAAGGTCTGGGCATCGGTGGTGCAGCCGTAGTCTACGTGCAGGACGGCGCCCCCATCGCCCTCATCCAGCGCAAAGCGGGCCGTGAAGGTGCGGTTGCCCGGCAGTCCCAGCTCGCCGTTGGCAAGACGGCAGGTGAAGGTCACGGCGTTTGCCCGCTCATCGACCCGGGCATCCCACAGGCGCTTGTGCAGGCCGTGCTGGAGGTCCGTATGCAGGTTGTTGGCCTGCTTGGGGCCATCGTTTTGCGGAAGCTGATAGCTGGTGCCCTCGATGGTGACCTCGCCTTTGTCGGTGCGGTTGGCCGACGGGCCGATGGTGCAGCCGTAGCAGGCCGGATCGTCGAAATAGCCCTCGATGGAGTCGAAGCCAAGCAGGATGTCGCCTATGGTTCCCTGGGAGTCCGGGCACTCAACACCCAACAGTGTGGCGCCGAAATCCATGACGCGTATGTGGACTTTACCTGCGGTCAGTTCGTAGACGGTGACGCGGCGGCCGTCAGCTGTTGACCCGAAAGGCTTGCTTGAGACCACGTATCCTCCTTTTGTCGGGGGTCGGCCGAGCGGCCCGTTGTTGAGCGGCGGCCTGCGTGTGGTGGCGCCGCGGTGGCATTCATACTAGAATGTTAACGTACTCACAACGCATTATCATAGCGTATCGCGCTTTCCGTTGACTGGTAGGTATTTTTCCGTAAATGGTTTTCGGGCTGGACGATTCGCAATTAATATCTATAGGCCCTGTTAAGACGATAGAATAAGCAGCTATGTGTATTCGTTGTATCGTCCCTTGTTGAGGAGGCCCGCATGGCCAATCCGACTCCCCAATCCGTCCGTTCCCGTTCGGTCTCCATGGCCGATGTCGCCGCCGCTGCCGGTGTGTCGCAGCAGACCGTCTCGCGCGTGGTCAACAACCTGCCCAACGTGAACGACAAGACGCGCGAGCGGGTTCGTGGGGCCATGAAGCAACTGGGGTTCCGGCCCAACTACGCCGGCAGGTCGTTGCGCGGGGGAGCGTATCACTCGGTCGGCCTGTGCGTGAACGACATCACCCAGATCGGCAACCTCACCATGCTCGACGGCATCAGCTCCGCCGCGCGCGACCACGGGTACGCTATCACGCTGATCGAGATGAGCAAGACCGAGCGGTTCTCCCTCGAGGAGGCTTCGCGCCGTATGGCGGAGCTTCCCGTTGACGCCATGATTATCGGCATGAGTCGCATGGCTCCTGATTTCGAATCCTTTGAGCCGCAAAACGGTATGAACACCGTTTTGGTGACCATGTACGCGCACCCGCTGTGCACCACGGTCGATTCCGATCATTACGGCTGCTCGGCGATGGTCATGAACCACCTCTTCGAGCACGGGCATCGCCAGATCCGCTATGTTGCCGGCCCCGAGTATTCGATCGACAATACCTTTCGAGAGGCGGGCTGGAGGGACGCTCTGGTGCATGCCGGCATCGAGCCGATCGAACCGATGCATGGCGACTGGTCCGCGCAGAGCGGATACGACATCGGGCTCAAGCTCGCCGACGACAAGAAGATGACGGCGGTATACGCCGCAAACGACCAGATGGCCATGGGTGTCATCGCCGCTCTCATGGATCGCGGAATCGATGTCCCCCGTCAGGTGAGCGTGGTCGGAGTCGACGACTCACTCGACAATTTCCTGCCCAACAACGAGCTCACCACGGTTCGATTCGACCTGCACAAGCGCGGGCGGACGGTGTTCGAGAGCGCTGTGAAACCGTTTGATCCGGGTGAGGCCCCGCAGGCCATACGCATTCCCGGTATGCTTGTGGTGCGCAAGACCGTGGCAGACGCCTGCCTGTAGGGAAGCCGCCGGAATCTTGTCCCGTTTGGGGCCGGGTCCGCTGCGCCCCGGAGCACGCATCGATGATCAGGCTTGTTCCGGGGCGTTTTACTATTTGGTGACGATGGGCCTGAACACGTTGAGCGCGGCCGGCATGATGCTCAGGTCGAGCGTGGACGCATAGAGCCTCTCGCCGTCCACCTGGATGGGAAAGTTCGGTTCGGACAGCTCCATGTGCAGATGCTCGGCACGGCGCATCACGATGTGCCTGTGGTTGACGTGCTTGCCGTTTTGGGCCGAGAGAAAAACCGGCAGGGCAATCAAGCGGGGCGCAGGGCCGCAGGCGTAGCAGATGTCCATAAGCCCGTCGCACGGGTCCGCATCGGGGCAGATCTGGAAGCCGGAGCCGTAGGTGGGGCCGTTTTGGACGGCGAACGTGATGGTGCACAGGTCCTCGGCGGGCTCGCCATCAAAGCTGCAGCGCGTGGCGAATGCGCGGTAGTCGCGCCCAAACGCCCGTGCGGCGCTGGCCATGTACAGCGGCATGCCCGAGAGGCCGGTGGTGTAGCGCAGGTCGTGCGTGCCCAGGCCGATGGCCGCATCCAGGCCCATGGAGAACGTCTCGTCTACATATTCGGTGCCATGGTCGTGGTCCACGCGGATTACGTCGATGGCCACGCGCTCCGTGCCCAGCAGGTGCGCGAAATCCTTGCCCGTGCAGTCGGTGAGGCCCAGCGTTCGGGCGAAGTCGTTGCCCGAACCCACGGGGACCACGCCCAGGGTGGGGCGGCTGGAGCGGGGAAGACGCATGAGGCCCGCCACCACCTCGTGGATCACGCCGTCGCCGCCCAGGGCCAGGACCGTGTTGAAGCCGCCGGCGTTTGCCGCCAGCTCGGTGGCGTGGCGGGGGCGCTCGGTAAGGGCGACCTGGAAGTTCTCCTCGTGCAGGTACATGGTGAGGAAGCGCTTGAGGCGTTCGGCCGCGTTTGCCGCGGCGCCGGACTGCGCTTGGGGGTTGACGATGATGAGGGTCTTTCCCAGCAGGTTGTTGACGGGGGTGACGGCCATCGTGGGGCCTTTCTGTTTGCGAACCGTTTGCATGCTAGCTGTCTAGTGTAGCGCCCCCGTGCCCGCGTTGTATGGGCGTGGCGTGAGGGCGTGAACGCATGAGTGTTATATGACGAATCGCGGCTAGTTGTCGTGCTTGGTGGGCGAGGGATTGTCGGTGGGGTCGGTGGTGGAGGGGTCGCCGGCGGCCTCCGAGCTGGTCGCGGTCTTGGCGGCGGCGCGATCCGGGACCCCACCGGTCTCACCATCACCGTTCTCGACGGGGCCGGCTGCGGCCTCGGATGCGGCGCTGATGCCCTCGATGAGCTCCTCCAACGGATCGCCGTGGCGCTCGATGACGTCGGCGACGGTGAGGCCAACGTCCTGTTTGAGCGAGCGGCGCTTGGGCGTCACGATGCGTTGGGCGGGATAGAGCGCACGATGGCCGGCAACCAGGTAGGAAATGAAACTCACGATAACGAAGTACGCCCCGGCGCCCGAGCCGAACATATCTATCCCCAGCATGATGGTGGTTATGGGTACGTTGAGCGCGCTGCCGAACATGGCCACCATGCCGAGCGCCGCCATGAATCCCGGGTCGCCCAGCGTGATGGTGCCGATCCATCCTCCCAGTGCGGCACCGATACCAAACAGCGGCGTGACCTCGCCGCCCTGAAATCCCACGCCAACGGTGAGGGCGGTGAGGGCGAGCTTGAGGAACGCGTCCGCCAGGGTGGTCTGGCCGTGGAACGCCGCGCCGGGCAGCCATTCGGACAGTCCGCCATAGCGGTACAGGCCAAAGCCGATGAACAGCAGGGCGAGCATGGCGCCCGAAGCCGCGGCGCGTGCCAGGTAGTTGGGGAACAGGCGGCCGTACAGGCGCTTGACGGTTCGGATGGTCAGGGTGAACAGCCGTGCCATGGCTCCAAACGCCACGCCGGCGAGTATTACGAGCGCGAGCGTGGCGAGGGAGAGATCGGGGACCACGGGAATGGTTTGGAAGGCGAATTCGCTGCCCAGCATGCGCGAGACCGCGTTGCCGATGAACGAGCCCGTGAGGCAATACAGACCCGCCGAGTAGTCGAGCTTGCCCACGAAGCACATCTCCATACCAAAGAACGCACCCGCGAGCGGGGTGCCGAATGCCGCTCCGAATGCCGCGGAGATACCGGCCATCATGAGGTCGCGGCGGTCGTGGTCGCGCACCTTGAACAGCGCGCTCACATTGCTGGCGATGGTTCCGCCGATCTGCACCGCAGCGCCCTCTCGTCCGGCCGAGCCGCCGGCGAGGTGCGTGGCGGTGGAGCAGACAAAGGTGAGCAGGCCCATGCGGGCGTGGATGTGCGTGCCGGTGAGGGTGGAATCGATCACCAGGTTGTTGCCGCGCGAGGCGCGCAGGCCGTGGTTGTGGTACAGCCAGACGGTCGTCACGTTGACCAGGGGGAGGAGGGCGAATAGCCACAGGTTGGCCTCGCGGATGCTCGTCACGGTACGCAAAGACAGGAGGAACGCCCATCCGGCAACACCCATAAGGACCGAAACGACGACGGTGAGGACGAACACGCGTAGGCTGGCGCTGATGTTGCGTGCATCGCGGGCGGTGTCATCGACGAACCGGCGACCGGTGATGTGCAGCGCGGTGCGGGCGGTGCCCAGGGTGTGCCAGGCCATAAGTTCCTCCTATGCGTTTTATCGTCTTATCTATGTATCAGGATACGCCTTGGGACCGTGTTATAGGGGTGGCGATTTCCGGCGTTGCCGCGCACGAGGCGCGGTACGGGCGTGGCGCGGGTGAGGGCGTGGGTGGGGCAGCCGCGGGCGGTGCGGGTGCGCTGACGGCAGTGCGGGCAGCCGGCCCCGGCAGCGCAGGTTGGATGCCGTGCGGTGGCAGATATGGGGTTCGTGACGCGTAGGAAGTGCCATGGGGGACGAGATCTCACGTGCGGGGGGGGCGTGTGACGCGGGCGATTCGCATCGCCGCAATGCCGCACTGTTCAAAATGTGTGGTAGGTTGTATCTCACGATCTATTACGTGTGGCGGTTGGGCACCACACGTAATAATTGTGCGGTAGTTTTTTACCGCAAATTCAGTTGCGTGCGGTTATTTTGAGCTGCGAGTGGTCGTTTGACGCGTGACATCAAATGCTGGCACCCTATCTACCTGCGGTTTCGTATTGATGTCTAAAAACCTATCTGGTTGGGTTGTGTCTGAATTACCACAGTATTCTTTTGTGTGGTAGAAAAATACCGCACTAAATGAAAACTGCGGTGTCGAACCGCCGCACAAAAGGAACATTGCGGTACGTTCTGCCGCATAGAATGATTGCTGTGGGTCCATCTTCGCATGTCGAGCCCCGAGGCCAGACCGTCGCCCCAGGGATCTGTCCGATGCGGCGTTATCGGTCCCGCCCCCGCCACGTGCGCCCCGCGATCCGTCTGTCGGCTCGACCGCTGCCACGCCGCTCAATTCGAATGAACGAGCGGCATCGGCCCCATTCGACATCACTCCGCTCGATTGCTCGCAAGCATCGAAATCTCGGTTGCCCTTTGCACGGGCCTGCCATATAATAAAAAACCATTGGGACAAGCAGGGTCATCACCCAGCTGCTCAACACCTTCGGGACGTGGCGCAGTTTGGTAGCGCGCCTGCTTTGGGAGCAGGATGTCGCAGGTTCAAATCCTGTCGTCCCGACCATATTTGCGGGTGTAGTTCATCGGTAGAACCTCAGCCTTCCAAGCTGATGAGGCGGGTTCGACTCCCGTCGCCCGCTCCAAAGATAACAGCAGCTCAGGGCATATAAACGCCTTGAGCTGTTTTCGTTTTGTTGCGTTATTGGTTATGGCGTGGGTCAAAACGTGGTTTAAATCGCGCTGTAATTATTCGTTGGGCCCATCGAACTCGCATGCAAGGCTGTTTCGCCTGAATTCGAGTCGGTTTCAAGCATCGAGGCATCGGGACCATCATCTTGGGTTCGGGTATTTCGGGCGTGTGTGCACCTGTGCGCATCGCCATTATCCTGTCTTCATTCGATCGCATGAGTCTCCCTATGGCGGGAGGCTCGGCGATTGTTTGGTCAATCTCTGCTATGTCAAGGGCATAGGTCGATGCGCGGTGTGCGTCGATGCTTACGTTGGCCCAAAAAGCGAGGCGGCCCCTAAAAGAGCCCGCCTCGCCTGTCGAGTCGATGTTTCGCTCGAGTCGCCGAATCGTGCAAGTCGTCGCCCCGCTCTCACACCCCGCCTTACGGCATGATGCTGTTGGCGCCGTCCACGATGACGCTCTGGCCGGAGAAGTAGCACGAATCCGGGCCGGCGAGGAAGGCGACGACGGGGGCGATGTCCATCTCGGGGTCGCCGAAGCGCTTCATGGGGTTGAGATTGACCTGCTTGGCGTACTCCTCCGGGAACTTCTCGGCCCACGCCTTGGCGGCCGGGGACTCGGCGCCGGGCAGCACGATGTTGACGCAGATGCCGTACTGGCCCCACTCCTTGGCGGCGATCTTGGTCAGGCCGCGCAGCGCCTCCTTGTTGGAGCCGTATGCCAGCTGGCCGGCGATGCCGAACATGCCGGTTGCGGACGCGAAGTTGATGATGCGGCCCTCATGCTGCTCCTTCATGTAGGGGAAGGCGGCCTGCATGTAGTTGAGGGACCCGATCACGCCGGACTGCCATGCCTTGAGCATGTTCTCGTACTCGGTGTCCTCGACCGGCTGGGAGGGGACGATGGCCTGGCCGTTGTTCACGATGACGTCGATGGAGCCGAAGGTGTCGACGGCGGTCTTGACGACCTCGAAAACGCGCTCGCGGTCGGCGGAGTCGCAGCTCATGGCCAGACCGTCGCCGCCGAGTCCCTTGATCTCGGCAATGGTGGCCTCGATGGGCTCCAGGCGACGACCGGTTGCAATGATCTTGCAGCCGCGCTTTGCCAGGCACAGCGCGATGCCCTTGCCAATGCCCTGACCCGCGCCGGTGACGATAGCGACCTTCTCATTGAGCTGCTTCATGATGGACCCTTTCTTGTACTGGGTGCGCCGGTTGGCGCGCATATTGCTGCAAGTGTACCTGAAGTGCCACAGGGCATTTTCGGTTTGGCTGTCGTTTCCGCCGGACGGCGGTCCGTGTTTCCGCCAGTGGTGCCGGTGCGCTTGAAGTCCTCTCGCGGTATTAATCTCGTGCTATAGTTTCGAATGACGAGATGATCATCGCCGCTGGTCGAGGGGTGCTCAAATGGAGTATCGAGGCTTGCTGGCCCGCATCCGCGCATTTCGAGATGAATGCGATCGGGCGCAGCTCCACAGCCCTAAGGACCGGCCGATGGTCTACATTTTGTCCAACGACAGCGAAGCGTACGTCGGTCAGACGACAAGTGTGATCAGGTGCATGGCGCAGCATGGGGCAAACGGGGCCAAGCAGATTTTCGATACGGCTAATGGTATCTATAGCGATGAGGCGAACATGTCGGTGGTGACCGACTGCGAATCTCGCTTGATCCAGCTCATGCACGCCGATGGAGTATTTACCCTGACAAACAAATCACCGAGGCCCTTGGCTTCGAGCGCGATGGGGATGCGACGCAGCTTGACTGGATTAACCGACAGGCCAAAATGCCTATCTTCTTCTATGATCCATTGCAGACCATCGGTCTTTCGGGTATCGGCGAAGCGGTCATGCGCGACCGTTTGGGGAAGGAATCTGAGCATCCTATTCGCTTGGGCAGCCAGATGCGCGTTCGCGGTGGCGCTGCCTATTTGGATTATCTCGCCGACATCCTGTGGGAAAGGAATCCCGAATGCTCGTCGTTTTCGGGCTATGACCCGCCTCTGCATGAGTCCTTCGCCGATTTCCACCAGGCTTTCGAGCAATGCCTGTCCGAGCATGAGCTGGCGCGCATGGCTGCCGGATATGCATGGAGATGGTCCACGAACCCAAAAAGCGTACCGACACGTTTGATATAGATATCGATGGCCCCCGACGAGCCCTTGCGTCGTCATCTGGCGCAGTTCATTCCCGACTGATATATGCGGCGGTGGTGCTGCGGGGCCGTCCGTCTTAAAAAGCGGGGGGCGCTCCACGGTACCCCCGCTTTTGCGTTTAGCTGGTTTTGCTGCCGGCCGCCGACCGGTTGTTGCTGGGCCTTTACTCCGCCGTATCCTTGCCCGCCTCCTGCGCGGTGAGCATCTGCTCGAACACGGAGGCCGTCTGGGAAAAGTCGCTCGGCAGCACCACGGTGGATCCTTTGCCGTTCTTGGCGAACTCGGCCATCATCTCGGTCCACTGCGTGAACATGAACAGTTGGTTTGCCTCGGCGTTGCCCACGCCGGTCTCCTGGATCGTCTCGAGCGAATCCTTGATGCCCTGCGCGATGGCCTTGCGCTGGTTGGCGATGCCCTCGCCGGATTTCTCCATGGCCTCTGCCTCTGCCTGGGCCTCGGTCACGCGGCGGATGCGGTCGGCCTCGGCCAGGTCCTGGGCCGCGGCCTTGGTGCGCTGGGCCGCGTTGATCTGGTTCATGGAGTCCTCGACCTCGGCAGGCAGCGCGATCTTGGTGATCAGCGTGCTCACCAGCATAAAGCCGTACTCGCACATCTGCTCGGATACGGTGGCGTTAACATCCTTGGCGATGTCGTCCTTCTTGGCAAAGACCTCGTCGAGCGTGTACGAGGGGATGGAGCTGCGCAGGGCATCGGTGATGAAGTCGCGCATCTGGGCCTCGGGCTCCTGCAACATGTAGTGGCTCTTATATATACCGGAGTTGGCCGCGCTCTCGCCCTGGCGATAGTCCACGTGGTACTGCGCGGAAACCACCAGGCCGATGGTCACGTTGTCCTGGGTTTTGGCATCGATATCGAAGGCGTTGGTGCGCGTGCGCAGGTTGACGCGCGCCGCGCGGCGGTCGATAACCGGGATCATAAGGTGCGGGCCGGCACCCACGATGGTGTGGAAGCGGCCCAGCCGCTCGATGATGACGGCGGTCTGCTGCTCGACCACGTAGAATCCCTGCGTGATAACCACCACGAGGAGGATGATGAGTACGATGCTTAACATGGGGCGTCCTCTCGTCCTATGCCGTTAATCTCATGCATTATATCCACGTGCACGTGTCTTATTTCACACCTATAGGAGATATTACGCCAGTTTAATGTGCGGCTCCTCGATAACGGTCATCACATCGAGCGGACAGGCCTTGCCGCCGCGGACGAGCCCGCGCACCATACCCAGGTTGGCTCCGGCCATGTTTTGCAGCGGCTCGAAGGAGATGTTGAACGGGCAGGCGGGCCGTTCGTCGTCCTTCGAGCGCAGCAGCCACAGAACACGAGCTGTGACCTGTGGGAACGCGGGAATTCCAAGCTCCAGGCGAGGATCGTACGTTACGCGATAGGTGTTCGCGCGCGTTTGCTTGATGGCGAGCGCGTTGCAGGCCCCGGCAAGCTCCACCAGCGTCACCGCGGTAAGGTCGCCCTCACGCATGCTCGAGGCGATACCGGGCGCAACGCGGTCACGGGGGATCCTGAGCTCGCTATCTTCTGACAATGTCTTTACACGATCGAGCGCAAGGCCGCATACCTCGTTTGTGGTGGTTCCATCGGGGCGTTCCAGGGTAATGATCCCAATAAGCTCGCCCAGGTGGCTTCCGTCGACTTGCATTCCTCCGATGGCATGCCCCGATCCGTCCCATGCGACATCGTTCTCGCCAAAATACAGCCAGCCTTTCGAGAACAGATGCAGGGTAAGTGCCGCGTTGTCCATGGTGCTCCCTTCACTTGCTTTGCTGGTGTCACCGTAGCGCTGCGGCAAGGTTTTTTAAGTAAGCGTTATGCGGGCGGAGCCGCCTTTACCACCTGCGGTCGATTTTTCCGATAAGCGGCGTTCCAAATCCGCCACACATGTGCGAAACGAGTTTGTAATGTTGAGAGCATCGGCCCGTCCTTTTATTCCGTATACCTGCTAAAACGGTTTGACTTTGCATAAAACCATTCCGACCGTGAATACGCTGCGCCCGTGCGCCGTACCCGGGGGTACCATGTTCGAGTACTTATATTTTGAGTCAATTGGAGGCACCATGACCTACTCTCAGAGGGTCATCGCGGAGCTCCGCGAGCGTTACGCCGATCAGCCCGAATTCATTCAAGCCGCCGACGAGGTCCTTACTGCAATCGCCCCTGCGGTCGATTCCAACCCTGCCTACGAGGCCGCTTCGCTTCTCGAGCGCCTGGTCGAGCCTGAGCGCGTGATCTTGTTCCGCGTTCCCTGGGTGGACGACGCCGGCCGCGTGCAGGTCAACCGCGGTTACCGCATCGAGTTCAACTCGGCGATCGGGCCCTACAAAGGCGGCCTGCGCCTGCACCCCAGCGTGAATCTCTCCATTTTGAAATTCCTGGGCTTTGAGCAGATCTTCAAGAACGCGCTCACCACGCTGCCCATGGGTGGCGGCAAAGGCGGCTGCGACTTCGACCCCAAGGGCAAATCCGATCGCGAGATCATGGCGTTTTGCCAGTCATTCATGACCGAGCTGTTCCGTCACATCGGTCCAAACACCGATGTGCCCGCCGGCGATATCGGCACGGGCGCCCGTGAGATCGGCTACATGTTCGGCCAGTACAAGCGCCTGCGCAACGAGTGGAGCGGCGTGCTCACCGGCAAGGGTTTGGCCTACGGCGGCTCGCTTGCCCGTACCGAGGCCACCGGCTACGGCGCGGTGTACTTCCTTACCCACATGCTCGCCGCGAAGGGCGACGAGCTGGCCGGCAAGACCGTTGCTATCTCCGGCGCTGGCAACGTTGCCATCTATGCTGCCCAGAAAGCCGAGCAGCTGGGTGCCAAGGTTGTCACCGTTTCCGATTCCTCGGGCTTTGTGTACGATCCGGAGGGCATCGACATCGACCTGCTCAAGGATGTGAAAGAGGTCCGTCGCGAGCGCCTGACCGCGTATGCCGAGGTCCGTCCCTCTGCGGTCTACGCAGACGGCGAGCGCCCCTGGTCGGTGGCGTGCGATATCGCCATGCCGTGCGCCACGCAAAACGAGCTCGACCTTGAGAACGCCAAGCAGCTCGTTGCCAGCGGCTGCAAGTACGTGGTGGAGGGCGCCAACATGCCCACAACAGCCGACGCGACTGAGTTCTTCCTGGACAACGGCGTGTTCTTTGCCCCGGGCAAGGCGGCGAACGCCGGCGGCGTCGCCGTGTCCGGCCTGGAGATGTCCCAGAACGCAGGCCATATCTCCTGGTCCTTCGACGAGGTCGACGGCAAGCTGCGCGATATCATGGCCAACATCTACGAGACTGCCGCGAGCGCTGCCGCCGAGTACGGGCACGAGGGCAACCTGGTTGTGGGTGCGAATATCGCCGGCTTCAAGAAGGTCGCCGACGCCATGATGGCCCAGGGCATCGTGTAGCCTGTGGATTTGGGCTCGGTACAGTTCGTCGCTGTATAGGCCACCGCATGTTGATTGGAAACTCCGGTTCGCTTGGCGGGTCGGAGTTTTTTTGTCCGCATGGCGGGGTACAACTTACGCCGGGGGAGCGGATTGGCCCGTTTGGGCTTATTTGGGATGCAGGATGCGTGTGACCCTGGTGACCTTGTGCGTTGCCGTTCACCTTATCCCTGCATTCTGATAGAATATCCGCTCGTGACTACGTTGCGGGCGTGGCGGAATTGGTAGACGCGCTGGGTTTAGGTTCCAGTGGGATTCCCGTGAAGGTTCGAGTCCTTTCGCCCGCACCAGTTACTTATATAAGTCAACAAGGGGTTTCGGCACCCAGAGTTCTGCCGAGCATGTATTGAGGAGGAACGTTGAACATCACTTCTGACGTTAAGGACGCCAAGCTCACCGCTACGGTCACCATTCCTGCCGCTGACGTCGACGCCGTGATCAAGAAGGCCTACAAGGAGGCTGCCAAGCAGTACCGCTTCCCGGGCTTCCGTGCCGGCAAGGCTCCTCGCCCGGTCATCGATTCCGCTCTGGGCAAGGAGGCCGTCCTGGCTCAGGCCACCAACGAGCTGATCGGCTCCCACGAGGGTCAGCTCCTCAACGAGCTCGATATCGTTCCCGTCAAGGAGGGCGAGTACAAGGAGATCGACCTGTGTGCCGATAAGACCGACTACACCTACACCGTCGAGTTCGCACTCCGTCCGACCCCGGAGCTCTCTTCCTACGACGACGTCGAGATCGAGATGCCGCCCGCGGAGGTCACCGAGGCCGAGATCGACCAGCAGGTCGACATGCTCATGGGCTACCATGCAACCTTCGAGGACGTCGATCACGCCGTTGAGGCCGACTCCTACGTCTCTTGCGACATCAAGAACGTTAAGGACGCCGAGCAGCTCGAGGGTGAGGGCCGTCTCATCGCCATGGGTTCCGGCTCTCTGCCCAAGGAGTTCGACGAGGGTCTCGTGGGCCTTTCCGCTGGCGACTCCAAGGAGATCTCCTGGAAGGACGGGGATGACGAGTATGCTGTAGAGGTCACCGTCAAGCAGGTCAAGGAGCGCAAGCTCCCCGAGCTCACCGATGAGTTCGCTAAGACCTCCTTTGGTTTTGAGTCCGTCGAGGCCATGCGCGATGCCGTCAAGATCGAGATCGAGAACGACAAGAACGCGCAGCTTCCCCAGCTCAAGGAGAACCGTTGCGTCGCCAAGCTCGCCGAGCGCCTCGAGCTCGACGAGATGGATGAGGATTACGAGCAGTCCGTGTTCCAGGAGCTCGGCCAGAACTTCCTGCAGAACCTTTCCGCTCGCGGCATGACCCTCGACAGCTGGCTGCAGGCTTCCGGCCTGTCCTCCGAGGCCTTCATCTCCGACCTGCACAAGCAGGCCAACGATGTTGCCCGTGAGTCCCTGGCCCTCGATGCCCTGGCTCGCGAGCTCAATGTCGAGGTCACCGATGAGGACATCGACGCCGAGTTCGAGCGTGCCGGCGTTGAGGACGTCGAGGCTTCCAAGGCCCAGTTCCTGGCCGATGGCCGCATGCCCGCCATCCGCGACTCCATCCGTCGCTCCAAGGCCGTCGATCACCTGGTCGAGAACGCCAAGGTGACCGAGGTCGACGAGGCTGCCAAGGCTAAGGACGCCGAGTAGTCCAACCCGTCGCATTTGACGTATCATATACGGCTGTACAGCTGATTCTGCGTACGGTGCTCGGGGTTCGCGAGAGCGAGGCCGGGCACCGTATACTTCTATTCAGACATATTGCTTCAAAAGGGGGTCATATGATCAACCGCATCGATTCCGCGCTTGTTCCCTACGTGATCGAGCAGACTCCACGCGGCGAGCGTAGCTACGATATCTATTCGCGTCTGCTCAACGACCGCATCGTGTTTTTGGGCGAGGAGATCAACTCCACCACGGCCAACCTGGTGATCGCCCAGCTCCTGCATCTTGAGAGCCAGGATTCCGAGAAGGACATCTCCCTGTACATCAACTCTCCGGGAGGAGAGGTGTATTCTGGTCTTGCCATTCTTGACACGATGAACTTCATCAAGCCCGATGTCTCCACCATCTGCCTGGGCATGGCCGCCTCCATGGCCGCCGTCCTTTTGGCAAGCGGCACCAAGGGCAAGCGCTTCTGCCTGCCCAACTCCATGGTTATGATCCACCAGCCCTCCGGCGGCGCCCAGGGCCAGCAGACCGAGATCGAGATCGCCGCGCGCGAGATCCGCGAGACGCGCAACAACCTCAACAAGATTCTCGCCGATGCTACCGGCCAGCCCTTCGAGGTCGTTGAGCGCGATACCGAGCGCGACAACTATATGCGTGCCCAGCAGGCTCTCGAGTACGGCCTGGTCGATCGCATCGTCACCTCCCGTTCCGACGCGGCGAAAGGCAGCGACAACTAATGGCAACCGATGACCAGACGCCGGAGATGGGTGGCGGCGACGTCGTGCGTTGCTCGTTTTGCGGTAAAACCCAAGACCAGGTTCGCAAGCTCGTAAAGGGCCCTTCCAACACATTTATCTGCGACGAGTGCGTGGCTGCATGCACCGAGATCCTCGAAGAGTCCCTCGCCCGCGATTTCATGATGCAGTCCGGCATGACCGAGCAGCTCGGGGATCTTGAGGTCGAGGAGCAGGAGGAGCCGTCTATGGCCGAGACCGCCTCGAAGCTCATCACGCGTGTCCCCACGCCGCATGAAATCTATGATGAGCTGTCCGCGTATGTCATGGGTCAGGAGGACGCTAAGCGAGCCATGTCGGTTGCGGTGTACAACCATTATCGTCGCGTCCTTCTGGGGGAGTCCGGTGCTCATGACACCTCCGACGGCACGCCGTTGGGGGCTCATTCCGCCGATGCCGAGGATGTCGAGCTTGCCAAGAGCAACGTCTTGCTGCTGGGGCCCACCGGTACCGGCAAGACCCTGCTCGCCCAGACGCTCGCCCGCGTGCTCGAGGTACCCTTTGCCATCGCGGATGCCACGGCATTGACCGAGGCCGGTTACGTGGGCGAGGATGTCGAGAATATCCTGCTCAAGCTCATCAACGCTGCCGATGGCGATATCGAGCGCGCCCAGATCGGTATCGTGTACGTGGACGAGATTGACAAGATCGCCCGTAAGGCCGAGAACCTTTCCATCACGCGCGATGTCTCGGGTGAGGGTGTTCAGCAGGCGCTCCTCAAGATCCTTGAGGGAACCGTTGCCTCGGTGCCTCCCACCGGCGGCCGCAAGCATCCCCAGCAGGAGCTTTTGCAGATCGACACCACCAACATCCTGTTCATCTGCGGCGGTGCGTTCGTCGGCCTCGATCAGATTGTCGCCGACCGCGTGGGTAACAAGGGCGTGGGCTTTAACTCCGAGATCGCAGGGCCCACGAGCGCCGACGAGAACACGCTGCTCAAGCAGGTGCTTCCGCAGGACCTCAACGCGTTCGGCATGATACCCGAGTTCATCGGTCGTACGCCGGTGATCACCCAGACCCAGGCGCTGACCGAGGACGATCTCGTACGCATCCTCACCGAGCCGCGTAACGCGATTGTCAAACAGTACCATCGCATGTTCCAGCTTGAAAACGTTGAGCTTGAGTTTGAAGATGCCGCGCTGCATGAGATCGCGAACAAGGCCCTCGAGCGCAAGACGGGCGCCCGCGGTCTGCGTTCCATCTGCGAGGAGTTGCTCCAGCAGACGATGTTCGACCTGCCCAGCGAGCCGGGTGTGTCGAAGGTGGTTGTGACGGCCGCAGCCGCGCGAGGCGAGGAGCAGCCTCGCCGTGAGTATGCGATCGACCCCGTGGATCTAGACTAGCGTAATGTGTTATGTGCCGCCGGTGCCTATGGACGCCCGGCGGCATGCTGAAAGTGGTTGTGTTCATGAGTGCCCCCAAGTACCTGCAGATCGAGAACCAGCTGAGGGCTGAGATCGAACATGGTGACTTTGAACCCGGAGAACGGTTCTACAGCAATACCGATCTGATCGAGCGCTTCGGGGCCAGTTCCATCACGGTTATCCGCGCGCTCAACGATCTTGCGGCGGAGGGGCTCTTGGTTCGGCATCAGGGTAGGGGCACGTTCGTGAGCCGGTCCCGCCGCCGTCGGCCCGTGCTCATCAGCGAGGTCGAGAAATTCGATGGGGAGGGGACTCGTGAGAAAACCGAGGTTTTGGGCCTGGAGTTTTTCGAGGACGACCGCCGCGAACCCGTTGTCGTCGATCGTCTCCAGCTCACCGGGGACGCGGGCTACGGCCTGGTGACCCGTCTACGTTCCTGGGAGGGCGTCTCCTATCAGCTTCAGCTTTCGTACATCCCGGCACATTTTCTCAAGCGCGATGTCGACCCGTCGTACTATGAGTCCGTGTACTACCGTTTTGCTGAAGATTTCGGCTTGCATCTATCGCGCGAGGCATCGGAGGAACGGGTTCGAGGGCTGCTCGATCCACCGGCCTTCGTCAGCGAACATCTGGGCCTTCCATCCGGAGTTCCCTGTATACAGCGCGAGCGCACCACCAGTTTGATGGACGGTTCGGTTGCCGAGTATATCGTTATGTATAAGCGCTTGGATTATTTCGAGCTCAAAATCGAGGAGCAGGCTCGCTAACGCTTTGCTCGCTATTAACCAAAGAGATGACGCGGGGCCGGTACGGATGTCTTCCGTATCGGCCCCGCGGTGTTTCACGTCAGTCGCGCGTCCTAATCCAATGGATACTCGAGCACATTTTTGAGCGTCGCGCCGACGACGAGCCGGCCGTTCTTCACAAATCCTTCCTCACGCGGTTCGAGTTCGCGGATGAGTATGTTACGAAGATGGTTGATCCGCTCCTGGCACGAGGGATCGTCGATGGCGTCATGCGTTTCGAACGGATCGTGCGCAAGGTCGAAGTATCGTTCGACGCCGGTTTGCGAGAACCATATGTACTTATCGGAGTCGGTCACGATGTAATGGTGGGACTGTTCTTCTGTGAACGCATGCTCTCCGTGCACGTAGGGACGCTCGAACGGCTTTCCATCGACACATCCTGCAAAAGATCGACCGTCGATACCCCTTGGTATCGGTACGCCTGCAAGATCGAGCAGCGTGGGCATCACATCCATGAGCTCCACCGTTGAAGAGCACCTATGCGCGCTCGTTGCGCGGACATGTTTACCCACGCGCAGGATCACAGGGATGTGCGCTGCGCCCTCGTAGGGCAGCAGCTTGCGGAAACTCGCATGGTCGAACAGCATCTCGCCGTGGTCGGAGAGGAAGATCACGACCGTGTCCTCGAGCGAGCCGTCGCGCTTGAGCGCGTTGATGAGGCGGCCGACTTGATTGTCCACATGGGTGATGGCGGCGTAGTATCCGGCCATGGCCTGGTGGCGCAGCTCGGGGTCGATGCATCCATGTATGCCGGCAACGAGACGCCCGTCGCGCTCAAGCAGCTCGGTGTCATCCCAGTCCCCTCGGGCGGGCTCTCGCAGGTCCTTGCCGGCATACATGTCGTAGTAGGATCGCGGGGCATCGAAGGGCGGATGGGGGCGGACGTAGCTTGCCATGGCGAAGAACGGGCGCGTCCTATCCCGTGTCTCCAAAAAACGCAGGGTCTCATCGGTCACCCAGTTGGTGGGGTGAAGGCGCTCCTCGAACATCCAGGGATGATAGGTCCACGAGTTGCAGTCGGGGCCGCAACTGTCCAGATAGGCGCGCTCACCGAGGTTGTCGCGAAGGAAATGCAGATAGTCGTCGTGGACATCCTGATGCATCCAATGGGGGATATCGTTTCGCTGATAGCAGCCCAGGTATCCATCGTGCAGGCGCAGGGTTTCGAACCCGCATGCCAGGCGCGGGGGATGCACGTGGAGCTTGCCCAGGCAGACGGTCTGGTAGCCGGCATCGCGGAAGACCTGGGGCATCATGTTGTCGAAGTCCCATGCGATGCCGTCCTCATACCCCACGCGTCCGTGATGGGCGGGTGCCTGCCCGGTGAACAGCGAGACGCGGGCGGGGATGCAGGTTGGGCATGCGCTGTAGGCATGGTCGAATAGGGTGCCCTGGCAGGCGAGCGTATCGAGGTTGGGCGTCTTAACGTCCGGATGCCCGGCAACGCCCAAGCAGTCGCCGCGCATCTGGTCGCACATGATCAGCATGACGTTTGGCCGCGAGGGGGTTTGCGGCATATCAAGGCGTGCCATGTTGCTCCTTTGGCTCGAGCTTTTGAGAAACGGGTGCCCCGGCGTGCGGTTGCACGGCCGGGGCGGGGAGATGGGAAACAGAGTGGTTATCCCTTTGCGATGATGCCGAGGGCGGAGAGCGCCACGGCGCAGATGAGCGTGATGAAGATCATCTTGGTCGACGTCATACCCTTCTTGCCCAGGCCCCAGTAGATGAGGGCCACGATGCCTGCGGGCAGCAGGCCGGGAAGCACCGTGTTGAGCGTGTTCTGCAGATTGATCGATGCGCCCGCGATAGAGGGGTTGACGGTGAAGATCACGTTGATGTTGGAGGCGATAAGCGAGCCGACCATGTAGATGCCCAGGACGCTGGCCGAGGCGGTGATAGCCGAGAGCTTGTCCTTCATGGTGGTCACCAGCGATGCACCGGTCTGGTAGGCGAAGCTCGTTTCCCAATAGCGCAGGATGCCGGTGAGGATGCACTCGATGGACCACAGGATGATGCCCAGCGGGTTGCCCGCCACGGCGAGCGATGCCGCCAGGGCACCGAGGATGGTGGGGAGCAGCGATCCGAAGATGGCGTCGCCCACGCTTGCCATGGGACCCATCAGGCCCGTCTTGATGCCGGCGACGGCGGGCTCGCTATCGGCCCCGCCTTCCTCCTGCAGGGCCACATCTAGGCCGATGATGATGTTGTTGAGGAAGTTCGAGGTGTTGAAGAACTGGTTCTCGGTGCGCATCATGCGTTTGAGCTCGGGCGTGTTGTCGCCGTACATGCGGCGCATGAGCGGCAGCATGGTGAACAGGTACCCCGAGCCCTGCATACGTTCGTAGTTCCAGCCAAGCTGGAAGCCGAACACGCTGCGACGGCTGATCTGACGAAGGTCCTTTTTGGTAACGGTGTAGCACTTCTTGGGCGCGGTCTCGGTGGCGGGAGAGGCCATGGTTGCGGAATTAGAGCTCATCTTCATCATCCTCACTGGCGAGTGGATCGGGACTTGCGGCTTTGACGGCGTTCGTCTTGTAGTGGCTCACGGCCACGAAGACGCCTACGAGGGCGATGCCGAGCATGGGTAGGCCGATGAAGTTGCCCGTGAAGCCGTCGACTGAGGTGGCGACGGCGCCGCCGATGGCCTTGACGTTGTTGAACAGATAGTTGAACAGGATAGTCACCACGAAGCCGAGGATAAGATAGTGCCAGTTCTCCCTGACGGGAAGATAGCGCAGGAGGATGGCGAAGCCGACGGCGGGCAGGACCGCGCCCGCAACGGTCAGACCGGTGCCGAGCCATGCCAAGGGTCCGTTGAGAAGGGCCATGAGCTGGTTGACCACACCCTGGCCGAAGCCCAGCGCCAGTCCGACGGGAAGCGCGCGCGAAAGGGCCCAGGGAACGATGCCATACAGATAGTTGCGTTCGATACCCCTGTAATTGTCATTCTCGATCATGGTGTCGATGCGATGCTGGAAGAAGGTGTTGCAGAAACGGCCCAGCACATCCACGGTGGTGAGGATGGCCGCAACGGGAACGGCGATCGCGGCGAGCGCCTGCGTGGGCTCCATATCCAGTGCGACGGAGAATGCGGTTGCGATGATGGCGCCGCTGTTTGCATCGATATGGCTTGAGCCGCCGAAGGTCCCGATACCCAGAACCGTGAGCTGCATGCTGCCGCCGATGAAAAGTCCGGTAACCGGGTCTCCCATGATGACGCCGGCCATCATGCCCACGAATACGGGCTGGTTTGCCGTCTGCCACCAATTCTGGCCGCATACCACGGTGAATGCGGCCAAGAGGGACAGCAGGATGATTTGCGCGATTCCAATCATGCGTCTTCCGTTCTCTTTGCTGCCGTCTAACACTATATAAATATATATACAGTTGGAATAACGGATGGCATTCTCAGGTGAACGGTAGGATTTGGTCCGCGGGCGGCCCGGGAAGATGTTCTGAACGACACGGCATATACCTTGTGTTGGGGCGTTCCGTGCGGTGCGCCGTGTGATACCCTAAACAAATGCGAATTCTTATCTCTATATCCTGTGGAGGTATATATGGCAGAAGAGATGCCCAAAAATTACGATCCGTCGGTGAGCGAGCCCGCGATTCTTCAGAAGTGGCTCGATGGCGGCTATTACAAGCGACGCGAGGGCGTGGGCGACTGCACCGTCACCATCCCGCCCCCCAACGTCACCGGCATCCTGCACATGGGCCACGCCACCGACGACTCCATTCAGGACTGCATCGTCCGCATGGCGCGCATGCGCGGTCGCTCCACCCGCTGGATCCTGGGCACCGATCACGCCGGTATCGCCACGCAGACCAAGGTGGACAAGAAGCTCAAGAACGAGGGCGTATCTCGTCTGGAGATCGGCCGCGACAAGTTCATCGACGCCTGCTGGGACTGGACGCACGAGTACGGCGGCACCATCGTCGAGCAGATCAAGCGCATGGGTTGCTCGGTCGACTTCGATGGCGAGCGCTTCACCATGGATGAGGACTACGCCGAGGCCGTCCGCAAGGTCTTTTGCGATTGGTACCACGATGGCCTGATCTATCGCGGCAAGCGCATCGTCAACTGGTGCCCCAACTGCACCACGGCCATTTCCGATGATGAGGCCGAGTATAAAGATGAGAAGGGCCATCTGTGGCACCTTCGCTACCCGCTGACCGAGCCGGTCAACGGGCAGGACTACATCGTCGTCGCCACCACGCGCCCCGAGACCATGCTGGGCGACACCGGCGTGGCCGTGTCTCCCAAGGACCCCGAGAAGGCGGCATTTGTGGGCAAGACCGTCAAGCTCCCCATTGTCGACCGCGAGATTCCGATCTTCGAGGATTGGCATGTCGATGCGGGCTTTGGCTCCGGTTTTGTGAAGGTCACCCCGGCGCACGACCCCAACGACTACGCCATGGGTCAGGCCTACGGCCTTGAGCAGATCAATATCTTCGATGAGCACGCCGTCGTGGTGGATGGCTACGGCGAGTTCTCGGGCATGACCCGCGACGAGTGCCGCGAGGCCGTGGTGGCTTGGTTCGAGGAGCACGGCCTGCTCGACCATATCGATGAGCACGATCACTCGGTCATGCATTGCTACCGCTGTGACTCCACGCTTGAGCCCTGGCTGTCGGAGCAGTGGTTCGTTGCCGTCGACAAGCTCAAGGAGCCCGCGCTCAAGGCAGTCCAGGACGGCCGCGTGACGTTCCATCCCGATCGCTGGACCAACACCTACACCACGTGGATGGAAAACCTCAAGGATTGGTGCATCTCACGCCAGCTGTGGTGGGGCCACCGTATCCCCGTGTTCTACTGCGAGGACTGCGGTTGGGAAGACGCCTGCATGGAGGACGTGCACGTGTGCCCCAAATGCGGCGGCACGCATGTGCATCAGGACGAGAACGTCTTGGATACCTGGTTCTCATCCCAGCTGTGGACCTTTGCCACCCAGGGCTGGCCGCAGCATCCCGAGCAGCTCGAGGGCCATCATCCCACCACGGCGCTCGTCACCGCGCGCGACATCATCGCCCTGTGGGTTGCCCGCATGGTCATGAGCTCGCTGTACTTCCTGGACGAGATCCCGTTCAAGGACGTGGTGATCTACCCCACGATCCTGGCCAAAGACGGCAGCCGCATGTCCAAGTCCAAGGGCAATGGCGTGAACCCCATGGATCTCATCGATATGTACGGTGCCGACGCCATGCGCTTCAACCTGCTCACCCTGTGCACCAACAACCAGGACGTCAAGTTCGACGCCGACATCGATAAGAAGACCAAGAAGCTCAAGGGTTCCGCCCGCACCGAGCAGGCCAAGGCGTTCGTCACCAAGATCTGGAACGCCAGCCGCTTCCTGCTCATGAACATGGAGGGTTACATCCCCGGCAGGCCCGTTGCCGAGACGGCTGCCGACGCCTGGATGTTCAGCCGCCTTGCCAAGGCGGTGCGCCTGGTCACCGAGGGCATCGAGCAGTACACCTTCGGTGATATGGCCCGCGGCGTCCAGAACTTCTTCTGGAACGAGGTGTGCGACTGGTACGTCGAGGTCACCAAGACCCGCCTCAAGGACGAGTCCGCGCGCCTGCAGGCGCAGCGCAACCTGATCTTCGTGCTCGACACGAGCCTGCGCCTCATGCATCCGCTCATGCCGTTCGTGACCGAGGCCATTTGGGACACTATGCCCGCCAGCTGCCTCGACATTAAGGAAGACGGCACCTGCGAACGCGCCGAGGCCCTCATGGTCGCCCAGTGGCCCGAGCCCGAGGCGTTCGCATCCTATATCGACGAGGAGTCCGAGCGCTCCTTTGAGTTGGCCCGCACCCTGGTTTCCGATGTGCGTTCCACGCGCGCCCGCTATCGCCTGAGCCCCAAGGAGCCGCTTGCCGTTGTGGTCAAGGCCGCTTCGGGCGAGGTCAAGGGCGCCGTCGAGGGGATGGGCGAGTTCATTCGCGACCTGGCCAATCTCAGCGAGCTGACCGTTGCGCTGCCTGAAGGCTTTACCAAGCCGCAGAAGGCCATCGCGCTCGCCGGTGCCGACATGGACTGCTATGTGGTCGTGGGCGATCTGGTGGACTTCGATGCCGAGAAGGCGCGCCTGGAGAAGGAGCTCGCCGCCGCCGAGAAGGAGCTTGTCGGCGCTCAAAAGACGCTCGGCAACCCCGGCTTTGTGGCAAAGGCCGCGCCCGAGGTCGTCGCCAAGAAGCGCGCCCGCGCAGAGGAACTCACCGAGACCATCGCCTCGGTTAAGGCCCAGCTGGCCGATTTCGCGTAACCCCAATTGATCTGGGCGGCGGACGTCGATGCGTTCGCCGCCTTTTTGTGCTGTGAGGAGCTATTCGCATGCCTGCGGTTCGCTACTGTGTTCCCTTTGGATTTGATGAGATGCCGTTTGAGGAGGCCGTGGAGCTCGCGGCCGATACGGGCCGAATTTCGAGTACGGCGGGTCCGTTGCTCGAAACGGTGGTCGATATGCTCGATGAGCTCGGCCGCCCCGATCGCGCATTCGACTGCATTCAGGTGGCGGGGACCAACGGCAAGACTTCCACCACGCGATTTACCGCGGCCATCCTGCACGGCGAGGGGTTGCATGCGGCCCTGTACACCTCGCCGCAGCTCGTGCGATACCCTGAGCGCATGGAGGTGGACGGATCGGTGGTGAGCGACGAGGCGTTCGCACACGGCGTGAGCGCGGCGGCCGCCGCGGGCATGCGGGTGAACGAGCGCCGTGCGGCCGAGGGGCTCGAGCGCTACGCCATCACGCCGTTCGATCTTTTGACCGCCGCCGCCATGGTTGTATTTGCCGAGGCGGGCGTTGATGTGGCGGTGCTCGAGGTTGGTATGGGAGGGCGCTGGGATGCCACCAGCGCCACTGACCCCGTTGCGGTGGCCATCACGGGGATCGGCTTGGACCACATGCGCATCCTGGGCAACACGCTCGCCGAGATCGCGGGGGAGAAGGCCGCTGTCATCAAGCCCGGTCGCAAGGTCGTTCTGGGCGAGGGCGTGCATGAGCCGTCGGTCCAGCAGGTGATGGACGATCGCTGCCGTGAGTGCGGCGTGGTCCCGCGCATCTCCAATCACGTAACGCTTGAGGAGCCCGCCGAACTGGGCGGTGCCGTGCGTTTTTCCACCACCACCCAACGCGCCGTGTATACGGTTTCCATGCGCAAACCGTCGTATCAGCCGCAAAACGCAGCCTGCGCGATCATGTTGGCAGAGGAGTATCTGGGGCGTGCGCTGGACGAGGGCAAGCTGTCGGTCGTGCTCGATGCGTGCCCCGTCCCCGGGCGCTTCGATGTTGTCTCAACCGATCCATTGCTGCTGGTAGACGCGTGTCATAACCCTCAGAGCTGCGAAAACTTTGTCGCTGCGGTCAACGAGGTCGAACCCGATATTTCGCGCAGGCCCACCCTGCTTATCGCCGCGCTCTCCGACAAGGATGTTGCGGGTATCGTCGATGTGCTCATCCCCGCATTCCCGCGGCTTGCCGTCACAGCTACCGCGTCCGACCGCGCGCTTCCCGCAGAGGAGTTGGCACAGTTGGTTGCGGGCGAGCTTGAGCGCGCAGGGCGACCGGCTTCTGATATCGCGTTCGTGGCGCCCACGGTCGCGGGGGCGGTGGAACGTTTGCGTGCGCAGGGCGAGGCGTGCGTTGCGGCCGGTACGATCACCTTGGCCGGTGAGGTCGCCGGGCTGTTCAAATAAAATCATGCTTTGGACATAACGAACAAAAACAAACGAAAACATATATAAATCGCACTCAAATTATCATCTTGGTGTCGTATTATCTGGTAAGAAAAGGAGGGTATACCCATGTCGGTTTCTTATCTTGTCGTGTTCGTCGTATGTTTCCTTGCATCCCTGCTGGGGCCGCTGTGCGGTATCGGGGGAGGCGTGATCATCAAGCCCATCGTGGATGCGCTCGGTGTCATGAGCGTGTCAGCCGTGAGCTTCCTGTCGAGCGTATCCGTTTTGACCATGTCGCTGGCCACGCTTGTGCAGAATAGCGTGGCCAAGACGTCGACGGTCAAGGTCCGCTCCATGCTTCCGATCGCACTCGGATCGGCCGTGGGCGGTGTGTGCGGCAAGATGGCCTTCAATACCGTCAGCGGCATGTTTCCCAATGCCGATACGGTCGGTGCCGTCCAGGCGGCCATCCTGATCGCGTTTACCGTTGCCGTGTTGCTTTACACGCTGAACAAGAAACGCATCAGGTCGCTTGAGCTGACCAATGGGGGCATGCAGGCGCTGGTCGGATTTGTCGCAGGCGCCTGCTGGTCGTTCCTGGGAATCGGCGGCGGTCCCTTCAATCTGGCCATCCTCGTGTTCTTTTTCTCCATGGAGAGCAAGCCGGCCGCCCAGGCCTCATTGTTCATCATCGCGTTTTCCCAGACTGCCGGCCTCTTGTTCACGTTGTTCTCCGGCAGCGTTCCCGAGGTTTCCCTGGTGGTGCTGGTAGGCATGTGCCTGATGGCGGTCCTGGGTTCCATCGTCGGGCGCAAGCTCGTGAAGAACATGGATTCGAATGCGGTCGATCGACTGTATCTGGTCGCGCTGCTCATCATCGTTGCCGTCTCCGCATATAATTTCGTGCGTTTCTGCGGTGTGCAGTAGTGTGAGGCCATAAATATGCTTCGAGCCCGGAAGGACATCCATCTGCCTTCCGGGCTTGATCTATTTTTGTCGGCTGCCCGCGTTCGTCACAGGAACCGGTACTCCACGGTTCCGACTCCAACCGAGACGAAATCGAGCGCTCGGGCGACGGCGGGCTGCATATCGATAACGCGGCCGTGTACATACGGCCCGCGATCGTTTACGACTGCGACCACGGATGTACCGCGGAAGCGGATTTCGACACGCGTGCCCAGCGGTACGTTGAGCATGGCGACGCCCATGGAGGTCTCCGTGACCGGCTGGCCGCTTGCGGTGATGCCTCCCATGAAGCCGTCGCCGATGCCGTAGTATGAAGCCTTTCCGGAGAGCCATCCGCCGTTGTCAGGTTGTGGCGCCGGCTGCGGGGCCGGTTGCGGCTGCGGGGTGGGCTGGGGTTGCGGTGCGGGCTGCGGAGCCGGTTGCTGGTTCGGTGCTGGTTGCGGTGCGGGAGCGGGGGATGGCTTGTTCGCAGGGTCCTTAAGGCCTGGCCCTTCGGGTTGTTGCTGGGATTGTTGCTGCAGCGCCTCCTGGCGCGCGGCTTCCTGCGCTTCGAGCTCGGCGGCTTTCCGAGCGGCCTCCTGAGCGGCACGGGCCTCTTCGGCATTTTCGCCATCTGCCCTTTTCTGCATTTCCCGGGCGGCGGAACGAGCTTGGCCGAGGGCATCGAGCGCTCGATCGGACTCTTTCTGCGCCTTATCCTTCGCTTGGCCCAATTCATCCAACTTGCGGTTTAGCTCATCTTCGGTCTGCTTGAGCGCATTGAGGGCGTTGACGTGCTGGGCCTGGATCGCATTGAGATATTTGCCCGTGGTGATGAGCTCCGAAAGCGAACCGCTTCCGAGCAGCGCCATGAGGGCTGCATTGCCGTTCGCGTTCATCTTGTACATCTGGCTGACGGCGCGTGAGGCGTCTGCGCGATGGCGGGGGAGCTGTTCTTGTTCGATACGAAGGATCTCATCTGCCGAGATCGCGACCTCGTCTTCGAGCTTTTGGGATCTTTCAGCGGCCTCCGTATAGGTTTTGGCCGCCCGGTCGACATTCCTGCCGAGTTTATCCAACTCGCGGGCGGTCTGCTCGGTCACGGCAAATGCCGTGGCGGGAACGCTTCCCGTGAAAGCCGCGATGAGGGCGAGGCCGGCGATACAGGCGCGCCGAGCCGTGTTGGTGCGGTGGTGATCACGCATGCTCTTCACGACACCCTTCTATGCCAAATCGAGGCGAACAGGACGATGGGATACCTTGTTGAGAATCTCGCAGCCGTCTTCGGTTACCAGGACCAGGTCCTCGATGCGAACGCCGTATTTTGCGGGCAGGTATATGCCCGGTTCGATGGAGAAGGTCATGCCAGGTTCGACGACTCCCTCGTTGGCGAGGGAGACATCTCCGGGCTCATGGTCCTGCATGCCGATCGAGTGGCCCAATCGATGGGTGAAGTAGGGGCCGTATCCTGCCTCCTCGATAACCTGGCGTGCGGCGCGGTCGATATCGCAGAAGCGCACGCCAGGACGGACGATGGCCTCCGCCGCTTCGTTTGCCTGGCAGACCACGGCGTGGATATGGCTGACCTCGCTTGCGGGCTCGCCCCAAAAGTGTGTGCGCGTCATGTCCGAGCAGTAGCTTTTGCGGCGTCCACCGATGTCGAACAGCACCACGTCGCCCTTCTGCAGAATCGTGCCATCGGGCTCGTGGTGCGGGTCTGCGGCGTTTGCGCCGAAGCTCACGATGGGGTCGAAGGAGAAACCTTCGCAACCCTCGGCTCGATACAGGTCGAGGAGCTTGGACGCCACCTCGTGCTCCGTGACGCCTTCGTGGATGAGCGAGGCGGCATGTTCGATCACACGATCGTTCGCCGCGCTGGACTCGCGCATGAGCTGCTGCTCCGTCGCATCCTTATGTTTGCGGCAGTTCGTCACCGCTTCGCTGCCGAGGAAGAACGACGGCGCGGCGCGTCGGTCCATGAGGGGGAGCAGGAATCCGGAGCGCATGACGGCGTCGACGCCCAGGGGCAGCGAGGGGTCGAGGCGCTCGGCGATCTTATCGCAGACATCGTCGGTATCCTCGTGGTAGTGCACCTGGGCGTTGTCGTAGCGGGGGAGCTGGTGCAACGCGTTGACGAGGATCTCGGGCTCGCATCCGGGCTTGAGCAGCACGCCCGAGAATCTCTCGAACATATCGGCGTAGAAGCCGGTGAGGTAGTAGATAGACCAAGGGTCGTTGACGAGCAGCTGGGCGCCCGGTTGGATGCGGTCGAGCTCGGCGAGGACGCGTGCAATGCGTGCGGAATCGACGTGGGCCATGGTCCCTCCTAAATGTACGAAAACCAGTTCCAGTTCCACTTATCCTACCCTGTTATGGGCGGAGTCGTCGCGCGGGGGCGCCGTATCCGGGAATAACCGTCAAGATACCATGTGCGGATAGCGTGCGCGTTCTACTTGCGGCGCCGCGCGGGGGCGTTGCGGTATACAATACCTGTTCATGTATGACTGCGTTTAGCGTCGAGGCTACGGTGGAAGGTTCGCCCTCATGATGAAGTATATCCAGGAGCTCATGTCCCCTCAGGTTATGGCTGTGTTCTACGCACTGATCATCGCCGTCATCGTGCTGTACGTGCTTGCCATCGCCTACGTGGTGATCGATGCGCGCCGCCGCGGCGTGCAGTCGTATGTCGCGTGGGGCATCATCGCCGCCATTCCGGTGGTAGGGCTTATCGCGTACCTGGTCCTCCGTCCGGCAACGCTTGTCGCCGACCGTGAGGAGCAGGAGCTCGACATGGCCCTGCGCGAGCGTCAGCTTGCCCAATACGGCAACTGCCCCAATTGCGGTACCCCCATCGAGAAGGACTTCATCGTGTGCCCCGTATGCAACACCCAGGTGCGTAACGTATGTCCCACCTGCCATAAGCCGCTTGAGGCCCATTGGAAGGTCTGCCCCTACTGCCGAACTCACATCCAATAGGCGTTTGTGCGCCCCTTCATGGGGTTTCGCATCGCCTGGTGAGCACCCGATGGCCGTACGCCAGCCGCCGGGTGCTTTGTTGCATCTATATCCAATCCGCGTAACATCTGCTCGCCGGCAAGGCGGCTCGCATAGAAAGGTTGATAGCATGAAAGCGCTGTACAACGACGGCTCCGTAGCCGAGCTCCCGGAGGACGAGGTCACCCACGTCGTTCGCCACTCCGCTGCGCACATCATGGCGCAGGCCATCAAACGCCTGTACCCCGAGGCCGATTTCGCCTACGGCCCGGCAACCGACAACGGCTTCTACTACGACATCGACCTGGGCGACAAGACCCTCTCCGAGGACGATCTGCCCGCCATCGAGACCGAGATGAAGAAGATCGCCAAGGAGAACCTCAAGTTCTCCGTCTTCGAGCTTCCGCGCGAGGAGGCTATCGCCCTCATGCAGGAGCGTGGCGAGAAGTACAAGGTGGAGCACATTGGCGATCTTCCCGAGGACGCCCGCATCACCTTCTATCAGCAGGGCGACTACATCGACATGTGCGTGGGCCCGCACATCACCTACACCAAGGCCCTCAAGGCCTTCAAGCTCACCGGTGTCTCCGGCGCCTACTGGAAGAACGACAGCAACAACAAGATGCTCGTCCGCGTGAACGGTACCGCGTTCGCCACCAAGGACGAGCTCGAGGCGCACCTCACCCTGCTCGAGGAGGCCAAGAAGCGCGACCATCGCAAGATCGGCCGTGAGATGGACCTGTTCATGATGCGCGACGAGGCCCCCGGCTTCCCGTTCTTCCTGCCCAACGGAATGGTGCTCAAGAACACGCTGCTCGAATATTGGCGTGAGATCCACCACAAGGCCGGCTACGTCGAGATCTCCACGCCGCAGATCATGAGCAAGGACCTGTGGCTGACCTCCGGTCACTGGGATCACTACAAGGACAACATGTACACCACGACCATCGACGATGAGCCGTACTGTATCAAGCCGATGAACTGCCCCGGTGGCGTGCTGGTGTACAAGTCCAAGCCGCACAGCTACCGCGAGCTGCCCATCCGCGCCGGCGAGATCGGCCTGGTGCATCGCCACGAGCTCCGCGGCGCCCTGCACGGCCTGTTCCGCGTGCGCTGCTTCAACCAGGACGATGCGCACCTGTTCGTCACGCCCGATCAGCTCACTGACGAGATCGTGGGCGTCGTTCGCCTGATCGACTCCGTGTACCAGAAGTTCGGCTTCAAGTACCACGTCGAGCTCTCCACCCGCCCCGAGGACTCCATGGGTTCCGATGAGGACTGGGAGCGTGCGGAGAACGGCCTCAAGACCGCTCTGGCCGAGCTGGGCATGGATTACGAGCTCAACGAGGGCGACGGTGCCTTCTACGGTCCCAAGATCGACTTCCACCTGCAAGATTGTCTGGGCCGTACGTGGCAGTGCGGCACCGTTCAGCTCGACTTCCAGATGCCCATCAACTTCGACCTTGAGTACGTGGACGCCGATGGCGAGAAGAAGCGCCCCATCATGCTGCATCGCGTGTGCTTCGGCTCCATCGAGCGCTTCATCGGCATCCTGATCGAGCACTACGCGGGTAAGTTCCCGGTGTGGCTGGCTCCTATGCAGGTCAAGGTCCTGCCCGTGTCTGAGAAGAGCCGCGAGTACGGCCGCAAGGTCACCGAGGCCCTGGACGCCGCCGGCATTCGAGCCACGCTCGATGAGCGCGACGAGAAGATCGGCTACAAGATCCGCGAGGCCCGTTCCATCGATCGCGTGCCCTACATGCTCATCTTGGGCGAGAAGGAGGTCGAGGCCGGCAACATCTCCGTGCGCGACCGCTCCAACGAGACCGTCCAGATGGGCCTGGACGAGTTCATCGCCAAGGTGTGCGCCGAGACCCGCGACCGCATCTAGCGTCGTTCGGTTTTATAGGTTGGCTTGTCCTCCAGTTCGCTTTGCGAGCTGGAGGGCTTTGTTTTGATACGGTGATGACCATGCTTTCCCAAGATGCCGCTGCGATAGAATCCGCGCGCGAGGCGCTGGTCGACCTTGCCGGCCCCTTTGGGTTCTCGGTGCTCGCCGAGACCTCGCCGCGTTCCGTTGCCCGTGTGCTCGCGGATGCGTGCCCGTGCCGCGAGGTTACCTTGCTCAAGGATCCGAGCGTCCGGGTGGCAGATGTGAGGGCGCTTGCGCAGGAAGCCCATGCCGAGGGCGAGCTGCTCGTGGTCGACGCTTCCATTCCCACGCTGTACGGGTGCCGTCCGCTCGACTGCGGGGCGGATGTTGTGCTGTCTGCCTGCGACGACATCGAGGGCATGGTTGCGCTTATGCCGCGCGCTGGCGCCAAGAAGCGCCGGATGCTGGCCGAGCGCGTGCTCAATGCGCGTCTGGCTGCAGAGGATGCGCTGCTCGATCTGGGCTCTGCGCGAGAGCTGATTGCCCAAGATGGTGATATGTTCAGGCTGCATGCCCGCCGTGCCCAGCGTCGTTTCGATTGCGCTCGCGCGTTCGCGGAGTACATTTCCTGTCTCGACGCCGTTCCCAGCGTTTGGTACCCCGGCTTGGCGTCTCACCCCGACCATGCCCTCGCCTCTTCCGTGCTCGCACATGGTGCAGGGCCCCTGCTGGAGTTTGAGCTGCCCCGTGGGATTGAGTTCGATGTGCTGTCCGGCACCCTTTTCGCTGCCGGCGTGGATACCGTTGAGACCGTTTTCGTCCCGTCTGCCGTGTCCGGCCGCGTGGCCGTGCTTGCTGGCGACGACGACCCGCTTGCACTGGTCGATGTATTCGATCGGGCCTTCGCCGGGCTGTAGCGCCTCGATTGCGGCGTATCGTGTTTGTCCATGTCATTGTGAGGGGAGCCCGATGGGTCCAATGGCTTTCTCGGCTATCGTCGAAAGCTTTGTATTAGGCGTTGCGTTGGCCATGGACGCCATGGCGGTCACGCTCTCAAATACCTTGTGCGAGCCCGACATGCCGCTTTCCAAAAAGCTCGGCATGCCGATCGCCTTCGCGGTATTCCAGGCCGGCATGCCTGTTCTGGGATTTTTTGGCGGCACGCTGATCGCCTCGTACATCGACGCGTATGCGGGGATCGTCTCGTTTGTCATCCTTGCTTTTGTGGGCGGCAAGATGATCCTCGACGCGGTGCGCGAGCTGCGTACGCCCGAGGCCTGCGCCCCCTCCAAGCTCACATGGGGCATGATCGGCATGGAGGCCATCGCCACGGCAATCGATGCGTTTGTGGTCGGGGTGTCGTTCGCTGCCGAGGGCAAGGACGTGGTGCTGTATTCCGGCATGATCGGTGCGACAACGCTGGTTTGTTGCCTGCTGGTCTTGGCTGTTGGCCGCAAGCTGGGCGAGAGGTTCGGCTCGCGTGCGCAGCTCGTGGGCGGCGCGGTGCTCATCTGCATAGGTTTGAAGGCTCTGTTGGGGCTGTAGGCCAATCGGATCGGTCATCTTAGCAGTACTTCGCGAAAATGTTGCTTCCGTTCATCCAAGCGGGCCGTTGGAGGACTGGACTGGACGCCCAACATGTTTCGCAGCAATATCACCAGCTCGTCGAATAGCCCAATATTCCTGAGCTGATGATTGGTTAACGATATGGCTCGTATGCCGGCATTTTCCAGTTCGACTCGTCTGGCTGCATCGTGGCCAATTTGGTCTTTGCCGTTATGAAATTCAGTGCTGTCGTATTCGAGGGCCACCCTTGCGGTTGGCCAATATACGTCCGCATATCGCGTGGCGCGGCACCCGTCTTTGCGCACGGTGACGGGGGCGTTCAATACGGGGAGGGGCATTCCCTCTCCTCCAAGTCGTTCCGGAGCAGAAAGCATTGCGGAGATGAGACATTCCATTGGGGAGGCACCGTTGGGCGTAACGTACGGCAGCACGTCTTTTGCAATTCCAACGCCTCTGATTCGAGACAGGGCGTCGAGCGCGACCGCAAGTGAATCCGGGTGGGCGAGCGGTGGGGCTTCGATAATGCGCCCGTCCACGATCTGATATCTTGCTACGGCTCGATTAAGATCGTAGAGGGCGTTGCCCGCCTCTCCGTGAATCTGTGACAAGAGCGCTGGAATCGGGCACTCAGCGTACACCCTGCCTGTTATATGAACAAATCCACCGTTAAATTTTCGCCCGCGCAGGTGTGCGCATACGGTCTTACTCGACACAAGGCGTTTTGCTTCCGGGACGGCTACGTGTATGGGGAGCTTCGAGTTCCTCGATATCCCCAGCCCCTCGAGATCATTCCACGGTAGGTCCCGGTTTGCGGCGGTAGCGAATTTTAATTCAAGACTTTAGTCTGCTGGCCGCGCAGCGGCCAGCTTTAAACCACCCGCTACG
>USLK01000002.1 GCA_900555555.1 uncultured Collinsella sp. | reverse complement strand
CCTCGAAGGGCCCTCAGACTCTCATCCGACTGTCCAATTTAGTATAGCCACATCAGCCACATCAGAACAACGTCCAGGAGCGCATGAACTGCGAGATCAAGCGGCGCACGAGGGTCGTCCAGGTCTTCCCCTCGGCGGAGTCCCTCGTGCGCCTCGTCGGGGCGGTGTGCTGCGACCAGAACGACGCGTGGGCGTGCGAGCGCAACTTCATCGACAGGAGGAGCCTGGAGCCCGGCTACGAGCGCGAACCCCTGCCCGAGGAACCCGGCGGCGAGGAGAGGGTGCTCAGGCTGGTGGAGGAGGCGTTCGACAGGAAGAGGAGGGCGGCGTAGCATATGGGGCGGGGCTGCGACCCCGGGGGAACGGCCCTACACCACTTTTCGTGACGCGATAGGGCAAAAGACTCATTTTTGACATTTAGTGCCAGCAACCCTCGGGCGAGGTACCACAAGACCTCCTCCAAGCGACTAACCGATCGCCTCTAGGGCCGCTCCGGCACGGTCTGCCGCATCCCTCTCCCCCGCGCCGTTCTTAAACCAATCGCGCAGGTCCTCCAGGGTGCTCCCGGCGGCGTAGACCTTGAACTTGCGGCCGTCCACGGCCGTGACCGCGCAACGGTCGCCGCTCTCGCTCCCCTCGTGCGCAGCGACCTTCTTGAGGTAGTCGCGTCGGAACGCCACGACGCGGGCGTTGCTGATCTCGATGAACCAATCGTCGTCGATAAGCGAGGTGCCCGTGGCACCGCGGGCAGCCATCTCGTCGGCGAAAACGAAGCCGAGCTCGCGCTCCTGCCTTCCGATCTCGAGGATGCCGCGGGCCGGCATGCTGAGCATGAACAGCGGCAACGCGACCCCTATGAACAGGAACAGGAACGGGACGAGCACGAGCAGGCGCATGCCCTCGTCGGTGAAAAACGCCATGAACGCGATCACGAGCGAGAAGACGAGCGCCATGGCGTTGAAAACAATCGCCAACGGCTTGATGGCAGCCCAGCAAAGCCCCGCCTTGGTCATAGGACGCTCGACGGCATCGGAGATCTCGATGCCCTCCTCCTCGAGGCGCGCGATCAAGTTGAGCGAGCACACACCCTCGAGGCTGATCGAGCAGAACCTCCGCTCGCCCTCGAACAGCTCGATCCTCATCATCTGCGCATGCAGCGTCGCTCGGGTGATGTTGGAGAAGGTCGTCTCCCTGCGCGCGCCGTAGACGTTGCGCGACGCGATCCGGTCGCCGTCGACGTCGAGGCGCGGGATGCTCAGCAGGGCCCATATGGACATGCCGGCGAGCGCCATGGCGTGGCCGAACCAAACCAGCGCGTGGTCCCACTCCCCCAGCGAGACGCCCTGCCATACGTAGACGCCGAGCATGAGCAGCTCGAACGCGACCGCGCAGCAGGCGATGATCACGCGGACGGCGGCGGGCGTGCGCACGGTGAAGCGGTCGAGGTTGTCCGTCGCCTCGCTTCGCTCGCGCGCGCCGCGGCGAGCGACCCATGCGATGAGCGGGCCGACGATGAACACGGTCATAGCGACGCGCAGGAGGGATTCGAGCATGTCCGCCATACAGACCACCATCCAGGTAGAGATTGGGAATTGGTGAGATTCTAGCAAAGGCGGCGACATTCGGAATCCGCGCCGGGGCGCTTTTCGATATGCGGTACGGACCGCCGGTGACTCCGGTCCCGATCGGGTCGCACATCGGACCGATTCTTCTTGACATGGTTTCATTGTGATATCACAATGCAATCAGCAGCCGCATGGACTGCTCGGGGACTCGCCCCCTCCCCATCGCAACCTGGGGGCGGCGCCGGGGCCGTCACGCAAACGCCGGCGCAGTCGTGAAAGGAACTCACATGAGCGTGGAAAAGCAACTCAAGGCCAAATCGGGCTATAGCATGCTCGCTATACTCGCCGTGCTGCTTGTAGTAATTGTCGGCCTCTTCATCTGGAGCGTCGCGGGCATGGCGAGCACGCCCGACGGTATGGACGCTCCCGCGGTCTACGGTTGGGGCCTGGGAGCAAGCCTCTTTGCGGTTTGCCTGTGGTCCATCCCGTTGAGCGGTTTCTTCTCGCTGCAGCCCGGCCAGGCGCGCGTATGCATCCTCTTTGGCAAATACGTGGGCACCGTTCGCGATGAGGGGTTCTTCTGGGCAAACCCCTTCTACAGCAAGAGAATGGGGAGCAGCGCGGACATCGGCGAGATGCTCGAACTCGAGATGAGCGACTCAAAGGCAGCCAAGGCTGCGGCGCAAAAAGCCGCCAAGGGCAACCCCACCACCATCTCCACCCGCGTGCGCACCTTGAACGGCGAGCGCCTGAAGGTCAACGACAAGATGGGCAACCCCATCGAGATCGCCACCGTCGTGGTGTGGCACGTGGCCGACACCGCCAAGGCCCTGTTCGACGTTGACGATTACCAGAGCTACGTGGCCATGCAGGCCGAGACGGCACTGCGCCACGTGGCGAGCGTCTACGCCTACGACCACCTGGAGGACGAGTCCGACGACTCCGGCACCATCACGCTGCGCGCCAACGTCGAGGAGGTCTCAGAGGCCCTGCGCCGCGAGCTCGCGATGCGCCTCGCGCCCGCCGGCGTCGAGGTCGACGACGCCCGCCTCACACACCTCGCCTACTCCCCCGAGATCGCCCAGGCGATGCTGCGCCGCCAGCAGGCCGAGGCCGTCATCGCCGCGCGCAAGAAGATCGTCGAGGGCGCCGTCTCCATGGTCGACATGGCCGTGAAGGAGATGGCCGCCGGCGGAACCATCGAGCTGGACGACGAGCGCCGCGCGCAAATGGCCAGCAACCTCATGGTGGTTCTCTGCGGTGAATCCGAGGCGCACCCGGTCCTGAACGCAGGTTCTCTGTACTAACATCTACTCGCGTGTACGCCTTTTCCAGGTGCTGCAGATTGGGGCGAAAGAGGAGGGCGCGCGCCTGGCGTGCGGCGCCCGACGATTGAACCCCAAGATGCGGTGCCTGGGAAAGGCGCTGGGATAGAGAAGATAGGAACATGGCACGCAAGCAATACCCCCTCCGCATAGACCCCGCCATATGGGAGGCGGTCCAGCGCTGGGCGGACGACGAGATGCGCAGCGCCAACGGCCAGGTGGAGTGGATCTTGCGCGACGCCCTCAAGCGCGCGGGGAGGCTGCCAAAGAAGGAGGGGCGCTCCAAGGGGGATGAGAAATAACCCCATTCGGAAGACGCCGAGTACCCGAGCTTCCGCTCCGAGCGTGTATCCCAACTGCCGAAGCCATTATGATCGGCCGCTGTCCAGGCATTTTCAGGCCCACTTGTCGACATCATCGCCCCCATTCCCGCCCCTCGTGGCTGAATGGGGGCGATTCTCGTTGAGGAGGCCCCATGAACGCAACCGCGCGCATCGCTCATCGCCGTAGCCGCCATCGTCGGCGCATGCTGGACGATCCCCGCCCTCCTGGCGAGCGTCGTCCCATCCGATGCCGGCATGGTCGCCATGATGGCGCTCCTCTACGCACTTCTCCCGATCACCGCGGTCGTCCTCGGCCTGCTCGCGGCGAGCTCCCCGAGGACGCTCTTTTGGGTACCCGCGGCGCTCGGAATCGCCTTCGCGCTCCTGCTCCCCCTCGCGGTCGAGGGCAGCCAGGACCTCGCATTCCACGGCGCCGCCCATGCCGTGATCGGCTATGCCGCCATGGGCATAGGCACCTGGATGACGCATGGACGCGGCTCTCACCCCCGAAGTGAGTGAAAAATTCTCGACATCTCGGAGACGCCGTACATTCACCTCGAAAAGAGCAGTATATGCCCAGTTGAGCACTGCATTGTAGTGGAGCATACTTTCGACTCTCATAAAAATCACTCACTTCGAGGGGGAGAGCTCCCCGCAATCAGAAAAACCCACTCACTTCAGGGGGGGGAGCACCGCATAATCGAGCACGCGAAACGATGCGCCCGATGCAAGGACACCCGATCCCATACGCCGCCGTCTCTCGTTTTATCCCGTCCAGAGCTTCATTGCCGCAGGTAGACATGATGTACAACAGATTTTGCAGCGCCTAGCAGACCTCGCCGCGTAAGATGTACAACAGATTCGATGGCGCCCGCGGCAGATCAGCGGGACGCTCCTTCACGACCGGGAGGTGACGATGGACATCGGCAACCAGATCAAGACGCGACGCGAGGCGATGGGCCTTTCGCAAGAGCAGCTCGCCGAGAAGCTCTATGTATCGCGCCAGACCATCTCGAACTGGGAGCGGGACAAGACGTATCCGGACGTCCAGAGCCTGCTCATGCTTAGTATCCTGTTCGACACCTCCATAGACACGCTCGTGAAGGGAGACGTGACCGTTATGGAAGAGGCTGTCGAGAGGGACCGCAGGCTCGCGGGAAAGCGCATGGTACGGCTCGCCCTGCTCATGGTCGCACTACTTGTCTTGGCATTTGCCCTGCTGCTGTCGCCCGCCTTTACTTGGCTGGAAAGGGCTTGGGGCACGGGCCCTGCAGCGGGGATGGTGTTTGCTCCGGCGGTTGGCGCGCTTCTCGTCGCGACGGTCCTGGAACGCATCAAGCGCGAGAACGACCTAGTGACCTACCGCGAGATCCTCGCGTTCATGAAGGGTGAGGCCGACATCGAGCGCGACCCGCGGGCACTCCCCCGCCGCGCATGGCCGACGAAGCACCGGCTGGCGTATGACCTGCTGGCCTTCCTCGCCGCCGCACTCATCGGCGGCGTGATCGGCTTTGCCACATGGGGGCTGCTGAGCTAGACGGATGCGCCCCGCGGCAACCGAATGCTCGATGTCGCGGGGCGCGCCTCAAATAAGGGACAGGCACGAAATCGAGGTTTTCGATTAAAAACAGCGTCCGTCCTCGGCCTGGGCATCATCGTCGTCATCGATGACGACCAGGGCGATTCCGCTCCCCAGGCATCCGACGACCCAGGGAAGCCAGAACAATCCGGAGACGCCCTCGGACGCACCCATGGCGGACGCAGCGAAAAGCCATACCAGCGCCACCATCGTGGCGACGAGCATGATCACCATGCAGGCCTTCCCCTTGCGGTCGGCGGTGACGCGACGCCTGGGATTGTTAGCGCGCAGGTACGCCTCGCGACTCTGCTGGTCGAGCTGCGCCAGCTCGTCATCGCTCAGCGCAACGGTCTCGAGCCACTCCTTGTTGTAGTCCGCAAGGTCCGTGCGCCCCCAGAGCATGCCCCAATGGACGATCATCCCGACACCGAACGCGACCAGCACCATCATCAGCGAATTGCCGTATACCTGCACGTTGGACTCGACCTCGAACAAACCTGCCACGGCAACCCCGAGCAGAATCACCGCGATACCGGCGACAATCGCGATCGAGGCGCGGCGCCGAGCAGTCGCCTTCTCCTCCGCCGTATAGAAATCAGCGACGTAGGGGTGCGCCTTGGCAAATGCGGCATGGTCGATCCCCGCGGGAATGGTAAACGCGAGGGCGGCGGCAACGAACGCGAACGTCGCGAAAAGGACGATGCCGTCCGAGTGCATGACCTCATCGGTGAAGATGGCGGCCGCCGCACCGAGGATAAAGAGCACGACGCCGATCGCGATTTTGCGCGCGAAGGTGACCATGTGCTCGTCGTAACCACATACATCCGTAGCTAGACCGGCGGGAATAGCACAGACACCGGCGGAGGAACGTGCGCGTGCAGGTCCCGCAGGTTCACCAAGAGATGCATCCCGCGGTGCGACGGTCAACGGACCAGCGGACATATCGCCAACGGTGCCCTCCATGGCAGCATGCACCGGCGAGTAGCCATTCAGATTCTCCCCAACGGGAATGCGGCGGCGGGATACGTCCCCCTGCACCAGATCGTCCAGCGAGCACTCGAAGATCTGGCACATCTTGATGAGCTTGTCCATCTCCGGGTAGGACTTCTCGGCCTCCCATTTGGTGACGGATTGGCGGGATACCCCGAGCAGCATGGCGAGTTGCTCCTGGGTCATGCAGCGCTCTGCGCGCAGATATTGCAGGTTGGTGCGGAAACTCATGATGGGTCCTCTCGTTGGCTGGGGCGAGGGTCCGAACGGCGCAATCCAACTCAATGCAGCGCCCGATCTCGACGTCCAGCGTTTGGCGTTTTTCCTGCCGGCGACTTACACACTACGGTTGCCGCACGGCGAGAACCACCAACTTGGGGCTTCATTTTACGCAACTTGCAGGCACCCTGCGGTTGCAAACCGCAGGTAGATTGGCCAGACGTCAAATGAACAGTAACTTGCACCCCAATTCTCCAAGGAAACAAGGTGCAGCAGAAGCGCAATGCGGAATCGTACCGCCCAACGCCGTCAAGACGGGCAATCACTTATCAACTAGAACATATGTTCTCATTTCATGGTATACTAGACTTAGCGACATGGGCGGTGCCCTCCGAGTCCTTGCAGGGGGTTAGGAGGGTTCCCATGGCGAAAATCACCGCGCTGCTTATTGCGGCATCAGTGCTCGTTCTATCGATCGTGCTGCTTTTCCTTATCGCTCGCTAGCGATACAGGGGTGAAACTCGCCATATAAGGGAACAGCCGCCCTGTGCCGGAGCGGCTGTTCGTGCGGGTTTCACCCCACTGCTTCTACTCCAGGAGGGCGTACGCCTCCCAAGTCGCTACTAGTATACCCGCTTTTTCGGCGCCCCTGCACACCACTCGCGGGTTTCTAGGCGGCACCGGGCCTCGCGATCCTGGTGCCGTTTTTCAGCGATACCGTCATTATGAGACAAGCGCCGAAGAAACCGCAGGGCTCATCTTTGCTCACTCGCAATGATGACAAAACGGGCTCCAAATCGAAAACGCCTACCCTTTCCTGCTTTCGCAAGCTGCACCCTCATCAGCGCACGCCCTCACGCAATCGCACTGCTACGGCCCGCTGTTACATCCCGTTGCTTGTGGCAACGGACCATCTGCGGATAGCATTGCGGTAACGTAGGAACCGGGAGAGAAAAAGGGCTCCCTATGCTAAACGAGAACATCCGCGAACTCAGGAAATCGAAAAGCCTGTCCCAAGAGGAGCTCGCGCTCAAGCTGAACGTGGTGAGGCAGACGGTCTCGAAGTGGGAACGCGGGCTCTCGGTGTCCGACGCCGAGATGCTCGTCGCCGTCGGAGAGGTGCTCGACACCCCGGTGAGCACGCTGCTGGGCGAGACCGTCCCCGCATCCGAGCCGGAGGGCCTGCAGGCGCTCTCCGAAAAGCTCGAGGTGCTGAACGACCGGCTCGCACGGGCGCAGGAATCCAAGCGCCGTGCGCTGCACGCCCTTTGCATCGCGATCGCCGCCGTCACGGCACTTGTCCTCCTCGCGCTGGCGTCGATCGGCGGCTCGTATCTCGAGTGGGATTTCTCCAATCCGGAATACGCGGTGGCCGCAACGTTGCTCCACGGGTTCGAATGGATCTTTGCGCGGGTTGCGCCCATCGTCCTGCTCGTAGCCGTCTCGGGGGCTCTCGCCACGAGAAGGAGGGCATAGCGCGGGAATTTGATCCCGCCGCGCATGGCCCAGAACATGGGCTGGTCCGTGGACGAGTGCGCGTCGCTCCTGGGCGCCATCCTGCCGACGCTCCGCAGGTGGAGGGAGAATGCCTGGCCAGTCATGTGACGTCTACTTGCCACGGTGCTTGCGGCGCTTCCTTTCACGTCGGTCTTCCCAGCGAGAGCACGCTTCGTCCTGACGCCGCGCTGCCCGCTCGCCCCGCAATTCATCCTTGATGCGCTCCCGCTCGCGAGCGAGCGCAAACTGCGAAGCAGTCGATGACCCGTGCTGGCGCATCGCCTTGGCCGCCTCGCGCGCGCGACGCTTCGGATTGCCTGGCAACCGTCCAAAATGAACCCCAACGCACTCCGCAGCCGTACTCAGATTCAAATGCGCCCAATGGGCGAGAACCCACCTATAGATCTCTTCGTTCGAAGGCTCTGCACCAAATACCACGCGTGCAACACGAAGCATGCCGTCTTCGACATACTCGACCATGCCCACCCAGAACTGACCGTCGTGATAGACCGTCAGGGTCGATGAGACCTCACTCTTTCGCATAGCCGCGACCTCCTTCTATGTAGGGCTACGCGAAGAAGGGACAACCAAGGAGGCAGGTTACTGGCAGGCGGGCGCCTGCGGCCCGACTACCCGACGGGCGCTGTGTTTTTATCTTCGATGGGGCAAGTATAGCGCGCGACGTCCTCTCCCTCTCCAGGAAAAACCATCCGGGAGCAACACCCCGCCGTAGGCGTCCGCCAATCTACGCCTTGCGCACCGGATGCCTGATCACCGTCCTGAGCTTCTCGGACGCCGTGCGGCGTGCGTCGTTGAGGTAGATCTCGTGATGCAGGCGGTTTTCGTCAAAGTCCTCGACATATCCGTTTTCCTCGGCGAACGTACACATAGCTTCGACGGTCGCCGGCTCGTCATCATACGGCCCTACATGCAGGCATTGAACACAGAGCCCTTCTTCAATGATAAGAAGCTCCACACAGGAGAAATCCCGCTTCTTCTTGGCGGTGGCCTCCGCAACGGCCCATTCGAATTCCTCGCGTGTCACGAACTCCGGCACACGGATAACCGAGATCCAGTTGAAGTCCTCCTTATGGGCATAATCCACGTCCAGAACGCCGTCCTGCCACCAGAAGCCTTCCAGCGGCGGCACGACGAAGTCGAAGTAGCCCTCGATGCGATGGTCGCCCTTCTTGGACATCTTGACGGTATACGCCACGCCGTAGAGCGCCTCGAGTGCATTCTTGTACGCGCTGCCTTCCTCGTTGGGATCGCCATGGCCCCGCACCGCAAGAAACGTCATTGCAGGCACTTCGACAAGCATCGGCTTCCTGGGCGGAAGATAGAACTCCTTGTATTCCTTCTTGTAGTCGAACGCCATCGCAATCCCCTCCCGTAAGCAAGCGTGACCCTATGATAATCGAACATGTGTTCTTGTCAAGTTGGCCGTAGCGTCTCGCGGCATTCAAAACGAAGCGGGTCTCGCCTCGTTGCAATTCGCATCGATGCCACCTACCGTTGAGGAACCTGCATCCGGACACTCGACACGGCGATCCCAAGGGGGCGTAATGAACAGGAAAACAGCTCTCGTCGCGATAGCGGGCGCTCTCGCCGCCCTTGGCATCCTGATGGCGCTCGTCGGCCCCTCCAGTGGAGACGTGAAATCGGTCGAGCGCGTCGCGCAATCCACGGACCGCTATACCGAAGCCGACATCCTCGCCGCGTTCAATGCCATCGAAACGGAGTTCGCCTCGGAATTCGAGGGATGCACGCTCGAAGAAGTCCGCTATGACAGCGAGGTCGAAACCCGCCATCTGGACGAAATGCTCGAGCATGGGCAAAAAGGCAAAGGGGACCTTATCGTCGTGCTGTCCGAATTCACGACTGACTGGCGGGCAGCTGACGAGGGCTTTTCGCCGAACGACAGGTACGAAGACTGGCAATGGGTTCTCACCAGGCCCTCGCAAGACGCCCCATGGAAGGTTGTCGACTGGGGCTATTGATGATGCCCCCAATGACCTCCGAAATAAACCAGGCCCATCATAGCGACCCCGATCAAGCGCAAGGCATGCGTGTGCGGCGGCACGGCGACATCATGCAAATAAACCAGGCCGGATAAGTGTCGCAAACCACACGAGCATGCATGCGATATCTACCGCACACGCTGCGCCCAATGCAAGGCGAGCGTATGGGTCGCGCACGCCATCGCGCGCGATCTCATGGGCCAATCGCTCACGAAGCACGACCTTATCCGCAGCGGCGCACTTGCCCGCAGCCAACTCGGCAAGCACCCCGGCGGCGGATGCAGCGGATACGGCCCTCTCGCCCGCCCGTGCAATCACCGTAAAGCCCATCACCATGCCCAAAAGCGTCATCGAGTAAAATGCGACGGACCCCACCAGATAGCGCGCGGTAAAAGAGACCGCGACAAGACAGACTCCCGCACCTACGGCAACGCAGGCAAGCGCGAGCGTCCTACCTATGGCCACCCGCGCTTCGCGATCGACCATCTCTTCCATTTCCGCAACATCCCCTTTCACGAGCTCATCAATGCTCGTTCCGAATATCTCGGAAAGAACCAGCAGGGATTGCGCGTCAGGGAGCGTTCTGCCCGTTTCCCAATGCGAAAGCGTCGGACGCGATACATATGCGCGGCGGGAAAGCTCCTCTTGAGAAATCCCGAGGCGCTGCCGCTCGCGACGAATCCGGTTTCCGACCTCCATGGCCCCTCCTTCGCTTCAAACATCCCCGGAGATGTTGCAGATGGTTATAGCACATGAGGCGACAAAGGTCTGTAAAAATACTTATCGAGCGGTTCACCTGCGCTTTTAAATGAGATGAACGATATGATCTAAAGCAAGCGATCAAGAATCTCAGACCTATATCGTGAAATATCAAGAACTCTCTTTGAACCATCAGTCAAGTACATCGCAGGTCGGTCCATCGACTCCAGCTGATTCAGGAGCTCAAGGTGACCTTCAAACGTGTAAAACACTGCATTCTTACGATTATCAACGTGATCCAAATAGCTTGTATAGCCCCCGAACACAGGATCATCGCGGAGATTCGAAGGAACGGGAACGTCGTTTCCATACAAATGTCTGGCGTAGTTATGAAGTCCAATCGCCATAAAAGACACCTGCCGCGTAAAGCCGCTCTCCCCATATTCCCTGGACTTACGTTTAGCAGCGCTCACTTGATCCAAGCTCATAGAAAAGGTATTCCAGTCCTCACGCATAAGGGCGAGAAGGCAGGAAATCACCGCTTTCTCTTCCATTGTGCAGCGTGCCTTGAGAAGCGATTCGGCAGCTTTGATGACGGGACTCTCCCAAGACGGCTCACGATAATGGAGGAGCATAACGAGGTTCACGATGATTCGCGCAGAAGAAAGACCGTTTTCGCTCAAACCGTTTTGAATGGGTAGCATTCTGGCGATATCCTCAAAACGACAGGCGCTGAGCGCAAGGGGCAAAACAGTCCACGCATACATGCTATGATCGCAGCCACCATCGGACATCGTCAATTGCCCCCACGCAAAGGCGCTGCTCAACGCGCGCTCGAGCAAAGACATATCGTTTTCTTGAAGTGCAAGGTAGCACCCCAAATTCGCAACGTTCCTCCCAAAATCATCTGAGAGCAGCTTTAGCCACACAGCAGCCTGTTCCAAGGAGGTCTTCCCAATGCAGTACTTGCGATACACGGCTTCACGGCGCGCCACTTAGGCATTCAGATTTTCGTATCCGTGCGAAGTTTTTACCGCATCCTCATACAGCGAGATAAGCTGACCGCGTTTCATGTCCCACCTCAAAAGAGATCCGTCAGCCACGCTCGACGATCGCGCCGTAGCCCGTGTGCGGCAGATACTCCACCGCGAGCCGCTCGCCGTCGTCGACGTAGCCGGAGAACACCGTGAGGTCGACGACCTCGCCAGTCTCGTCATCGCGCACCGAGATGCCCCGGCGCTCGCTCGGCACGTCCGCCCCGCCGTGCGCGCGGCCGACCGCGACGCCCTCGACCCTGAGGTAATCCCCGCCCATGATCCGGGGCACGTCGAGGAGAGCGCCGAGGAGAAAGACCGCCGTGGCGATCGCCACGACCATCGGGACGATGTTCAGGACCCGCAGGAACAGGACGTCGTTCCTTCCGGTGAAGCTCTTCCTCACCTCGTCGGGGCTCCGGAAGACGGCATCGATGAAGTCCCTTTTGCGCACGAGATGCGAAACGCAGAGGATAAACGCGACGAGGAAGACCAGGGATCGCATCGCGAGCCTGAAGACGGCGTATTCCATCACCCGCTCACCTCCAGCCCTGACAGCACCTCGGCGCGCAGACGCTCCATGCGGGGCGTGAGCGGTTCGAGGGAGGCATCGGACGCCAGGCGCGCCGCCTCCTCGGGCAACCCGTGCAGCAGCTCGTACTCGGCGAGATAGAGCTGCCAGTTCGTACGCTGTTGATGGCAATCGGCCAGGGCCATGCGCTCGCGCATGCGCGCGGCGTCGGCGGCGTCCCACTCGGCGGGCGGGCGCACCAGTACGGCGTAATCGGCAACCTGCAGGTCGGCGGAGGCTCGGTTGCGCGAGCCCTCCTTGAAGTTCTTCCGGAACGTCGAGAGCCTCGCCAGCGCATCGCGCGCGCCCTCGAGGTCGCCCACATCGATCCGGCTCAAAAACTCGATCTGGATGGCTCGGAACCACCTGACGTTGTCCTTGCGCTTGAAGGTGACGGACTCGAGGCGGCGCAGGGCGCCGGCGCCATCGAGCTCAAGGTAGTCGCAGTACGCGAGCTCGATGGCGATGGTGTTCGCGGAGCGGCCGAAGCGGTCGCGGGCGGAAAGCACATCGAGCACCGTGCGATAGCGGGCGGGGTCGCAATCCTGGGAGACGACCTCTCCGAGCTTGAGGAACAGTGCGCCCATGCGCACGCGCGCGATGAGCACGATGGCGAACAGGAGGACAAAGCAGACGAGGTAGAGTGCGAAGTGGCCCTCCTCGACAAACCAGATCATCGCAACGAGGTTGGCGAGAATCAGCGCGATGGACTGCGCCTTGATCGCGCGCACCCGCTTGACATACGTGGCAACGGTCTCTTGCGCATCCAAACCCCAGTAGGAGGAGCGTCCGTCACCCGACGGCGAGACGTTGTCAATGCGGTTGGGCTCCGGCGCCGGAGCGGGCGGGGTCGGAAGGTTGCTCATGGCGGTCATCTCCTCGCTATAGGTTTTGGGGATTGTACCCCCTCCGGGATTGCCGGCCACCGTGCCGGCGTTTCAGCTGGCAAGACAAGCGCGGCCGCCACCTTCAATTGCCGGGCGGGCGGCTCACCTCACAGCTTCAAATGATCGAACCCCGGATACCCGCGCCGCAGGGCCTTGTTGAACTGCCGTTTGAGGCAGCCCGCCTGCAGATACCACGCCGCATACAAGGCAAGGCCCTCGACGGCCAGCATCACGATGAGGACGGGCGCGGAGCTCTTGGTCATCACCAACATGGCGTCGAAGGCGGCGAAGATGGCGAGCACGCCGCCCGTCGCCCTCGTCCGCTCCTCGATTTGGCGCCTCAACTTGCAACGCACGCCCTCGATCTCCATCTCAGAATACGCAGAGGATTCCAAGCCTCTCCTGATTTCATCATCAAGCGTGGCCTTATACAGCGAGAAGAGCATGTGAGCCCCTTTCCAAAACGGTCAGTCGACGAACCAGAGCCAGATGAAGAACACGAGGTACGGGACGCTCGCCAGGTACAGAGCGCCCGCGGCGACCGCGAACCCGGGCCGAACGCTGGCCCCTCCCCTCGCGCGGCAGACCTCCAGCACCGTGAGAGCGACGGCGATCGCCAATCCGCCGACGGCCAGCGCCGCCATCCCGAGCGAGAGCACCGCCAACCCCATCGCGGCGGCCATGACCGGGACCATGAGTAGGGCGCACCCGCAGCCCCCGGGGCTGTACAGGCGCGCGGACGAGCGGACCGGACGACGGCACCGTTGACACGCGACGAGAACCGGCCCCGCCGGACAGCTGCTTTTGAGCGTCGACCGGGCGTGAGAGGGCTCCGCCATAGGAGGCTCTCTCTTAGTCACATGCTCCATGGCCACCCCTACTCGATCGGGTCGCCCGCGGTGGCAGGACCGTCCACGTCGCGCGCGCCCACGAGGGTGCGAGTCTTGGGGTACCAGCGAACCTCGGCCATCGGCTCGTCGAGGACAAGCGCGACCTCGGGCCAGTCGGCCGCGTTCACGCTGAGACGCGCGTCCACCCGGTGGTTCGCCACCGACTCCCCGTCCCTGTAGAGCGAGACCTCGAACGTGGTGGGCGACAGCGCCGCCCCGCGGCCGCGCGGCTTGTTGATCTCGGCCTCGTAGAAGGCGAAGCGCTCCTGCTTCCAGCCGCCGTTGAGATCGTCGAGCATCTCGCTGCACGAGAAAGCGCCGCCGACGATCGAGATGACGGCGAACACGCCGCAGAACGCCACGAGCGCGGCGGATCCGGTGTGCCTGTAGGAGATGGGGTCCTTCTTGCGATGGCGGCGGTAGACGAAGGGGATCGCGCCGAAGGCGACCATGAGCGCGAGCCCGAACACCCCCGTGGTGTCGGCCGAGGATAGCGCGCCCATGGCGAGGAAGAATGACACCACGTAGCAGAGGAAGCCGAGCAGAATGCCCTTAAGCTCGCGGGTGAGAACGGCAGGGTCGATACGCCTGCGATGCATGCGCTGCAGGTAGACCATGGGCGTGAAGCACAGCATGGAGATACCGAAGAGGATAAACCCGACGCCGACCGACGCACGGTTGTACAGCGCCGCCGCCCCGACGCTCGTGGCGAAGCGGCCGTAGACGAGCACGCCGAACGCGGTGAAGAGGAAGACGCAGCCGATGATGGCGACCGTGCCCTGCTTGCGGTCCCTCGCGGTGGTGAAACGTCCCATGCTTCCTCGCTCACGTCGATGCGGCCCAGTCCGTCCCCGGGCCGACGATTCAGCCGAATCTAGCACATGACGGGGCAACCCACAGCGTCGGTTCGGTAAAGGGCGCGGAGGGGTCGCCCTGCGCACGATGCGCCGGGCCAGGGCGAACCCGCCGCACGTGGGGTGCAGGGTGACGAGGCGGACCCGCCGCGCGGGGCGCGACATGGGCAGGGTCCGCCACGCGCTAGGCCCACCTTGCACAAGGCCCCCGCGAGAGGGCATTAATCGGCGGAATGCATCACAACCGGGTTTGCAGGGGTCCCATGCGCGGTGAAGTGAGGCCCTGACCCGCGCCACTCGAGCACGTAGGTCCCGTTGCCCATGGGGCTGTAGCCGTCATCCGCACTGTAGCTCGCGATCTTCCTGCCGACGCCGAACCCGCCTGGCACCAGATACACGTCCCCGTAACCCGCCAGGAGCACGTTGCGCTCCACCACCACGACCCGGTCGCCCGCGGGACCCGTCGGCTCGGCGATATAGGGCGCCGCCAGAAGGCACTCGAAGCCGGCGACCAGGATGAATATGGACAGGGCGAGGACCGCGATGCCGTTCGCGAGCCATCGGACCACCCTACCGCGAACGGGACGGACGGGCGCCGCACTCCCATCGTCGGAAGCCACCCTCCGCGCCCCGCCGATCATCCAGCTCGCAAACGCGAGACCGATCGAAACGGCGGCAATCACCAAAACCAACAGATATCCCGCGGGGGCAAGCACCAACGGACCGGCAAGCACCACGGCACCCGCCGCATCGTGCGCGGGAGGCGCGCAAAGCAGAAGGGACGCCCACGCCAAAGCCCTGCATGCAATCGTCAACCGATGGGAAAGCCGACCGCGCGCCGTAGCCGCAGATTCATTCATATCCGCTCCTCTCCATGCAGGCGAGACGGAATCGAGGCAAATGCTCAAGTCAATTATGCCAACTATCCGGCGCGCTCACGTATTGTTGATAGCAGGAGATATCGCAAACCGGTCCCTCGCACATCGAAACCACCCGAGAAAGCGAGGTAAGGGCATGAGAGCTTGGCTTCTTGAGCTTTTTCGTATTCAAATCGGAAAACGCCAAGTAGTCTCGACATTGGCAACACCGTCACCTGCGCTTTTGCCGCACGAGTTGCCCGCTGTACTTCGCAAGTTCAAAAATGGATACGAAAAAGCTCAACCTATGGCAATGCAAAAGTGATTTGGCAGCACGAATCATCTTACGGCGGAAAGGTGAACTTGGAAAAGGACAAACCTGTGGATGACCGGGGGCTTTGCGATTTGCGATAAATGATCCAGCCATGCGTCCATTTCAGCCCAGCTACATCATCTTCCCCTGGTAATGCCCGCGCACAAGCGCGGGCATTGACTTCACGCAATAATACGCGCTCGATTCAATCATGAGGTAGTTGACGCCTTATACTATGCGCCGTATAGTATAGGTCGAAGGGAGGTATCATGGATGCTCAGATGAAGCGAGGCTTCCTCGAGATATGCGTGCTCGCATCGCTCAAAGGGCGGGATTCCTATGGCTACCAGATCGTCAAGGACGTGCCGGATATTTTGGGGCTCACCGAGTCGACCCTCTACCCGCTGCTCAAGCGCCTCGAGAAGGCCGAATGCCTCACCGCCTACTCCGTGGAGCACAACGGCCGGCTGCGCAAGTACTACCGGCTCATGCCCGCCGGCGAGGAGCGCATCGCCGAGTTCCTATCCGAGCAGGTGGACATCATGTCGATCTATGACTTTGTGAAACGAGGTGCGCAACGATGACCAAGCAGGAATTCCTATCCGAGCTCGAGCGGGCGCTGGGCAAGCTGCCGCACGCCGAGGTCGAGCAGGCACTCGCGTTCTACGACGAGGCCATCAGCGATCGCATGGAAGACGGCCTTTCCGAAGCCGAGGCGGTGGCAGACCTGGGTCCGATAGACGAGATCGCGGCGCAGATCGCCGCGGAGACCCCGCCCATCCCGCGCGCCATCGCGCGGGCCAACACCGGCAGCCGCACCCTCAACATCGTGCTGCTCGCGGTGTTCTCCCCCATCTGGGTACCCGTCGCGCTCGCGCTCGCGGCGGCCGCGCTCGCCGTGTACGTCGCGATCTGGGCGGTCATCGCCGCGCTGTGGGCCGTCGACGCGGTCCTCGTGCTCATGCCCTTCGCGGGAATCGCCGCGCTCGCCTCGACCCTGGGCGGGGGTATGCCGCTGCCCGGCGTCTTCGTCCTCGGCCTCTCGCTCGTGTCGAGCGGCTTCGGGCTCGTCGCCTCCTTCGCCGTGTTCTGGGCGAGCAGGCTGCTCTTCCGGGCAACGAGAGCCTTCGCGCGCTGGGTCGCGAGCCTGTTCGTGCGCGTGAGCGGCACAGATGATGACGACACGTCCAATCGCGCAAAGACCCACGGCGGCCCAAGCATGCCCGCAGCCGTCGAGAGCGTCCCCTCCGTCCACGACACCCTCCCGGAAGGAGGCGTTCACAATGCGTAAGGCCCCCAAGATCATCCTCGTCACCGCCGCGGCGCTCATCGGCACGGGCGCACTGCTCGCCGGCGGCGCGTGGGCGTCGGTCGGATTTGAGACGGCGCGCCTCTCCACCGTGGACTACGACTGGCATCAGACCGTGAGCACGCTCGAGGACGAAGCCGCCTCGCCGCACGGGCGCATCGTCATCACGTCCGAATTCGAGAACGTGCGCATCGAACCCGCCGAAGGCGACGCCATCGAGCTCGAGTACTGGACGGGAAACTGCCAGAGCGTCTCCGTCGAGGACGCAGATGGCGTGCTCAAGATCGACGTCGACTCGAAGCCCATGGAGGGCGTCATGATCGACCTCTCCCCCGCCGAGGCCGGCGGCGTCGACGACACCACGACCGTGGTACGCGTGCCCGCCTCGTTTACCGGTGAGGTCGAGGTGCACTCCGATTCGGGAGAGTTCTTCGCAGAGAACGTGCACGGGCTCGCCGGGCTGCGATCTTCCAACAGCAACGGGGACGTCGTGGCGAAGAACGTCTCCGCCGCCGAACTCGACGCGATCAACGAGAACGGCGACACCCTGCTCTCCGGCATCGAGGCCGAGGCGATCCTCGCGACCAACTTCAACGGCGACATCTCGCTGGGAGGCGCCACGGCGCGCGAAGCGGAGGTCGTCAATGAGAACGGTGACATCATGCTGGTGAACATGTCGCTGAAGAGCGCCCTGACCTGCAACAGCGTGAACGGGGACATCTCGGCGCAGCGGCTCGACGTCGTCACGAGCAGCGTCGAGAACGCGAACGGCGACATCTACCTGTCCTATCTCGGCGACGAGAGCGTCTATCGCATCGACGCGCATAGCAACCTGGGCGACGTCGACGCCCCGCACGGCGGCGACGGCGGCGCCGACCGCGCCATCGACGTCGACAGCGGCCTCGGCGACATCCAGATCAACTTCACCTCGAAATAGGGGGCACCACCACCTCAATGTAGGGACTGTCCCTACATTGAGGTGGCGAGGGCGGCACCGAGACGAGGCGATTTACCCCCGTCCGCCTTCATCGAACGCAAGTCGGCATCACGCGCGTCATCTTTTGACGATTTGGAGCGCAATTTTGACGCTCGTGATGCCGACCGGGAGCACCAACGCCAAGGCCAAACGCCCTACTTAACCCATCCCTCTCAGAAATTCGATAATCGCCAACCCGATACAACCCAATCCAAACGCGTCCCATTGGAGGCACCCATGTCGCACGCGGCACTGCGCCTTGCTGGCATCACTAAACGCTACCGTTCGAACACCGTTTTGGGCCCCATCGACCTCTCGCTCGAAGAAGGGCGCATCTATGGCCTCATCGGCGAGAACGGCGCGGGGAAATCGACGTTCATTCGCATCGCCATGGGCTTGAGCAAGCCGACGGGTGGCACCGTGGAACTCATGGGGCAACGGGGGTCAGCGGGCCTGCGGAACGCGCGGTCGAACATCGGCTACGTCCCGGATTCGAGCGCGAGCTATCCGCTGCTCAGCGCTGCCGACAACCTCAAGGTACGCTGTCTCGAATGGGGGCTGGACCAGCGCCAGATTTCGCGCATCCTCGATATGGTCGGGCTCGCGGATGCAGGGCGAAAGCGGGCCCGCAGCTTCTCCCTGGGCATGCGCAAGCGCCTCGATCTGGGTATCGCGCTTTTAGGGCAGCCGAGCATGCTCGTGCTCGACGAGCCCACCAACGGGCTCGATCCGCTCGGCACCATCGAGATTCGCGAACTCATCAAGCGGCTCAACCGCGAGCGCGGTACCACGGTACTTATATCGAGCCACAACCTTGCCGGGCTTCATCAGACGGCGACCGATTACGTCATCCTAAGCGGCGGCAAGCTCATGGCGGAGCTGACCGCAGACGATATCGAAAGGTTGAGCGGCGACGATCTGGAGAAGCTCTATACGCGCATCATGATGGGCCATCATAACGGGCCGTGCCGCGGCGAGGCGGCCCCGCAGCACCTCAGACGCCCCTCGAAACCTATCTCGACATCGGGAGATGATTGCGATGTCCAGTAACGCCCCATACACGCATCGCCGCAAGTGGCGCTTTGGATGTCAGACGAAGAAGCGCTCGGGAGCCCCGTCGGCACTTAAGCGATCTCTTACCGGCGGATTCTTCCTCGCCTGCCGCATCGATCGGCTGATCCCCCTTGCCGCTCTCTGCCTGATCACCTGCATCGCAACCATCTTGAACCCTGACAACGGACCGCTCTTCATGGTGGCGGGAGACCCGAATGCGGCCGTGGGGACCACCATCGGATTCGTCGGCGATATCATCATCCCTGGTCACGTGGCGGAATCCGTCCTCCGCGCGTCGCTCGTCTACACGATCGCGTGGATCCCAGCCGCGGCAATCATGGGCGTCACCGCTGTCGGAGTCGGCACCGCCGAGACGACGGCCCAACTCTCCCAGGCGAAAGGCGTGCCGGGAGGCGCGGCCGCCCTTGCACGGGTGATACCGCAGACGATTGCGCTCTCGCTTGCATATTTCCTGTCATGCGCATTCGCTTTTACGCTCAAAACCTTGGCGTTCGGGCCGCCGCTCACCGAAGCCGCATGGGGCACGGCGCTCGCCATTACACTATCGAACTGCCTGCTCCTGTGCGCGATCCACCTGGCATCCGCCCTCATTGCCGCCGTCTGCAGAATGCCCCTTCTCGCACTCTTCCTGTCCCTGTTGATCAGCATCGGCCCGCTACTTGCATACCCAAGGGCGTACATCGCGGGAAGCACGCCGATGGTCGCTTGGATGAGCCCCACTGTCCGGCTCATGCACACGTGCTCGCTCAACATATCCGAGGCTTCGCTTGCGGCGGGCGCGGCTGTAGGCGCAGGCATTTGTGTCGTCGCCTCGATACTTACGTATGCGATTTGCAGTTGTCAGGAGGCATGTCGATGAATTACGAAAAGCAGTGCCCGTCCGCACGGAATCACGCACCCCTCAATCGTGGCGTCTCTCCCGATCGCAACGCGCTCGCCAAAGCCGCCGGCACACGGGGCAGTTCGGCCCCCAAACCCACCGGTCCGCGGCGCGTCCCTGCCCAGCGTTTCCGCGTTGCGGCGGCATCGCTCCTTGTGGGCGTGCGAGCCCATCTTGGGCTTCTGGCACTCGCCGGAACTGCGATTGCATGCCTCGTCTTTCTGTTCGCCGGTAGCGGCTCGTGGATGTTCGCCCTCACCGAGGATTCGGGTATCGGTTTTGCACCCGACCCTGCATATTGGACCACGAATGCCGAGGCAACGGCTGTCGAGGCACTTACGTGCTCGGCACTTGCCGGAACGGTTTTCCTGCCGTTCACCACGTTGGCGGTATGCGGACGCCTTTGCGGGGCACTCTATGCGACGGACGCCCGAGCGGTCTCAGGGGCGCGCGGCACATCGCCTTGGCGACTGGCAGTTGGCGACCTTCTCGCCGCATCACTTCCCGTACAGGCCCTCTACGCCGCCACCGTCGTCGCGACTGCAATCGCGCTGAGCCCGCAGGCGGGGCAATCGAACCTCCTCGGGGCAGTCCTCGCGTCGCTCGCGCCCCGGCTTGCACTCGTCTTGACCGTCAACGAATCATTCGTCGCCTGCGCGCTCGCGCTGTACCGCCTCATCCCCAACTGCGCTGCGGCGTTCGGGATCATGGCGGTCGGCTTCATCGCCGCCTGCGTGGCGCAACTCTCGTTCCCAACGATGATATTGCCGATTCACGCCGGGCTCTGGATGCACATAAGCAGTGCAACCGCCCTGCATACACTCGTCCTGCCGGCGCTCGTCTTTTCGGGAATCACCGGCGTCATCGCGCTCGCCCTCTACGCGCACATGCAGCGATAACAGCAGGCCAGCCCTACTCCCTCACGTGTTCGAGCAGGTATTCGCGCATATAGGGGATCGCAAAGCTAACCACACCGTACGACGGAGCCTCGATGAGCGCCGCATCTACGAGGCGGCGACGATAGGTGCTCACGGACGTGGGGTCGACCCCCATCTCGCGCGCGATATCGCCAGACGCCACGGGGCCAGACCCACATCGCGCCATGGCCGCAAGGTACTCGAACTGCTTGCCCGAGACGCGCCTGAGCGCCGGTTCAATCACCATGTTATCGAAGCTCTTGCGCGCCGTCGCGATGCCCTTTTGCGCATCGCGCAGCTCAATCGCATCAGAACCGCGGCGCGAAGCTGACTGCCAGGTGTAATATCCGACAAGCTGAACCATGAAGGGATAACCGGCAGCGGCGGCCGTGAGCACATCGGACACCCCAGTCGCAACAGATTTGCCCGCGCGCACCATCGTGTCCACAAACGAATCTTCGACCTCAAAGTCCATAAGGCGCTTGAGCTCGACATGCTTGGCCCGCTGAAGAAACGTCAGGGTCTCGTCCACCACGACACCGTCGACCGAAGCGGGAAGACCCGCGAATGCAAAGGCGACGTTCGCACCCTGGCGCACCAGCAGCTGAATCTCGTTACCCAACTCGCGCATCTCATCGAGCGGCGCATCTTGAACTTCATCGAGCGTGATCAAGAGGCCACCGTTGCGCGAAGCCTCGTACATCGCCTCCCCCAGCTGCGTCGCCGACTTGGATATCTCGACGGAACCCAAGCTCGCGCCCAATATAGAAGGGGATATCGACAGAGAGGACACTTCGCGATTCCGCGAGAGGGCACCGAGAATGCGATCGCAAAAGCCCGCGTTCGCGGCGACGTCAACCACATGGAACCCATGCTCGCGCGCGATGTCTCCAAATGCGTTAAGGAGCACGGTCTTACCCACGCCACGGACCCCGGAAACGCGAAGTAATCTGTCAGGAGCTCCGGGGCCGTTTTCAAGCGCTTCGGTAAAGTCGTCGAGAATCTCGTCTCGACCGATAAGTTCAGGTGGATTCATTCCAGCCGTCGGCTTGAACGGATTAACGCGCACCACCGCACATCACCCTCTGCGGTCAAAGAAGTTTAACAAGTTGAACAGAGTTTAACAAGTTGAACAAAACTCATACCGAGGGCTCAACAGAAGAAACGCCCGCTCAATCAGCTCACTCGCAAATTCTGTCACTCATTGAGAAACCGCACCGGTGCGGTCCTGATCATGCGCAGCACCGGCATCAGCCCTGCTACGACCAGCACGACGAAACCTGCGACGGCGATGAGGACGGCAGGGGCAAAACGCACGGACAGCATCGCGCTCCCAGCACCCAAGCCCAACGCATGGGCCGCGATCATGTTGGAAAGCACAACCGCAAGTAATGCAGCTGAGCCTGCTGTCACCACATGCATATACGCCTCGAGAACCGAGACGACACAGACTTGGCGTGGGGTGGCGCCCAGCACCTCCAGCAACGATGCGTCACGCCCCCGCACACGCAAGGCGAGAACCACGTTTGTGCACGACCCCACAGCCGCCAAGATAACCGGCCCCGCGAACATTACGCACGCGAGGCGCGGGTCGAGACCGAATCCGCTCCCAATCGGCAAGTCGTATGCCGTGGCATACCGCTCCATCAGGCTCATCATCGAATAGAAGCCCGCAACGACACCCATGGCAACCACGAGGGATGTCTCAATCGACAAGCTTTGTGTCAAGGCGTGCTGAGCGCTCCTGCGCGCGAGAAGCCACGCCGTCCAGCGCGACAACGGACACGTCGCCGCTCGCAGGATCCTCGGCAAAAGTACAGGGGCGAGAGCCGTAATTAGCGCCGGGATTGCAATAGGCAAAAAGACGAGCCAGGTGCTCTGACCGAAATCGACAGGAGCTAAGACGGGGTCAACCGTGGACACACACCATGCGGCAGCGGCGCATGCGGCAAGGGCGGCAAGCCAGCGCAGCGGCATCATGCGCTCGGATGCGCCCTCGACCGACCACTCGTCACGCAAAGCCATCACGGGCGGCGTACACGCCGCCGCCCTTGCGGCGCGCGCCCCGCCCAGCACCGACAAAAATAGCGACACTCCAAGAACCGCGGGACAAAGGGAAAATCCCGGCAGAAGCCGCACCCCTTCGAACAAGTCGATATCCATGAACAGAGCACTGAACACGGTGGATGAGCTTGCCCAGCACAAGGGCAAGCCCAAGCACGAACCGAAGACCCCCACGAGTGCAATTTGAACGATGACAGCAAAGCCCACCACAACCGGAGGGATATTGATCACCTGCCACAGGGCGTAGGTTCGCCGCAACGAGACGACGATTCCCCGAGCCGTTGAGGAGAGAACGACGCATCCGGAAATCGCCGAGAACATGAGAATCGCCTGGGCGGCGCTTCTAAAGAAGAAAGAAGTCGAGACCATCGGGTCCGCGGCCGCCGTTGCGGAAAACGATGCGAACCAACTTCCCATACCGACCCACTCCAAGAGATCGCACACATCCTTCCCGCTCACCCTGCGACCGGCAAAGCGCGCGGGCAGTGAGACGTTCTCACCCACGGAGAGCGAGGGCATGAGATTGTACTGCTGGAACACGAACCCGACATGCTGGGCTCTGACCTTCGCGCGCTCGCCGCGCCTTGCTCGCACGATGTCCACGCCCATAAGATGAATCTCGCCCACATCGGGGACCTCAAGCCCCGCCAGACAGTGCAGCAGCGTCGACTTGCCCGAACCGGATGGTCCCACGATGGATACCATCTCACCTGCCAACACATTCATATCAACGTGGCGAAGGACATCGGTGTTCAGATTTCCATGCTTATAACTTTTGCATACGCCACACGCCTCAACGAGGATGCCCATAATTCTTTCGCTCCTTTTGCCAACCCGCCCGTGAGCATGCAAGGCCAAGGCGCACGAGCCCTGCACCCTGCAAGAAAGGGCGTATCGGACAAGCGCCAAGTTACCTTGCACGCGCCTAATCAGTTGATAGTGAATACGAAGCCTCGGCCAGCGGCTACTTCCAGCCGGGGATGTCGGCACCCGAGGTGAGTATCGTGGACAGGATGGTCAGGATAACGACAATCAACAGAAACACAACCGCAGTGCCCGCGATGACCATGAGGGCACTGAGGGCGAAGCGGTACTCGCGCGACAGCTCGCGCGGGGCGGGCGCCGAGGGCGTCTCGCACACCGACGGGACGCTCGCCGAGCCCGTGAGGATGAAGTCCGTGCTCACACGGTAGATCTGCGCGAGCTTGACCACGTTGTCGACTTCGGGGCGGCCCTGGGCGCCCTCCCACTTCGAGATGGCCTGACGGGAAACACCAAGCAGGTCCGCCAACTGCTCCTGCGAGTAACCGGCCTTGCGGCGAAGATCGAGCAGACGATCGGCTAGCTGCGTCGTCGCGTCATCCATAATGAAAGCCTCCTTGTAGCGCTGATATTCCGGGGCCCGACGGCAGCCGTCATGGGATGCTTTCGCCCCCTTTGGCCATCGGGCCTCAGCGCAAGACTATCCTCGCAACCGCCGTTGCGCTCCACCATCTAGCAGCGACAATTGTAGCAACACATCGCGACAATTCCGCCACCGCCCGTTGCGGTGAGGATGCAGGGCGAATACTCGCAGCTTCGAACCCAGCTTCGCCCCGCCGTTGGCATCGTTGCGGCAGTCGGGATCAAAACCAAGTCGCTCGTCTGGTGCATCGTGACGGGAGTCGCGGCGTTCGCCATCCTACAGGCCGCTGCCCTCTAGCTGAGATAAAGGCGGCTGGGCCCCAATCACACCGAAACAGAGAAACAGACGACGTCAGCCCCGGCAGAAGCGCTTGTCGAACCAGCCCGTGAGAATCGGGGCGAGCAGCGCCGTCACGATGACGGCGGTCGCGATCTGCGCGTAGGCCACCGGCGCGATGGCAGCGTACTGGGGCGCAACCTCAACGAGTGCCGCAGGAGTGGTCATGGCCGTGCCGGCGATCATCGAGCAGGCGATGACCGCCTTACCCGTACCGCCGCACAGACGCTCGAGCCAAGCGACGGCGAGGCCCATCGCCGCGACGAGCAAAAGCTTGGGGATGAGCACGACGACGCCCGTCTTGACGGCGCCCGGCGTGGCCTTGAACGAGATGCCCGCGCCGATGGACAGCAGAATCGCGGTGACCACCGCGTTGGCACCCCCGCGCGTAGCCGCCGTGAAGAAGCCGCCGATCTCCAGGACCTGGGGGCAGAAGGTGTTAATGAGCAGACCCGCGATCATGGGGTAGATCATGATGTCGCCCGGAAGGCGTGGAACCTTAAGCGCCCGCGCCGTCGTTGCCCTGTTGCCGTCAGTCGCCATATGCGCGTCCTCCGTCTTTTCGTGCTGCGCTTTCTTTCAGTAAAGTGTTGACATGCTAACAGATGGCTTCGCGCCTCGGATAGCGGCAGGGTCGGAGTGTCGTAATATGTCGAAACCGTTACGAGATGTACGGCACGGGCAGTTGCAAACGGAAGGGAACCCGGTGAAACTCCAACAACTCAGATACATCGTCGAGGTGGCCTCGTGCGGCAGCGTCACCGAGGCGGCACGGCGCCTGTTCGTGTCGCAGCCGAGCGTGACCGCCGCCGTGCGCGACCTGGAGCGCGAGATGGGGATCACCGTGTTCGACCGGACGAGCAAGGGCATGGTGACCACCACCGAGGGCCAGACGTTCCTCGGCTACGCCCGCCAGGTCCTCGAACAGGCGGACCTGCTCGAGGAGCGTTACAAACGCGACACCGAGCCCGTGCCCCGCTTCGCCGTCTCGTGCCAGCACTACTCCTTCGCCGTCAACGCGTTCGTGGACGTGATCCGCGCGTTCGACGCCGCGCGCTACGAGTTCACCCTGCGCGAGGAGCAGACGCACGAGATCATCGAGGACGTCGCCCATATGAAGAGCGAACTCGGCGTGATCTACCTATCTGATGCCAATCGCGACGTGATCGGCCGCATGCTGCGTGCCGAGGAGCTCGAATTCAAGTCCTTGTTCTCCACTGCCGCGCACGTGTTCCTCTCCTCGACCCATCCCCTGTCGGGACGCGCCTCGGTCACGCTCGAGGATCTCGCAGACTATCCGTACCTCTCCTACGAGCAGGGGGATTTCAACTCGTTCTACTTCTCCGAGGAACCACTGTCCACGCTCGGCCGCTCCAAGAACATCCGCGTGCGCGACCGCGCGACCCTGTTCAACCTGCTCATAGGCCTCGATGGTTACACGGTGTGCTCGGGCGTGATCTCGCACGAGCTCAACGGCGAGGACATCATCGCCGTCCCACTCGAGGTCGACGACCGCATGGAAGTCGGCATCGTCACGCGGCGCGACACCCACCTCTCCCGCTATGGGAAGGCGTTCATCGAGGCTATCCGCGCGCATATCCCGTGATGCCCATGGGATCGCAAGCCTTCGTCACCTACCTATCTCCATAGGTTTTTCCTATCGGTATTGGATTGTTTTAAGTATTTCCCAATCGGATGCGCGTCCCGCATACTCCTTTCATCAGATATCGCATCTACCGAAAGGAACCCATAATGGCCGCCATCGCACCCACCCGATTCGATGTCGTCGGTAGTTTCCTGCGCCCGGAAGCGCTCAAGGAGGCCCGAGCCGCCCACGCCGCCGGCGAACTTGACGATGCAGGTCTCATCGCCGTCGAGAATGCCTGCATCGCCGAGCTCGTCGCCAAGCAGAAAGCCGCCGGCCTGCCGCTGCTCACCGACGGAGAGTTCCGCCGCTCCTACTGGCACCTCGACTTCATGTGGGGGCTCGGTGGCATCGAGCACGTGGAGCTCGACCACGGCTACTTCTTCGTGGGCGAGGAGACCACGCACGGCTCGGCCATCCTCACCGGCAAGATCTCCGGCGAGAACCATCCCTTCGTCGAGCATTTCAAGTTCGTGCAGGCGCTCGAGGAGCCGGGGCACACGGCCAAGCAGACCATCCCCGCCCCCGCCCAGCTCCTGCTCGAGCTTTACCGTGACGAGGCGGCGGCCGAGCGCACGCGCAGCTTCTATCCGAACGAGGACGAGCTGCTCGAGGACATCGGCGCGGCGTACCGCACCGTGATCGCCGAGCTCTACGCCGCGGGCTGCCGCAACCTGCAGCTCGACGACTGCACCTGGGGCGCGCTCGTGGACGAGGGCTTCCAGGCGGGCATCCGCGCCGCCGGCTCCACACCCGAGGCCGAGGCCGAGAAGTACCTGCGCGTGAACAACCTCGCGCTCGAGGGGCGCCCTGCCGACATGGCCATCACCACGCACGTGTGCCGCGGCAACTACCACTCCGCCTATGCATCGAGCGGCCCGTACGACCTGGTGGCGCCCATCTTGTTCGCCCGCGAGAACGTCGACGCCTTCTACCTGGAGTTCGACGACGAGCGCTCCGGCAGCTTCGAGCCGCTCGCGCACGTGGCGCCGGGCAAGAAGGTCGTCCTCGGCCTGGTGACCACCAAGCGCCCCGAGTTGGAGGACCGCGACGCCGTGATCGCGCGCATCCACGAGGCCGCGCGCTTCGTCCCGCTCGAGGACCTCTGCCTCTCCCCGCAGTGCGGCTTTGCCAGCTGCGAGATCGGCAACAAGCTCACCGAGGACGAGCAGTGGGCCAAGATCGCGCTCGTGCGCAGCATCGCCGAGGAAGTCTGGGGGGCCTAGCTGCGCCGCTCGTTGCTCAGCGACCTTAGAAGCTTGGCAAAGTTGAGCAGGGTGACTCCGATCGTTGAGCCACCCTGCTCAGGCCAACAGAAGCCAAAACCCCGCCTTGCGATAACGACACATCGAAATTACCGGAGCACCTCGACCGGATTACCGTACTCTCGCCTCATTGCCTCTTGGGTCACAACCCACTGCTTACCAAATTTACGTGCGTCAATCCCCGCTTCTATCTTTCCATATGCCACAGCCTTACGCAGGGTAGACTCGCTCAGGCCCCAAAGCTCATTTGCATCGGAAAACGCCATGAGTCCGTCAAAAGGCGTCTTCACGTCGACGCCGTTTTTCCAAAGCTCATCGCAGGAAAGGTCGAGATCGTCGTTCCAAACGATGCCATAGCCACCGACATCAACTTGCACTTCCTCAAAGAGGTGCTCATCTTCCAAAGCGGCAAACTGGGGAAATCGAGAGACGAGCTTCTCCACGTCATATTCCTTTGTCGATCCATTTGCAAAACGCACACATAGCCTCATGTCCTGCAAAGGAACAACTTCTTTCACTTTGTGAAACACAGGCATCTCCTATTCAAGTGAATCGAGCTTCTTGAATTCTTGGGTCTCCCACATTTCAATAAGCTCATCCTTGTGCAATGTCATCTACTCTTTCACCAATGAGGCAGCGCGCTTTGGAAGATGACCGTCTATTTTTTCGCCAGATCTGATGTCAAAGGCGGCTGTGTCTTCCCCCCCATAAATGGCATGGACATGCGGAGGATTGTGCTCCGATCCCAAAAAGTACATGCGAATTACTATGCCGTAAAACCGTGCCAGCACTGGCATGAGCATCCTACTAACCCTGAAACAGTTTCACCCATGATATCACGATATCGTGAAATCAGTTTATAGAGGCTCTTCTGGCGGATTGAGGTGTACCCCAACCGGCTTCGACACCGATGTCTGGATTTGCAGCGATGGCACGGGCGATAGCAACGCGCTGTGCCTCTACTGAGACACTCATGTTCGACCTTCTATTCGTTTTATTTCACCCAAACGTTGAAAGGCGTCGTCTCACCTTAAATGAGCACCTCAAAATAGGGACAGGCACCAATCTGAGGTTTTAGCAGCCCCGACACTCATCCCTCGCACGGTCTCACCTCAAATTAGCGCCTGTCCCCAATTTGAGGCTACCGCTCGCGTGCTTGCCACCAGGCGACGGCAAGCTGGGTGCGGTTTTTGTGCCCGGTCTTTTGCAGAACGGAACTGATCCGATTGCGCACCGTGCCTTCGCTGATGAACGCGGCGGCGGAGATCTCATGGTTGTCCAGACCCTCGGCAACCAAGCGCACCAACTCGTATTCGCGCTCGGTCAACTCCGAAAAGGCAGCACGACAGCGCCCTTCGGGCGAGCGCGCGGCAGCATCAACGTCAGCTACGGCGCACTCGGATACCGCATCCGCGCTAGGCTCCGAACAACCATCCGCCGCCACGACACCGCTCGATCCCTCCGCGCCGAACAGCTCGTGCGCGCGAAACTCGTCCCGGGTCCGGTGCCGCAAGTCGCGCTGGGCAAGCAGCATGCTCGTCCGCCAGGACAACAGCCCCACCAACGCAGACAGAGCACCCACGCACGCAAGCTCCGTCCCAGAAACACATGGCGCGACCACCAGGCGCGCGGCGGGCAATAGCAAAGCAATCGGCACCGCGCGCCACGGCAGCGGCTCCCGCGCGAATTGGAGCAACTCGTACACAACGGCGGGAAGCAGAAATAGCCCCTCCGGAACAAACGAACTCACAACGCAATACGCCACCGGGCCAAGCACGCGCCACTTCCCCCGCGCCCACTCGCATGTCAGCACCGCGATGATCGCCACGAGCAGGCAGACGACCGTCGGGACAGCAAGTGCATCCCCCGCGAGTCCCGCAACGGCCGACGCCGCGCCCACGACCCCGGCGGCAACGCGGAACAGCACGCACGCGACGAGCACCAACACTATGTCGATGATTCTCTCCATGGCTCCCCATGGTAGCAAAAGCAAGACACGGCAGGTAAAACCAAGTCGTGACAAATGTCACTACCGTCATTTCCGCCCGTCAGGCACCATGTTCCCAACATGACCGCACCCAACGACCTCAATTTGAGGACAGGTACCGATCTTAGGCTCGACTCCAGCCGCAATGCGCGTGGCGAACGGCCGCTCAATTCAGTGCCTGTCCCTAAACTGAGGTGGAATGGAGGAAGCAATGGACATCATCGCCGTCGACGGGCTCGTCAAGCGCTACGGCGAGCTGCTCGCGCTCGATCACTTCGACCTGCACGTCGCCGCGGGCGAGATCTTCGGCCTGCTGGGGCCCAATGGATCGGGCAAAACCACGAGCATCAACTGCATGCTCAGCCTACTCTCCTACGACCGAGGCAGCATCCGGCTATTCGGCGAGCCGATGGCACCCACCCGCTACGACCTCAAGCGCCGTATCGGCATCGTGCCGCAGCAGGTGGCCGTCTTCGATGAGCTCACCGTGCGGGAGAACATCGACTACTTCTGCTCGCTCTACATAGGCGACCGCACGCAGCGGCGGGCGTTGGTCGAAGAGGCGATCGAGTTCGTGGGACTCGAGGAATTCGCGCGCTTCCGCCCTGGGAAGCTGTCGGGCGGCCTGCTGCGCCGTCTCAACATCGCCTGCGGCATTGCACACAAACCCGAGCTGATCTTCTTCGACGAACCAACCGTGGCGGTCGACCCGCAGAGCCGCAACGCCATTCTCGTCGGCATCCAACGCCTGCGCGCCGAGGGGGCGACCGTGGTGTACACGAGCCATTACATGGAAGAGGTCGAGCAGATCTGCGACCGCGTGATGATCATGGATCACGGCCGCGCTCTCGCCCAGGGCACCTGCGACGAGCTCAAGCGCTCGATTCGCACGGGAGAGCGCATCGTGGTGGAGCTGGAAGGAGCGAAGGGGCGTCGCGGGGCCGTACGCGATGCCGCCCCTACACCTCCCGCGATTCCGGAACGTGAGCTCGAACGCCTGCGTGCGCTTCCCCATGTGATCGACGTCGCGCACGATGGCAACCTACTCACCGTCTCGTGCGAGGCGAGCGAGCACAACCTCACCGACGTGCTCGCAGCTCTGCGCGCGGGCAAGGCGCGCCTGGGCCGCATCACGTGCGCCCCGCCCACCCTGAACGATGTGTTCCTCGAAATCACCGGCCGCGAGCTGCGCGACTAAGGGGCGAATATGTGGACTACCTTCAAAACGACGGTGCACAGGCTCTTGCTCACGCCGAGCGCCGTCGTATGGACGCTCATCTTTCCCATCATCCTCGCCACGGTCTTCAACTTCATGTTCGAGCCCATGCGCGCGACGACCTCCATCGAGGCGGTCGATGTGGCGGTGGTGGCTGACGATTCCTGGAACGCGTCGCCGTTCTCGGCCGTGGTCGAAACGCTGGCGGAAGCCGATGAGCCCCTCATCGCGCTGCATGCCGTCGCAAGCGAGCAGGAGGCGCGCGATCTGCTTGAACAAGGTAAGGTCGAAGGCGCGTACCTGGTCGAAGCTATCGACCACGGCGAGAAAACAGCCCTCGAAAAGGGCAATGATGCAGACGCATCCACCGCATCCGCAGTGACAAACGAAGCCGCGCCGGCTCCCCATGTGATCCTCGCCCCCGCTGGCAACGGCTCCGCCGACGCTATATCCCACGACGCGAATCGCTCGATCATCGAGTCCATCGTGACGAGCTACCTCCAGAGCGAAGCACTCATCCAGCAGGTCACCGCAAGCAACCCCGCGGCGCTTGCAGATGCCGAATCGGTCGAGCGGGCGCTCTCGCTCGATGTCCCTGTGCGCGAGGTCTCCCTCACGCACGCCCAGCCCGACGCCATGGTGACTTACTACTACGCGTTGCTCGGCATGGCCTCGATGTTCGCCGCCCAGCTCGCCGAGGAACACGTGTGGCGCCTGCAGCCCATGGCATCCGCAGAGGGTGCCCGTCGGGCCGTCTCCGGCACGAGTCGCATGCGGCTGCTCGTCCCTACCGTAAGCGCATGCTGGACGGTCTCCAGCGCGTTTCTCGCCATCGCGTTCGGTTACATCTGCCTTACCGCCCATATCAACTTCGGCGGACGGGAGGCGCTCTGCCTTGCGGGGATCATAGCCGCAAGCCTGCTTTCCTGTGGCGTCGGCGCCGTGGTGGGCGCGCTTCCCGGCAAGCTCGAGAAAGATTCGCGCAGCGGCCTGCTCACGGCGGTGACATGCCTGCTGTCGCTCTTCGCCGGCCTCTACGGCGAGCCCGCCATGAAGATCGCCGACACCGTGACGCGCGCGCTTCCCGCGGCGGCTTGGCTCAACCCGGTCTGCTTGATCCGAGACATGTTCTACAGCGTCTATTACTACGACACGCTCGCCCCGTTTACGCTTCGCCTTCTTGCCTGCTGCGGTATCGCCGTTGCGCTGCTGGCGGGGGCGACGTGGCTCTTGAGGAGGTCCGCGCATGAACATCGCTAAACGAGCGCTCACCATCGCCCTCAGGCACCCGATATACCTCGTGATCTACATCGGTTTTCTGTCCGTGATGGGCGTTGCCCTTATGGGAGAGGTGGATGGCGGAGCGCATGCAAGCGAGACCGCCGGCACCGAGGGCGCCAGAACCCGGATCGCGTGGATCGACCGCGACGACTCGGCCGTTTCGCGCGGGGTAGAAAAAGCCCTTGCCCGGACCGATGGGCTCGTACCCTGCGAAGACGAGGAGGTGGCGCTCCAAGACGCCCTCGCCTCCGACCACGTCGATGCGGTGCTCATAGCCCCCGCGGGGTTTGGCGACGATCTGATCGACTCGGCGCGTTCCGGACGCGAGCTGCCCGCCCTCGAGGTCGCGACGGGAAGCGACATGCAGGCGACGGCGATGGCGAGTCAGCGGGCGAGCCGCTTGGCCTCGCTCGTCGCCTCCCAGGCGGCCATAGACCCGCGAGCGGACGTGGAGCAAATCCTGGCAAACGTTCGGGATCTCGATGACCTCGACGCGAACGTCGAGGTCATCGAGGCAACACAAGAAGATACAGCCGCATCGCGCCTGGCGTTCTACCTCACCTTTAGCTCCTACACGGTGACCTCGTCCGTTGTCGTCATCGCCGGCGTCGTCCTTGCGGCGATGAGCAAACCCGGAGTGCGTAACAGGCAGCTCGCGTCGGCGGTAAGCAGTTGGCGCACGGGTGCCGAGAGCATCGCCGGGTGCGCCGTGCTGACGCTCGGCGTATGCGCCTGGGTTGCCACCGTGGGTATCGTGACGTCCGGAGCGACAGCGACCTTTGCTCAGATCGCACCTCAGATCTGTCTTGCTCTTACCTCGTTCCTCGTGTTCTCGATGGTCCCGCTTTCGCTCGCCTATACGCTCACGCAATGTGGCCTGCGCGAGGAGGCGCTCAACGCCATCGCCAACCTCGGCGGCATGGTCATGTCGTTTTTGGGAGGAGCATGGGTCCCGCTGTCGCTGATGGGTCACGGCGTCCAAGCCGCAGCGAGGCTCCCCCCACCTTCTGGATGTACGACGCCGTGACTCGCGCGCTCGAGGCGCCCAGGGTAACGCCGCAACTTCTCGGCACCATTGGGATCGACCTCGGCATCATCGTACTTTTCACCGTCGCCATCACATCTGCGGGGCTCGTCGCCTCCCGCCTGCGCATGCGGGAGGCGTGAGTCGGGGGCATGTGCCACAGTCATCGCATCTGACCGATGCCGCGAACTTGACTGATGCTGAAATAATCCCTTGCAGTAAAAGCGCTTATTCTCGAGTACTTTTACGAGCCCACCCAGTGGCAAAACCGCAGTTGACGAGAAGGAGAAATCGCATATCAGATATACCCTGTGCTGTCGCATTTTACCCTAAGGGATTATTGCAGCACATCGCAACGTGCCATCGCCACCCATGCATCCCCCAGCCAAAACCAAGCCACAAAACACCTTGAGGGGAACGCGGCCTTACATTGGCCCCACTTCGATCAGGCGTTTGCCCAAAATCGAAGTGGGGCCAAAACCCGCTTACTCCGCAGCCGCGCGGACGAACTCACGGAACAGCGGGTGCGGACGCGTGGGGCGGCTCTTGAACTCGGGGTGCGCCTGCGTGGCGACGAACCACGGATGCAGGTCGCGGCGCAGCTCGACCATCTCGACCAGCTCGCCATCCGGGCTCGTGCCGGACACGACCAAGCCGGCCGCCTCCAGTTCCTCGCGGTACGCGCTGTTGAACTCGTAACGATGACGATGGCGCTCCTGCACCAGCGGCTCACCATACGCCTCCGCCGCAAGCGTGCCTTCGACAAGCGCGCACGGATACGCGCCCAGACGCATGGTGCCGCCCTTCTCGGTCACGCCCTCCTGCTCATCGAGCAGATCGATGACGGCGTGCGCGCACTGCGGGTCGAACTCGGACGAGCTCGCGTCCGCATAGCCAAGCACGTCGCGCGCGAACTCGCACACGGCGATCTGCATCCCCAGGCAGATGCCCAGATACGGCACCCGGTGCTCGCGCGCGTAGCGGGCCGCGGCGATCTTGCCGTCGAAGGCGCGCTTGCCGAAGCCGCCCGGCACGAGGATGCCCGACGCGTCGCCCAGCACCTGCTCGGCGTTGTCATCGGAAAGCGCCTCGCCGTCGACGAGCTCGACCCCCACGTGCTTGCCCAGGTGCGTGCCCGCGTGGTGCAGCGCCTCGATGACGGAGAGGTACGCGTCGGGCAGCTGGGTGTACTTGCCCACAAGCGCGATCTTCACGGGGTCGCCCTCGTTTTCCGCATGGTCCTTCTCGGCGAGGAACCTCTCCCAATCCGCCATGTCGCGCTCGCGTGGATCGAGCCCCAGACGCTCGCAGACGCGCAGGTCGAAATCCTGCTCGGCCATCATGCGCGGCACATCGTAGATGGACGGGGCGTCTTCGCAGGTGAACACGCAATCCATGTCCACGTCGGTGAACGAGGCGATCTTGGCGCGCACATCGTCGTCGATGTGGTGGTCGCTGCGCAGCACGATGATGTCGGGCTGGATGCCGAAGCTCCGCAGCTCCTTGACGGAGTGCTGCGTGGGCTTGGTCTTCACCTCGTGGGCCGCCGCGATATAGGGCACGAGCGAAACGTGGATGTAGCAGACGTTCTCGGCGCCGGCGTCCTTCTTGTACTGACGGATGGCCTCGACGAACGGCTGGCCCTCGATGTCGCCGATCGTGCCGCCGAGCTCGGTGATGACCACGTCGGCGTCCGTCTGCTCCTCGACGCCGCGGAACTTGGCCTTGATGGCGTTCGTCACGTGCGGGATGACCTGCACCGTGCCGCCGAGGAAATCGCCGCGGCGCTCGCGCGCGATGAGGTCCTGGTAGATGGCGCCAGTGGTGAAGTTGGAGTCGCGCGTGAGGTTCTCGTCGATGAAGCGCTCGTAATGACCGAGGTCGAGATCGCTTTCGTAGCCGTCCTCGGTGACGAACACCTCGCCGTGCTGGAACGGGCTCATGGTACCCGGGTCCACGTTGAGATACGGATCGGCCTTCTGCATGGTCACCCGGTAGCCGCGCGACTTGAGCAGACGCCCCAGCGATGCCGCGGTGATGCCCTTGCCCAGCGAGCTGACCACGCCGCCGGTCACGAATATATGCTTTGTCATGGTGTTTACCTACGCTTCCCGTCGAAATCTGCACCGGAGTCCGGCGCTTCCACGGGATTTCAGTGTACCACCTGCCTACCATGACGATTGGGAGTATGACGAATTCATGAACTTGAAACGATTGCCCCTCTCAACCTCAAATGAGGGACTGTCCCTAATTTGAGGTTGAAGTCCCATGCATTCGAAGCGAAGGCCGCGGTGAAGGCCGGTGCTCCGCGTGGTACTAGCGTCCGAGTCCGAGCTCCCGCAGCGCCACCGCCTCGACCGCGGTCATCTGATACGAGAAATCACCGAGGATGTACAGGTCGTCGGTGGGCGCCACGCGCCCGTTAATCGAGTTGATGAGCGCGCGATCCATATGCGCGATATCGCCGAACGGGCGATCGGTGAAATGCAGCACGTTGGCATGGCCGAAGTGCGTGTCCGATGTGAACCAGATCATGAGACGGACCTCCCGTCACGCGGAGTGACATAGTCCGACAATCATACCCTCGACAGCACCACGCGTTCGACGGCGCGGGCGGTCATGAGCTCGATCAGCGGGCGCCGCGCGATATCGCGCGCGCCGTCCACAGCGTTCACCGCGAACACCACGGCAAAGCATCCGGCGGTGCATGCCGCGGAGTCGGGCGTCGCGAAATACACCGAGTAGTCACGTGCGCCGCGACGCACGTTGCCGAGGGCGAGCTTGAGATATAGCTGCATGGCGAGTCCTTCCAAGGGTTATTACCGCACCCATTCTCGTGAACTCGTCCCTCCCGTGCCATCGATTCGGCTTACGCGCGGCATACGAAAATGTAAGGCTCTCATCCTCGAAGCGAACCAAAGTAAAGATAACCGCTCCGTTCACGGCCGAAAACACCCGCACTTTGGATGACCGGACCGAGTTCCCTACACCGAACCCACGGCCTTCCATTTCTCCACGAACAAACGGTAGGCAGGGACTGCACGCACAAAAGCATACTCGTCTTCATCCTCGACTTCCGAAAGCAGCAGCGCACCCATCCTGGACGTCAAGTCGGCCAAGTCATTCAGGTCCGAATAGCGGTAAAGCGGACCCCGGAGTGCCGCGGAGTCGCCCCCATGCAACGAGGTCATGACGGCGTCAAGAAGCTCAATCGCCTCACCAGAATCGCCCGATGCCGTCACGGCCGCCAGCCGCGGCATCAGACTCATCCATGCAGGCTGACCAAGTGCCTCGAATGCCAGCTGAGCGCGGTGCGCGCACTCGAGCGCATCATCTTTGCGGCCATCCCTCAACGCAATTTCGATCAACCCGACAATCGCCCCCATCAAATCGGCGGCAATGCGAATCACGCGGGCCTCCCAAGTGCGCGCGGCATCCTCGTCCTTTCCTTCGCGCGCATACAAGATCGCCTGGCGCTCCTCCTTATCCACCGTGCGGTCGGGAAGGCCGTCAAGGATACGCTGGGCATCATCATACCGCTCTTCCTGCATGGCTTTCGCGATGAGCATTGCGGACGCCTGATCCCTCACTGCCGGCACAACGCTCTTCGCCAAACGCGCATACGCATCGTCAAGCACTGGCCGATACCCCTCGGCACCCGGTATTTGCCGAAGCATGAGCGAACCGTCGAGATACTGCGTAAGAACGATGGCCAGCTCATCGCTCGTCGGATATAGGCGCATCTTCTCCTGCGCGTAATCGAAGCCCGCCTCGTATCCCTCTTCACGCACCAGTCGATCGACCTCGCGCTGTATTGCCAGGTTCTCTTCCTCTCCCAACTCCGGCTCGAACGACAACAGCGTGTTTGCATCCGTTTCGAACAGGCGGGCAAGCGAAGGGATGAGCGTGATATCCGGATAGCATATCCCGCGCTCCCATTTGTTGACCGCCGGAGCCGAAACACCGAGACGCTGCGCCACTTGCTCCTGAGTCATACCGAGCTGAAGACGGCGAGAGCGAATTATCTCTGAGATGTGCATGTCTTTCCTTTCGCCTAAGGACGATATACCGCAGCTGCTTAGCATCCATTTCATCACCTAGCGACCGTCAGCACAATTGGCACGCCCTCATGTTTTCGGCAGGAAATCTAACCGCTGGTTAAAACAATCATGCCCCCGGCGCGACCGCACCGGGGGCATGCAAGCATCTCTAGTCGAAAACGCCGCCTACAGCACACCATCCAACATGAGATTCACCTTGAGCACGTTGACCGTGGGCTCGCCGAAGACGCCCAGGAATCGGCCCTTGGTGCACTGGGCGATGATGTCGCGCACCTCGCCTTCGCTCTTGCCCGTGGCCTTTGCCAGGCGCGGAACCTGATACTCGGCGGCATCGGGGGAGATCTCGGGATCGAGGCCGGAACCGGAGCAGGTCACCAGGTCCACCGGGACCGCATCCATGTCGGCATCGGGGTTCGCGGCACGGATCTTTTCGACGCGCGCATCCACGAGCTCCTGATACTCCTCACTTGCCGGAGACAGGTTGGACGGAGCGGAGTAGGCCATGAGCTCACCGTTCTCGTCCTCGACCACCGACACGTTCTGGATGCGGCCCCACATGTGGTCCTCATCCTCGAAGTTCTGGCCAATGAGCTCGGAGCCCACGATCTTGTCGTCGACCTTGATGAGCGAACCGTTCGCCTGATACGGGAACGCAACCTGGGCGATGCCGGTCACGACGAGCGTATAGCCCAGGCCGCAGACAACGGTAAACAGCGCGAACACGCCCAGTGCGCGCGATGCAACACCTTTGAACATACAAACCTCCGCTTACATAATGCCGCAGAACGCGAGCAGCATGTCGATGAGCTTGATGAATACGAACGGGGCAACGATGCCACCCAGACCCCACACGAGCAGGTTATGGGTCAGCAGCTGTCCGGACGGGACCTCGCGGTACTTAACGCCCTTCAGCGCGGCCGGGATCAGCGCAACGATAACGAGCGCGTTATAGATGATGGCCGAAAGAACCGCGGACAGCGGGCTTGCCAGACCGAGGATGTTAAGCGCGCGAAGGCCCGGGTAGATCGGCGAGAACAGGGCCGGGATGATAGCGAAGTACTTCGCCACGTCGTTGGCCACCGAGAAGGTCGTGAGCGAACCGCGGGTCATGAGCAGCTGCTTGCCAATACGCACGATATCGATGAGCTTGGTGGGGCTGGAGTCGAGGTCGACCATGTTGCCGGCCTCCTTGGCAGCCTGGGTGCCCGTGTTCATGGCCACGGCCACGTCGGCCTGGGCCAGAGCGGGCGCGTCGTTGGTGCCGTCGCCGGTCATGGCGACCAGATGGCCCTCGCGCTGGAACTCGCGGATCTTCTCGAGCTTGCCCTCGGGGGTGGCCTCTGCCAGGAAGTCGTCCACGCCCGCCTCGGCCGCGATGGCAGCCGCCGTGAGCGGGTTGTCGCCCGTCACCATGATGGTCTTGATGCCCATCTTGCGCAGGTCGGCGAACTTCTCCTTAACGCCGGACTTGATGATGTCCTTGAGGTACACAACACCCAGCACGCGGCAGTTCTTGGTCACGACCAGCGGGGTGCCGCCGGCCTTGGCGATGCGCTCGACGACCTCGTCGCACTCCTGGGAGAACACGCCGCCGGCTGCCTCCACGTAGGCGCGCACGGAATCGGCAGCGCCCTTGCGAATCTCATTGCCCTCGTAGTTCACGCCCGACATACGCGTTGCCGCGGTGAACGGGATGAACTCCATGCCCTTGTCCTCGAGCGTGCGGCCGCGCAGGCCGAACTGCTCCTTGGCGAGCACGACGATGGAACGGCCCTCGGGCGTCTCGTCGGCCAGCGAGGAGAGCTGGGCGGCATCGGCCAGCTCCGCGGGATCGACGCCGTCGACCGGGATGAACTCGGAAGCCTGGCGGTTGCCCAGGGTGATGGTGCCGGTCTTGTCGAGCATGAGGATGTCGACGTCGCCGGCGGCCTCGATGGCGCGGCCGGACATGGCCAGCACGTTGGCCTCGTTCAGACGGCTCATGCCGGCGATGCCGATGGCGGACAGCAACGCGCCGATGGTAGTGGGAGCCAGGCACACGAGCAGCGCCACGAGCGTGGTCACGGACGTGGGGTTGGCCATGTCGTTAAGGCCGGCCGAGAAGCAGGAGTAACAATAGAGGGCCAGCGTGACCAAGATAAAGACGATGGAGAGGGCCACCAGGAAGATTTCCAGGGCGATCTCGTTGGGGGTCTTCTTGCGCGCGGCGCCCTCGACCATCGCGATCATCTTGTCCAGGAAGCTCTGGCCGGGCTCGCTGGAGATCTTGACGACGATCCAGTCGGACAGCACCGTGGTACCGCCGGTAACGGCAGAGCGGTCGCCGCCAGCCTCGCGGACCACGGGGGCGGACTCGCCGGTGATAGCGGACTCGTCGACGGAGGCAGCTCCCTCGATGACGTCGCCGTCGCCGGGAATCTGCTCGCCGGCGCGCACGACCACCAGGTCGCCGCGCGTGAGCTCGGTGCCGGGCACGACGGTGAAGTGCTCCTTGTCCTCAACGAACTCGATGCGATGGGCCTCGACATCCTTCTTGGCCGCACGCAGGGAATCGGCCTGAGCCTTACCGCGGCCCTCGGCAAGCGCCTCGGCGAAGTTGGAGAACAGATCAGTGAGCCACAGGATGATCGCGATGGCGACCACATAGTAGGTGGGCACACCCGCGTCCTGCACACCGAAGATGGAGGCGACGGCCAGGACGGAGGTCATGACGGCGGAAAGCCACACCAGGAACATGACCGGGTTTTGAATCTGGACGCGAGGATCCAGCTTGGCAAACGAGTCGCGGACCGCGCGGCCCATCATGTCTTTTTGCATAGCCATAAATCTGCGCCCTCCTTTACGCAATCATCTGGAAGAACTCGGCAACGGGGCCAAGCGCCAGGGCAGGGAAGAAGCTCAGGGCACCGATCAGCAGAACGATGAACACGAGCAGGAATACGAACATGCCGTTGGTGGTAGACAGGGTACCGGCACTCTCGGCGACCTTACCCTTCTTGGCCAGCGAGCCGGCGATGGCCAGCGTACCGACGATGGGCATGAAGCGGGCGAACAGCATCTCGAGGCCGAGCATGACGTTGATCCAGGGAATGTTGCAGTTCATGCCCGCAAACGCCGAGCCGTTGTTGCCGCCGCATGAGGTGAAGGCATACAGCACCTCGGAGAAGCCGTGCGCGCCGCCATTGTTGAGCTGGTCGGCAAGACCGGGCACCATGCAGGCGATGGCCGAGCACACCAGAATGGCAAACGGAGTTGCCAGGCACAGGACAACTGCCCAGCGCATCTCGCCCGGCTCGATCTTCTTGCCCAGGAACTCAGGCGTGCGTCCGACCATGAGGCCGGCGATGAACACCGTGAGGATGGCGAAGCCGATCATGCCGTACAGACCGCAGCCCACGCCGCCGAAGACGACCTCGCCCAGAGCCATCTGGAGCATCTGGACAAAACCGCCCAGCGGGGTGTAGGAGTCGTGCATGGAGTTAACCGAGCCGTTGGAAGCGGCGGTGGTGTAAGCCGACCACGTGGAGGAGGTGGCGATGCCGAAGCGGCTCTCCTTGCCCTCCATGTTACCGCCGGCCTGGCCGTCGGTCATCTCGATATTGACCGCGCCGTTATCGGCCAGCTGCGGGGTGCCCGCATGCTCGTTGACGGCGATGACGCCGGTGAAGATCACCAGCAGGATGAACATGGCGGCAAAGATGGCCTTGCCCTGCTTGGTGTTCTTGACGCCGATACCGAAGGTGAAGCAGCAGGCGGCCGGGATCAGCAGCAGGCTGGTCATCTCGATGATGTTGGTGAAGGCGTTGGGGTTCTCATACGGATGGGCGGAGTTCACGCCGAAGAAGCCGCCGCCGTTGGTGCCGGACTGCTTGATGGCAACCTGAGACGCAGCGGGGCCCTGGGGCAGGAACTGCTCGGTGACCACGCGCGCGTCCTCGACAACCTTGCCGTCAACCTTGACGGTGTCGCCCTCGATCTGGGCGCCGTCGATAACGCTCCAGCCGCCGTCGGCATTGGGCTGAACGGCAACGGGCTCGACGAGCTCGGCCTTCTGAGCCGGCTGGAAGTTGGAGATGACGCCGCCGGCAGCCAGGCAGATGCCGAACACGAGGTTCAGCGGGATGAGCACGTACAGGACGGTACGGGTGAGGTCGACCCAGAAGGAACCCAGACCCTGCTCCTTGACCTGGCGGAAGCCGCGGATCAACGCGAACATGACCGCGATACCGGTACCGGCAGAAACGAAGTTCTGCACGGTGAGGCCCATGAACTGCACGAGGTAGGACAGGGTGGTCTCACCGGAGTAGGACTGCCAGTTGGTATTGGTGATGAAGGAGGCCGCCGTGTTAAACGACAGGTCCCACGACACGCCCGGCAGGTGCTGCGGGTTGCCCGGCAGGACAGCCTGGAGCATCTGGAGCGCGATGAGCACCACGAGCCCGATACCCGAGAAGGCGAGGACGCTCACCAGATAGCGCTTCCAGCCCATCTGCTCCTTGGCGTCGATACGCAGGAGGCGATAGATGCCGCGCTCCACCGGAGCCAGCACGGGCGACAGAAACGTATGCTCACCGTCCATGACATGGGCCATAAACCGACCGAGCGGAATGGCCAGGACGACGAGCACGGCAAAGTACAGGATGTACTGAATTGCAGCGCTCATGATTTAAGAATCACTCCTCATCAGAATATAGATGTAATAGATAAGCAGTGCGATGCACGTGATTCCGATAATCGGAATAAGGATGTCCATCCCGGCTCCCTCCAAACGGACTGACTGATAGGCATCGGCTCGGGCGAACTGAGCACACATACTAGTAAACGCGGTTTGGAATTAAAGGGGTATAAGAGTTGCGGCAACGGGCATTAAGACCGTATAAAAATTGAAATGCACCCCGGGTACGTGCGAAAATGCATATATATTTGGCTCCTCGCCACGCCTATCACGGGAAGGATATCGCCATGGCACGAGACGACGACCAGCGCGTCGACCCCGACCGCCTGCTCAAGGCCATCGGACGCGACGCCGATTCAGAGTCGGACCGCACGCAGCGCGGCCATCTCAAGATCTTTTTCGGCTATGCCGCCGGCGTAGGCAAGACCTACGCCATGCTGCAGGCCGCCCAGGCCGCCCGGCGCCGCGGCATCGATGTCGTAGCCGGTTATATCGAACCGCACGATCGACCCGAAACCACCGAGCTCGTCAATGGCCTCGAAAAGGTCGCGCCGCGCAAAATCGAATACAACGGCATCACGCTCGCCGAGTTCGACATCGATGCCGCCATCGCCCGCCGGCCTCGTCTTATATTGGTGGATGAGCTCGCACACACCAACGCCCCGGGCAGCCGGCACGCCAAGCGCTATCAAGACGTCGAGGAGCTGCTGCGCGCGGGGATCGACGTGTACACCACCGTCAACGTGCAGCATATCGAGAGCCTCAACGACATGGTGGCGGCAATCACCGGTATCATCGTGCACGAGCGCATCCCCGACCGCATCTTCGATGATGCGGACCAGGTGGAGCTTGTCGACATCGAGCCTGAGGACCTGCTCGAACGCCTCAAAGCCGGCAAGGTGTACCGCTCCGTCCAGGCCGAACGCGCCCAGTCGAACTTCTTCACCGTGGAAAACCTCACCGCCCTGCGCGAGATCGCTCTGCGAAAGTGTGCAGACCGCACGGGCCGACTCGCCGAGGCCGCGCGCGTCATGGGCAACCGCGACTACTACACCAGCGAGCACATCCTCGTGTGCGTCTCCCCCGCCCCCACCAATCCGCGCATCGTACGCACCGCGGCACGCATGGCAAAAGCCTTCCGCGGCCAACTCACCGCCCTGTTCGTCGAAAGCCCCAAAACCCAGGCCATGGGTGATGAGGACCGCAGCCGTCTCCAGGAGAACATGGCGCTCGCCGAACAGCTGGGCGCCACCGTGGAGACCGTGTACGGAGACGATGTCGCATTCCAGATCGCCGAGTTCGCACGTCTCTCGGGTATCTCGAAGATCGTCATGGGACGCACCGGCGACTCCGCCACGCATCACCCCCTCTTCGGACACAAATCTCTCATCGAACAGCTCATCGCCATCGCACCCAACCTCGATATCTACATCATCCCCGACAAGGCAAGCGCCCGGGAGCTGCGCACCAAAGCCACGGCCCCCGATGAGTCGAACGCCATGCCCAGCACCGGAGACATCCTTCGCACGCTCGGCTTAGCCGCGCTCGCAACGTTCATCGGCATATTCTTCAGGCATTTTGGATTTGCCGATTCCAGCATCATCTCGCTCTACATTCTCACCGCCCTGCTCACTGCAGTCACCACCAAAGGACGCATCTGCACCCTCGTCTCGAGCGTGCTGTCCGTGGTGCTCTACAATTTCTGCTTCGTCGCCCCGGTCTTGTCGTTGCAAAGCTTCGACAGAAGCTACCTGGTAACCTTCGCCATCATGTTCGTCACGGCCATGGTGGCCTCCGAACTCACGGCGCGCATCACCAACAATGCGCGCGCGTCGGCGAAAAACGCGTTCCGCACGCGCGTCCTACTCGAGACGAACCAGCTCCTTCAGCAGGCCGAGGGTATGGAGGACCGCGCCAAGGCGACCATGAGCCAGCTCATCAAGCTCCTGCGTTGCGATGTGGTTTTCTACCCGGCCCAAAACGGACATCTGGGCGATCCCCTCTACATGGGCGCCGGCGCCGAGCATGATCACGATGAGCTGCTCACCACCTACGAGCGAGCCGTAGCGACCTGGGCGTTCACCAACAATAAGCACGCCGGCGCCAGCACCACCACCCTGCCCGAGGCCAAATGCCTATACCTGGCCATCCGCGCCGGAAGCACGGTGTACGGAGTCATCGGCATCGCCATCGGCAAGCGAAAGCTCGAGGCCTTCGAGAACTCCATCGTCCTGTCGATCGTGGGCGAAGCGGCCCTCGCCCTCCAATCCGATCAGTCCGCCCGCGAGCGCGAGGAGGCCGCGGTCCTCGCCAAGAACGAGCAGCTCCGCGCCAACCTGCTGCGCTCCATCGGCCACGACCTTCGCACGCCCCTCACGTCCATCTCGGGGTCGGCGGGCATCCTGCGCGAAGACAACGGGCAGCTCTCGCAGGATAAGCGGCGCGAACTCGCAAACGCCATCTACGATGACGCCCTGTGGCTCATCGACACGGTCGAGAACCTCCTGGCCGTCACGCGTATCGAAGATGGCGACATGCACCTCAACCTCACGTCCGAGCTCATGGACGACGTGATTAGCGGCGCGCTATCCCATGTGGCGCGCGAGGTGACCGACCACGAGATCGTGGTGCCCCACAACGATGAGATCCTACTCGTCCGCATCGATGTCCACCTGATCATGCAGGTCCTCACCAACCTGCTCATCAACGCGCTCAAATACACCCCCGCAGGCTCAACGATCACCGTCACGGCCCATCGGCAGGACAAGATGGTCGCCGTCACCGTCGCCGACGATGGCCCCGGTGTCGCCGCAGCGGACAAGCCGCACATCTTCGACCGCTTCTACAAACCTACGACCTCCAGCAAGCCGGTCGATTCGCACCGCAGCTTCGGACTGGGCTTGTCGCTGTGCCGCTCCATCGTCGAGGCGCATGGCGGTATCATCAGTGTTGCCGATAACAAACCCCACGGAGCGGTATTCACGTTTACGCTCCCTGCCGAGGAGGTCGAAATCCATGAGTGACGTCGCGCCCCAGCAACAAGTTCTCGTTGTAGAAGACGACGCCGCCGTCCGCAGCCTCGTTACCACTGCGCTCGAGATGCACGGCTACAAACTCGATACCGCAACCAACGGAGAGGCCGCGATCCTCGAGGCGGCCTCTCACGCGCCCGATCTCGTCATGCTCGACCTCGGCCTGCCCGATATCGACGGAGTCGAGGTCATCAAGAAGATCCGCACCTGGTCGGCCGTACCCATCATCGTCATCTCGGCTCGAACCGAGGATGCGGATAAAATCGGCGCATTGGACGCCGGGGCCGACGACTACCTCACCAAGCCGTTTTCCGTCGAGGAGCTGCTGGCCCGCGTCCGCGCCAGCCTACGTCGCTCCCGCATGGCTTCATCCGATGCCGTCGACAGCAGCGTATTCGAGAACGGCCCCCTGCGCATCGACTTCGCCGCCGGCTGCGCCTACCTCGATGACAAGGAGCTCCACCTCACGCCCATAGAGTACAAATTGTTGGTATTGCTCGCCCAAAACGTGGGCAAGGTGCTTACCCACACCTTCATCACGCACGAGATCTGGGGGACGTCATGGGATAGCGATATAGCCTCCCTGCGCGTCTTCATGCGCACACTACGCAAGAAGATCGAGCGCGACCCCTCGCATCCCGAGCTCATCCAAACACACGTAGGTGTCGGCTATCGCATGCAAAGGCTCTAGGGCAAAGGCCTCAGGGCGCTTCAGCGATATCCCCAAAGCTCCAAAGCTGTCGTATACAACGGGCACGGCCCGCAGCGCCATCAGGATGCTGCGGGCCGTGCCTTTTATGCATGTCGCGCAAGCGCGTCGAAAACACGAGGTGCTAGCCCTCAAGGCGCTCGCTCGCCTCGAGCCAGGCCATCTCAAGCTCATCGAGCTCGGCCTTGGCATCATCGATCTTCTGCTGCTGTTCGGTCAACGCCGTGAAGTCCGTCGGCTCGATGTCCCCCATAGCCGTCTCCAGCTCCTCAACCTTCGCGCGGCGTGTCTCCATCTTGCGCTCGAGTGAGGAGATCTCTTTCTTCAAGCGCTGGCGCTCTGCGTTGGAAAGGGCGCTGTCGCTCTTCACGGCGCTCGGATCGTTTCCGGCGCCATCGCCCAATGCCCCGTCGAAACCGGGTGCCGACGGACGAAGGTTCACCTGTGCCGAGCGATCGACCAGTTGAAGATACTGGTCGACGCCACCGGGAACATGTGTCAATCTGCCATCGATCAGGGCCCATTGCTGATCGGTCACGCGCTCCATCAGGAACCGATCGTGCGACACCAGGATCAACGTCCCCGGCCAGCTGTCCAGCAGGTCTTCGACGATGGCAAGCATGTCGGTATCAAGATCGTTGCCAGGCTCGTCCAGAATCAACACGTTCGGTTCACGCAGGATCGTGAGCAGCAGCGACAGACGACGCTTTTGTCCACCGGACAGATCCTTGATGCGGCTCCAGAGCTGCTGCGTTGTAAATCCAAGGCGTTCAAGGAGCTTCTCAGGGCTCGTCTCCTTGCCATCCACCACCACAACACGTTTGAAATCAGCCAAAACATCGCGAATGGTATCGTCCTCAACCGGCTTCAACTCCTCGAGCTGTTGCGACAGGACACCGAACTTCACCGTCTGACCGATCTTCACGCGTCCGCGCTCCGGGGTAATCTTGCCCTGGATCACATTGAGCAGGGTCGTCTTGCCCGCGCCGTTCTCGCCAAGCAATCCGTAGCGGTCGCCGGCACCGATCTGCCAGGTCACGTCATTGAGGACGGTATGCTCCGCACCGTTTTCGTCCTCATAGCCCGCGCAAACATCGAATATGTCGATAACCTGTTTGCCCAAGCGCGAGACGGCCATGCGCTTGAGCTCGAGCTCGTTGCGGACCGGCGGCACATCCGCGATCAGCTCGCGGGCCGCCTCGACACGAAACTTCGGCTTGGTGCTGCGCGCCTGCGCACCGCGTGAGAGCCATGCGAGTTCTTTACGCGCCATGTTGCGTCGACGCTCCTCGGTCACCGCCGCCATGCGGTCGCGCTCGACGCGCTGCAGGATATATGCGGAGTAGCCGCCCTCGAACGGATCGACCACACCGTCGTGCACCTCCCACATAGACGTGCAGACCTCGTCCAGGAACCAGCGGTCATGCGTGACGCACAGCATGCCGCCCCGTCCCTGCTGCCACCGGGACTTGAGGTGTTCCGCGAGCCACTTGATGGTACGCATATCCAAATGGTTCGTGGGCTCGTCGAGCATCAGCACATCGTAGTCGCCAATCAGAAGGCGAGCCAGGTCGACACGGCGGCGCTGACCTCCGGACAGTTCTCCAACGCACTTCTCCCATTCGACATCGGCGATAAGCCCATCGAGAATCTGCCTGATACGCGGTGATGCGGCCCACTCGTACTCCGGCATATCCCCCACTACCGCACGATGCACGGTGCCCTTGTCATCGAGCGAGTCGCGCTGCCCCAAGATGCCAACCGTCACATCGCGACGGTGCGTAACGCGCCCCTCATCGGGCTCCACCTTCCCTGCTAGAACGGACAGGAGCGTCGACTTTCCATCGCCGTTCTTGCCGACGATTCCGATTCGATCGCCCTCATTCACGCCGAGCGTCACATCGTTCAAGATCAGCTTGGTCGGAAATTCAAGATGGATGCTATCGCACCCCAGCAAGATAGCCATGACATGTCCCCACGGTTTATGATCGAGCGTCAGATTACTCCATCATTCTAGCAGCCCCATCCCCCGCAGCCTTACTTATCCCTCGCAACCTTACGTAGGCCGGGCCGGAGCATTTCTTCACCGTTCAATCGCCCAGGCAATCTTCAGTCAACGATTCCTAAGAACAAATCTCCTCAGGCAGTCCTGCCTAAACAGAAAATCAGGATCATCGGATAGCCCCACCAATCCAACTTTATTCAGCAAAGCGCGCATGTGCCTTGCAAAACCGTCATGGCTCAACAATCCCTGCCGAGAGACGACCATGCAATCGATACCCATGGAGGCAAGCGCAAGACGACGCTCCTCATCCGTTTGCTGTCTCACTTGGTCGCCATGCCAAAAACCGTTGTATTCTATATCCAGCCTGCTCGAAGGGATATATGCATCGCACACCACATGCGACACTTGCGCCCTTCGCGCCGCTTCCCGCGTCAAATCGATGCGATAATCCATGCGTGTCTCAGTCAGTCCCAAACCTCCCCTTGCCGGCGGGAGAACCAGCAACATCCCGTACGCCGCCTCCATCGGTGACCGCGTCCGCTCTCGCACGATCTCCAAGGCTTCCAGAGCTCGCCGCGTTCCCTTTATACGATGGCCGGGCCGATCATTTAGACAGGAAATAAGGGAGCGGATGCGAGCCACGTCCGTAATCGGCGATCGCTGACAGACGGGCTGGCCATCCAACTGATACGCATAGCCGGAGCACAGCTCAAACCCCAACTCAACCAGTCGGACAAAATCATATGACGCCGCCAGCTGGAGAAAGCACAGCTCGGGACTGACCGCGAACACATCTCCCCCGAGATGGATCAAGCAATCATCCGTCAACTCCGCACCCAAAACATGGCACTGCACCCCCTTGGCACGAGTACGCACGCCAACAGAGCACAGCACATCGATCGCGGGCGCTCCACTCAAGGGACCAGCAGGACCGCTTCCCGCAGCATCCAAAAGGACGCCCCGTTCAATCAGGAGAGACCGAGCGCTCCTCGCAAGAGCGAGCGTTGGATAGCAATCCAGAAAATCTGGATGAGAGATAAGCCAGCCTTCAGGAACCCTCGGACAAGCGCCCGAAAGAAAGCGATACAGCGTAGCTGCGGTGCTATGTGACAATACGATACTCATAATCACATCATCGGCGAGGTGCGGCGGCGATTGGCCATCAAAGGAAATATCTTTCGCACCGTCTAACAAAACAACCCTGCGAGTCAAACACCGTTGTTGGGATTCCGTTACATGATCAGCCCGCACAGGCCGGCGTGTCTCCAACACCCGCATTGTCTACAGCGCCCGCATTGTCTCAACGCCCGTATTGCTTCAACGTCCGTATTGTCTTAACGCACGCATTGCTATAGCTGCAACGGCATGCAGCGATACAGTCCGAAATACCACATACAATTCTTGCTGCGGCGCCCATGCGCCACACAAAATCAAAGATGAGGCAATTAACTACCACAAAAGAAAATAATGCGGCAATTCAATACCGCAGAAGAAACATGCTGCGGTATTTTCAGACAACTATAAAGATAGAAGCGCAGGTAGATGGTCCGATAATCAAAGCCACCGATTACCAACTACCGCAGCAAACGTTAATGTGGTAATAAATTGCCACATTAAACAATACCTGCGGCGGCAAAGCACCACATGAGCTGTTTTGTGCGATGGAGGCTTTCGAAAGGCACGGTCCCCAGATATAATCCCGCAAGAGAGATGGACGGAAACACATGAGTCGTTTTGTGCGGTGCCGCGACACCCTGCAATGCGACGAAAGCACCTGTTGTGTATCCAGCCAGCGCCGCTGTGCACCCGGACTGTATCCACCCCGCATCCAGCCAACGCCGCCGCGCGCCCGCCCCGCATACAGCCTCTAATGCAAAAGGCCACGGGCGGCTGCCGTGGCCATGGCTCCCCCTTCCGGACTAGTAGAAGGGATGAGACACCAAATAATTATCAAAACCGTCCCCGCGGTCAAGAGCTCAAAAGCAAGGGGAAGGCATCGGAGGCCGGCCCACAAAAGCGCGGCCGGGGCGCAGCCGGCGCCCTCGAAAACGCTACGAGAACATGCCCGTCAGATAGTCATCCAGGCGCTTGTCCTTGGGGCGCGTGAAGATCTGCTCCGTCTCGCCATACTCGACCATATCGCCCATATAGAAGAAGGCCGTGCGGTTGGACACGCGCGAAGCCTGCTCCATGTTGTGGGTCACGATAACGATCGCGCGATCCTTGACCACGTTGCGCATGAGGTCCTCGATCGCAAGGGTCGAAATGGGGTCGAGCGCCGAGCAGGGCTCATCGAACAGGATCACATCGGGATGCATGGCGAGCGTTCGGGCAATGCACAGGCGCTGCTGCTGGCCGCCGGACAGCGAATAGGCGCTCTCATGCAGCTTGTCTTTAACCTCGTCCCACAGTGCAGCTCCGCGCAGCGACTCCTCAACCAGCGAATCGAGTGTTTCCTTGCCCTTCACGCCATGGCGTTTGGGCGCAAAGACGATGTTGTCGTAAATCGTCTTGTGGAACGGGTTGGGCTGCTGGAACACCATGCCGATCGATCGGCGCAGCTCGTAAAGGTTTTCCTGGGGGGTGTTGATGTTATGGTCGCGATAGATGATCTCGCCCTCGACCCTGCAGCCCTTGATCTCGCGGTTCATGAGGTTGAGGCTTCGCAAAAACGTGGACTTGCCGCAGCCGGACGGTCCGATCAACGCCGTGATCTCGCCTTTATGGAACTGCAGGGACGTATCGTGCAGAGCATGGTTGCTGCCGTAGTACACGTTGACGTTCTTGGTCTCCAGGACAACTTCGCCATCGGTCGCACCCAGGCGCTCGGAAGCCCGCTCGCTGGCGCCAACGCTTTGCATGAACTGATCGGTATCAGTGGTATTCATTATTCCGCCGTCATCCTTTTGGCCAGGGCCTTACCGGCCACGCGGGACAGAATGTTGAACAGCAGCACGCAGATCATCAGCAGCGCCGCCGTGCCCCACACCAGGGCCTGGGCATCGGGGCTGCCCTCGCCGTAGATCTTATAGATATGCACGGCCAGGGACTCACCGGGACGGAACACGTTCCATGCGCAGGTGGGGCTGGAGAAGTTGAGCGTCGCGAAGTTAAGACGCACCGGCGAGCTCATGCCCGAGGTGAACAGCAAAGCCGCGGCCTCACCGAACACGCGCCCGGCCGAAAGCACGATGCCGGTCACGATCGCAGGCATGGCAGCCGGGATGAGCACGTGAACCGTCGCCTCCCAGCGGGTCAGACCCATGGCCAGGCACGCGTCCCGCTGATCTTGCGGTACATCCTGCAAGGCCTGCTGGATAACGCGCACGAGAATCGGGATATTGAACATGGTCAAGGCGACGGCGCCCGATATGATCGAGTACTTCCACCCGAAGTTCACGCTAAAGACCAGGAAGCCGAACATGCCCACTACGATAGACGGCAGCGAGGAGAGCGTCTCGATGGCGGTCGAAGCGATGTTGGTGATGGGCCCGTCCGGCGCGTACTCGGTCAAAAACACCGCAGCGCCCAGAGAGACCGGCACGGAGATGATCAGCGTGAGGAACAGCATGTAGAACGAATCGAACAGCTGGTACGCCACGCCGCCGGCCGTGCCGTTGGCGTGCGAGGGCATGGTGAGGAAGCCCGGGCGGAACAGCGTCGAGATGCCCTGGAACAAGATGTAGGCAACCATCGACACAACGATCAGCATGACCAGGCACACGATCGCCGTGAGGAATCCGGTGGCGATCTTGTCGTTGCGGGCGGCGCGTTTGATATACCCGCGATCGATATCGAGGGACTTGGGGCCCCGGGAATCAGGCTCGTCAGCGGCCTGCGTGCGAGTTTGGGGTTCGTTAGCCACGGCTCTTCGCCCCCTTCTTGCCGATCAGGTGGATGATGAGAATGAAGATGAGCGACATGCCCATGAGCAACAGGCCGAGCGACCACAGGACATCGGCCTGGACGGTGCCGTCGGCATACACGGCCATGGAGGTGGTCAGCGTGGTGGTGATGGTCGAGGCCGGGGCGAGCAGACCGGCCGGCATGGCCTCGATACCGCCGATAACCATGCGCACGGCCAATGTCTCGCCGAATGCGCGCGTCATGCCCAGAATGACCGCCGTCATAAGCGAAGGCAGGGCGCTCTTGAGCACGACATGCCAGATGGTCTGCCAACGCGTGTAGCCCAGCGCCAGGGAGCCCTGACGGTAATCATCGGGAACGGCGCGCAGCGCATCGATGGACAGCGTGGTGATCGTGGGCAAGATCATGACGGCCAACACGATCGAGCCCGGCAGGATGCCCAGGCCCGTGGGGACGCCGAAAATGCCCTTCATGGCCGCCACGATCACATGGAACCCGATCAGGCCGAACACAACCGAGGGGATGCCGACCAAAAGCTCGATAAGCGGCTGAAAGATCTTCTTGCCGAACTTGGGCTGGATCTCAACGGCGAAGATGGCCGATCCGATAGCGATCGGCAAGGCGATGATCGTCGAAAGGCCGGTAACCGCAAAGGAGGTTACGATAAGCGGCAAGGCGCCGGTAAACGGCATGCCGTTGGCGTCGGTGTTCTGCAGGTCCCATTTGGTCCCGGTAAAGAAGTTTCCAAGATCTACGCCGTCTTTGAGAAACGTCGAAATGCCCTTTTGCGCAACCATGAAAATGAGTGCAACGACAACAAGTGTCACGAGCACGACACACGCGCCCGTGACACCGAATCCGATCTTCTCAAGGCGGCGCTTTGGCGTTTGTTTAGCCATGGCGTCCCCTTCTATGTCGTTCTAAGTCCGCTCGAATTAGAGCTCGGCAACCTTGCCCTCGGCATCCTTCTTGACCTTCATCTCGGAAACCGGGATGAAGCCCTGCTCCTCAACGAGCTTGCCCTGGACATCGTCGGAGAGCATGAAGTCGAGGAATGCCTTGGTGGCGTCGTCGGCGTCCTTCTTGCAGTACATGTGCTCGGTAGCCCAGATCGGGAAGGAGTTATCGAAGACGTTCTCGGACTTGGGCTCGACGCCCTCAACCTTGACGGCGTTGAACTTGGAATCGTCGAAGTGGGAGAAGTCGAGGTAGGAGATGGCATTGTCGGTGGAGCCCAGCTGGGTCTGGACATCGCCGGACTTGTCGAGCTCGGCGGCGCCCTTGAAGTCGGTCGTCTCGGAGCCGAACACGGCGGCCTCGAAGGTGGCACGGGTGCCGGAGCCCTGCTTGCGGTTCAGAACCTGGATCTCGGCATCGTCGCCACCGAGGTCCTTCCAGTTGGTGATCTGGCCGGAGAAGATGCCCTTGAGCTGCTCGAGGGACAGGTTGTCAACGGTGACGTTCTTGGAAACCACGGGGCCCATGCCGACAACGGCGACCTCATGGTCGACAAGATCCTTGCACTGGTCGGCCTCGAGCTTGGTCTCGGCGAAGACATCGGAGTTGCCGATGGTGACGGTGCCCTCGGCCACGGCGGTCAGACCCTTGCCGGAACCGTTGCCCGAGCCGGAAACGGTGCAGTCGGGGTTCTTGTCCATGAACTTCTCGGCAGCAGCCTCGACGAGCGCCTGGAACGAAGAAGCGCCCTCGTACGTTACCTCACCGGTAACGGCCTCAGCGGCAGCGTCAGCGGAACCGGCGGCAGCATCGGTGTTAGCGGGGGCTTCGCCGCAACCAACAAGACCGAGGCCTGCGACGGCAGCGGTGCCGCCTGCAAGGCCGAGGAACTGACGACGAGAGCAAGAAATGTCGAACATGGTTCTCCCTTCAAGAACGTTGCGCATGCAAGCGCTGACGGGTCGGGGGCCCTCAGAGCTCCCCTCCGTCCTTTCGACAAGCACCATACGCCCACTCATCTGGTATTTTCCGTACACTCACCGTTTATTACGGCGCGCTTATCAAGCCTTACCGGCACCTGTTCCGCACCTTACACTTCCATAACAAAACCCCTGGGATGTCAGAACAATCCCAGGGGTCACCGAACAGACTCTTTGTGAAACCTAGCGCTTCTTATGCGGGCGCTTCTTGCGCGCAGGGCGAGCGGATTCGCCACCCTGCGGCGCATCGTGCCGTTTGTGGTACAGATGAGATCCGAACACCATGGCAACCACGATGATCAAGATATAGATGAGCTGCTGGCCCCAAAACGGGAGGTCCTGCATTGTCACCACTTCCCTACAGGTCAAGCTCCTGCAAACGCAGGATAGCTACGATATACATCTTGAGGGCATCCTTGAGGAGCTGCTCGTTGGCCGCCTCGTTGGGACCGTGCATGGTGCCGGCCCAACCGGGCAGCTCAAGCGAACTGTCCTCGGGACCGAACGAGACCGCGCGGGCGAAGTTGCGCGCATACGTGCCGCCACCCATGGAGAACGGCTCGGCAGGACGGCCCGTAACGTCGCGATAGGTCGCCAGCAAGGCCTGGACAGCGGGGCTGTCGGCAGAGGTGGAGAACGGCGGCTTGCTGTACTTGAGGGCGAAGGCGGCGCCGAAGCGCTGCGCCAGCTCCTCGCATGCAGAGCAGATCTCGTCGGCGGTGGTGCTGTCGGGATAGCGGATGTCGATCGACTGCACCAGATGGCCGCCATCGCGCTTAATGGTGCCGGCGTTGATGGTAAGCGGCCCAAAGGCGTCGGATGCGGTCTTAACGCCCACGGCGGCGCCGCAGGTGTCCTCGGTGAGCACATCCACGAGCCGGACAAAGGAAAGCTCGGAGGGATCGAGCGCCAGCGCTCCCGCATCAATCTGCTCAAGCAGGTAATCGACCACAAGACCGATCGCGTTGAGGGTGCCTTCGGGCATAGAGGCATGCCCACCGATACCGTGGGCGGTGATACGGCAGGAACCGGCACCAAGGGCCTCGACGTGAACTCGATCGGCATGGGCACAAGGAGGCGTCAACGCGGCGGCGTCCACGGCCAGCTCGAGCACGGACTCGCCCGGAATGGCGTTGGAGGCCTCGGCGCCGCTCCACCGTTCGATAACGCCGTTATTCACCTCGGCGCTCGTAAAGATCGCACCGAAGTTACCCTTCTCGGCGTTGCACACCGGAAACTCCGCATCGGGCGTGAACAGGAATGCGGGCATGGGGTACCGATCGAGGTAATGATGGACATCGCTCATGCCCACCTCCTCGTCGCAGCCCAAAAGCGCACGGAAGGTATAGCGCGGCTTGATGCCGTGCTTCAGCATGAACGCGCCCGCATACAAGGACAGCACGGCCGGTCCCTTGTCATCGATCACGCCGCGCCCCAGCAGCCAGCCGTCACGGCGCACCACGGTGAACGGATCGGTCGCCCAGCCGGGACCGGCCGGCACCACGTCCACATGCGCGATGGTGGCCAGCTGATCGTCAACCTCGCCGGGAATATCGGCCATGCCCATATATCCCTCGTCGTCGCTCACCGCATAACCCAAACGCTCGGCGATACCCAAAGCGCAATCGAGCGCGGAGCGGACCGGTGCACCAAACGGAGCGCCCTCGCAGGCGGGCTCGGCATTCGCGATGGACGGATGGGACACCAGGGCGGTGATATCGGAAACGACATCCTCCCACACATCGTCGACGTATCGATCTATCTGTTCGAGCAGCTCATCTTGCATAGAGCCTCTCCTTTCCGGTCGACAGCATACTCCCCTATTGTGCATGAACCGGACATGCAATGCATGCCCGGTTCGCAGAAATGTTCACATAGGGTTGTCGCGGATGCCTATTGCTCGAGCGGCTGGCCCTGCCCATCGGCGCCCGCAGTCGCCTCAGGCGCCTTGTCCAGCACGGCGTGCTGCTCCTCGGTGAGCACCATGACACCCGTGGCCCCCGGGATCGTCCCCGCCTTGCCGGCAACCTTGCCCGCAGAGTCGGTCACCACGCCGCTTTTGGCCGGTACGCGGTACGGCCACTTGAGGTTGCGCTCGATCTGGCGCTGCACCTCACGGTAATACGACGAGTTGCGGGACTTGGCCAGATACTCCTCGGCCTGCTTGGATAGTACCTGACCGCGCAGGCGCACGCGATTGAGCGGCTCGAAGTCGACCTGTTTGACGAACAGGGGCATGACCTCGACGATAGGCGCCGTCGATTCCAGGCCGTACCACTGGATGGGAGAACCCACGTACTTGCGGATGGTGTACTTGATCTTGATCGCCAGACGGGCGCGCGGCGGAACGGCGCTCTCGGGGGTCAGCACCTTGTGCAGCAAAACGAAACGGGTGTCGCCTACGTCTCGTCCGTCGAAATCGGGATACGGCGACAGCTGCGGATCGAGGTCGCCCGTCTGGACCATATCGTGCATGATCTGCCGCACGAACGCACGGATGTGCTGGTTGACCTTATATCCAAGGCGAATGCGAACACGGAAGAAGCAATGCGTCCCAAACGAGTCGACAGAGTACTCGCGCGTGTAGGGCTCGTTGGAAACGACGATGTTAACGACCCAATAGGCGTGCGCGCGGTGCGGGCGGTTGGCGAACACCGAATACACGATATCGCGATCGATGCGGCCCATTTCGTTGTCCGATGTGAGATAGATGAGGTTCTCGGCCATCAACGGGATGGAATCGTCCTGCGCGATGCGCTCGAAGCTCGGCAGGAGCGCCTTGATATCCATACGTTGCCGCTGGCTGCGCTCCACCTTGGTACCGGCCGACCAGGAGAGCATGACAACCAGAAGGCCCAGGGCCATGCACACCGTCACGTAACCGCCATGGAAGAACTTCGTGCAGCTCGAAGCGAAGAAGCACAGCTCCATCAACCCGAAGAACGAGGCGAATATCACCGCAAGAACGGGTTTGTGCCTCACCTTGAGCAGGTAGACGGTGAGCAGCATGGTCGTGGACAGCATGGTGACGGTGAGCGCGAGGCCATACGCTGCCTCCATATTGTGGGAGGTCTGGAAAAACAGAATGACCGCCGTGGTGCCCACCCACAGGAAGACATTCACGAAGGGGATGTAGAGCTGGCCTTTGGTCTCGGAAGGGTAGAAGATGCGCATACGCGGCATCCACGACAGGCGCGCGGCCTCGGACACCAGCGTGAAGGCGCCGGTGATGAGCGCCTGGCTCGCAATGACACCGGCCGCCACACCGAAGATCACGGCAAACGGGCGCAGCTCGGGCGCGAGCATCTGGAAGAACGGGTTCAGGTCGGACTCGGTATAGAGGGCCGCGTTGCCCTGGTTGGCGATCAACCAGGCACCTTGTCCCAGGTAGTTGAGGATGAGCGACACCTTGACGATGGGCCACGTTACGTAAATGTTGCCACGGCCCACGTGGCCCATGTCCGAATACAGGGCCTCGGCACCGGTGATGGTAAGAAAGACGCTTCCCAGGACGGCCAGACCGGCTTTGTTCTCGGGGCTAAACAAAAAGCGCAAACCGTATACCGGGTTGAATGCACGCAAGACAGAAAGGTCACCGGCCATATTCCAAATGCCCGACACGGCGATGAACAGGAACCATGCCGTCATAACCGGGCCGAACAGCTTGCCGATCGAGGTCGTGCCCGCCTGCTGGAAGAAGAACAGGACGCCGATGATGACGAGCGAGATGATGACCAGTGTGGTCTGCGGGGCGAATACGGTGTCGCCCAGCCCGGGAATGGTGCGCAGGCCCTCCACCGCGGAGGTGATGGCAACCGCGGGCGTCAGGATGGAATCGGCCAGGAACGCCGCTCCTCCGAGCATGGCGGGAATCACCAGGAACTTGAAGTATTTGCGAACCATGGAGTACAGCGAGAAGATACCGCCCTCACCGTGGTTGTCGGCCTTCATGGCAATGAGCACGTACTTAACGGTGGTGATAAGGGTCAGCGTCCAGATAACCAACGAGAGCATGCCGAGCACCGCCATCTCGTTCATGCCGGCCAGGCCGCCCTGTCCCGAAACGACGGCCTTGGTCATATAGACGGGGCTCGTTCCCAAGTCGCCGTACACAACGCCCAACGCAACCAGCGCAGCGCCGACTGATATGGGGATCTCTTTAGAGCGAGCCTTCTTACGAGCCTTGCGGGCGACAGGGCACGCGGTGCCGGACGCGCTTTTTGGCGCGCCCTCCTTAGTGCGAGACATGCAACCTCCAGTACACGGGTAAACGTGCCTGTATGGTAGCGCATTGCCCGTCGTCTGTTCCGCCGCAATACCGCCGACGTGCCTTAAGACTCTGTAAAGATATACAAAAGGCCCCCGGGTAAAACCCAGGGGCCAACATAGCAAGCTATGGATGAGACTTACTCGGCGTCCTCGGCCGGAGCCTCGGTGGCAGCCTCGCCCTCGAGCGGGGCAACCTCGATCTCGACGCCGAGGGTCTCGGCGGCAGACTTCATGGACAGGGAGATGCGACGACGGTCCAGGTCGATCTCCATGACCTTGACCTGGACCTTCTCGCCCACGCGGGTAACCTGGATCGGCTGGTCAACGTGCTTGTTAGCCATCTCGGAGATGTGCACGAGGCCCTCGATGCCGTCGCCCAGGTCAACAAAAGCGCCGAACGGGACGAGCTTGGTCACAGTGCCCTCGACGATTGCGCCGACCGGGTACTTCTTGACCAGTGCACGCCACGGATCCTCGGTGGTCTGCTTGAGGCCCAGGGAGATGCGCTCGCGGTTGAGGTCCACGTCCAGAACCTCGACCTCGACCTCCTGGCCGACCTTGACGACCTCGGAGGGATGGTTGACGTGGTTCCAGGAGAGCTCGGAGATGTGGATGAGGCCGTCGATGCCGCCCAGGTCCACAAATGCACCGAAGTCAACGATGGAGGAAACGGTGCCCTTGAGACGCATGCCGCTCTTGAGCTTGGAGAGGATCTCGGAGCGCTCGGCCTTGCGGGACTCCTCGAGAACGACGCGGCGGGACAGAACGACGTTGTTGCGGTTGCGGTCCATCTCGATAACGCGAGCCTCGAGAGAGGTGCCCAGGTAGCAGGTGAGGTCCTTTACGCGGCGAAGGTCCACGAGGGAAGCGGGCAGGAAGCCGCGCAGGCCGATGTCGAGGATAAGACCGCCCTTGACGACCTCGATGACCTCGCCCTCGACGTTCTCGCCGGCGTTGAACTTCTCCTCGATGCGGTTCCAAGCACGCTCGTACTCAGCACGCTTCTTGGAGAGGACCAGACGGCCGTCCTTGTCCTCCTTCTGGAGAACGAGGGCCTCGATGGGATCGCCCAGGGAAACGATGTCTGCGGGGTTGGCATCCTTGCGGATGGACAGCTCGCGAACGGGGATAACGCCCTCGGACTTGAAGCCGATATCAACGAGAACCTCGTCGTGCTCGATCTTCACAACGGTGCCGTTGACCAGGTCGCCCTCATCAAAGTCGGTGATGGTACCGTCGATGAGGCTGTTCATCTCCTCCTCGTTTACGTCATCGAGGGAGAAGATGGACGAGTTCTGAATCTCACTCAAAGGTGGACCCCTTTCGAACTACGGGGCCCCGATTGCTAGGACCGGCAGATGGTTGCTCGCGTTAAGGCAAAAGCCGGGCAGCGTGCGCGCACCGTTTGGAACATCTCGGGGGCCGACAGATACGTATGTGATGCGAATGCAATCACGTTCATTTAGACTACGAGGAAATGCCTCGGATTTCAAGGAAAAAGCCTGATTTTTACGTGGATGGGCTGGTTTTTTCAGCAGATGGACGCAACTCGGCGCCCTTGCTTTTTTTCCTGATAGCCAGGTGGCATACTGAAACTCAATACGCACGATGCGAGCAAGGGGAATTGTGTCTACGATACAGGAAGTCGCGCAGCGGGCCGGCGTTTCCACGGGAACGGTTTCACGTTACCTCAACGGCTACAAACTCAAGCAGAAGAACATGGACGCCATCAAGCAGGCCATCGCCGATCTTGATTATCGGCCCAACCTCACCGCACGGAGCCTGCGCCGCAGCCGCAGCATGACCATCGGCCTCATGATCAACAACATGAAGAACAACCTTGCCACGCAAGTCGTCTCCCAAATCGAGACGGAAATCGAGCAGGCCGACTACAGCATGCTGATCGCAGGTTTTCGCAAATCGCGCTCGGTTTTCGAACAGCATCTGCAAACCCTCGTCAACCGTGGCATCGATGGCCTCATCCTGTTCGAGGCACCGCGCGTCGAAGACGGGCATGTCGACCCCGTGGCCTCCATCGATCTACCCATCCTGTCCATCAACACGCCTTACAACGCGCCCAACGTCGACTCGATACTCCCCAAAAACAAAGAGAGCTCCTTCGAAGTCGTCTCGAAAATGGTTGAATTCGGACATCGGCACATCGGCATCATCGCCGCCCCCCAACAGGAACAGGTTTCCCGCGAGCGGCTCCAAGGCGCACTCGACGCGATCTCGAGTGCCGGCCTTCCGCCGGAGTCCGCAACGGTCCTCTTTGGCGACTACTCCCCCAACAGCGGACGCCAGTGCATGTCTGCGCTCCTGGATATGGGGGTCGATTGCGTTTTTACCTGCAATTACAAAATGGGAATGGGCGCCCTGCAGGCCGCAACCGAAGCGGGAAGGACCATCGGGCAGAATCTCTCGTACGCCTGCTACGATTATGACGATACGCACGAGATGTTCTACCCCCGCCTCACGACGGTATGTCCCCCCGCTTACGAGCTGGGCCATCTGGCCGGCCAGGAGCTGCTTTCCATGATCGAATCGGGCCAAAGGGGCAGCGGCAAGACCACACTGCTCGACAACACGATCAACTGGCAGCCCTCGATCGTCGACCTGCGCGGATGATACGGCGCGGGGTTAGCGCTTCTGGGCAAGTGCGATGAACTTGCCCGCAAGAATCTTAAAGGTCTCGGCGCTCATGAGCTGGTCCTCGGCGTGGATCAAAATGATGCTCGGATTGATATGCTCGCCCGAGGCCTCATGAGAGATCATCTCGCCGTGCTTCGCGTGCCCCTTGAGAAAGTACTCCTCCCCTTCCTCGACCTTCGCCTTCGCCTCATCGATCTTATCCTCCCCGGCAAGATCGATCGCCTCGATAAAGCAACTGCGCGCCATCCCCACGTTCGAGATAATCTCAAAGCACGCCATATCGATATCGTTCATGTTCTCCATGTTCGCCATCCCTTTCTATCGGTTTTCGCGTTGCTGAATACTATAAGATTCCATCTGCTTAAAGCGATTCTTAATCTGGCGTTTTGCACTCCAGGCATACAATGCGCCGGTCAGCTTGCCGCTCGCGTTTGCCACGGCCTCCTGAGAAGAGAACTCCTCCTCGTAGTGGATATCGATTCCACCGTCCTCGCAGGGGCGAATATCGTAGTCGATAGTATTGATGCCTTGTTTGGACTTGAAGGAGGCAGCATAACGAAACGGCTTTTGCAGCTTGGTGATCTTTGCTGTTACCTGCCGATCGGTGCCATTCTTGGCACGCAGCACCTTCTTGTATGAAAAACCCTTTTTGAGCCCAGTGGCCGGCATCTTCTTGCCCGTAGCCTGCTCGATATCGTAAAGCACCGAAGTGATGAGGCTGTCGAACAGCTCCTCGGGCTCCACGGCCAAATGAACGGTGATCTTCATCCCATGCCCCTCGATAACACAGATCGCTAGAACCCGTTATTCTGTGCAAGCTCTCGGTACCAACGGCCGCTCTTCTTTATACGGCGCTCCTGCGTATCGAGATCGAGCTCAACGAGCCCATAGCGATTCTTATAGGCGTTGAGCCAGCTCCAGCAATCTATAAATGTCCACAGATGGTACCCAATGCAACGGGAGCCCTCGGCTATGCCGCGAGAAAGCCAGGTAAGGTGCTCCTTGATGAAGTCGATACGGTAATCATCCTGGATCGTGCCGTCCGGACCGCGGTACGCCTCCTCGCCCTCGACACCCATACCGTTTTCGGAAACGATCCACTCGATGTTGCCGTAGTTGTCGCGAATGTTGATCGCGATGTCATACAGCGCCTTGGGATAGATCTCCCATCCTCGATACGGATTCATGCGGCGGCCGGGCATCTCGTACACATCGTAATAGTACGTGGGCATAAACGGAGCCTCGGGATTGGGCAGCGATGCGCGCGCGCAAACCCGAAGCGGCTGGTAGTAATTCACGCCCAGGTAATCAACCGTATGCTCACGGATAACCGCCAGGTCATCGGCTTCAACATGCGGCATGAGACCATGCTCGCGAATGATGCCGATAAGCTCGGGGTCGTAAACGCCCTTCACCGCCGGGTCGAGAAAGCTCTTGTTTGCGAACAGCTCGGCGATATGGGCGGCCTTAAGATCCGCCGGATTATCTGAACGCGGATATGCCGGCGTGAGGTTGAGCACGATGCCGATCTTGCCGTCGGGAACGATCTCATGAAAATCGCGGATGGCAAGCGCGCTCGCCAAGGCCGTATGATAGGCGACCTGAACGGAGGCCTTCGGGTCGACCTTGCACGGATAGTGATACTGCTGCAGATAGCCGCACTCAACATGCACGATAGGCTCATTGAACGTATACCAGCGCTTCACGATGTCGCCGAACAGGGTGAAAGCGGTCTGCGCATAGCGCTCATACAGTGCCACGACCTCGCGGCTCTCCCATCCCCCACGCTCCTGCAGGGAAGCAGGCATATCGAAATGGAACAAGTTCACGAACGGCTCCACGCCCACCTCGCGCATACGGGTGAATGCGGCACGGTAGAACTCGACTGCCTCGGGATTTGGCTCGCCCTCCGGATCGGGAAGCAGACGTGACCAGCTGATGGACGTGCGAAACGAATTCTGACCGGTTTCCCTAAGCAGATCGATATCGCTTTCGAAATGCTCGAAGAACGTCGATGCATCCTGCGGCCCAACCTGCCCGTGGAACTTATAAGGCTCCTGCTCGAACCAAAGATCCCAAATATCAGGGGCCTTGTGCTCGATACCGTGGGCGCCTTCGGACTGCGGCGCACTCGTCGCGCTACCGAAATAGAACCCCTTGGGAAATGTCACTTCCATCTCTACAACTTCTTTCTTCTTAAAAAACAAGTCGATGCCGCACACTATCGCAAACCAGGTATACGCCAGCCGTCGATCCGAGATCGGCCATCGAAGGGGCGCGTTTCCCCGTCAACGCACACAGCCGTCGAGCGCGCATGCACCCGACGGCTGTGTGGAGACCTCAAGAATCCCGCGATACAAACAGGCCGGAATTGCCCTTATGCAGGCGTTTTCCCAACTACCTGCTCTCCATTCGCCAGCTAGACAGACAAAAACCGAATCGGAAAGGAGACGAACAAAACCTGGAGCACAACCGGAATCGCGATGAAATTGCCACCTGGTCCAAGGGGCTCCGCGGGCAGGTAGCAAAACCGTCACCGGAGCCCCGCTCTCCATCGATTATTCGTGACCGATAAGCGCGATCGCCTGGTCGAGGACCTTCTCCCCGTTCATCATGCCGTAAGCTGCCATGTCGATGACCTCCACCGGCGTATCTCCGGCAACGGACTTGATCTTATCGAGAAGGAAACGGACCTGCGGCCCGAGCAGAATCGCATCGGCCTTGTAGGCCTCCGCACCGGCTTGCGCCTCGGGGACCGCCCAGATCTCCGCCTCGATACCGCGCTCCTTGGCAACGGTCTGCATACGCTGAACCATCATGCTCGTGGACATGCCCGCAGAGCAGCAAAGCATCACTCGAATCATGTCTTCTCCTTCCAATCCCTTTTGAGGGAACAGCTCGTCCGTCCTTCAAGGTTCGTATGATAGACCCTTGAACTTTTACTTATTTTAAATCGATTCAATTCTAGAGTCTCCAACTATTTTACGAGCCGTGCGCGACGTTCCATGTTGCTTGCCGCCTCCCAACGGACTAGTCCGCAGGTACATGAGGTGTCATGGACCTTTTGCCCGCTCGGAGCGGTGCGATTTGCTCCTACAATCAGCTCCGTAAACGGTAGCTAAACTCAGATGAACGGCATCCGCATGGACTCCATGCTATGCAAATGCAAGCGCTACACCCAACTGCAGACAGCCGTCAGATTGCCCTCGAATCGCACGGAGTCCGTTCCAAAGGGAACCAGGACATGCTGGCCCGCACGGTACGGCTCACCCTCGATCATGCCCTGTCCCTCGACAACCGAGACGCACATGAACGGATGAGGCTGCTCGAGGGTGTACGAACCTTCCACCATAAGTCGAACCACCGTGTAGCTTTCGTTTTGCTCCAAGACGGCCGGCTGGTTCGCGACGGGAGCATCCAGCGCCCCGTCACGTGGGGCCTGCGCGGCGTAATCGATTACATCGAGAGCCTTCTCGAGATGCAGCTCGCGCAACTCTCCCGAATCGTCACGTCGGTCGTAATCGTACACGCGGTAGGTGACATCGCTGGACTGCTGCGTTTCCAGCAGCACCGTGCCGCCCTTGATGGCATGCACGCATCCCGGATCGATCTGGAAGAAATCGCCCGCATGGACAGGTATTTCGTTGAGCAGCTTATCCCATGCTCCCTGAGCCACCAGGCGCTCGAACTCCGCCCGATCATGGGCGCGCTGACCAACGATGATCGTTGCGCCCGGCTTTGCACTCACCACATACCAGCATTCGCGTTTACCCAAGGATCCACCCTCGTGCTCCGCGGCATACGCGTCGTCCGGATGCACCTGGATCGACAGATCGTCCGATGCGTCCAGCAGCTTGATGAGAAGTGGAAAGCGATCGCCCTCGAGCCCGCCGAACAGCTCCCGATGGTTGGCCCACAGCCACGATAGCGTTTTGCCGGCATATGCCCCGTCACTCACGATGCAGTCACCGTTTTCGTGCGCAGAGATCGCCCAGCACTCCCCCACCTTGCCGTCGGGAATATGCAAGCCGAACAGCGTTTGAAGGTCCCTGCCGCCCCATATTTTGTTGTGGTACACCGGTTGGATATGGATCAAGCCCATCTGAAACTCCCTTCTAGTTGAATCATTTAGATTATATCGATTCAACTTGTGCAGGAAGCTTCTATTTCTTTTTTCTGCCGATGCGCATCAAGCCCGCAGGTTGTTGAGGAACGCGCCGGGAAAACAGGCGATAATGGTGAGTATGCCAACCGCCACGTACTCTATGCCGAGGTGTCTCACGTGTTAAAAGCCGTTGTATTCGATATGGACGATACCCTGCTCAGTCTCAATCTCAACGCGTTTATCGCACTGTGGGCGATGGACGAATCAAACCTGCTCGCTCAGGTTGGGCGCAAGAACCCCCTATCGGTGTTCGCAGCCTTCACCGGTGCCATGTTCGAGGTCAACTCGGCAGAGCGGACCGACAACGACCGACGCACCAACCGGGAGTTCTTCGACTCCTCCCTTGAGGGCCGCTGCGGCATACCCCTCTCCGACCCCGTCATTGCCGATGTCCTTGAATGCTACGAGCGCACCGTGTTGCCCGGGAAAAACGATGGGATCGTTGCCGCGCATGCGCGCGAGGGGGCTCACGATGCGATCGACGTCGTCCTTGATCACGGCCTGCGCATCGCGCTGCTCACCAACCCGAGCTTCTCACGTACCTGCATCGAATGTCGCATGAAGTGGGGCAACCTCCTCGACGTGCCGTTCGAGCTCGTTACGACCATGGAAAACTCGACGCGCTGCAAACCCTGTGCACAGTACTATCGTGAATCACTCGACAAAATGGGGCTGGCGCCGCATGAGGTCCTCATGGTTGGCAACGATCCCAAACGAGATTTCCCGCTCCCCGACATGGGTCTGCAGACCGCGTATGTTGGCGTGGGCTCAAAACCCCGAGCAACCTGGAACGGCCCCATGTCGCGCTTCGCCAACGATTTCGATCGCATCGTAGATAACTTCTACGCACGCCAGGGCAGCCTATAGGGTTATCGCCATATACGCTGCCGGCCGCTTTGCACGCGGAGCGCACGTATGTTTGACCCCGGCTAGCATCCCTCTACGTTGGTCTTGCCGATCATGATGTTCAAGATCTCGACGTCGGTGGGCTTCATGCCCACACGGCCCACGTAGCCCATAGATGCGATGGTTTGCTCAACGGTGTCCTTGACCAGGCCCTCACCCGCACGGAACCCGCGGCCCGCAAGAGCCATATCGCTTGCCAGGATCGCCGCATCCACCGCAGCGGAAATCTTTGCCGCGCAGCTCGCCTTGGCCCCGTCGCACACGATGCCGCCCACATTTCCCAACGTGTTCACGATCGTTGCACCGATCTGGTCATCGGTGCCCCCACGCATCCACGTAATGGCCGCGCCGGCACCGCACGCCGCGCACACCACGCCGCAGAACGCCGAAAGCGCCCCGATGTAGCTCTTGGTGTGGATGGCGATCAGGTCGGACAGCGCCAACGCTCGCAGCAAATGATCGCCCTCAATACCAAGCTCACGAGCATAGGTGACCACCGGAAGGCAGGTGGTGATACCCTGGTTACCAGAGCCGCACACGATCACCACCGGCAGCGCGCAACCGCTCATGCGCGCATCGGAACCGGCGGCCGCCCGTGCCCGCGCCACGCACGGCAGATCATCGCCGCGGGTTGCAAGCAGCGTTCGACCGACCTCGGCGCCCCAAGGCTCATCGAGCCCCGCCTGCGAAATGCGCGTATTGTTGTTGATTTGCCGCTCGAGTGCCGAGCGCGCAGCATCGATGTTGCCATGCTTTACAAACGCCAGGATCGTACTCAGCGTAAGGCCCTCCACATGGGCGGATTCCTGCGACACCACGGGAGCCTGGGCCGTATGGGCGCACTCCCCAGAACAAGCCGTGGCGCCGCCGTCACGGCGGGCGGCCGGGCAGGCCCGGTCGGCTGGAATCCCATCGAGGGTGCAACGCACGACATTGGTGTGATGCTCGGAGATGGCGACCTCGGCAACATGCCCGCCAGCCAGCGCGCGAATCTCGATATACAGGTTGGGAACGTTTTCGATAAGCGTGACGTCGCAGTACGAATCCCGCTTGAGGAGCTCTTGGGTACGCGCACGCTGGGCATCATCAACGTCTTGCAGCACCTCGAGCGCACCGTCGGCATTTCCCCCCACGGCGCCCAGAATGGCAGCGGCCTCGACGCCGCGCATGCCGCCGGAATTGGGAACCGTCACGCTTTTGACGTTCTTGATGATATTGCCCGAACATGCGACCTCGAGACGCTCGGGTTCAACACCCAGCACCCGGCGCGCCAACGCCGACGCATAGGCTACTGCGATGGGCTCCGTGCATCCCAACGCGCAGATCAGCTCGTCGTTGAGCAACGAGCATAGCACCTGGTCTCGGGTCTCCCCCTGCAACAGTTCGGCTGTATTGTTACCCACCGTCAACCTCCAAAAATCGCTTGCAACCTTATTGTACGGGTCAAACGGCCGCAATGCCAACGGGCCCGCCCCTTCGCAAGAAGAGACGGGCCCGTCAGCCGTGTCTATGGAAGTCGCGCCCGAGGGCGCGCGGTATGGGCTAACCGAAGAATCGCTCGATCTCGATGGCGGCGTTCTCGAGGGAGTCGGAACCGTGGATGACGTTTGCGTTCACATCGGTTGCGAAATCACCGCGGATGGTACCGGGGAGTGCATCCTGCGGATCGGTGGCGCCCATGAGCTTACGCATCTTGGCGACCGCACCCATACCGGAGACGACCATCTTCACCACGGGACCGCTCGTCATAAACGCAACGATGTTCGAGAAGAACGGCTTATCGGCGAGATGGGCGTAATGCTTCTCCACCAGCGGCTCATCAAGAGTAACCATCTCCATACGCTCGATGGTAAGACCGCTGCGCTCGATGCGGTCGACGATCTGACCGATCTTGCGGTCGCGAACGGCATCGGGCTTGATCATGATGAACGTCTTCTCAAAGCTTGCCATGGTATCCCCTTTCAACGGGAGCTCATCGGGCACGTTGGAATGTGACCGCCCCTCATGTGCTTCGACCATAGTACTCGATGGGGTATCAACCTTCGTCGGCAAGCCGCTAAACGGTATGATTGGAACGCTTCATTTGTAGTATTTCCTTGGTATGTTCACGTTTCTGCGCCTTATGACTCACTTTGAAACGTTTCATACTGCCGTCCAATCGCAAGCTGCACGGGTATGCCCGCCAAAGTCGCCTCATCGGTGGCAAACGATGTGCGAACCAGCTTAAATTGAGCCGTAAGGGCCGCGGGGGCGGTACCGCCCTCGGACGAGCGGGCATCCACCACGGCATCGAGATCCACCGTGCGCAAGATATCGGGCTCGAACAGCTCGCTAGCCTCGCGGTATACCGACAGCGGTAAATCTCCCAGTTCGCAGCCCCTCTGCTCGCATACAAGGACCAGGTTGCCCACGATCGCGTGCGCCTCCCTGAAGGGAAGGCCGCGCTTGGCAAGGTAGTCCGCGACATCGGTGGCGGCAAGGAACCCCTTCTCACAAGCCCCTCGCATGGCATCGCCGTTCACCTTCATGGTGGAGATCAACCCGCCCATGACCTCCATGGCCTGCAGCAGCGTATGGGCACTGTCGAGCATGCCCTCCTTGTCCTCCTGAAGATCTTTGTTGTATGCCAGGGGCAAGCCCTTCATGGTGGTCAGCAGCTGTACCAAATTGCCGAGCACCCGACCGGACTTACCGCGGATCAGCTCGGCAAAATCGGGGTTCTTCTTCTGCGGCATAATCGAAGACCCGGTTGAATACCGGTCGGAAAGCGCGACGAACCCAAACTCGGAGCTGGACCACAAGATGATCTCCTCGGCAAGGCGCGACAGGTGCATGGCGGACGTGCTGCAAGCGTAGTGCAGGTCGAGCAGATAATCGCGGTCGGACACGGCATCCAGCGAGTTGGGGTACACCGAGCCGAACCCCAGCAAACGGGCGGTCATCTGGCGGTCGATGGGATAGCTCGTTCCCGCAAGTGCCGCAGCACCGAGAGGCGATGCGTCCGCCGCCTGAAACGCCGCATATATACGGCCGAAATCACGCGCGAACATCCAATAATACGCAAGCAGGTGATGGGCGAGCAGCACCGGCTGCGCATGCTGCAGATGCGTATAGCCCGGAAGCATGGCATCTCCGTGATCGCGAGCGGCCTGAACCAGGGCGCGGCGGAGCTCCAGATTGGCCTCGAGCAGGGAGCGCGTGAGCGACTTGGCCGCCAGATGCGTATCGGTGGCAACCTGATCGTTGCGCGAACGGGCCGTATGCAGACGCTTACCCGCCTCGCCTATCCTGCGCGTGAGCTCGGCTTCAACCGCCATGTGAATGTCCTCGTCGTTTATATCGAACTCGAACGAGCCCGCCTCGATATCCCTACCGATCGCATCGAGGCCCTCGACGATCTGCGCCGCATCGGCATTCGAGATTATCCCCTGATGCGCCAGCATCTCGGCATGGGCCTTAGACGCCGCGATATCCTGCCGAAACAGCTCGCTATCGACGGGCAGCGAGGCGCCGAACAGCTGCGCCGTATGTGAAACCGACCCGGTGAACCGTCCTCCCCAAAGCGCCATGCTATGCGACCCCCTTCCATGCGTGCGGAGCGGCGGCCGCGCGCTTGGCAGCCCACGTCTTGATCGACAGGCCCTGGATCTCGATGAATCCGGGGGCAGAGCCCTCGTTGAACGTCTGGTCCTCGTTATACGTAGCCAAGCCGTAGTCGTACAGGCTGTAGGGGCTCTTGCGACCCACAACCGTACAGGATCCCTTATAGAACTTCAGGCGCACATCGCCCGTCACCGCCTCCTGCGTGGCGGCAAACAGGGCATCGAGGGCGCCTTTCCACGGAGAGTACCATTTGCCCTCGTATACAGCATCGGCCCACATCTGCTCCAGCGCCAGCTTATGGTGCAGCACCTCGCGCTCGAGGACCAGGTCCTCCAGCGCCCGGTGCGCGGCGATGAGCGCAAGGCCACCGGGCACCTCGTAGCATTCGCGGCTCTTGAGCCCAACATAGCGGTTCTCGACCATATCGATACGGCCGTACCCATTCGAGCCTGCGATGCCGTTGAGTTTAACCACCAGGTTCGCCAACGAGCACGCCTCCCCATCGAGGGTCACCGGCACGCCGGCCTCAAAGCCCACGGTCACATACGTCGGCGTATCGGGGGCGAGGAACGGATCGACCGTCATGGTCCACGTGTCGGCGGGCGCCTCGGTCCAAGGGTCCTCGAGCTCCCCGCACTCGATCGCGCGGCCCCACAGGTTGTCATCGACCGAATACAGCGAATCGGATGCGGAGGTGGTCAGCTCGATACCATGGTCCTTTGCATAGGCGATCTCGCTCGGACGCTGTCCCAGGTCCCACTCGCGAACCGGAGCGATCACCTTGAGCGCGGGATCGAGCGCCATGATCGCGTTTTCAAATCGCACCTGGTCATTGCCCTTGCCCGTGCACCCATGTGCAACGAAGGCGCAACCGTGCTTATGCGCGGCCTCCACCAGATGCTTGGAGATCAACGGACGCGACAGGGCCGAAAGCAGCGGGTACTTGTTCTCGTACATGGCGTTGGCGGCAATGGCGGGCGCCACGAAATCCCGTGCGAACTCGTCGCGCATATCCGCGCATTCGACCGCCACGCAACCCAGCGCATAGGCCTTTGCGACCTTCTTTTCCAATCCGTCGTGCTCCTGGCCCACGTTGCCCAGCACCGCCACCACATCGAGGCCCTTCTCCTCCTGCAGCCATTTGATGCAGACCGAGGTATCCAGCCCACCGGAATATGCGAGTACCACTTTTTGCTTGCTCATAGGTTCGTCCTAACCACTCGAATCGTTCGTAAGGGCGAGCCAACTGACACAGTCACGATACGGCGCCGCGCGGTTCCGGATATGCGCAGGATACCGAAAGGTGCGAAAAGCTATAGGGTTGTGCCTAGAATGCGACCCGACAAGCTCAACTCAGTTGGACTCCGGCTGCACGCATGCGCGGCAGCAAACAAGAGACAACGAGTTATCGTCGTCGGGAGATTGCACGCTGGCGTCGGCGCGCGGTATCGAGAGCGATCTGGCGAGAGACTACGGCCGCGGCCATGTCCCCAAATGTAGCCAGCGCCTGTACCACGAGATCCGATTCCTCTCATCCAATGCAATCAACAATCCGTAAACGGCTGGGTATGTTCGCCCAACGGCACGTTTACGTTGTGGGGCATCATATCCTATATCGCTAGAGCGCGCCAAATTAACTTTGATTGTTACGGTTTTGTTTCGCATCCCTATGGCCCTCGGGCGGCGCGCGGAGGAGGTCGACTACAATGGCCTATGTTCGATTGTTTCTTTATCGATGTTTGTTCAGACAGGGGAAGACGGAATGCAAAGCTATCGGAACGATTGCGACTTGGCATCGATTGAACTGCTCGCCTGCGACATGGATTGCACGTTGCTCGACGATGCGGGAAGACAGCCCAAGTGCATGCCCGAGCGCATCGAGGCCCTTGCCGATGCAGGGGTCCTGTTCTGTCCCGCCAGCGGCAGGCCCGCACCCAAGCTCGCCACCATGTTTCCCGAGCATATCGACCGCATCGCCCTGTGCTCGGACAACGGCGGCGACGTTCGCTACGCCGGCTCCACCATCGCCCGCTCCCGCATCGATGTCGCGGTGTACCGGGAAGTCTTGGCCGCAGGCATGGCGTACCCCAATTGCGTACCCGTGCTCTGCGCGTATGGCGACACCTTCATCCCCCAGCGCGACCAGGCGTATGCAGATGAAGTCAGCCGGTTCTACGCAACCGTTTCATGCGTCCCATCGTTCGAGGGCATCGACATCGAGGCCAACAAGGTATCCCTGTACCTCCCAAACGGCAACAGCAGGCAGGCATATGAGCAGACGTTCCGGGACCGCTTCGGCGACACGCTCTCGGTAGTATGCGCGGGCGAGAACTGGGTGGACTTCATGGCCGCCGGCGTCGACAAGGGATCGGGCCTTGCCCACCTGTGTCGTCATGTTGGAATCGAGGCGAGCAACGTCGCGGCGGTCGGCGACACGTACAACGACATCTCCATGCTCGAATTCGCCGGCCACAGCTTTGTGGTGGACAACGCCGGCCCCCACATGGACGAACACGCGCGATTCCGTATACCCGGCAACAACGATCACGGGGTCGCGGTGCTCATCGATGCCATACTCGAGGCGAAGGGGCATCCCTTTACATAGCCAAACGGAGGAGGCGAAGCCCCTTATGGGGCTTCGCCTCCTTTTGTCACCGTGCAGATCCGCTGCGGCCGCGTTCTGCTATTTAGCCTCGGCCCAGGTCTCGCCCCAGCTCGCCTCGGCGATCAGCGGCACCTTGAGCTCCACCACGTGCTCCATCACGTCGCGCACCATCGCGCACAGGGACTCGAGTTCCTCGACCGGACAGTCAAAGTCCAGCTCGTCGTGCACCTGCAGCACCATCTTGGCACGGAACCCCTCGGCACGCAGACGCGCCTCCACCTGCACCATGGCGATCTTGATGATGTCGGCGGCGCTGCCCTGCATGGGATGGTTCATGGCCGTGCGCTCACCGAATGCGCGCATGGCGGGCATGCGCTGCCTGAGTTCGGGGATGGGGCGCCGGCGCCCGTACATGGTCACCGCGTACCCGGTCCGCTTGGCAAACTCGACGGTGTTGTCCAGATACGTACGCACGCCCGGATAGGCCTCGAAGTAGCGATCGATCATATCGCGCGCCTCGGCCATGGGGATACCGAGCGACTGCGAGAGGCCGTAGGCCTGCTGCCCGTACACGATACCGAAGTTCACCGCCTTGGCGCGGCTGCGCAGCTCGGGCGTCACCTCGTCGACCGGCACGCCGAACACGCGCGCGGCGGTCTCGGCATGGAAATCCTCGCCCTCGTTGAACGCGCGCACCAGATGCTCGTCACCCGACAGATGGGCCAGGAGCCGCAGCTCGATCTGCGAATAGTCGATCGCCACGAACACCGACCCCTCGCCGGCGGAAAAAGCCGTCTTCACCGTATGGCCGAGCTCCGAGCGCGTGGGGATGTTCTGCAGGTTGGGATTGGAGCTCGAGAGGCGGCCGGTGACGGTGATCGTCTGGTTGTACGTGGTGTGCACGCGCCCGTCGCCCTGGCGCAGCGGACCGAGCGTGTCCAGGTACGTCGACTTGATCTTGGTCTTCTCGCGATATTCCAAAACCAGGCGCACGAACTCGTTGTCGCGCGCCAACTCGTCAAGGACCTTGGCGTTGGTGGAGTAATACCCGGTCTTGGTCTTCTTGAGGCCCTTGGTGGGCAGCCCCATCACATCGAACAGGATGTGGGAAAGCTGCATGGGGCTGGAAATGTTGAAAGTCTCGTCGCCGGCAAGCTCTCGAATGCGACGCGCCAAGGCATCGATCTTGTCTGAAAGATCCGCGGAGAGTGCCGCCAGGCGATCGGGATCGACCAGCATACCGGCGCGCTCCATCTTGGCGAGCACAGGCACGAGCGGCATCTCGATCTGGGCGAACACGGCGGTTGCCTGTTCGGCCTCCAGGCGGCCGGCAAGCGCCTCGAGCACGGCCAGATCGAGCATGGCCGCGCGGGCGGCGACATGCGGGGCGCCGGCGGGGGCATCCTTCTCCCCTGCCGCCACAGGCACCGTCATGCCTGCGTAGGTTTCCGCCAGATACGCATCGGGGAACTCCGAACGCGAGGAATCCAGCAGATAGGCGGCCACCACGGTGTCGAACACGCGCGAGGGGTCCAGGGCGGAAAGATCATCGACGGCCTCGGTGCTCGAATCGACCGGCAGCAAAACATGCATGAGCGCCTTGGAATCGCGGGAGGCGACCCGTCCGTGGCGGAACAGGTGCTGCAGCACGCCCGCCACCAGGCCGACAGACGGATCGACGCCCAACTGCCCGGCGGGATCATCCTCGAGCGCCGCACCCGCTGAAGGCTCCTCGAACGCCAGCAGGCGCTCAGGGGTCGCCACCCACAGCGTGCGGCTCATGCCGAACAGCGCGCCCGCATCCTTATCGTCATCGAATTCCACACCCAGCCACTCACACGCGCCCACGGCGCGGAACAGCTCGTCGAGGCCCTCCTGCAGGCCCGCGGGATCGTCGATGCGGGCGACCAGCGGCTCGGGGATCTCCAGCGCAGCGGGCACGGGCGCCTCGGCGGCCTCGCCGGACAGGAGCGCCAGGAAGCGGCCCTGCATGGCGGTGATGCCCAGGCCGCCCAGCGCCTCGTTGACGGCGGCGGCATCGAACGCGGGGAACTCGACCGCAGCCACATCCACCTCCACCGGGGCGTTCGTCATGATCGTGGCGATCTTGCGCGAGAGCAGCGCGTCATCGATGTGCGCGCGTAGGTTCTCACCCATCTTGCCCTTCACCTCGTCGGCATGCGCGATGACCTCGTCCAGATTGCCGTACTGGGCGATGAGCGCGCTGGCCTTTTTGGGACCGATGCCCGGAACGCCGGGGATGTTGTCGGAGCTGTCTCCCTTGAGGCCGTAAAAATCCGGCACGAGCTCGGGCGTGATGCCGTGATACAGGTCGTCCACGCTCTCGGGCGTCATGATGGCGATGTCGGACAGGCCCTTGCGGGTGGAGACCACGTGGACGTGCTCGGTGACCAGTTGGTACATGTCGCGGTCACCGGTGATGAGGTACATGTCGCAGCCGGCGGCCTCGCCCAGGCGCGCCACGGTACCCAGGATATCGTCACCCTCCCAGCCCTCGGCCTCCACGATCGGCACGGACAGGGCGCCGAGCAGCTCCTTGATCATGGGGAACTGGTCGTGCAGGTTGGGGTCCATGGGCGGACGCTGCGCCTTGTATTGCGGGAGCATCTCCATGCGCACGCGCGGGCGGCCCTTGTCGAAAGCGCAGATCACGCCATCGGGATGGAACTCGTCCACCATCTTGAGGAACATGTTGAGGAAGCCGAAGATGGCGTTGGTGGGACGGCCATCCGGCGCCGTCATGGTAGGCGGGACGGCGTGGAACGCCCGGTGCATGAGCGAGTTGCCGTCGATAACGGCAACGACACGACGGTGCTCGGCAGTATCGATATCAGCCATAGTGACCTCTTTCGGTATCGTTTTGCTACCTTCCAGTCTACTCGACCGAGCGGGCATGCGGGCCCACGGCGCGGGAGGCCAAAAACAAAACGGCGCCCGCATGGGATCGAACCCACACGGGCGCCACGGCAGCATCTGCGAAAATCTAGCCCTCGACCTCGACAAGCTCGATATCGAAATTGAGATCCTGGCCGGCCAGCTCATGGTTGGCATCGAGCACCACGCCGGATGCATCCACGTCTACAACGGTGACCGGGATGGGCATGCCGTTGGGAGCCTGCAGGAACAGCTTGTCGCCCACCTTGATCTGCTCCATGTTGGGAACCTGCTCGGCAGGGAAGTTCATGAGCAGGTCGTCGCGGCGCTCGCCGTACGCCTGGGCGGCCGGGATGTGCACGGACTTCTTCTCGCCCACCTGCATATCCATGACAGCGGCATCGAAGCCGGCGATCATCTGGCCGGCGCCACAGGTGAAGGCGATGGGCTCGCCGCGGTCGTAGCTGCTGTCGAACTGCGTGCCATCGTCGAGCGTGCCACGGTAATGGGCCTTGACGTTCTTACCATTGTTGGACATGGAATCCTCGTTCCTGTTCGTGCCGTGGCACCTTGCGCGCAACGGCGGGTGTGATTCACTATAGTGGTTTGCCGGCGCAAGCGCACGGGAGGAGCGGTTTTGGAACGCACGTTCACACGATATATCACCACGGATGCGGGCGAGCAGCTGCCCGTGACGGTTACGCGCAAGCGCGTGCACAACTTCAACCTGCGTGTACACGACGATGCGCGCATCACGCTGAGCGTTCCCGAGCGTTGCGCCATCGACTCCATCGACAGCTTCCTAGCGCGCAGAAGCGAATGGATCCAGGGGCACGTGAAGCGGCAGCTGATGCAAATCGACGAGCAGTCGCGCCTGCGAGCCCAGCAGGGATATCCCCTCTGGGGAGCGCTTGTCCGCAGCCTGCCCGAGGATCCCTCCGAGCGCCTGGCCGCATACCGCCACGAGGTGAAATCGAGGCTTCCCAAGATCGCCAAGCCGTTCGAGGACATCATGGGCGTGCATGCAACCGGCTGGAGCGTCCGCACGATGAAGACGCGCTGGGGCTCATGCACCCCCAAAACGGGCAGCATCCGCATCAATGCAAGCCTTGCCGCCTATCCCCCGCTCTGCCTGGAATACGTGGTGGCCCATGAGCTCACGCATCTCATGGAGGCGAGCCACAACCAACGATTCCATATGCTGCTGCACACGTATTTTCCAGACGAGCAAAAGGCGCGCGCCCTCTTGGCGCAAACGCCCGAAGCCGTTGCGGCCGGGCACATTGCAGCCGGATGCGCCGCAGACGAGCTGCGGGCTGTCGAACGGATCGGACGTTAAGCGCGGCTAGCGCGTGCGCTCGATCTCCACGGCAACCGTCTTGAGCGGCAGGCCCACCGGGGCCCACGGCTTCTCGATGCGCACACGCACGGCCATCAGCAGATCATGTGTATTCAGCAGCATATCGGCCACGCCCTCGGCCACGGCCTCAATCAAGCGAAACGTATGCTCGCGCATGAATCGATCGACCTCATGGGCAACCTGGCCGTAGTCGATCGATGCCGAGAGATCGTCGTTCCGGCCGGCGCTGGCGGTGTCCGTGTACAGCACAAGAGACACCACGAACTTCTGGCCGAGCTTGTTCTCCTCGGCATACACACCATGGTTGGCGTACACCTCCAGCCCCTGGATCTCGATCTTGTCGAGACGCTTGAGCTGAGACGACTCAACATGGGCCAGCTGCGTACGCGGTGCGGGGGCCTGGTGGTCGCAACGGGCGAGCGCGCCCCGGTCATCTTGGATAGTCTGCGGCAAATGCCTGGTTTCCATTTTTCACCGATCCCAATCCCGCGGCCAGCGCAACGCTAGACGCGAATCGACAGGTTTTTGCGCTCGCGGGGCCAATAGCATCCCGCCTGGGCCGCGCACGCATAGCAGGGACGCGACAGGTTATCTGCCCGGCACAGCACGTCGGCCAGCCGCTCCGCGCAAGAGACCGGAACATGCGCCGCATCATCCGGTGCGTCCGGGTGACCCGAGGATTGCCCTGCCGCCATAGCCCCCGATGCGCTGGGACCCCGATGGCCGGCGATCGCATGGCAGATAGCATCTTGCTCTTTTGCGGAAAACGCCACGTCCTCATCTACCGTACCCATAATGGCGCGCGCGATGCGCACGCTTGCCGCATCGTGCGGCTCGCCACACACATACTCCGCCGCACGACCGACATCATGCAGCAGCGCCGCGGCGTACACCAGATCCCGCGGCAAGCCGAGCCCATCCTCCAGCACCGCGACCCATGCGATACGTGCAACGTCGAGGCAATGGTCGAAGCCATGGCGGCAGTAGGCGCGCTCGCGCTCCACGCACTCAATCTGCTGCATTGCAGCCTGATACGTTGGATGACGCCAAATCGCATCAACGCGCGACAGGACATCGAAGGCCATGGTATCCGCTCCGATCTCTCGCTTAATATGACGGTCTATTTCGCCGCAAGCATATTGAAGAAACGGGCTTCCAACGTAGGGTAGGTCTCGAATACCCCGCGGCGAGCCAGCGTGACGGTCTTGGTGCCGGGCTTTTGCACGCCGCGCATGGTCATGCACATGTGCTCGGCCTCAACCAAAACGATGCACCCCGCGCAATCCAGATGCTCCATCAACGCATCGGCCACCTGGGCGGTCATACGCTCCTGAAGCTGCAGGCGGCGCGCGAACACCTCAACGGTGCGCGCCAGCTTGGACAGGCCGGCAACGTGGCCGTTGGGAATATACGCAACGGTAGCTTTGCCGTAGAACGGCAGCATATGGTGCTCGCACAGGGAGTGGAACGTGATGTCGCGCTCGATGACCATGCCGTTATCGACGACCTCAAACGACTTGGACAGGTGCTCCGAGGCATCCGAGTCCATGCCGCCGAGCAGCTGGGTATACATGCGAGCAACACGGTCCGGCGTCTCGAGCAGACCCTCGCGCGTGGGATCCTCGCCCACCGCCTCGAGCAACATCGAAACCGCTTGCTTTACCTTATCTTGATCGACCATAGCTGACCCCTTCATCATGGTTTATGTGGGTATGGTACCACCCGGAGACCGATCTGGGCAGATGAAGGCAGGGCGGCAACATATCCCCTTTCGCAGCACGGCGCACCCGGTCCGCGGCATCTGTCGTTGCATGCCCGTTAAGCGAGCCGCGCACGGTTGCCCTCGTCCGTCCACCGCAAAGGCTATCCCATGCGGCGGCCACTTGCGCCTGGCCTACCCCAACGGGCCCTCATGCGACGCCCGTTCATGTCCGGGCTACCGCAGCGAACACCTGCTGTGATAGTCGTCCATGCCGGGGCTACCGCAGTAACCATCCCGCGCGGTGGCGGCAGGGTCACGGCTACCGCAGCAACCATCTCATGTGGTTTGCGTTCGTGTCCGAATCACCGCAGAGACCATCTCATGTGGTGGTTCCCCGCCACACAAATCTTTTGTGCGGCATTTTTCTACCACATATCTTATTTGTGCGGCATTTTTCAAGTGAAACGTTCACATTGCCGGAATCCGGCATCACAAACTACCAGGTAGATAACATAGCGTTTTTGCAACGGTGAAGCAGAGGCGCAAAAACTACCGCACGATAATAATCTGCGGTAGAAAACTACCACACAAAATGAAACCTGCGGCGCCCAAGCACCACACAAAACGTTTTATGAGGGTTGCCAGCTCGGTCGCCAACGCATGCGCACCGGCAAAACCCACGCGTCCCCACGCTCACCTCCGCATCCGTGTCAGCAGGAGCCGTCGAAATCGTCACCCTCGCAGCCCGCCTCACGCAGCCCTGCTCGCAATTCCAGCCACCCCGCAAATTACCAAAGGGCCGGGAACATGGCATCTCCCGCCATGCTCCCGGCCCCATCAAGTCGACTGTGAAAAAGGAACTACCGAGCCGCCATCTCCGCAAGGCTCGCATCTACATCGTATGCGTGGTGAACACCGGGTCGTCTTGCCACTGGCGCACGGCTGCGGCACCCGTCTCCCCCGCGCGCAAAGCCGCCAGCGTAGCGGGCATATCGATGATGCGTTGGTTGGACGAACCACGGAACCGCAGCGAAATATCGTGCAACGCATCCACATACGGGCCGTCCACCAAAATATCGATGCAATCGAGCAGGCGGTCGGTGAATTCGGTGTGATGCCGCCCGCCTTCGAGCAGCTCGCACTCAAGCACGTCACCCGTGAAGCACCAGATGGTCTTGCCGCTTTCGCGCGGATACGCGCGGCGCACGCGTTCGACAAATTCAACCAGACCGGCCTGGTTCTCGGGCTCCATGGGCTCGCCACCCAAAATGGTCAACCCATCGATGAACTCATGGTCCATGCTCGTGATGATTTTATCTTCGACATCGGCCGTAAAGAGATTGCCGGCGCAGAAATCCCAGGCCACATCGTTGAAGCAGTTGGGGCACCCGCGGCGACAGCCGCTCACGAACAGCGAGGTGCGAACACCCTCGCCGTTGGCGATGTCGAAATACTTGATCTCCGCATAATTCATGGACTCCCCCAAAACCCAACCCCGGCGCGCGCAGGCGCGGCACAGCATTGCGGCGGTCCCTCGAAAACCGCCGTATCGTGAGTTTCCATTGTCCCACTTTGATGATGCGGCCGCCAGGGCGCGCGGGTCTGCGCCAAATAAAACCCGGGCCGCAAGAAGTGCGGCCCGGGCAATCGATGCCGGTGAATTTCACAAACCGGAGCTACGCAGTCGAAAACCTCAGACAGACTCGCCGGCGCTCGCTACAGATGCAGCACGCGGTCGCGGATTTCCTCGGTGCGGCCCTGGTTCCAGAACTGCGTGCCGATGTAGCCGCACGTGCGGCGCGCCACGTTGAGCGTGTCATGATCGCGGTTGCCGCAATTGGGGCACTCCCACTCAAGTTTGCCGTCGTCCTCCACGATCTTGATCTCGCCGTCGTATCCACACTTCTGGCAGTAGTCGCTCTTGGTGTTGAGCTCGGCGTACATGATGTTGTCGTAGATGTACTGGATCACGCGGATAACGGCCTTGAGGTTATCCTGCATGTTGGGCACCTCGACATAGGAAATGGCGCCGCCCGGGGACAGACGCTGGAACTGGCTCTCGAACTTGAGCTTGTCGAAGGCGTCGATCTCCTCGCTCACATGCACGTGATAGCTGTTGGTGATGTAGCCCTTGTCCGTAACACCCGGGATGATACCGAAGCGGCGCTGCAGGCACTTGGCGAACTTGTACGTGGTGGACTCCAGCGGCGTGCCGTACAGGGAGTAGTCGATGTCCTCAGCGGCCTTCCACTCGTTGCACTTGTCGTTCATGCGCTGCATCACGGCCGTGGCGAACGGCGTGCCCTGCTCATCGGTGTGGCTGTGGCCGGTCATGTACTTCACGCACTCGTACAGGCCCGCATACCCCAGCGAAATCGTGGAGTACCCGCCGTACAGCAGTTTATCGATCAGCTCGCCCTTCTTGAGGCGTGCAAGGGCACCGTATTGCCACAGGATCGGGGCGGCATCGGACAGCGTGCCCAGCAGACGCTCATGACGGCAGCGCAGTGCCTTGTGGCACAGCTCCAGGCGCTCGTCGAAGATCTTCCAGAACTCATCCATGTCGCCGTGCGAGGACAGCGCGACGTCCGGCAGGTTGATGGTGACGACGCCTTGGTTGAAGCGACCGTAGTACTTGGGCTTGCCGGGCTCGTAATTGCCGGCGTTGGCCACGTTGTCGTAGCCGTTGCCCGTGCGGTCCGGCGTGAGGAAGCTGCGGCATCCCATGCAGGTGTAGCAATCGCCGTTGCCCTCGGTCTCACCCTTGGAGAGCTTGAGCTCGCGCATCTTCTTCTCGGAGATATAGTCGGGCACCATGCGCTTGGCGGTGCACTTGGCGGCCAGCTTGGTGAGGTAGAAGAACGGCGAGTCCTCGTGGATGTTGTCCTCCTCGAGCACGTAGATGAGCTTGGGGAACGCAGGGGTGATCCACACGCCGGCCTCGTTCTTCACGCCCTCGTAGCGCTGGCGCAGCGTCTCCTCGATGATCATGGCCAGATCGAGCTTCTCGCGCTCGGAGCGGGCCTCGTTGAGGTACATGAACACCGTCACGAACGGAGCCTGGCCGTTGGTGGTCATGAGGGTAACGACCTGGTATTGGATGGTCTGGACGCCACGGCGGATCTCATCGCGCAGGCGGTCCTCAACCACCTTGGAGATCTTCCCCTCGTCGGCGGTGACGCCGAGTTCTTCGAGCTCGCGCGTGACCTCACGGCGGATCTTCTGGCGGCTGACCTCGACGAACGGCGCGAGGTGCGTGAGCGAGATGGACTGGCCGCCGTACTGGGAGCTGGCCACCTGGGCGATGATCTGCGTGGCGATATTGCACGCGGTGGAGAAGCTGTGCGGCTTCTCGATGAGCGTACCGGAGATGACGGTGCCGTTCTGCAGCATGTCGTCCAGGTTCACCAGGTCGCAGTTGTGCATATGCTGGGCGAAGTAATCGGAATCGTGGAAGTGGATGATACCCTCGTTGTGGGCCTCCACCACATCCTCGGGCAGCAGCACGCGCTGCGTGAGGTCCTTGGAGACCTCACCGGCCATGTAGTCGCGCTGCACCGAGTTGACGGTGGGGTTCTTGTTGGAGTTCTCCTGCTTGACCTCTTCGTTGTTGCACTCGATGAGCGACAGGATCTTGTCGTCGGTGGTGTTCTTCTGGCGCTTCACGCTCTGCACATAGCGATAGATGATGTAGTGGCGGGCGACCTCGTAGCGGTCGAGCGCCATGATCTCATCCTCCACCATATCCTGGATCTCCTCCACGGATACGGTGTGGCCGGCCTCCTCGCAGCGCTCCTCGACATTCTGGGCGGCATAGGTGATCTGGCGCTCGGTCAAACGATCGCTCTCCTGTACCTCCAGGTTCGCGGCCTGGATGGCATGGACGATCTTGTTGAGGTCGAAGGTAACCTCGGAGCCGCTGCGCTTGATGATCTTCATACCGTGCATCCTCTCCCTATCAAAACCCCGCTCGTAACCCCGCAAGGGGTAAAAACCTCGGAACCATGAAGACGTGCCAACATGATTCCGAGGCCTCTGTTTTTCGTTAGCTCTATGATAGACCATTTTGGTTACTACATCTGGTACGTATTTCTAAAACCACTACTATATATTGTGTTCCCGCAGGTCAGCGCAATGTGCTTATTTTTATTCACATTTAAAGATGCAGAAAAGGGATTCCGGTACCGGCCCGTCTACCTGCACTGATATGAAAACATCGCCACGGGCCGTTCCCAGGTCCTTCACAAGTCGCAACGAAGCCGTGGAAACTGGCGCGGGCCGTCATCTGCTCCGATGCGGCCCGCGCCCATATCTAGTGTTGCGGCTACAGCCACAGTCCGAAACGACGGACATACCAATGCTTGACGATCGTCACCAGCGCGGCGTATCCCGCCACGATTCCGATCAGCAGCATGAAGAACCACCACGGGAGCGACGCGACAAGACCGAACGCCCCTGCGGCGGACGTATAGGGCAGCGCGGTCATGAGCGCGATGCCCGCGATTCCGGCCAGCAGCAGCACCATGGAAGGGCGGCTCTGCACGAACGGGACCTTGCGCGTGCGCACCATATGAACGACCAGCGTCTGCGTCCACATCGACTCGATGCACCAGCCCGTCTGGAAAAGCATCGCGAAGAGAGTCTGTCCCTGACGGTCGAGCGCGGCGAACGGAGCCCCCAGGACAGCCGGGCATACCACGAAGAACAGCAACGCGAACGTGGTGATATCGAACACCGAGCTCGTGGGGCCCACGAACAGCATGAAGCTCACCACGCTCCTCGCATCCCAGCGGGCGGGATGGCGGAGCATCTCCGGATCGACGCGGTCGAAGGGAATGGCGAAGCACGTCACGCTGTACACCATATCGAGCAAAATGAGCTGCAGAGACGCCATGGGCATGAACGGAAGCAGGGCGGACGCCACGAGCATCGAGAGCATATTGCCGAAGTTGGAGCTAGCCGTCATCTTGAGATACTTGATCATGTTCACGTAGGTGCGACGGCCCTCCACGATACCGTCCTCAAGGACACGAAGGTCCTTCTCGAGCAAGATGACGGGTGCGGCCTCCTTGGCGATATCGACCGCCGTGTCGACCGAAATGCCCGCGTCGGCCTGCCGCAGGGCGGCCGCATCGTTGATGCCGTCGCCCATGAAGCCGACCACGTGCCCCTGGGCGCGAAGGGCCTGCACCAGACGCGACTTCTGCGCGGGAGACAACTTGGCGAATACATGCTCGCGCTCGGCCACGGCCGCAAGCTCCGTATCGTCCATGGCCTCCACCTCCGAACCCAGGACGGCGCGGCCCGCGCGGATCCCCACCTGGCGGCAGACGTGCAGGGCGACCTCGCCCGAATCCCCGGTGAGGACCTTGGTCGTCACGCCATGGGAAGCGAGGGCGGCGATCGCATCGGATGCGCTCTCCTTGGGCGGATCGAGAAAGGCCAGGTAGCCGATGAGAACCATGTCCGATTCGTCGGCTACGTCGAGAGCGCCCTGGCTCCACTCCCCCGCATGCGTCTTCTGCGCCACGGCGAGCACGCGCAGACCCTCGGCGCTCAGGTCCTTCACATCAGAGCGAACACGGCTCCTGAGCGCATCGGTCAGAAGGCTGACCTCGCCATCGAGCTCCACATGCGAGCAGCATGACAGAATCTCCTCGACAGCCCCCTTGGTGACCATCTGGATCTTACCGGCACCGTCGCGCACCGCAACCGACATGCGGCGGCGCTCGAAGTCAAAGGGAATCTCATCCACCTTCTCATAGGCGCCCATGCGGTCCGCGCACGATAGGCCATCCCCGGTCTCCCGCTCGGCACGGGCGATGATGGCCCGATCCATCAGATTCTTGAGGCCCGTCTGATACTTGCTGTTGAGGTAGGCATGGCGCAGCACGCGCTCATCGGGATCGCCCGACACGTCCAGATAGCGCTCGAGCTCAACTTGGTCCTTGGTGAGGGTCCCCGTCTTGTCGGTGCACAGAATGTCGATGGAGCCGAGGTTCTGCATGGCATCGAGGCTCTTGATGATGACCTTCTTGCGGCTCATGACCATAGCGCCACGGGCGAGGCACGTCGTAACGATAGTGGGAAGCATCTCGGGTGTCAGGCCCACCGCCACCGACATGGCGAACACCAGGGCGCCCACCCAGCTGCCCTTTGTCAGGCCGCTCAAGATGAACACCACGGGAACCATGACCGCCATGAAGCCCAAAAGCACCTTGGAGATGTTCTCCACACCGCGCTCGAAAGAAGTCTTGGGAGGGCGGGCGGAGATGGCCTTAGCCATGCCGCCGAGCATCGTGTCGTTGCCCGTGAGGACCACCACGCCAAGGCCGGACCCCGACACCACCGTGGAGCCCATGTGGGCCGCGCAGCCCCGCTGGGCGACCAGCTCGCGCGGCTCGGATTCGCCGGTCAGGGAACTCTCATTGACGAACAGGTCCTTGGTGGCGAACATGCGAAGGTCCGCCGGAACCATATCACCGGCGGCCAGGCGCACGACATCGCCGCATACAACATCCTCGAACGGCAGCTCGTGCTCCTGTCCCCCACGCGTCACGGCGCAGGTATTCTTGACCAGAGCAAGCAGGCGCGACGCAGCGTTTGCCGAACGCGACTCCTGGATCACGTTCATCATGACCGACCACACGACCATCACCGACAGGATCACGATCTTGGTATAGTCGGGCCCTTCCGCCGCAAGGCGGACATCGGTCAGATAGGATAGACCCGCCAACAGCACGAGAATGAGGATGAACGGGTTCAAAATAGCCTTGCGGAGACGGTAGAGCGGCGTACCCTGGCTGCGATGCGTCACGGCATTGACGCCGTACAGGTCTCGCAGATCATCAACGCACGCAGGCCGCACACCCTCGCGCCCCGTATCGAAATAAGCGAAGATGTCCTCGATCGGCGCCTTTTGCAGCAGGTCACGACGAAGCATCAAGTCCTTTGCGAGCTTTTTCATTGGAATCACCCCTGTCGATTGCGAACAGATCAACTCATGACGAACGGTGATTCGATTCCAGCTTTTCGGCGCAACCCAACGTTCCCTGAAGGACCGACGGATGCACCCCAGCCCACACTCGGAGCCCCTCTGCCCCATCCGGCACGGATACCACGGGTCTCGAAGAGGCCGTCTCGGACCGACATCCATGCATGGACTTGAGGCATCTCGCGGGGCCCACCCGTAACGGGCCGCGCCGTGCTGCACGGGAAATGGCGCGAGAACAACCCCGGGCATGAACCCGGAAGCCGAGAGGACACGCAATTGGGTTAGTAAAAGAAATAGGCTCCCTAGCGGGAACGCCAAACAGGATGCGCCTTCTGGAATCGAACGCTACTGGTACTGGAACTGTCCATACGGCACCTCCTGTCGGTCGGCCCAGCCATGGGCGATTGCCTTGCAAACAGGCTTAAAAACAATGCCACTATAGCTGACAGCGCTCCCTGCGCAACCTATCCCTTCGCATCAACATATTCGCTACATAGGTTTTTCACCTACGGTATCGGGATTTGAGAATCGGGGTGCACGCACGAGCGGTATTTGCGGCGGAAGTCCCTCCTTGATCCGCTTAACGGGAGATTGGTGCCAAATTGCTATAGCCGAAGGTGCCGATTCGCGCCCCACTACCGCACTCAATCTTTCCTGCGGCGGTTTGGCACCACACAATTGTTCTGTGCGGCAATTTTTACCCGCACGAACAGGATCCTGCGGCAACGCCATTCAAATCGTCTTCGGCGTGATTATTATTTTCGCAGGTAGATAGGATATCTTCGTCAACAAGGTAACCCAATTCACCGCAGATGATAAATTCTGCGGTAGTGGATTACCGCAGACAAACGTTATGCGGTAATTTATTACCGCATATAATAAATGTTGCGGCGGCTATCCATCGCACGAAATGAAACCTGCGGCACATCGCATCGAACAGAATGCACTTTGCGGCGGGTTCGAGATGCGCCGTGCCCCACGATGCTCGCATTACGGCCGAAAGCTCACCTGGCGGTAGGCACCATGCGGCACTCTGCGCGATGTGCGCTGCGGCTGCGGCCAACGTACATCACACGGTTCACACCGATGAAAACCCATCCGGCGGCGGATTAAAACCCGATTGCTCGCATTAAGCAACGTATCCCACATATACCATGGAGCCGCCCAACCCACGGCATCCGATCAGAAGAAAAACCCAACCAAACGTAAAGCGTTTTCTCAATCCAAAAAAATTCGGGATCACTCGATATGCGATTTGGGATACGTCCGAATGATCAATGCAGACTTTACAAATAAAAAAAGGCCAGCCTTTCGACTGACCCTGAAATATACTGGAGCGGACAACGGGGCTCGAACCCGCGACCCCAACCTTGGCAAGGTTGTGCTCTACCAACTGAGCCATGTCCGCTTAATTTGAGAAGAAGCGATACTCCTTCACAAAAAGCTTTGGAGGCGACGCCCAGATTCGAACTGGGGGTAAAGGCTTTGCAGGCCTCTGCCTTACCACTTGGCCACGTCGCCGAAGAAAAAGGCCGATTGTGTAACCGGCCTTTTGTAAAATGCAATGGAGCGGACAACGGGGCTCGAACCCGCGACCCCAACCTTGGCAAGGTTGTGCTCTACCAACTGAGCCATGTCCGCCTGCGAGAAAGAAATATACGCGATTCTCGTCCCCTATGCAAGCAGAATCTCAAATTTTTTTTGAACAGATCCTCGCATAGAGTCTTCAGGTCAATATCAACGCAGGTAGAAGCTGTGTTCTGCATCCGCTAGCAAACCGAATCATTTTTGTTCATGCGAAGCGCCGCAGTCGAGGCGGAAGCATTCTTCTTACGATGAAGCGCTGTAACCGCAGCGTTGAAACTAGAACCGTGTATATCGGTCGGCGATGCAAACAGGCATCCTCGTCCCTCACACCGCAGCATCGAATCGACCGACGCGTATCGACAACTCGATGCAGCCCCGGCCATGCCCTTTTATCGGTAAGCGCCCTCATCCTGGAACTCGCGCAGCCCCTTTACAGAACGTCCTATCGACATTCCTCCCACTCATTCAGCCTTCAGACGCTGCCTGCCCTAAGATCCATCCCCCCGGTTCGGTCGTCCAAAAAAGTATTATAAGCATTTCTGCAGGTAGATATATCATTCTGGCTCATTATCCCCCCATTGATCAAAACTTTTTTCAAAATTTGCTTGCACAGACCATAGGTCTTCTGTATATTACTCCTTGCGCCGAAACGCGCACCCTGAACGGGCGATTAGCTCAGGGGGAGAGCGCTTCCCTGACACGGAAGAGGTCACAAGTTCAAATCTTGTATCGCCCACCAACTGTTATCAGGCCATTGGATTTCCAGTGGCCTGTTTTTTATCAATACCCCCATCCGCGCTCAGCAAGTCGCCGGTATCGCACGCGCCAAACGAATGCGCCAAACGAATGTATACCAAAAAGCGGGCCGCAGCCCAAATAGACCGCAGCCCGCACGCATAATCGACCGCACGATGCTAAGCACCCTCCACCGCAAGCAGTTTCGTCAGACGCACCAGCGTTCCGTTACCATCCGTACGGCGACGCACCTCGACCGCATCGACCAGCAGTCGCATCAATTTGATGCCGCGACCGCGCTGCTCCGACGCAACCGGCTCATCGGTCGAGGAAATCTCATAACCGCAGCCGCAGTCGCGAACCTCTATGACCACACGATCGGCATAGGCGTATACGGAGACCATGCAGCCGCAACCGTTGTCGGCATGGTCGTACGCGTTGGATAAAGCCTCTCCTGCAGCCAGGGCCATATCGAAACGCTCATCACGCGTAACCGGAAGCGATTCGAGCAGATACGCCACACGATGCCGATACTCCGCCAAATGCTCCACGCCGGGGCGGACCGCGAAGCTCTTGGTCCAACGCGGCGGCGTATCGGCGGAGAGAACCGGGACGGCGGGCCTATCGGCCATCGAGACATGCAAGATGTCCAGGAGGCGCGCAATCTGAATGAAACGCGCAATCTCGGCCGACGCGTTCACCAACGACAGCAGGCCATCGCGCCTCAACAGCTCACGCGCCCGCGAAAGCAGCATGGCCAGGCCCGAGGAATCGATAAAGGAAACATGGACGCAGTTCACGAGAATTCGGCGCGTGCCCGCAGCGATGAGCGCGTCTATCTGCCCGCGCAGCTTCGGCACGGTCGAGATATCGATATCGCGCGCGGGGGCGATGACGGCTATGTCGTTCCATTCGTTCATATCGTCATGGTTCCCACAGATTCAAGACGTAATCACTCGTTCTCGTCAAACTGCAAAGCCACGAGCGCGATATCGTCATCGAGCGCGGAATCCGTGAACGTATCGAGCTCACCGAGCACCTGGGCGCAAAGCCCCTCCACGCCGCCGCCGACGGCATGCATGAGGACATCGCGCAGGCGTTGCTCCCCGAAGAAATCACCCGCCGCATTGCGCGCCTCCAAGGCGCCGTCGGTGTACATGAACAGGATGTCGCCGGGCTCGTATACCAACGTCCCGTTCTCATACGGCATATCCTCGAATGCGCCCAGAACTCCCGATTGGACACTCAGGAGCTCGGCCTCCCCCACGTCTCCGACAACGGGGTGCAGGAGCATGGCTGGGGGATGCCCCGCAGAGCAATACGCCACCTGACGGGCGCGCAGGTCGATTTTGGCGATGAACGCGGTGGCGAACGTCTCCACGCGCGAGAAGCTCATGAGCATGCTGTTGAGAGAGCGAGCCATGCGCGCAGGGCTCGCTCCCTCCCAGGCGTACGCCGAGAGGGCCGTCTTGACCAACGCCGACATGGAAGCCGCCTCGATGCCCTTGCCCGACACGTCGCCCAAGATCATGACGGCGCGATCATCGGGTAGGCGGATGAGCGTATAGAAATCTCCACCGACCAATGCTTGGGAGGTGGCGGACGAGTACAGCGAATCCGTGGCGATGCCGGGCACGCCCCCCAGTGAGCTACGCATACCCGCCTGCAGCGTCTGAGCGATCCTGCGCTCCGATTTCTGCCGTCGGGTGCCGTTCGTCACCAGCTCGTAATCATGCGCCAACCGAGTGAGGTAGTCGAACTCTATATCGTCGATAGGCTCTTGCGAACCGTCGCGCAGCAGCAGAAACATCCTGTGCGGCAACGAGGAGCCGTTCTCGGCAGCCTGAAGGTGTTCTTGGGCATCGTCGGGGCATGCCTCGCCGGGACAGGACCCCAAATCGACGAACACGCCGCGCGATGGCAGCCCCTTGCTCTCGAGCCACCCGCCGGCCGGCATGGTTCGATCAACGCGGGCCAGACTGACCTGGTGCTCGGCAGAGGTGGGCGTGAACTCGGAAGCGCCGGCCGAGCCCATCCTCGCGGCGGGCGCCGTCACCGAGAAGAACATGTCTTGCGGCGTGCCGGGCAGGTCGATCCGATTGCCGCCATCGTAATCGAGTACATAGGTATCGCGCTGCCTATCTCGATAGACGGGCAACAGACGACATGAGAGCATGCGCCTGATCTCATCGGCCATCTCCCCCCATGCGGCCGCGCGATCATCATCCATGGCGAAGAACAGCTCGCGAACACGATTGAGGGAACGGGAGAGCTCCGCGGTGCGCGCCGAACGCAGCGTCGCCACCAGACCAACAAGCTCGATAGAGAGGTAATCGCAGATGACCTCCAACACACGAACATCGTATTCGCGCGGCGTGCAAGGACGCATCCAGCCCAGCTCGACTACGCCGAGCATCTGCGTGCCGAAGAAAACGGGCACGACGATAAGGGTCTTGAATGGAGGGGTGTTCTGTATGCGGAGGCGGTGCGAAGTCCGGGCATCCAAATCGTAGAACTCGCCTGCATCCCCCGTCCCGTCCGCAGGTGCGGGCACGATCGTCAGCCGGCAGGGCCTCTGCTCATGAAGGACATAGGTTGCTATGCCCGCGCCGTACGGCACGAACTCCGGCACATACGCGCCTTCGAGCCCCTTGCTGATGCCACGCAGCTTAAAACCGCCGCTCTCGGCAAAGTAGATCGTCGTACCCGATGCATCGAGCGTCTCGGCCATCTTGTTGAGAACCGTATCGAGAAGCGCGGGAAGATCGTTTGAACCCACCGTCGACATAATGACCGACAGCGTGCCCGACAGACGCTTATTGGAGGCCTGAAGCTCCGAGAGGAGACGCTGGGTCTTGCGGTCGTGCGCATAGCGTTCCTCGAGGCTCTTGATGGCGATGATGAGTCTGCGAGACCGGCCCTCACCGCCCAGCGAGAGCGCGCGAACATGCACGGGGATAAACGAACCATCGGCCAACTTGAGCATACATGTGTTCTCGTCACCATCGCAGCCGAACGGCATGCGGTGGTCTTCCGCACGCTCGAATGATGTGCTGTACAGGATATCCTTGACGTCCGAACCGACGATGATGTCGCGCGGGGCCATGCAGAGCTGCAGCATCTGCCGATTGGTATGCAGAACCGTGCCGTCCATACCGCACAGGAGCACCGCATCGCTGGTCACCTCGACCACGCGGGCAACGTCTAGCAGTTCTTCTTCAATGATGCTGTCCATACGGCGCCTTTCGGTCTACCCCGACCGCCTTGGCGCGACCGCGCTAAGACTTGAGCGGGTCCGATGGGTAAAATAAAAGCCTCCGAAGAGGCTTATATCATGCGATGGTGTCGGAGGCGGGACTTGAACCCGCATGACCGAAAAGTGGTCACTAGCACCTCAAGCTAGCGCGTCTACCAATTCCGCCACTCCGACGTGTTTCTGCGTGAAAGAATATAACCCGAATCGCCCGGTTGGTGCAAGGAAAATTTTGAGAAACTTGAAAACTTTTTTCCAATCACGCACCAACCGGGTGCAACGCTCCTACGAAAGGGTGCCGAGCAGCGGTACACCATAGGGGTTGACTTGCAGATTCTCGACTTCCCGTGCCACCACGGTATCTAAGAGCCGCGTGGCGACAGGGATATAGGGCATCTGCTCCGAGATGACGGCCTGGATGGCAACGGCTTGCTCGCGGGCCCGATCATGTTGCGGCTGCACCGCCAGCGACTCCAAAGCCTCATCAACTTCAGGTACCGAAAAGCCGCTTACATTGGTCGTCGCGGAAGCACCGGACCACAGCCAAGGACGCAAGGACGCTTCGTAAGAGGGGCAGAACGGAGTTTGCGAGAGAAGCGCCAGATCGAAATCACGGTCGACTAGGCGCCCGCGGTATTCGGACCAGGCATAGGCCTTGACATCAACCTCGATTCCAAGATCGCGCAGGTCATTCGCGACGGCCTCGGCAACCTTGGGGTCTACTCCCCTATTTGAGCAGAGCAGGGAGAACCGAAGGCCGCGCTTGCCGTCCTCCCCCGCGGGATACACCGGTTCGATGAGCGATGCCGCATATTCGGGATCATATGAGCACCCCTCGACCACAAAATCGGCCCCGTCATCCAATGCTGCGGAAATAAAACGCGATGACGGCGAAAATGAGCCCTTAAGAACCTTCTCGCAAAGCGATTCTCGGTCGACTGCCGAGCAGACGGCATGTCGAAGCTCGGCAAACGACAGGGCAGTAGAGGACATGTTGCAGCCAAGCATGATCTGATTAAAGGAGATTCCATCGATGAGACGCTCCCCCGGAACGGCTACATAGCCCGAAGATGAAACGCCGCTGGACTTCCTCACCGCCTCAACCTGATCGATGGGCACCTCGGTAACAGCTATATTGCCAGCCTCAAACTGCTTATACGCATTGCCGACATCCTTTTCGCACACGATCTGGATCGTACGCGCCTGGGAAGACGCACGATGCGAATCGTTTGGAACAAGCATCAGCGGGCCGTTGGCTTTAAAGGCACCCTTGAGCCGATACGGTCCGTTACCTATGGGCTCGAGACCGTCGACGGAGCCCGCATCCTCACCCAGGAAGACGGGAGAGAGAGCCACATGCGAGCTGACAACGGGAAACTCGGCACAGGGACGAGAAAGATGAACGATCAGCGTGTCGGCATCGGGGGTTTCGAGACCGGACAGCTCGGTGGCCTCTCCGGAGATCGCCTCATCGAACCCCTCGACCGCGGCGAGCAATGACGCAAAACCAGATACGGCCTCACCCTCCTCGCGCATGCGCTCACCCTCAAGATGAACCAATCGATTCCATGAATCGGCAAAGGCACGCGAGCCGAGCGGCTTTCCGTTGGAAAAGGTGCCCCCGTGCTCGAGCAAAAAGGTGACGGTGCGGGCATCGGGCGATACCTCCACAGAGCGCGCCGCGCCGCCCGCCAAAGCATGCTCTCGATAGTCGTAGCGCATAAGCGGCTCGTAAAGCTGCGAGCACAGGCAGATATCACCGTACTCTCGCATGCACGCGGGATCCATCGTGGTCACCGAAGGAAACCGAACCGAAAGGTCCGCTTCGGACACGGCCTGCGAGTCGGCGGCGGTGCCAAACGGGCCATCCGAACAACCCGAAATCAAAGGAGCGGCGCATGCAACGGCAAAGCCCGCAAGAAATGTTCGGCGATCGATCATGGATGCCTCCAGCGTTCAAATGGTAGATATCCCAACAGTAAACGAAAACCGGTGCCGAAGCACCGGTTTCCATAGACATTCTGTCTCATTGCCCTACGCGGACTATGGCATCGACCCTACAGGTCGATATGGCTCTCCTTGATGGGGAAAGGCTTGGCAAAGTGGCATGCGCAGTAATGACCATCGCATACCTCCTTGAACTCGGGGGCCTCCTTGCCGCAAAGATCCTGTGCGATCGGGCAGCGGGTGTGGAAGCGGCAGCCCGTCGGCGGATCGATCGGCGACGGCGGATCGCCCGCAAGGATGATGCGCTTGCGGTTCTTCTGGATATCCGGATCCGGAATGGGAACCGCGGAGAGCAGGGACTGGGTGTACGGATGATGCGGTTGGGCATACAGGCGCTTCCAGTCAGACAGCTCGACCATCTTGCCCAGGTACATAACGGCCACGCGGTCGGAGATGTGCTGAACGACGGAAAGGTCGTGCGCGATGAACAGATACGCGGTGCCGTACTGATCCTGCAGGTCCTTGAGCAAGTTGAGCACCTGGGCCTGAATGGATACGTCCAGAGCGGAGACGGGCTCGTCGCAGATGATGAGCTTGGGGCGAAGGACGAACGAACGCGCGATGCCCACACGCTGACGCTGGCCGCCGGAGAACTCATGCGGGTAGCGGTTGATATGCTCAGGATTGAGACCAACGATATCGAGCAGCTCTCGAACGCGCTCGATGCGCTCCTCGGGCGTACCGATACCGTGGATCACCATGGGCTCGGAGACGATCTCGCCGATGGTCATACGAGGATTGAGGGACGCGTAGGGATCCTGGAAGATGAACTGCATGTCGCGGCGCATGGCCTTGAGCTCTTTCTTGTTCATCTTGGAAACGTCTTTGCCCTCGAAGTACACCTTGCCGGAGGTAGGCGGATCGAGATACATGATGGCGCGGCCAGTGGTGGACTTGCCGCAACCGGACTCGCCTACCAGACCAAAGGTCTCGCCGGCGTTGATCTCGAACGAGATGTCGTTAACAGCGGACACGACACGCTTCTGGAACTTACCGTCCTTAAACGTGGAGCCGGCGGGAAACTCCTTGCACAGATGCTCGACCTTGAGCAGCGGGGTCTTGTCGGAAGCCATTACGCCTCGCCTCCCTTGGATTCATCGGCGGCGGGAATCGCACTGGGGACGGTACCGCGGGAGCGGGACGTATCGGGTGCGTACTTGCCCACGAACTCATCATCATCTGCATAGTGGCACATGGAGTAATGTCCGGATGCGCCAGTCCACTTCTGGGGACGCTCGGCGTGGCAGCGCTCGGTTGCATACGGGCAACGAGGAGCGAATGCGCAGCCCTTGGGCAGGTTGACCAGCGAAGGCGGATTGCCGTGAATCGGCGTGAGCGGCTTCTTCTCATCGATGGCCTGCTCGGGGATAGAGCGGATGAGGCCCCAGGTGTAGGGATGACGGCTGTTGTAGAAGATCTCATCGGCGGTGCCGAACTCGACCGGATGGCCGGCGTACATAACCATGATCTTGTCGGCCATATCGGCAACGACGCCCAGGTCATGGGTGATCATGATGATGGCATTGCCGTTCTTCTGCTGCATCTCCTGCATAAGCTCAACGATCTGCGCCTGGATGGTAACGTCCAGGGCGGTGGTGGGCTCGTCGGCGATGAGAACGTCGGGATCGCAGGCAAGAGCCATGGCAATCATGACACGCTGACGCATGCCGCCGGAGAACTGGTGCGGATACTGGTCCACACGCTTCTCGGGCTCGGGGATACCGACGAGATCGAGGAGCTCGATGGCGCGCTCGTGAGCCTGCTGCTTGGTGTAACCGCGGTGCAGACGAAGGCCCTCGGACACCTGACGGCCGATCTTGTAGACCGGGTTAAGCGACGTCATGGGGTCCTGGAAGATCATGGCGATGTCGTTGCCGCGGACATGCTGCATCTCTTCCTCGGACATCTCGAGCAGGTTGTGGCCACGGTACATAACGCGGCCGCCCTCGATCTTTCCCGGAGGCATGGAGATGAGGCCCATGATGGTCATGGCGGTGACGGACTTGCCCGAACCGGACTCGCCTACCACGCCCAACGTCTCACCGCGATCGAGCGTGTAGGACACGCCGTCGACCGCATGGACAATACCGTCCTCGGTGTGGAAATACATTTTAAGGTCGTCGACCTCGAGCAGGTGCTGACCCTCGGGGATCGGCTGCGTCTTAAGATCGACGTAGTTGTCGTTTTTCTTCCTTGCCATGTTTACGCGTCCTTCATCTTGACATCGAGGGCGTCACGCAGGCCATCGCCCAAAAGCGTGAACGCAAGAACGGTTGTAAGGATGGCCAGACCCGGAAGGAACATCAGCCAAGGCTCGGTCTCGAGGTACTTCTGGCCGTCCTGGATCAAGTTGCCCCAAGAGGGATCGGGCGGAACAACGCCCATGCCCAGGTAGGACAGAGCGGACTCGGTCAGGATTGCGGAACCGATGTTCATGGTTGCATACACAACAACGGAAGCCACGGAGTTGGGCAGGATGTGACGGGCGATGATGCGCACGTCGGATGCACCCATGGCACGACCGGCGTCAACGTAGTCGCTCTCTTTAACCGAAAGGATGGCGCTTCGGAACACGCGGGCAACACTCGGCCAACCGAGGATGCCGATAGCGATGAACACGTTTTGGATGCCGTTACCGATGACGGCGATCATAGCGATTACGAACAAGATGTACGGGAAGGACAGGAAGATGTCCGCCAGTCGCATGATGATCGTATCCCATATGCCTCCGTAGTATGCGGCCAGAGCTCCCAGGACGATACCGATTGCCGTAGAGATGCCCGTGGACACCAAGCCGACGGTGAGGGAGATGCGCGCACCGTACACCACACGGGAGAACACGTCGCGACCGAGGGTATCGGTACCGAAGGGGTGCTCGGCGGAGGGTGCGAGACGAGAATTCTGCGCAGCCATTGCGGTATCGGTGAAGGTGGGGTCACCGAACATCTTGGGGACCCACAGGTCTGCGGAAATAGCAACGAGCACGACGAACAGAATCCAGATGATTGCGAACATCGCGAGCTTGTTGTGCTTCAGACGCTTGAAGGCGTCGCCCCACAGCGTGCGGGTGGGCTCAGAAGAAGCGGCGGAAACAGCGTGCGTGCCGGCCTCGTATTTAGGCTCGGGATTGGTATCAAACGGATACTTCATGACACCCTCCTACTCGTCGCTCTTGGAGTTGCCGAGCCTGATGCGCGGATCGAGGAAGGCATAGCTCACGTCTACCAACAGATTGATAACCATAACCACGATGACGATCACCGTAACGGAACCCATGACGATGGGCCAGTCGCGCTGGGTGATGGCAACGTAGGTCTCCTTGCCGATACCCGGCCAGTTGAAGACCGTCTCGGTGAGGATGGCGCCTGAAAGCATCGCACCGAAGTCCATACCAATATAGGTGACAACGGGGATGAGGGCGTTCTTGAGGGCATGGTGGAAAATGATCGACCCGCGGGAAAGACCCTTGGCCTTGGCCGTGCGGATGTAATCCTGGTTCATAACCTCGATAAGCTGGGAGCGCATGATACGCGCGGAGTACGCCGTGGAGACGGCGGCCAGCGTAACAGCGGGAAGGATGTAGTACATCCAGTCGGGGAATGCGGAGACCGGGCCGGCCACGCCGGAGATGGGCAGGCAAACCGCACCGCCCGTAAGATCTTTGAGCCAAACGCCGAAGATCAGCTGCAGCAACATACCGAACCAGAACGCCGGCATGGCCACGAGCACCGAAGTGGTAAGCGTGACGAGCACATCCCAAAAGGAGTAGCGCTTGATAGCGGAGATGATGCCTGCGCCAATACCCAAGATGGCCTCGAGCACGATGGCGACGACCGCAAGCTGAACCGTGTACGGATAACCCTGAGCAATAATCTCGGTTACCGGAATGCCGCGCTTGTAGGACGTGCCGAGATCGCCGTGGAAGAGGTTGGCGATATACACAACGTAACGCTTCCACATCGGGGTCTCGATCGTGTCGCCGTTCTCGTCGAACACGATGCTGCCGTCCTCGTTGGTCTCGATGAGGCCATGGGCTGCGCGGATGTTCATCTCCGTCACGGGGTCAAGCTTCTTCTCGCCGGCGATCAACTTGATAGGATCGCCCGGCACAACATTCTGCATGATGAACAGAATGAGCGTGACGCCGAGGAAGACAGGGATGAACTGCAGGATTCGCTTCAGGATGTACCTTAACACAGCGATACCCTCCCTTGTCTGGTGGACAGTTCCCGTCGCACTGCGAATATAATGCGACATAAGCTATAAGTATACGATAGAAGCCCGTCAGAGCCGAAAATTATACGTAAACACACATTAGGTAACAGGAAGCAGGACATCGCACGGGGCGATGTCCTGCAAACCCTTCAATTTCTGCTGTCAGGCAGATGCAAGAGGCACTTAGACGAGCTCAGCGGTCTCGAAGTGCGGGATGGTCTGAGAGTCGTAGTTGAAGCTCTTCAGGCGCTCAGAGCCCAGGTAGTTGTGAGCGTAGAACACGATCGGGACGATCGGGCAATCCTCGCCGACCTTGTGGCAGATCTCGCGGCAGGCCTCCTTGCGGGCCTCGTCGTCGGCGATCTGACGTGCAGCCAGCAGCGCAGCATCAACCTCGGGCACCTCGTAGTGCATGAAGTTGTTGTCCGCGGTGGAGTAGAAATTGGGGTACAGCATGTTATCCATGGTGGGATAGTCAGCAGTCCAGCCCATGCGACCTACGGAGAATTTGCCGTCGGTCATGTTCTGCAGGTAGGTAGCCCACTCGGTGGTCTCCTGCTTAACCTGGAAGCCGACCTTCTCGAGGTCGCTCTGGACCATGGACATGAGCTCGCCGTGACCGCCATCGCCGTTGTAGTTGAGAACCACGTGCAGGTCGCGCTTGCCATCGGCATTGGCCGGGTACTTGGCATCGAGCAGGGCCTTGGCCTGCTCGGGATCGTACTTGCAGTAGGTCCAGACGTTCTTGGGATCGTCATCGATAACCTTGGGCATGATGGAATCAGCAGGCTGACGAACGCCCTCGTAGATGGTATCGGCGATAGCCTGACGGTCGATAGCCAGGGAGAAGGCGCGACGGACGTCGGCATCCTGGAACGGATCCTGCTGCATGTTGAGCACCAGGAAGTACACGGAGAGCTCGGTACCGTTGAGGCATTGCTTGCCCGGGGTAACGGTGAAGCCGTCCTTGGACACACCGTACTTGTCCTCGCACTCCTTCATGCGGCCCGTGGGGATCATAGCGAAGTCGACGTTGCCGCCGGTGAACTCCTTGAATGCGGTGTCGGGGTCCTTGATGATCGGGCAGTACACGCCATCGAGCTTGGGCTTGTCGCCAAAGTAATCCGGGAAGGCGACCAGGTTGATGTACTGGTTGTGCTTCCAGGGCTCCTCCATCATGAAGGGGCCGTTGCCGACGGGCTGCTCGAGGAAGGACTTGGGATCGTCGAGAGCGCACTGAGGCACGGGGACCAGGCCCGGGTGGCAGCAAACAGCAAGGAAGTCATACATGGGGGCGACGAGGGTGACCTCGAAGGTCAGATCGTCGACGACCTTGAGGCCGGAGACCTCCTTGGCGTCGCCGGCGGCGAACTCCTTGACGCCGGCAACCGGATCCAGGTGATAGCCGATCTGAGAGGGGCTCTTCATGTTGGGATCTACCAGACGGGTCCAGCCGCGCTTGAAGGACTCGGCGTCCACGGCGTCGCCGTTGTGGAACTTCATGCCCTTCTTGAGCTTGAAGGTGTACACCAGACCGTCCTCAGAGATGGTCGGGAGCTCGTCAGCGCACACGGGAGTAGCTGCGTTTTTGTCCCAATCCCAGGTGACCAGACCGTCGAACATGGCGCGGACCATGGCGGTGCCCTGGTTCTCCTGCGCGTTGTACGGGTCGATGAACGCGGGCTCGCTCAGGTAGAAGTTCATGACCTTGCCACCCTTGGAACCGCCACCGTTGCCGCCCTTGCCGCCGCAACCGGCCAGTGCTGCCAGGGCGCTCGCGGCGAGTGCGCTGCCAACGAAGGCGCGACGACCCATAACGGGCTGTTTGAAGTTGATCTCAGCCATGCCATCCTCCTTTAGTAACAAACTACTGTCCGCCCGCTCAACACCTCCCCGCTTCCTGAAACGAGGAGGCACGCAAACGAGCGAACGCATCAAAGCCGACCGCAAGGCTGTAAGGTCTGCGCCTTGATTGGTTGATACCATATCGCACTTTGATGAAGTGGAGTGTGTAAAAACACGGCTATTAATTTGTATGAAATGACAATGATGGCTATTTAGCTGCGCAAATAGCACTTTATTAAGAAAAAGTAGATGCAATAAATTCTATAAATGTTTCGAACATGTATCTACCGTGTATCAGAATACCACCCTCTCGAAACAATGGACGCAACAAAATGAAGAAAACCCCGGCCTGACCGATGCCAAGCCGGGGTTGGAAGCAATCTACGGGACGCCGATCTTACAGGCCGACGATTCCCTGCGGGAAGAAGAACATGCACAGGACCACGCAGACGGCGAACACGATAGAGACGATCACCGTGAGCTTGTCGAGGTTCTGCTCCATGACGCCGGTGGCTGTGCTGGAGTTATACAGGGAGTTGGCAATCATGTCAGAGATGCCGGTGCCCTTGCCGGAATGCATCAGGACGAGCGCGATCAGACCGAGCGTGGACAGGCCCCAAACGACGAGAAGAACATACTGAAATGGACCCACGAAAATCTCCTTTGTTAGCGTACTGGTCGAAATGATAGCACGCTCTTATGCCCGTGTATCCAAAACCAATATGTTTTCACCGAATCGATCGAATGTCCCTACTTCTCCCAGCCCATATCCTCGGCATGGACGCTCTGGAACAGGGCGGGACCGTAGTTGGCAAGGCCCTTCTTGGTGGCATAGGCGTCCGCGCCGGAGAACAGCGGGATGTAGGCGTAGGACTTCATGGCTTCCTTCTCGGCCTCGTTCATGGCCTTGAGCTGCTCCTTGTGATCGGCGATGGAGGGAACCTTGGCGAACATGGCGTCGATCTCGGGCGTGCCGCACTGGGCGAAGTTGGACTCGGACTTGGAACCGAACAGCTGGCCGCCGTTGTTGTAGCTGGTGGCGGTACCCTGCCAGCCGAGCAGCAGGGAGTCCCACTCGCCGCTGGATACGGTCTTGGAGAAGTCGGCGGACGCCTTGCTCACCAGGTCGAGCTTAAGACCGGCGTCCTTAGCCATCTTCTGCAACGCAGAGGCGCGGTTCTTAACAGTCGTGGAGTCGCCGAAGAGCACGAAGCCGAAGCCCGCGGTCTTGCCGTCTTTCTCGTAGTAGTCGCCGTTGAGCTTGTAGCCGGCATCCTCGAGGGTCTTGCGGGCGGCAGCGGTGCGGCTCTTGGCATCCTTCAGGCTCGTGACGTCCTCGGGCATGTTGTTCTCGTAACCATCCATCCAGAACGGGATGAGCAGCGAGCCGCAGGCATCCTCTTTCCAGTTAACGCCCTTATATTGGATCTGCACGATGGTGGGGACGTCGATGCACTGCGTGAAGGCCTTGCGGACGGCGACATCCTGCGTGGCCTCGCGTGTGGTGTTGATCTCGATGCAGGCGATGGTCGGCGAGTAGGAGCGACGGATCTCGGCATCCTCCATGTTGTTGAAGTTGGCCAGGGTCTCGGCGGAACCCGTGGAGGAATCCGTGGCGTCGATCTCGCCGTTCTTGAAGGCGTTGTAGACAGCCTGGGCCTCCATCTGCTTGAAGTTCACCTTATCGAGCTTGGGAGCCTCGCCCCACCAGGCCTTGTTGGGAACGAAGGTGGCGTGGGTGTCGTCGAAGGAATCGATCACGAACGGACCGGCGCCCCACTCGACATGCGGCTCGCCGTTCCAGCCGTTGTTGAACACCTCGGGATCGACCGATGCCGGGTGCAGGACGGTGGAGACCAGCCCCGCGGCCGGATAGAACGGTTTGGACATGGTGATCACCACATCGTTGGGTTTATCGCCCTGCGCGACGCTCTCGATCTGGTTGTAGCCGTCGGTGGAGGAGCAGGCGTAATCCTCGGTGGCGCCGCAGCAGCACTTCCACACCGCCTCGAAGGCGCGGTAATCGATCGGCGTGCCGTCGTTGAACTTGGCCTCCGGGTTCATGGTGAGGTGCATGACTTGCTTGCCGGTGGACTCATCGACCTCGAAGGACTCGATGTAGTTGGGGTTGGGCGTGAACTCGGCGCCGGTGGCGTCGGTATCCATGAGCATGGGCATGTACATGCCCCACAGCACGGCCATATACGACGTGGTGCCGTTGACGTTGTAGTAGTTCCAGCACGGACCGACCTCGCCGATGCACAGGGTCAGTTCGCCGCCGTCCTTGACCTCGTCACGGCTCTTGGGATTGTTGTAGGGCTTGCCCACCTCGGGCATGGGCAGCTTGTCGAGCGGCGTGGTGGCAGGCGTGCCGTTCGCAGGCTCCTTATCGAGGACGGGTGCGGCCGCCTCATCCTTGCCGCCGCAGCCGGCGAGCCCCAGACCCGCCAGGACGGAGGCGGCACCGGCCAGCGTAACGAAACCGCGGCGACTCATGCTCGTGGGGGCGAAGTTGTTCGAAGTCATGATGAAATCCTTTCTATCGGAACTTCCGGATACCCTTCCCTGTTCATCCGGATCGTTCAACCATATGGGTGCTACCTCACGGAAGAGGCTTTGACGAGGGCGCCATCCTGGTAGACGAGGCGCTCGCGCCCACGCTCGACCACCGGGTCGGGAATGGGGATGGCGGAGAGCAGCGCCCTGGTGTAGGGGTCCTGCGGATCGGTGAACACGTCTTCGGTCTCGCCGTATTCGACGATCTTGCCCAGATGCATGACGGCAACGGAGTCCGAGATATGCCGGATGACCGCCAGGTCGTGAGCCACGAAAAGGTAGGACAGCTTGAGCTGGGCCTGCAGGTCCTCCAGCAGGTTGACGATACCGGCCTGGATGGAAACATCCAACGAGGCGATGGGCTCGTCGAGCAGGAGGATCTTGGGGTCGGTGGCGAGGGCGCGGGCGATGGCGATGCGCTGGCGCTGGCCGCCTGAGAACTGCGTGGGGAACCTATCGACGTAGTCGGGGTTGATGCCCACGAGGTTCATGAGGTCGCCGATGCGGTCGTTGATCTGCGCCTTGCCCCAGCCCTGGGCCTCGAGCGGCTCGGCCAGCACATCGTAGATGGGCATGCGCGGGTCGAGAGAGCTCATGGGATCCTGGAAGATCACCTGCAGGTCGCGGCGCACCTCGTTCTTCTCGGCGCGCGTCTTAAGGCTCGACACATCACGGCCCAGCACGGTGATGCTGCCGCTCTCGGGGCGCGCGAGCTCCATGATCTGCATGAGCGTGGTGGACTTGCCCGATCCCGACTCCCCCACCAGCGCGAGCGTCTCGCCCTGGTGGATCTTGAAGCTCACGTGGTCCACGGCGGTCACGGTGCCCTTCTGGCGCCGGATCAGGCCCTTGCCCTGCACCGGGAACGTCTTGACCAGGTCCTTGACCTCGAGCACCACGGGTCGGGCATCGCGCGGGACCTCGGCCCACTTGGCCGGAAGCGGCTCGAGCTCGGGGAAGACCTCCTCGTACGTGAGGCCCTGCGCGCGGATATCGTCCAGGCGGTGACATGCGGCAAGGTGACCCTCGGCCGCATCGACCACCGAGAGTTCGGCCTCGGAGGCGCGGCACGCGTCGCAGGCGAGCGGACAGCGCGGCGAGAACGGGCACCCCTCCGGCAGGGCCGCCAGCGACGGCGGATTGCCCTTGATGGGGATGAGGCGCGTGTCGGCCGGCTTATGCGGCTTGGGCACCGCTCCCAGAAGGCCCATCGTGTAGGGCTGGGCCGGACGTGCGAACAGCGTGTCGATGCTGGCCCGCTCGATAGCGCGGCCCGCGTACATCACCAGGACATCGTCGGCCATACCGGCCACCACGCCCAGATCGTGGGTGATCAGGATGACCGCCGCCCCCGTCTCGCGCTGGGCCACGGCCAGCACGTCCAAGATCTGCGCCTGGATGGTCACATCGAGCGCGGTCGTGGGCTCGTCGGCGATGATCACATCGGGGTTGTTGGCGATGGCGATGGCGATCACCACGCGCTGGCGCATGCCGCCGGAGAACTCATGCGGATAGCTATCCAGGCGGTCCTCGGGGTTGGTGATGCCCACGATGCCGAGAAGCTCGACGCAACGGTCGTGCACGGCCTGCTTGCCCATGTCGGGGTTATGGATGAGCAGGGCCTCGGCGAGCTGCTCTCCGATGGTGAAGACCGGGGTGAGCGCGGAGAGCGGGTCCTGGAACACCATGGCGATGCGCTTGCCGCGAACCTTCGACATCTCCTCGTCAGTCTTGGTGAGCAGCTCCTCCTCCCCCATCTTGATGGAACCGGAAACCGAGGCGTTGTCGTCGAGTAGGCCGATCACTGACAGGGCGGTGATGGATTTGCCCGAGCCCGACTCGCCCACGATGGCAAGCGTGCGGCCGGCCCAGATATCGAAGCTCACGCCGCGCACGGCGTTCACCCGCCCCGCCTCGGTGGCAAACGAGACCTTCAGGTCGCGAACGGACAGAACCGGATCGCCCTGGGGCGCGCCCTTGGGGCCATTTGAGCTTCTGCGCTCGTACTCAAGGATGTCCATCACTCTTCGTCTCCTTTCGCCGAACCGGCTGCACGGGAATGAGGGTCGATGGCGTCGCGCAGGCCGTCACCGATCAGTTGCATGCTCACGCACAGGATGATGAGCACGGCAGAGGGGATGAGGATGACCCACGGGGCCGTGAGCATGGCCGAAGACCCCTGGCTCAACAAAAAGCCGAGCGAGGTATCGGGCGCCTTGATGCCCAGGCCTAAAAAGCTGTAGGCCGTCTCGGAGTTGATGCCGCCGATCACACCGAGCACCGTGTCCAAAATGAGGATGGAGCCCAGGTTGGGAATCAGATGGCGCACGATGACCTTGAACGGGGACACGCCCATGTAGCGCGCGGCCGCGACGTAGCCGCGTTCGCGCAGGGACAGGGCCATGGTGCGCAGGGTGCGGGCGTAGCCGATCCATCCGAAGGCGGTGAGGCCGAAGATGAGCATGAGCCAGCCGGTCTGCCCCGAGGAGCTGCGCACGATCATGGCCACCAGCAGGAAGCTCGGAATGACCATGAGGGTATCGAGCAGGAACATGCCGACCTTCTCGCCCCAACCGCGCGAATACGCGATGGCGGTGCCGGCGACGGCCGCGATAATCGTGGTGAGCACCGAATAGGAGATGCCGATGATCAGCGAGCGGCCCAAACCGTGGACTACGCAGGCGAACAGGTCGAAGCCGCCGCCGTCCGTACCGAACCAGTGAGCCGCGGACGGAGCCTCGCCCAGCGCGGTGAAATCGGGGTCGGTATAGCTATACGGGGTAAGCAGGGGGCCGAACACGGCCAACGCCACCAGCAAAACGAAGATGACCAGGCCCACCACCGCGCTCTTCTGGCGGAAGAAACGGCGGGCGATAAGATGCGCGTACCCGATGCGCTTGACCTCTTGCTGCGTATCGCGCGCATCAGCCTTGAGCTCAAGCTGGGCGTTTGAGAGCTGCGGACGCTCTTGAGTGGTGTCAGACATCGCAACCTCCCTAGTTCATCTTGATGCGCGGATCGAGCGCCGCGGCGAACAGGTCCGCCAGCAGGGCGCCTACCAGCGTGCACGCCGCGCTAAAGGCCGCAACCGCCACGGCACCGTTGATATCGTTCGTGCCGATGCAGTTGATGAAGTACTCGCCCATGCCATGGATGGCAAAGACCTTCTCGGTCATGACGGCACCGGTGAACATGGATGCGATGGAGAACGCCACGCTCACGGCCGTGGGAATCAAAGAGCTGCGCAGCGCATGCTTGCGGATGGCCTTCTTGCGGGTCAGCCCCTTGGCGCGGGCGGTGCGCACATAGTCGGCATTCATCTCATCGAGCAGATAGGTGCGCTGCCCGAGGTGGTAGCCCACGGCGCTGATGATCGTGAGGACGACCGAGGGCAGGAACACATGCTGACCGAAGTCAACGAGAGCCTTGATGGGGTCCGAACCGGTGTAGCTCGAAAGACCCGTCACGTAGAAGAGCTTCATGCCCGTGGCATCGTTGATCCAAATGGCCGCGAACACGATAAGGATGGCCAACACCACGGTGGGGATGACCATGAACAGCGAGGCGATGCCGCTAAAGAGCCGGTCTTGCCACTGATACTGCCGCTGGGCCGTATATACGCCCAGTCCCACGCCAACGACGACGGAAAGGACCGTGGAGATCGCCAGAAGCTTCACCGAAGCCCCGATGCGGCCGGAGATCGCGCGGTTGACCGAATCGCCCATGGGCGACAGGCCCCAATCCCCTTCGAGGACCACGTCGTGCAGCCAGTTGCCATAACGTTCGAACACCGGGGTCTTATCGTTGATGTTCGCTTCGTCGAGCGCTCGTTCAATGGACTCCTGCGGGGGTCGCGGCGTACGCGACTCGTAATTGGAGCGGGGATCCATGAAAGCGCTCGCAAGGAAGTACGTCAGCGACGTAGCGATGAAAACCATCGCTACGTAGCTGAGGACGCGCTTGCCCAGGTACCCAAGAAAACGTCCCATGATGTCCTTTCCGATTGTAGTGCCATCCCAAACACCAGCATCGCCGCAGGTGGCGTGCTTGGTTTTGTAGACTTTACTTTAGTAGAGTGGCATAACGGGACAAAACTCACGACTGTCCATTTTGTTAATTCACCTGTCATAAATAGGAAATCTAACAGTTTAGATAACGGGTGATGCCGCACCTATCCCAAGCTGCGGTAAGTC
>USLK01000001.1 GCA_900555555.1 uncultured Collinsella sp. | reverse complement strand
GACCCACGATAGAGCTACAAGGGGAGGGGCTCCCAATGTTCAACTCATATCGTCTTATGCATCGCAGGGGTGGTTGTTGATGAAGAGGGGGTCGGTTTGCACTTATTATCACTCCCGATGACAAAAGTACACGGTTATGAGTACCCTCGCGGCCCTCTAAACCCTCGTTGAGGCTCATTTGGTCGAGTAAATGGCACTTCCGATCGATTCACCGGCCACTTTTGCCGCCAATCGGCGGTCGATCGTCCGAAAACTTGTCGTCCAGACGGGGGATACGGGCCGCGGAACACTCATAACCGTTCACTTTTGTCATTGCGGCGGGAAAAACGTTTGTTCGATGGTCGGAGCGGATATCTTTTCGCTGCTTGATTGCGGCGTGCGAGGCGTTCTCGCGCTCTTGGTTCAGCCTGCGAACATGTTGCCCCCGTAGCTCCGCCGATTCCGCCGGTAAATATGGCGCGGTACCGTGCCGCCTGCAGTCCATATGGTATAAATGTGTCGTGCTATTAGCACAATCTTATACAACGTATGCAATATGCACCTGCTCGGAGTCGCTGCCGGACGGGTGCTTTCCGTGCCGATTCGCCGTGGGGGCGAGGGAGGAGCTCTGCCGCGTATGCATCGCGACAAACTCAAGCCGATTCTGTTCAGCATCGTCAAACATTCGTCGCCGGAGCGCCTCAAGACGCAGCTGCCGTGCGATATCGTCGCAGGTATCGTGGTTGCCATCGTGGCGCTGCCGCTGTCGATCGCGCTCGCCATCGCCTCGGGCGTATCGCCCGAGCAGGGACTGTACACGGCGATCGTGGCGGGATTTATCATTGCGTTATTTGGCGGCAGCCCGGTGCAGATTTCGGGTCCCACGGCTGCATTTGCAACCATCGTGGCGGGGATCGTGGTGACGAGCGGTATGGAGGGGTTGCTTGCAGCCACCATTATCGCCGGCATGCTGCTGATCCTTATGGGCGTCTTGCGCCTAGGTACCCTTATCCGCTTCGTTCCGCATACCATCACGACCGGCTTTACCGCGGGCATCGCCGTGACCATCGTGATCGGGCAGCTCAAGGACTTCATGGGCCTAACGTATCCTGCGGGAGCGTCTCCTATCGAAACCATGGATAAGCTCGCCTGCGTGATGCGGAGCCTGCCCACCGCCAATCTGCAGGCTCTGCTTGTTGGCGGCGTTTGCCTGCTCATTCTCATGCTGTGGCCGCGCGTGAGCGAGCGCATTCCGGCTTCGCTCGTGGCGGTTATCGCCGGCGTCCTCATGGTCTCGGGTCTGGGGCTGCAGGTGAACACCATCGGCGACCTCTACACCATTGAGAGCGGCGTGCCCGAGCTCCACATCCCCGTGCTCACGCTCGACACCCTGCGCGCCCAGTTGCCCAACGGCGTGACGATCGCCATCCTTGCCGCGATCGAATCGCTGCTGTCCTGCGTGGTCGCCGACTCGATGATCTCGTCGCACCATCGCGCCAATATGGAGCTTGTGGCTCAGGGCATGGGCAACATCGGCTCGGCCCTGTTCGGAGGCATCCCCGCCACCGGCGCCATCGCGCGCACGGCCGCCAACGTGAAGAGCGGCGGCCGCACGCCCGTCTCCGGCATGGTGCACGCGGTGGTCCTGCTGGTCGTCCTCGTGTTCCTCATGCCCTACGCCGCGCTCATCCCCATGCCCACCATCGCCGCTATCCTGCTGCAGGTGGCATACAACATGTCCGGCTGGCGCAACGTGGCCCATGCGTGCGCCGCCGCCTCGCGCGGGGCGATCGCCGTCATGCTTACCACGCTGGGCCTCACGGTGGTGTTCGACCTGGTGACCGCCATCGGCGCGGGCATGCTGATCACGGTGGTGCTCTTCATGAAGATGGTGAGCGAGGAGACCGAGGTTCGCGGGTGGCGTTATTACTGCGATGAGGACTCCGAGGTCACGCATCTGCGCGAGCTGCCTCGCAGCGTGCGCGTGTACGAGGTCAACGGCCCCATGTTTTTCGGCATGACCGATCAGATCATGGACATCTCGGTGAAGGACTTCACGCGCTACCTCATCATCCGCATGCGCGGCGTGCCTTCGCTCGACTCCTCGGCCATGAAGGCCCTCGAGGACCTGCGCGAGTACTGCTGCGAGCGCGGCGTCCAGCTCATCTTCTCGCACGTGAACGACCAGCCCATGCGCACCATGGAACGCGCCGGCTTTGTGGACCAGGTGGGCCGCGAGCATTTCCGCAGCAGCATCGACGACGCCATCGCGCATGCGAAGGAGCTGTTGGGGGAGTAGGGTCGCGTGCCGCCAGCCTGTACGTGCAATTTTGAAATAGTTACAATAGCAAGGTTCAACCTACGATAGACGCCCGGCGAGGCGGGAGAGGAGATGCGCTCCATGGCATCCCTTGAGGACCAGATCTCATCACGGCGCACGTTCGCCATCATTTCTCACCCCGACGCGGGCAAGACCACCCTTACCGAGAAGCTGCTGCTGTACACCGGCAACATCCAGACCGCCGGCTCCGTCAAGGGCAAGGCGTCGAGCCGCCACGCCGTCTCCGACTGGATGGATATCGAGAAGCAGCGCGGCATCTCCGTCACCTCCTCGGTCATGCAGTTCACCTACAACGGCTGCTGCGTCAACATCCTCGACACCCCGGGGCACCAGGACTTCTCCGAGGACACCTACCGTACGCTCATGGCCGCCGACGCCGCCGTCATGGTCATCGACGCCGCAAAGGGCGTCGAGGCCCAGACCAAGAAGCTCTTCAAGGTCTGCACCCTGCGCCACATCCCCATCTTCACGTTCGTGAACAAGCTCGACCACGAGGCGCGCGACCCGTTCGACCTCATGGAGGAGATCGAGAACGTGCTGGGTATCGGCACGTACCCCATGAACTGGCCGATCGGCTGCGGCCGCAACTTCCGCGGCGTGTTCGACCGCGCGAGCCGCCACGTGCTGGCGTTCGAGGGCGACGGCCGCGCCAACGGCACCAAAAAGGTCGACGAGATCGAGGCCGAGCTGGGCGACGCCGCGCTGGATGAGCTGATCGGCGAGGAGAACCATCACATTCTGATGGACGACATCGAGCTGCTCGACGGCGCGGACAACGAGTTCGACCTGGATGCCGTCCACACGGGCAAGCTCTCGCCGGTCTTCTTCGGCTCCGCGCTCACCAACTTCGGCGTCGAGCCGTTCCTGCGCGACTTCCTGCGCCTGGCCCCCGGCCCCAACGCGCATATCGATGCGCTCACGGGCGAGCCGGTCGAGCCCACGCGCAAGGACTTCTCGGGCTTCGTGTTCAAGATCCAGGCCAACATGGATAAGAACCATCGCGACCGCATCGCCTTCGTGCGCATCTGCTCGGGTAAGTTCGAACGCGGCATGGAGGCCTACCATGTGCAGGGCGGCCGCAAGATCAAGCTCGCCACGGGCACCTCGATGATGGCCGACGACCGCGCCATCGTGGACGAGGCGTACGCGGGCGATATCGTGGGCCTGTTCGACCCGGGCATATTCTCCATCGGCGACACCATCTGCACCGGCAAGCAGCACGTGCAGTTTGCCGGCATCCCCACGTTCGCGCCGGAGCATTTCGCACGCGTTACGCAGGTGGACACGCTCAAGCGCAAGCAGTTCGTGAAGGGCATGGAGCAGCTGGCCCAGGAGGGCGCGATCCAGATCTTCCGCGAGCTCGGTGCCGGCATGGAGAGCGTGATCGTGGGCGTTGTGGGCGTGCTGCAGTTCGAGGTACTCGAGCAGCGACTCAAGAGCGAGTACCACGTGGAGGTGCGCCGCCAGCCGCTTCCGTTCACCAATCTACGCTGGATTACGAACGAGCCTGGGACGATCGACATCCCCAAGCTGAGCCTCACGCGCGACACGTGCCGCGTGGAGGACATGCGCGGTGGCAAGCTGCTGCTGTTCACGAGCCCCTGGAATATCAACTGGGCGGTGGAGCACAACCCCGACCTCAAGCTGTCGGAGTTCGGCAACGTCGAGTTCTAGGCACGGGGCATGCGTCGATGCGGCGGAGGCGTTGGACCTCCGCCGTTTTTTTGTTTGGACGGCCGGTTGCTCGGGTACGATGAATGACCTGTCTGTATGAAAAGGAGCTTCGTTTATGGCGGATATGCACAACGATTCGGCGCCCACGGACGTTGCGGCGATCATGAACATGGTCGCGGCGCTCAACCCCTCGAATGCGGGACGCGCGGCGACTGCGGAGACGGCGGCGGCGCCGACGCCGACGCCGGCGGGCGCTTCGGCAGCCGCTGCGGCGGATGCCCCGGCGGCAACGGAGCCGGCCGCGCCAGATGCCCCCGCGGCGGTCCCCAACGCCATCCAGTACATGCCCGAGGACGAGCAGGCCGTTCGCGCGCGCATCGTCAAGCTCCTTGCCGATGAGCTCAAGGTGCGCCCGTCCGTGGTCGACGCCGTCGTGGCGCTTATCGACGAGGGCAACACCATCCCCTTCATCGCCCGCTACCGCAAGGAAGCCACGGGCGGCATGGACGATGTCGCCCTGCGCACCCTCGATGAGCGCCTGTCCTACCTGCGCAATCTTGAAAACCGCAAGCAGATCGTCCTCACCCTCATCGAGGCGCAGGGCAAGCTGACCGCCGAGCTGCGCGACGAGATCCAAAACGCCACGGTGCTGCAGCGCGTCGAGGACCTGTACAAGCCCTATCGCAAGAAGCGTGCCACGCGGGCATCCAAGGCACGCGATGCGGGCCTGGAACCGCTGGCCAACCTCATCCTCATGCAGCCCGCCCGGTCCGACGCGCCGCTGGATGTGGCCGCGGGCTATCTCAATGCCGAAGCAGGCTACGCCACGGCCGCCGAGGCCCTGGCCGGCGCGCGCGACATCGTGGCCGAAGCGGTGGCCGAGGACGCCGAGAACGTGGCCGACATGCGTGCGTACACGAGGGCGAACGGCGCCATCGCGTCCGAGGCCGTGGACGCGGACGAGAAGACCCCCTACGAGCCCTACTACGCGTTCGACGAGCCCGCCCGCAAGATTCCCAACCACCGCATCTTGGCGATCGATCGAGGCGAGCGCGAGGGAAAGCTGCGCGTTCGCGTGGCCATCGATGCCGACCTGGCAACGCGGCACCTGCAGGACCGCTACCCGCGCAGGCGCGGACCGTTTTCCGATGAGCTCGAGGCGGCGATCGCCGACAGCTACAAGCGGCTCATGGCCCCTTCGCTCGAGCGCGACTTGCGCGTTGACCTCACGGTTCGCGCCCAAATGGATGCCATCAAGGTCTTCGCCAAAAACACCGAGGGTCTGCTGCTGCAGCGCCCCGTGCGCGGTGCCCGCGTGATCGCGCTCGACCCGGGCTACCGCGCCGGCTGCAAGGTGGCGGTGCTGGACGAATACGGAACGCTGCTCGACCACACGATTCTGTACCCCACGCCGCCGCGTCGCGATGTTGCGGGGACCAAGCGCGAGCTGGCGCGCATGACCAAGAAGTACCGCATCAACACCATCGTGATCGGCAACGGCACGGCCAGCCGCGAGACCGAGGACGTGGTGTCCGAGTTCATCTCCGAGAGCGCTCCCGACCTGCGCTACACCATCGTGAACGAGGCCGGCGCATCGGTGTACTCGGCCTCCAAGCTGGCGAGTGAGGAGTACCCCGACCTCGACGTGACCACGCGTGGGGCCATGAGCCTGGGCCGCCGGCTGCAAGACCCCTTGGCGGAGCTCGTTAAGATCCCGCCCCAGTCCATCGGCGTGGGCCAGTACCAGCATGACCTCGATCAAAAGGAGCTCGCCCATGCGCTGGGCAACGTGGTTGAGGACGTGGTGAACCGCGTGGGCGTCGACGTGAACACCGCCAGCGCGAGCCTTTTGAGCTATGTGTCGGGCATCACGCCCGCGGTGGCCAAGAACATCGTGGCGTATCGCGAGGAGAACGGTGCGTTCACCGACCGCCGGCAGCTCAAGAAGGTGCCCAAGCTCGGGCCCAAGGCGTACTGCAACTGCGCGGGCTTCTTGCGTATATCCGGCGGCAAGAACCCGCTGGACGCCACGAGCGTGCACCCCGAGAGCTATCCGGTGGCCGAGGCCCTGCTCGAGCGCGCGGGAGTGGACGCGGCCGCGCTGAAGAACGGCGGCGTGCCCGGGATCGGTGCCAAGCTCGGTCGTCTGGCGCCCCTGGCCGACGAGTTGGGCTGCGGCGTGCTCACCCTCCACGACATCGTCGATGAGCTGGAGAAGCCCGGCCGCGACCCGCGCGACGATGCCCCCGAGGTCGTGTTCTCGGCGGGCGCTCGCTCCATCGACGACCTTGAGGTGGGCATGGAGCTCACCGGCACCGTGCGCAACGTGGTCGATTTCGGCGCGTTCGTCGATGTGGGCGTGCACCAGGATGGCCTGGTCCACATCTCCAAGATGGCCAAGCGCTTTGTGCAGCACCCCAGCGACGTGGTGACGGTGGGGGACACCGTAAAGGTGTGGGTCACCGGCGTGGACAAGGCGCGCGGCAAGATCTCGCTCAGCATGGTCGAAGGGCGATAGCGCTCGGGGACAGGTGCCCTGGGTACGTTAACAAATGAAGTAGCGCCGAAGATTGCCCCGGGGGGTACCGCCCGGGGGTTTTCTTCGCTAAAGTTATGAAATCTGTTTATACTCCAGCGACTTGTTCTCGCGGAATCGCGCCTGCGGGCGCGGAAAGGACATACGCAATGAAGGCGATCATTCCCGCAGCCGGCCTGGGCACCCGCTTTCTGCCCGCCACCAAGGTGACCCCCAAGGAGATGCTCCCGGTGCTCTCCAAGCCGGTCATCCAGTACGTGGTGGAGGAGGCGCTCGACCCCGAGGAGGTGGACGGCGCCATCATCGTCACCTCGCCGGGCAAGCCCGAGTTGCTGTCGTTCTTCCAGCACGACCGCTCGCTGGAGATGCTGCTGCGCGAGCGCGGCAAGGACAAGTACGCCGACATGGTGGCCGACGCGGGCTCCATGCCCGTGGACTTCCGCTACCAGTACGAGCCCAAGGGCCTGGGCCACGCCATCCGCTCCGCGGCAGACGCCTGCGGCGATGAGCCCTTCCTGGTCCTGCTGGGCGACTACGTGGTCCCCAACAAGGATATCTGCGACAAGATGCTCGAGGTCTCCCGCGCCCACGGCGGCGCATCGGTGATCGCCGTCGCGCCGTGCGACCCGTCCGACGTCGACCGCTACGGCGTCATCGCCGGCGAGCGCGTGGGCACGCTCGAGGGCTACGAGGGCGCGGAGGACACCGGCGCGGGCGCCGTGTGGCGCATCGGCGGCCTGGTGGAGAAGCCCGCCCCCGAGGCGGCCCCGTCCAACCTCTATATCGTTGGCCGTTACCTGCTCAGCCCGCTCGTCATGAACCTGCTGGCCGACCAGCAGCCCGGCAAGGGCGGCGAGGTCCAGCTCACCGACGCCATGGCCCGCTCGCTCGACCGCGAGGCCATGTACGCCGTGGTCATCGACCCGCTGTCCGGCTACGACACGGGCACCCCGTCCGGCTGGATCGCCACCAACGCCCTCATGGCCGCGGCCGACCCCGAGCTGCGCGACGCCTTCTGGGCCGCCATCGACGAGCGCGGCGGGCTTGTGCGCTAGATCGATCCTTCGCTTGGCAGAATAGGAGACCGCCATGGCCGTGGTGCCCACGGGTTTCGATATGCGACTCGGCGCACGTATGCGCAAGAGGGGGCCGCGAATCGGCTGCCTGCTCGGGGCGTTTTCGGTCGCATCGATTTTCGCCGTGTGCCTGTGGTGGACATTCCAACCGGGTAGCGGTGAGTATGGCACCTCGCTCACCATGGTGGCCGAGGACGGCTTCGGCTTCGCCTTGTTCTTCGCGGGGTTCATCACCGCGATGGCGGGCTCTTACCTCTTTCTAACATGGCGCCTCGTTCTGTTCATTCGCTCGTCGTGGCGTGCGGGCGGAATCCCGCGGGGTGTCTTGGTCACATTCGGATTTTTGTATCTGCTCGTGCTGTCCTTGCCCGACAAGGGGCCGGCGCTTCTCTGGGGTCTTATCGCCCCCATGTGGGTTCCCGCGTTCTGCGCCTTGGCGAATTGGATTTTAGGCTCCTTGTTCGGCGCGGGGGATGCGAACGACGCCGTCTCCGACACCCTCGAAGATCGGGATAGCCAATAGGCGTCTCGGGATTTGGGATTCCGCAACCCGCCTTCATTCAAAACACATGAACACCTGTTCGATGCATAGGCGTTGAGCAGGTGTTTTTATACGCTAAAACTTTGCTAATGCAAAAAGGCGAGCGAGTCAAGCCTTTTCTTGCCCAGCGGCGGGCACCTGATAAACTAATAGATTGCATTACCTGGCGGAGCTATGCCTATTGCCGGTGTATGTGCGCGCGAGGACGGTCGCATGTGTAATGTTCACCCGTCCCCAATTGCACATCGCAGGGCGAAGGGCACGGATTCCGTCGGAACAACCGCCTTTCCCAAGAAGGAGGGAACACCTGGTGCCGAAAGCAAACGCTACACAGACCGTCACCGCAACCGAGCGCACACGCGTCAACTTCGGGAAGATCCCCGAGGCGATGGAGCTGCCGAACCTCATCTCCGTGCAGAAGGAGAGCTTCGAGCGCTTCAAGGACGAGGGCCTTCGCGAGGCCTTCAAGGAGTCCAGCCCGATTCAAAGCCAGAACCACATGCTCGAGGTGACCTTCGGTCACCACCAGTTTGGCGATCCTGCGCACGACGTCGAGGAGTGCCGCGAGAAGGACATGACCTATCAGGCCCCGCTGTTGACCGAGGTCCGTCTTACCAACAAGGAGACGGGCGAGATCAAGGAGCAGCTGGTATTCATGGGCGATTTCCCCATGATGACCGAGCAGGGCACCTTCATCATCAACGGTACCGAGCGCATCGTCGTTTCCCAGCTCGTCCGTTCCCCCGGCGTGTACTACGGCCAGGAGATGGACGGCGGCAAGCAGGTTTACAAGGCGCAGATGATCCCGGCCCGCGGTGCATGGCTCGAGTTCGAGGTCGATAAGCGCGACCAGCTCGTGGTCTCCATCGACCGCAAGCGCAAGCAGTCTGCCACCATGTTCCTGCGCGCCCTGGGCATCGCCGTCACCAACGACGAGATTATCGAGCTGCTGGGCGACTCCGATGTCGTCAAGCGCACGCTGGAGCGCGACACCGCCCTTACTCGCGAGGACGCCCTCATCGAGATCTATCGTCGCCTGCGCCCCGGCGAGCCGCCGACCGTCGACGCCTCCCGCAGCCTGCTCGAGGGCCTGCTGTTCAACCCGCAGCGCTACGACCTGGCTCGCGTGGGCCGTTACAAGGTCAACAAGAAGCTCAACCTCACCACGGAGGAGGACGTCACCGTCCTTACCGACGAGGACATCGTCGCCACGCTCCGCTACCTGCTGAGCCTCGCTGCCGGTGAGCCGGGCTACAAGCTCGACGACATCGACCACTTCGGCAACCGCCGCATCCGCACCGTGGGCGAGCTCGTCGCCAACCAGTTCCGTATCGGCATGAGCCGTATGGAGCGCGTTGTCCGCGAGCGCATGAGCTCCCAGGACGTCGACGAGATCACGCCGCAGTCGCTCATCAACATCCGCCCGATCGTGGCGGCCATCAAGGAGTTCTTCGGCTCCTCCCAGCTGTCTCAGTTCATGGACCAGGCCAACCCTCTGACGGGCCTGACCCACAAGCGCCGTCTGTCCGCACTGGGACCGGGCGGTCTTGCCGGCCACAAGTCCGGTTCCAGCCGCCGCACCAACGTGCCCACGGCCGTCCGCGACGTTCATAACTCGCACTACTCCCGTATGTGCCCCATCGAGACCCCCGAAGGCCCCAACATCGGCCTGATCGGCTCGCTGGCCCTGTACGCCCGCGTGAACGAGTACGGCTTCATCGAGGCTCCGTACCGTCGCGTTGTCGACGGTGCTGCCACCGACCAGATCGACTGGATGACGGCAGACGAGGAAGAGAACCACATCATCGCCCCGGCCAACACCCCGATCGACCCCAAGACGGGCGAGATCGTCGTGGCCGATGCGGATGGCAAACTGGTTCGTCCGCACACCATCGTCGCCCGTACGCGCGACTTCGACGGCTCCTTCGGTGCTCCCGCAGACGTTGCACTCGAGGACGTCGACTACATGGACGTGTCCCCGCGCCAGATGCTCTCCGTGGCAGCTACCCTGATTCCGTTCCTGGAGCACGACGACGCCAAGCGTACCCTCATGGGTGCGAACATGCAGCGTCAGGCCGTGCCGCTGGTCCATCCGGTCGCCCCGTACGTCGGCACCGGCATGGAGCGTCGCGCCGCCATCGACTCCGGCGAGGTCACTCTGGCCAAGCATGCCGGCGAGGTCATCTTCGCCGATGCGGCCAAGATCATCGTCAAGCACTCCGAGGGCATGGACGAGTACCACCTGCCCAAGTATCAGCGCTCCAACCAGAGCACCTGCATCAACCACCGTCCGCTCGTTCGCGTGGGCGACGAGGTCGTCGAGGGCCAGCCGCTGGCCGACGGTCCGTCCACCGATCATGGCGAGCTCGCACTGGGCCAGAACCTCACGGTTGCATATATGCCGTGGGAGGGCTTCAACTACGAGGACGGTATCGTCGTTTCCGAGCGCCTGGTTGCCGAGGACCTGCTGACCACCATCAACATCTCCCGTTACGAGACCGATGCACGCGATACCAAGCTCGGTCCCGAGGAAATCACCCGCGAGGTTCCCAACCTGTCCGAGGACATGCTTGCCAACCTCGATGAGGACGGCATCATCCGCATCGGCGCCGAGGTCGGCCCCGGTGACATCCTGGTGGGTAAGGTCACCCCCAAGGGCGAGTCCGCCATTACCGCCGAGGAGCGCCTGCTGCGCGCCATCTTCGGCGCCAAGGCGCACGATGTCCGCGATACGTCCCTCAAGATGCCCCACGGCGCCTATGGCCGCGTCATCGACGTGGTGCGCTTCAGCCGCGAGAACGGCGACGACCTTGCTCCCGGAATGAACGAGCAGGTGCGCGTCTACGTTGCCCAGCGTCGTAAGATCCAGCAGGGCGACAAGATCGCCGGCCGTCACGGCAACAAGGGCGTTATCTGCGAGGTCCTGCCTGTTGAGGACATGCCCTATATGGCCGACGGTACCCCTGTCGACGTCATCCTCAACCCGCTGGGCGTTCCTTCCCGTATGAACGTCGGCCAGCTTCTGGAGTGCCACCTCGGCTGGGCTGCGGCCTGCGGCTGGGACACCGAGGATGCCGATTCCGATAAGTACGTTCCCGGCCCGTTCTTCACCGCCACGCCCGTCTTCGACGGCGCCCACGAGGACGAGATCGCCGAGGTCATCCGCCGCGCGAACAAGAACATGGTGAACTATGCCCGCGAGCGCTTCGGCGAGCACATGGATACTGCTTTCGTGACGCAGCTCGACGAGCGCGGCAAGACCGTCCTGTACGACGGCCGTACCGGCGAGCAGTTCCGCGAGCCCATCACTGTGGGTACGTCCTACATCCTGAAGCTCGGCCACATGGTCGAGGACAAGATCCACGCTCGTTCGACCGGCCCTTACAGCCTGGTTACCCAGCAGCCGCTGGGCGGCAAGGCCCAGTTCGGCGGCCAGCGCTTCGGCGAGATGGAGGTCTGGGCGCTGTACGCGTACGGTGCCTCCAACGTCTTGCAGGAGATCCTCACGGTCAAGTCCGACGATTCCATCGGCCGCGTCAAGGCGTACGAGTCCATCGTCAAGGGCGAGAACGTGCCCGTTGCCGGTATCCCCGAGTCCTTCAAGGTTCTCGTCAAGGAGATCCGTTCCCTTGCGCTCGATATCGAGCCCGTCCACCTGTCCGATGAGGACGAGGACGCCGAGGCCGTTTCCGCCGACGCGACCGATCTGTCCTCCATCGACGAGGCTGACACCTCTGCCGATGCGGCAAGCGCCATCATCGATGAGCTCGCCGCCACCACGACCGATAAGGAGTAGTTGACTGTGGCAGATTTCGAATCTACAGATTTTGATGCGGTAAAGATCTCGCTGGCTTCCGCAGACACCATTCGCTCGTGGTCCCACGGCGAGGTCAAGAAGCCCGAGACGATCAACTACCGTACCCTCAAGCCCGAGAAGGACGGCCTGTTCTGCGAGAAGATCTTCGGTCCTGACAAGGACTGGGAGTGCTCCTGCGGTAAGTACAAGGGCATCCGTTTCAAGGGCATCGTGTGCGAGCGCTGCGGCGTCGAGGTCACCACGCGCAAGGTTCGCCGCGAGCGCATGGGCCACATCGAGCTCGCCGCTCCCGTGAGCCACATCTGGTACTTCAAGAGCCCCACGTCCTTCCCCATGAGCCGTCTTCTGGACATCAAGTCCAAGGACCTCGAGAAGGTGCTCTACTTCGCCAGCTACATCATCACCGAGGTTGATTACGAGGCCCGTGAGGCCGATGCCGACGACCTGCGCGAGGAGCTCGCGGCCGATCTGGAAGAGATCGATGCCGAGTGCGAGCGCCAGATCGCCAGCCTCAAGGAGCAGGGCAACCCGGAGAACTTCGATGAGTTCTCCGACGAGGAGCCCCTCTCCGCCGAGGAGGTCGCTGCCGGCATCGTGGACATCCAGGAGGAGTGCCGCGACGAGAAGGAGCTCCGCTCCGAGGCGTTTACCGCATTCATGCAGCTCAACGAGCGCGATCTCGTCTCCGATGAGCCGCTGTTCCGTGAGATGCGCCGCTACTACTCCATGTACTTCAAGGGTGGCATGGGCGCCGAGGCCGTTCGCGACCTGCTGGCTTCCATCGATCTCGAGAGCGAGTCCAAGCTTCTGAAGGGCATCATCGCCGATCCCGATAGCCAGAAGCAGAAGCGCGAGAAGGCCGTTAAGCGCCTTGAGGTCGTCGACGCCTTCCTGAAGGGCCACAACGATCCCGCCAACATGATCCTCGACGTCATCCCGGTCATTCCGCCGGAGCTGCGCCCGATGGTCGCCCTCGACGGCGGTCGCTTCGCCGCGTCCGACCTCAACGACCTCTACCGTCGCGTGATCAACCGTAACAACCGACTCAAGCGCCTGCTGGACCTGGATGCCCCTGCGATCATCGTGAACAACGAGAAGCGCATGCTCCAGGAGGCCGTCGACGCGCTGTTCGATAACGGCCGTCGCGGTCGCCCGGTCTCCGGCCGTGGCGGTCGCCCGCTCAAGTCCCTGGCTGAGGCCCTCAAGGGCAAGCAGGGCCGTTTCCGTCAGAACCTGCTGGGCAAGCGTGTCGACTACTCCGGTCGTTCGGTAATCGTTACCGACCCCAAACTCAAGTTGCATCAGTGCGGCCTGCCCAAGACCATGGCTCTGGAGCTCTTCAAACCGTTCGTCACCAAGCGCCTGGTCGACCTGGGCAAGGTCGAGAACGTCAAGGGCGCCAAGCGCGCCATCGACCGCAACGCCAGCTTCGTGTGGGACATCCTCGAAGAGGTCATCGACGGCCGCCTGGTGCTCCTCAACCGTGCACCAACCCTGCACCGTCTGTCCATTCAGGCATTTGAGCCCGTTCTCGTCGAGGGCAAGGCCATTCACCTGCACCCGCTCGTATGCGCCCCGTTCAACGCCGACTTCGACGGCGACCAGATGTCCGTCCACGTGCCGCTGTCCGTCCAGGCTCAGACCGAGGCCCGCGTGCTCATGCTCTCGAGCAACAACCTGCGCTCGCCTGCATCCGGCAAGCCGGTGAATATTCCCTCCCAGGACATGATCATCGGTGTGTACTACCTGACGCAGGCCCGCGATGGCATGGAGGGCGAGGGCCATGTGTTCTCGAGCTTCGATGACGCGCTGCATGCCTACGATTGCCGCGCCGAGGTCGACCTGCAGGCCAAGATCATGGTCCGCGTGTCCGAGGACGAGGCCAACGTCGTCAACGAGGACGGCACCAAGCTGTTCCGCCTGAAGAACGGCCGCGATGAGATCGTGGACTACGATGTGACCGGCTCCAAGACCGCTCGCTTCGAGACCACCATCGGCCGTATCGTCTTCAACCGTCAGTGCCTGCCCGAGGACTACGAGTTCATCAACTACAAGATGGTCAAGGGCGACGTCGCCAAGCTCGTCTCCGACTGCTGCGACCGCTACCCCGATGCCGAGGTCGAGCCGATCCTCGACGCCATCAAGTACTCCGGCTTCCATTACGCCACCACGTCCGGCCTGACCATCTCCGTTTGGGACGCTTTGATCCCTGACGAGAAGCAGGAGATCCTCGATCGTGCGCAGGCGAATGCCGACCAGATCAACGAGTACTATCAGGATGGTTTCATCAACGAGCAGGAGCGACACATGGAGGTCGTTGCCGAGTGGACCGCCGCTACCGACGAGGTGGCCGCGAAGATGCTCGGTATGTTCGATGAGGAGAACCCCATCTACATGATGGCCGACTCCGGCGCCCGTGGCTCCAAGGCCCAGCTGCGTCAGCTCGGCGGCATGCGCGGTCTGATGGCAGACATGTCCGGCGAGACGATCGACCTTCCCATTAAGGCGAACTTCCGCGAGGGCCTGCTTCCCCTCGAGTACTTCATCTCCACGTACGGTGCTCGTAAGGGCCTGGTCGATACCGCTTCCCACACATCGGACTCCGGTTACCTGACCCGTCGACTCGTCGACGTCGCACAGGACGTCATTGTTCGCGAAGAGGACTGCGGTACCACGGAGGGCTGCTCCTACAACCTGATCATCCCGGGTACGGACGATCTCAACGCCGACCTTGTTGGCCGCTGCTTCCTGAACGACGTTGTCGCCCCGGACGGCACCGTGCTGTTCCACAAGGACGGTTACATCACGAGCACCAAGGACCTGCAGACGATGGTCGATGCCGGCATGAAGAAGGTCACCCTGCGTGCCCTGCTGACCTGCCGCTCCAAGTACGGCGTCTGCCAGAAGTGCTACGGCTGGGATCTGTCCACCCGTCGTCCGGTCGCCATCGGCACCGCCGTCGGCATCATCGCGGCACAGTCCATCGGTGAGCCCGGTACGCAGCTTACGATGCGTACCATTCACTCCGGCGGTGTTGCAGGCGTTGCCGACATCACGCAGGGTCTGCCGACCGTTAGCCGTATGTTCGATATCGTTGGCAACGTCAACGAGAAGATCCTGGGCCGTGAGGCCGACCTGGCACCGTTCGGCGGTCACCTGTCCATCAAGCCGGATAGCTCCGAGTACGTCCTCACGCTGACCGACTCCGACGACCCGACCCGCGTGCTCGACGAGAAGCGCGTCCCGGCTGCCGTCCAGTTCATGCCCGGCATCGAGGACGGTTGCACCGTTCGCGCCGGCGACCAGATCACCAAGGGCTTCGTCAACTTCCGTACGCTTCGTACCCTCACCGACATCGAGAGCACGATGCACACGTTCGTTGAGAACGTCAAGGACGTCTACAACTCCCAGGGCGTCGACCTGAACGATAAGCACATCGAGGTTATTGCACGTCAGATGCTGCGCCGCGTTCAGATCACCAACCCCGGCGACTCCAAGTATCTGCTCGGCCAGTACGTCGACCGCTACGAGTTCGCCGATGAGGTCGATCGCGTGGCGCGTCGCGGTGGCAACCCGCCTGCGTCCGAGCCGGCTATCCTTGGCACGCTCAAGGTCGCTTCCTCCATCGACTCCTGGCTGTCCTCCGCATCGTTCATCCGTACGGCCGGCGTCCTTACCGAGGCCGCTATCGAGGGCAAGGTCGACCACCTGCTGGACCTCAAGTCCAACGTCATCGTCGGCAAGAAGATTCCGGCCGGTACGGGCCTCAAGCTTTATGCCGATGCAGGTATGACCTACCGTTCCGCCGACGGCTACGAGGATGTCGCAGGTCCGACTTCCCCGAACGCCAAGGCGCTTCCCGCCTGGGCACCCGAGGAGCTCAAGGAGCTCGATGAGCAGCTTCCGCAGAAGCTCGAGTGGCCGCAACATGAGGGTATCACCGAGGCCGATGGTTCGCTCAACCTGAACGGTCGCACCATCTCCGCCGAGGACGCCCGCCTGTATCTTAACGACAACCTTGGTGTGTCGCAGCGTTGGGCCAACAAGTTCAGCGAGGCCGGTATCGAGACTGTTGGCGATCTGGCCGGCAAGTCCGAGGAGGACCTGCTTCGCATCGATGGCATCGGAGCTAAGGCCATCGAGGAGCTGCGTGATGGTTTGGAGCAGCATAACCTGCTCTATATCCTCGACAACAACGATGATGTTGCCGACGAGGAAGACCTATCCCAGCTGCTGCACATGGTCTTCAGCCCCGATGGCCCGGATGATATTCTGCTGGGTACCTCCGCGCCGCGCCATCACCTCGATTCCGATGAGGAGATGCTCGGTGCTCCAGCCGATGCCTCCAAGTCTGGCGAGGGCTCCATCATCAATGAGGATATTTCCTCTCTTGATGAGTTGCTGAGCAAGTTGGTTGACGAAGACGAGAACCATCCGGAGGAGCAGGAGGACTAGGCCTCCATTTCGGTACGGATCTCGAACCGTCATAACAAAGCCCGTCTTCCCAGTAGGGGAGGCGGGCTTTTTGCATGGACGCGCACTTTACACCTGAGGCAACGTTTTTCACGGCTCGTTGACAAAAACAATCGGTTATGAGTATTCCGGTTGGCCGAATAGCCAGATAAAAGCATCATCGCTGATGATATGGTCAAGCTTGGCTGCGAAATCGGAGACGAATGTTCATGAAAAGACGGATAGGGGATGGTTCCAATGCGAATTTCAACTTACATAAAGCTCGATGAGTACTCATATCCGTTCATATTTGTCAGGAACGAGGCAAAAACGACGAAGGCTCTTCTTGCGGAATGAAAAAAGCCCGCCTTGTCTCGATCGAGGCAAGGCGGGCGATGAAGAGCTTGCACACGGGGCATTTAGCTGATTTATACCCTAGTGGCGACAGGCGTTTGCCGGGTTCATGCGTTCAATCTTGCCCTGGAGGAACTTTGCGAGCACGTCGCCGGCGATCGGGGTTTCCCTTTCGGCGTATACATCGACTCCGTTAGCAGTGAAGCGCGTGTAGGGAGGCATTCCCATGCCGGTGGCTATGATGGTATCGATGTCCTGGGCGAGGGCGTGATCGATCACACCGGCGCAACCCTGTTCATCGTGCTCGACATTTTTTACCGATTCGACCGAAGTGATCTCGGTACCCTCCACGGTGACGATGGTGAAGAAAGCGGCGTGTCCGAAGTGGCCGGAACGCGGGGCGGCAAGGCCTTGGTCGGTTTCAACGGGAATTGCAATGCGCATGGTATCTCCTAGCGATAGGTTGATGGCTATACTCATTCTAGCGGGTATGTTGTGGAGACTCTGCGGAATATAGGTCAAATAAGGAAACGCCCGGCAGCGTGGTCTGTTGACACGTGCATTGACGGCGCGTAATCTATCGAACTGCATGTTTCGTGGCGGATGCTGACGCCCCGTTACAAGCCGTTGCACAGAATATAAGGCTGGAGTTTAGAAGAAGGAGATTGTTTTGCCTACAATCAACCAGCTTGTCCGTAACGGACGCAAGAGCCTCCCGAAGAAGTCCAAGAACGCTGCTCTGCAGCACAACTCCCAGAAGCGCGGCGTGTGCACGCGTGTGTTCACCACGACCCCCAAGAAGCCGAACTCGGCTCTGCGTAAGGTCGCCCGTGTCCGCCTGGTCAACGGCATCGAAGTTACCGCCTACATCCCGGGTGAGGGCCACAACCTGCAGGAGCACTCCATCGTGCTCGTCCGCGGTGGCCGTGTTCGCGACCTCCCCGGTGTTCGCTACAAGATCGTCCGCGGCGCCTATGACTGCGCTGCGGTTGCCAACCGTAAGCAGGCTCGCTCCCAGTACGGCGCCAAGCGCCCGAAGTAAGCCTTCAGCTTTCGTACGATCATCTCTAGATTAGGAGTATCAACATGCCGCGTCGTGCAGCAAAGAATAATCGCCGCGAGGTCATGCCGGACGCCGTTTACAACAACCGTCTCGTGACCCAGCTCATCAACAAGGTCCTCCTCGATGGCAAGAAGGCCACCGCTGAGCGCGTCGTCTACGGTGCTTTCGACATCATCGCCGAGAAGTCCGATGGTGACGCCCTGGCCGTCTTCAAGAAGGCTATGGACAACGTCAAGCCCACGCTCGAGGTCAAGCCCAAGCGCGTTGGTGGCGCTACCTATCAGGTCCCGATGGAGGTCAACTCCCGTCGTTCCACCCAGCTGGGCATCCGCTGGATCGTGAACTTCTCCCGCGCCCGCAAGGAGAAGACCATGGCCGAGCGTCTCGCCAACGAGATCATCGACGCCTCCAACGGCGTTGGCGCTTCCGTCAAGAAGCGTGAGGACGTCTTCAAGATGGCCGAGGCCAACCGCGCATTCTCTCACTACCGCTGGTAATCCAGGAAGGAACTGACTCATGGCTAAGCCGAAGTACAAGCTTTCCGAGACCCGCAACATCGGCATCATGGCTCACATCGATGCCGGTAAGACCACCACTACCGAGCGTATCCTTTACTACACCGGTAAGAAGCACAAGATCGGTGAGACCCACGAGGGCGCTGCTACCATGGACTGGATGGTTCAGGAGCAGGAGCGCGGCGTTACCATTCAGTCCGCCGCCACCACCTGCTTCTGGCACAAGGACGACAAGGCCTACCGCATCCAGATCATCGATACCCCGGGCCACGTCGACTTCACCGCTGAGGTCGAGCGTTCCCTCCGTGTTCTCGATGGTGCCGTAGCTGTTTTCGACGCCGTTGCCGGCGTTCAGCCGCAGTCTGAGACCGTTTGGCGTCAGGCTCGTAACTTCAACGTTCCGCGTATCGCCTTCATCAACAAGTACGACCGCGTGGGCGCTGACTTCTTCCATGCCATCGACACCATGAAGGACCGCCTCCACGCCAACGCCGTGGCCATCCAGGTCCCGATGGGCGCCGAGGACAACTTCTGGGGCGTTATCGACCTCGTCACCATGACCGCTTGGGACTTCAAGCCGGACGACAAGGGCATGACCTACCCCGAGCCGATGGACGAGATCCCGGCCGAGTTCGCCGATGTCGCAGCCGAGAAGCGCGCTGAGCTGCTCGACGCTGCCGCTAACTATGACGACGAGCTCATGATGATGATCCTCGAGGACGAGGAGATCCCGGTAGACATGCTCAAGGCCGCTATCCGTAAGGGTACCCTGGCCAACGAGCTCAACCCGGTTCTCGTGGGCTCCGCCTACAAGAACAAGGGCGTCCAGGAGCTGCTCGATGCCGTTGTCGACTACCTGCCCAGCCCGGTCGACGTTCCCGCCGTTGAGGGCACCAACCCCAACACCGGCGAGACCGAGAAGCGCGAGGCCGACGCCTCTGCTCCGTTCGCTGCCCTGGCGTTCAAGATCGCTACCGACCCGTTCGTCGGTAAGCTGACCTTCTTCCGCGTGTACTCCGGTCACGTCGATGCTGGTTCCTATGTGGTCAACGCCACCAACGGCAACCGCGAGCGCTTCGGCCGCATCCTCGAGATGAACGCTAACGACCGTGTTGATGTCGACGGCGCTTCCGCTGGCGACATTCTTGCTGCCGTTGGTCTGAAGAACACCACCACCGGTGACACCCTGTGCGAGGAGGGCAAGGAGATCGTCCTCGAGCAGATCGAGTTCGCCAAGCCCGTTATCGACGTTGCCATCGAGCCTAAGACCAAGGCCGAGCAGGACAAGATGTCCCTGGCTCTGACCAAGCTCGCCGAGGAGGACCCGACCTTCCAGGTGTCTACCAACCACGAGACCGGCCAGACCATCATCGCCGGCATGGGCGAGCTGCACCTCGAGATCATCGTTGACCGTCTGCTCCGCGAGTTCAAGGTCGACGCTAACGTCGGTAAGCCCCAGGTTGCCTACCGTGAGGCTCCGGGCCACGATGTCGAGAAGGCCGAGGGCAAGTTCGTCCGTCAGTCCGGCGGCCGCGGCCAGTACGGCCACGCCGTCATCAAGCTCGAGAAGATGGAAGAGGGCTTTGGCTACGAGTTCGTCAACGGTATCGTTGGAGGCGTCGTTCCCAAGGAGTACATCCCGTCCATCGACAAGGGCATCCAGGAGGCCCTCAACACCGGTGTTATCGCTGGTTACCCGGTCGTTGACGTCAAGGTCACCCTGTTCGACGGTTCCTACCACGAGGTTGACTCCTCCGAGGCTGCATTCAAGATCGCCGGTTCCATGGCTATCAAGGACGCCCTCAAGAAGTCCGATCCCATCCTGCTCGAGCCGATGATGGCCGTTGAGGTCGAGACCCCCGAGCAGTACATGGGCGACGTTATGGGCAACCTGTCCGGCCGTCGCGGCAAGATCGAGGGCATGGACGACCGCGGTGGCAACAAGACCATCCGCGCCAAGGTGCCGCTGGGCGAGATGTTCGGTTATGCAACCGACCTCCGTTCGCAGACTCAGGGTCGTGCATCCTACACCATGCAGTTCGACTCCTACGAGCCCGCACCCAAGTCCGTCCAGGACGAGGTCATGAGCAAGAACGGCACCAACGCCTAAGTTGCTCGTCTGTAGATAGTTCGCGCGGGGTGCTGCGCGCCCCGCACTTCATTTGGAGGTTACGTTGTCTAACCAGAAGATCAGGATCCGCCTCAAGGGCTATGATCACGAGGTCGTGGACCAGTCCGCGAAGCTCATCGTCGAGACCGCTCAGAAGACCGGTGCCCGCGTTTCCGGCCCCATTCCGCTGCCCACCGAGCGCAACCTGTACACCGTTCTGCGTTCCCCGCACGTGAACAAGGACTCCCGTGAGCAGTTCGAGATGCGCACCCACAAGCGCCTCATCGACATCCTCGACCCCACCTCCGGCACCGTCGATTCCCTCATGCGTCTCGACCTTCCCGCAGGCGTCGACATCGAGATCAAGCTCTAGGCTTTTCTCGACACGTTGTCTTCAAGGCCGCTGTCCATTCGGGCAGCGGCCTTTTCGTCTATTCGTTAGCGGGGGAGTATAAATTGGTAGAGTGGATATACAAGCTGGCGAAGCGCGACCGTTCTCGAACGGGTGCGTTGGCGGGTATGGTCTGCATTGTCCTCAATATTCTGCTTTGTGTTGCAAAGGGCCTCATAGGTTTGATCTCTGGCTCTGTTTCCATCGTTGCCGATGCATTCAACAATCTCTCCGACGCTTCCTCCAATATTGTGAGCGTCTTGGGCTTCAAACTCGCTTCCAAGCCCGCCGATCTTGAGCATCCCTATGGGCATGGGCGCTACGAGTACCTCTCCGGACTCGTGGTCGCAGCACTGGTTCTCCTGATCGGCGTAGAGCTCGTTAAGACCTCGGTCGATAAGATTTTCCATCCCACACCCGTTGATTTCTCCATCGCCCTCGTTGCGGTTTTGCTCCTGTCAATCGCTGTCAAGCTGTGGATGGCGCATTTCAACCAGGCCCTCGGTGACCGCATCGACTCGGAGACCCTTCGCGCAACCGCTCAGGATTCCAAAAACGATGTCCTCTCCACCGCCGCCGTTTTGATCTCGGCCGTTATCGCACAGCTGGCCGGAATCAATCTGGATGCTTGGGCCGGTCTGGGCGTCGGAGCCTATATCGCATGGAGCGGTATCGAGCTTATAAAGGATACTGTCGATCCGCTGCTCGGCAAGGCTCCCGATCCAAAGCTGGTGCAGCATATTCGCACCAAGATTATGAACTACCCTGGGGTGCTCGGCACGCATGACCTTATGGTTCATGATTATGGTCCGGGTCGTCAGTTTGCGAGTGCCCACGTGGAGATGGCGGCCGAAACGGACCCCTTGGAGAGCCATGATACGCTCGATAATATCGAGCAGGCTTTCAAGGACGAGGACGGCATGATCGTCACGCTGCATTACGATCCCATCGTTACCGGCGATCCCACCGTGAGTGATATGCGTAACCGCATCAATGAGGATGCCAAGCGGATCGACAGCCGGATGTCGATCCATGATTTGCGGACCGTACCCGGCCCCACGCATACGAACGTGATTTTCGATTGCGTTCGTCCTGAGGGCTGCTCGCTGTCGCCCGATGAGATCAAAAAGCAGTTGAGTGCGCTCGTTGTCGAGCAATACCCGCTGGCGATTTGCAAAATTACCGTAGATGAGGACTATGTCAGTGCAGAGCAGTAGACAAGTTGCGCCCCACCTGCGAAAACATTACGAAGACAATATGGAGACGCCCGTAGGCGTGTATACTAATCAAGCTGTGCCGATTAGGAGGATTGTGCCGCAAGCATCTGGGAGCGCGAGTGGGTTGCCGCAATCAGGTCAGGCGATGCAATGCAAGTAGTCGGTGCAACGCTTACGTATGTGGTCCTCTAGGGGTGCCCGCAAGGGGCGGGCGCAATGTCCCAAGACCACCGAGAGTTGGGATCATTGATGATCAACATGATTCTCGGCCGCAAGATCGGTATGACCCAGGTATGGGATGAGAACGACAACGTCGTTCCCGTAACGGTCATCCAGGCTGGCCCCTGCACTGTCTCGCAGGTTAAAACTGAGGCAACCGACGGCTACAACGCTGTCCAGATCGGTTTTGGTGAGATCAAGGCCAAGCACGTGAACAAGCCCATGGCTGGTCACTTCGCCAAGGCCGGCGTCGAGCCCGTCCGTTTCCTGCGCGAGGTTCGCGTTGAAAACGGCGAGGAGCACAAGGTTGGCGATGTCGTCACCGTCTCCGATTTCCAGGATGTCGCCAAGGTCGACGTCATCGGCACCTCCAAGGGTAAGGGCTTCCAGGGGCGCATCAAGCGCTGGAACCAGCATCGCGGTCCGATGTCTCACGGTTCTCACATCCAGCGTCACCCCGGTTCCATCGGTCAGTGCGCTTATCCCGCCCGCGTTCTCAAGGGCGTGAAGATGGCTGGCCACATGGGCAACACCCGCGTGACCATCAAGAACCTCTCCGTTGTCCGCATCGATGCCGAGCAGAACCTCATGCTCATCAAGGGCGCTGTCCCTGGTGGCAAGAACGCTCTGGTCGCCATCCGCATGGCCTAAAGGAGAACAGTCACATGTCTAAGTTTGAAGTGAAGAACGCAGAGGGCAAGAAGGTCGCCGAGGCCGAGCTCGCCGATTCTGTGTACGGCATCGAGCCGAACATCCACGTGATGCATCACATCGTCAAGTGCCAGCAGGCTTGCTGGCGTCAGGGCACCCAGTCCACCAAGGGTCGCTCTGAGGTCTCTGGTGGCGGCAAGAAGCCTTGGCGCCAGAAGGGCACCGGTCGTGCCCGTCAGGGTTCTATCCGCGCTGCTCAGTGGCGTCACGGCGGTGTCGTCTTCGGTCCCAAGCCGCGTACCTACTACAAGCGTATGAACAACAAAGAGGTCAAGCTCGCTATGCGCTCCGCGCTCTCCGCGAAGCTGGCTGACAACGAGCTCGTGCTCGTGGACGACTACGGTTTCGAGAAGCCGTCCACCAAGGCCGCCGTTGCCATGCTCAAGGCCCTGGGTCTCGAGGGCAAGCGTCTGACCATCATCGTCCGCGAGGATGACATCAACGCTTACCTCTCCTTCCGCAACATCCCCAAGACGTTCATCATCACGCCGTCTGAGGCCAACACCTATGACCTCATCAACAATGGCGCGCTCGTGATGCCCGCTGACGTCGCTAACCACTTTGGTGAGGTGCTTGCATAATGACCGCACACGAGATCATCATTCGCCCCATCGTTTCCGAGCGTTCCTACGCCGCGATGGAGGAGAACAAGTACACGTTCGAGGTCTCCAAGGACGCTAACAAGTACCAGATCAAGGACGCTGTCCAGGAGCTCTTCGGCGTGCACGTCGTTCGCGTCAACACGCTGAACGTCAAGCCCAAGACCAAGCGCGTGCGCTATGTCGCCGGCAAGACCCGTTCTTGGAAGAAGGCCGTCGTGACGGTCGCCGAGGGCGAGAGCATCGAGATCTTCGGCGTTCAGGCCTAAGTGGTCTGAGCCGCTGTACTCCGTTCGCCTCCCTGAATCGAGGGAGGCGAACGTAAGGTGCATCGGGCGTATAATAGGACACGCCCGGTGCCGTGGTAATCCGGTGTCACGATAGACGCGATCCCCCGCTTATCGTGGCCAACGGATAGATTCGAAGGGATAAGGTAATGGCTGTAAAGCACCTTAAGCCGACCAGCGCAGGTAGGCGTTGGCAGACGATTTCGGACTTCTCCGAGATCACCTGCACCAAGCCCGAGAAGTCTCTTCTCGAGCCGCTGCCCGTCAAGGCTGGCCGCAACAATGACGGTCGCATCACCATGCGCCACCAGGGTGGCCGCGTGAAGCGTCAGTACCGTGTTATCGACTTCAAGCGCAACAAGGACGGCGTGCCCGCCAAGGTTGCTACGATCGAGTACGACCCCAACCGTTCCGCTCGCATCGCCCTGCTTCACTACGTTGACGGCGAGAAGCGCTATATTCTGGCTCCCAAGGGCCTCAAGGTTGGCGACAAGATCGTTTCCGGCGCCGGCGCCGACATCAAGCCCGGCAACGCTATGCCGCTGTCCGAGATCCCGGTCGGTACTCTGATCCATGCGATCGAGTTCCAGCCCGGCAAGGGCGCTGCTATCGCCCGTTCCGCTGGTACCGCTTGCCAGCTCATGGGCAAGGAGGGCAAGTACGCGATTGTCCGCATGCCTTCCTCCGAGATGCGCCGCATCCTCGTTACCTGCCGCGCCACCATCGGTGAGGTCGGCAACGCTGAGCACTCCAACATCGTCATCGGCAAGGCCGGCCGCCATCGCAAGATGGGCGTTCGTCCTACGGTCCGTGGTACGGTCATGAACCCTGTTGACCACCCGCACGGCGGCGGTGAGGGCAAGAACCACACTTCTGGTCGCCCGTCCGTCTCTCCGTGGGGCACTCCTTCCAAGGGTTACCGCACGCGTAACAAGAAGAAGGTTTCCAACAAGCTCATCATCCGTCGTCGCAAGAAGTAGTCGATACCCGTTAGGAGTTAGCACTTATGAGCAGAAGTCTCAAAAAGGGCCCGTTCGTGGAGACTCGCCTTCTTGCGCGTATCACCGCGATGAACGAGGCCGGCAAGAAGGACGTCGTGAAGACCTGGTCTCGCGCCTCCACCATCTTCCCCGAGATGGTCGGTCATACCATCGCCGTCCACGACGGCCGCAAGCATGTTCCGGTTTATGTCACCGAGTCCATGGTCGGTCACAAGCTGGGCGAGTTCTCGCCCACTCGTACGTTCCGTGGCCACAAGGCCAAATAGGGGGTTTCGTAAATGGCAACTAAGTCTACCGACACCCGTGAGGTCCGCGCCACCGCTAAGTATGTGCGCGTATCCCCCGGCAAGGCTCGCCTCGTGATCGACCTGATCCGTGGTAAGAACGTGGCCCAGGCGTTCGATATCCTGCATTTCTGCACCCGCTCCGTCGCTGTGGACGTGGAGAAGGTTCTCCGCTCCGCTGTCGCCAACGCCGAGAACAACAACGGTATGCGCGCCGATGACCTGTTCATCACCGCCGCATACGTGGACGAGGGCCCGACGCTCAAGCGTATTCGTCCTCGCGCCAAGGGCTCCGCTTCCCGTATCCTGAAGCGCACCAGCCACATCACCGTTGTCGTCGCTCCGCGAAAGGAGGCGTAAGCGAAGCATGGGTCAGAAAGTTTATCCCACTGGTTTCCGTCTTGGCATCACCGAGAACTGGCGCTCCCGCTGGTTCGCAGAGAAGGACTACGCCAAGACCCTCGGTAACGATATCGAGATCCGTAAGTTCCTCGAGAAGCGTCTTGCTCGCGCTGCCGTCTCCCGCGTGGAGATCGAGCGTGCCGGCGACAAGGTGAAGGTCATCATCCTTACCGCTCGTCCCGGTATCGTGATCGGCAAGAAGGGCTCCGAGATCGACGGTCTCCGTTCCGAGCTCGAGAAGGTTGCCGGCGTTTCCAAGGGCAACCTGTCCGTCGACGTCATCGAGGTCAAGCGCCCCGAGCTCGACGCCGCTCTCGTCGCCCAGTCCATCGCTGAGCAGCTCGAGGGCCGTGTGGCCTTCCGCCGCGCCATGCGCAAGGCCGTTCAGTCCGCCCGCAAGTCCGGCGCCAAGGGTATCCGTATCCAGTGCTCCGGTCGTCTGGGCGGCGCTGAGATGGGTCGTCGCGAGTGGTACCGCGAGGGTCGCGTGCCGCTGCACACCCTGCGCGCCAAGATCGACTACGGCACCGCCACCGCCCGCACCACCATGGGGTCCTGCGGCGTCAAGGTCTGGATCTACCAGGGCGAGAAGCTCCCGGGCCAGCCTGTTCCCAACATGGCTCTCGAGGGTACCTCCCGTCCGCGTCGTCGTAACAACGAGAGGAGGGGTCAGTAGTGCTTGCTCCTAAGCGTATTCTTCACCGTAAGGTGCAGCGTGGCTCCATGAAGGGCCAGGCTAAGGGCAACACCGAGCTCCATTTCGGCGAGTTCGGTCTGCAGGCTCTTGATCGTCACTGGATCACCAACCGTCAGATCGAGGCCGCTCGTATCGCCATGACCCGTTACATGAAGCGTGGCGGCCGCGTCTACATCACCATCTTCCCGGACAAGCCCATCACCAAGAAGCCGGCTGAGACCCGCATGGGTTCCGGTAAGGGTAACCCGGAGGAGTGGGTAGCCGTCGTCAAGCCGGGCCGTATCATGTTCGAGATCTCCGGCGTGTCCGAGGAGATCGCTCGTGAGGCCCTGCGTCTTGCTCAGCATAAGCTGCCCATCAAGACCAAGATCGTGACCCGCGCTACCCAGGACGGGGAGGATAAGTAATGAAGCCCGCAGAGATTCGTGAGCTTTCCGACGAGGCCTTGGCTGAGAAGCTGAAGGAGTGCCGCGCCGAGCTCTTTAACCTTCGTTTCCAGATGGCTACCAGCCAGCTGGACAACACCGCTCGCGTTAAGACCGTGAAGAAGGATATCGCTCGTATCCTCACGGAGCAGCGTGCCCGTCAGATCGCAGCGGAGAAGTCCGCTGCCACCGAGTAGAGTGCAGGAGTAGATAATGGCTGAAGCAACTGAGCGCAACGCGCGCAAGGTCCGCCAGGGCGTCGTTACCTCCATCATGGGCAACAAGAGCATTGTTGTAACCACCACGGAGCGCAAGCGTCACCCCAAGTACGGCAAGATGATGACCAGCACTAAGAAGTTCCACGCTCATGACGAGAACAACGAGGCTGGCGTCGGCGATACCGTTCGCATCATGGAGACCCGCCCGCTGTCCGCTACGAAGCGTTGGCGTCTCGTCCAGATCGTTGAGCGCGCCAAGTAAGCTCTTCGACGTGTAAATGTTCCGGGAATGTGCGCCTGTCAGGTCGCCCGGCGTCCATTAAGGACGGCGCACCTCTTCCCGGTTGAGGTTCGGAAAGGTTCCAACCATGATTCAAATGCAAACCATGCTCACGGTTGCCGACAACTCCGGTGCGCGCAAGGTTCGCTGCATCAAGGTGCTCGGCGGCTCCAAGCGCCGTTACGCCGGCATCGGCGACGTCATCATGGCCGCTGTCCAGGAGGCAACTCCTGGCGCCAACGTCAAGAAGAAGGACGTTGTTCGTTGCGTTGTCGTACGCACCGTGAAGGAGGTCCGTCGCAAGGACGGTTCCTACATCCGCTTCGATGACAACGCCTGCGTTGTCATCAACAACGACGGTTCGCCCGTCGGCACCCGTATCTTCGGGCCCGTCGCTCGCGAGCTTCGTGACCGCAAGTACATGAAGATCGTCTCGCTCGCACCCGAGACCCTGTAGTTGGGAGAGACCACTATGTCTATGTCCATCAAGAAGGGCGACAAGGTCGAGGTCCTCTCCGGCAAGGATCGCGGCAAGCAGGGCGTTGTCCTGCGCGCCATGCCCAAGGAGGGCAAGGTCGTTGTCGAGGGCGTTGCCATCGTCAAGAAGGCCGTTAAGCCGAACCCGCAGAATCAGCAGGGCGGCATCGTGTCTCAGGAGGCCGCAATCGATGCCTCCAACGTCAACCTCGTTTGCCCGGCTTGCGGCAAGCGCACCCGCGTTGGCCATGAGGCCGGCGAGCTCGACGGCAAGAAGACCAAGCTTCGCATCTGCAAGAAGTGCGGCCACAAGTTCTAAGATCTAGCATCTAGAGCGCCTTCATACCCCCTGGATTGCCTCGTGCAGTTCAGGGGGTATTTTCTTTCCATGGCCGTGATCTGGGACCTTGGGCCTGTGATCGTCCTGGACCCATGCCCTGGGGTATGGGTTCCGGTTTGTGTCCTGACTTTGGGTCCTGGCCTGTGATCCTGGGGCCTGTGGCGCATCTTGGCCCCATGTCTTGGGCAACGGCTGGGTTCGAAGGGTTTCACCCTACGAGCAAACCGCCCGCAATGCGAGTGGTCATGATGTGCCGTAGCGAGCTCCGCAATAAGTGTTTGTTTTGGGAAAGGTTTGACGCGGAAAGGCCGATGTCCAAAAATCTGGGCTCTGCTTTCCTGCGGAAACGTTGTCCAGAATTTCGTCCATTCGCCTTTTGGGCAAAAACCTTCCCCAAAACGTACACTTTCATTTCCTGAGTCCTCATTACGGCTCTGACCCCCCTCTTGCTCGTTTTCCCTCCGGCATGGGCATCGGCGCGCGGCTCTTGTGCCACAATTGCTGCGTAGCGATTCATCATGGAAAAGGGGTACACATGGATGCTCAGACCACAGGCAATGTCGCACCGCTCGATGCCGCAGCTGCGGCCAAGGCTGCATTCGCAGCAGTCGTGGGAAAGCCGTTCCCAAAGGACGTTTTTACGGCTCCTGAGCTTTCTTGGGCTGTAATTGGCTGCGGTGTCATCGCGAATCAGATGGCGCAGTCCCTCGCGTTGGCTGGGCGCAAGGTGTATGGCATCGTCAATCGCACGCGCTCAAAGGCGGAGGCGTTCGCTCGGGAATATGGCGTCGAGTGTGTGTATGATTCGGTCGAGGAGCTCTATGCGGATCCGGCCGTCGATGCGGTCTATATCACCACGCCCCACAACACCCATATCGACTACCTGTGCGGTGCGCTCGCGGCCGGAAAGCACGTGCTCTGCGAAAAGGCGATCACCCTCAACAGTGCCGAGCTTGAAGAGGCCCGCGCCATCGCCGATGAGCACGGAGTGGTTCTCATGGATGCGACCACGGTGCTGCATATGCCGCTGTATGTCGAGCTCATGCGTCGCGCGGAGGCGGGCGAGTTCGGCAGGTTGCGCTTGGCGCAGGTGAACTTTGGCAGTTGGCATAGCTACGACGACTTGAGCAACCGGTTTTGGAATCGCTCGCTCGCCGGCGGGGCGATGTTGGATATCGGCGTGTACGCACTCTCGGTTGCGCGTCTGTTCATGGAAAGCCAGCCCACCGAGGTGGTGTCGCTCGCCAACGTCTTCAAGACGGGTGTCGACGAGGAGAGCGGCTTTGTGACCCGCAACGCCGAGGGCCAGATCGGCGTGTTCTCGCTCACCATGCACGCCAAGCAGCCCAAGCGCGCCACCCTGTGCTTTGACGACTGCTATATCGAGATCATGTCGTACCCGCGCGCGGACCGTGCGACAATCACGTGGACCGCAGACGGGCATCGCGAGGAGGTCTCCGCGGGCATCGAGGCGTATGCGCTATGCTACGAGATAGCCGACCTGGAGAAGGCGGTCGCAGGGGATGGGTCCAAGCGCGAGCTCATCGGCTACGCTTCGGATGTGATGGATATCATGACGCGTCTGCGCCGCGATTGGGGCGTCGTCTATCCCGAGGAGGAGTCTGCGGAATAACCGGACGCCGTCATCCCCGCCGGTCGAACAACGCCTCGAACCTCTTGGGGTAGGGCGCGGTGATGCGAACCCGCTCTCCGGTGAGAGGGTGCGTGAAGGCGAGTTCAGCCGCATGTAGCATGAGCTGGAAAGCGCCAGGTCCGCCATAGAGGCGATCTCCCAGGAGGGGGTGGCCGATGTGGGCCATGTGCACGCGGATCTGGTGCTTGCGCCCGGTGTGCAGGTCGACCTCGAGCAACGTCCGCTCGGGGGCGCAGTCGAGCGGAGTGATGACCGTCCGCGCCGACTTGCCCGTGCGGCTCACGCGCATGCGCCGGGAATCATGGCGATCGCGTCCGATGGGCGCGGTGATCTCGCGCGGGGTGCGAATCCGCCCGGATGCGATGGCGAGATAGCGCTTCTCGATGGCGCGTTCGGCGATGATGCGGTCGAAGGCCGCCTGCGTCTCCTTGCGCAATGAGAACAGCACGATTCCCGTGGTCTCGCGATCGAGGCGCTGCAGAGCTTGGACGCCGGCGATTTGCACGGGGGAGCCGCCGCGGCGTTCGACCAGGTCGCGCACGTTTTCGGTGAGCGTGCACGACCCTGTTCCGTCGCCATGGACAATGACGCCCGCAGGCTTGTCGACGGCGATGAGATGGTCATCCTCGTATAGGATCCGGACCGCGCCCACGTTCACTCGACTCCCTGGAATAGGCAGCCCGAGGAGGTTTTGGGCATGCGGCGTTCGGGCGTGCGCCCCGCAAGGGCGGCTTCGAGGGCACGCCTGGCGCGTGCAACCCAACGGGACAGCTCATCGGCATCGAGAAGCGTGCCGTCGACGAGGAAGCGCGTGACGCCGGCGCGTAGCAGCTGGGGAATCTGCGGGGTGGCATCGATCGGGGTTCCGTCGTAGAGGCGGCTGCGCCCGTCGAGCCCCGTGCGCACGGGCAGCATGCGCCCGTCGATGTTCTTGAGGCTAAAATCGTGCATGCGCAGGCGGCACGAGGCGCAATCGTGGATGCAGGCGCCCGCGACCTGCAGGACGCAGTGCTCGCTCGTCATGACGCGGGGGTGTCCGAGCACCATGAGGCCAAGCTCCATGTCCCCGCGTTGCGGCGCGATGCGTTCGATCTCGGTGAGCGTGAGCTCGGGGGAGAGCCACGCGCCTGCGGCTCCGCGCGATGCAAGCGCTCGCATGCACGCAACGTTATGCGCCGGGATGCAGCTGCGCAGCTCGGCGACAGCACCCCGCTCAGACGCAAGCGCGAGCTCAGATATGGTGCCCACGGCTGCGGGGGCGCCGGGCATGAGCCAGGGATCGAGCCTTTTGTGATCGACCTCGCGCGAGACTTCATCGAGGACCGGGATGATGCCGCGTGCGGAGCAGTCGGTAGGGGAGAGCCCTGCGGCGATGAGGTCGTCAACCGTCATGTATATGCGCGTTGCCCCGGCGTGGCGCGCGGCGGCAGCGGCGTTGCATGAGGCGACCAGCGCGCAAATTTCGCCGTTGCAGCCGAGTGTTCCCGTGCACGAGGCTTTGGCTGCAGGGGTTGTGGACGCAAGTCGATTACGCTCATCGCGTACCGCCGCCCCCGAAGCGATGCACGTATCGGTGAGGGCCAGCGAGCCCTCGGCCACGGTGGGCGAGGAAAGCGCCTGCGACTTGTCATGCAGGAGGCCGCATCCGTCGAGTGCATGCTCGATGCGTGTGTCGTACGGGGCGAGAATGGCTTGCTCCAGCGCCCTGCAGGCGGCCGCGCGCACCTTGTGCACGGCGGAGAAGCCCATGCCGCAGCCAGCGTCAAGCTGGATGTCGAAGGACGCCGCTTCAAACGGCGAAGATCCCATGCGGCCCACGTGCTCGATCAGGTCGTCGGCGATGACGGCGCGGGTTTTGGCGGCCTCGACGGTGAATCCCTCGGCGCGGCCCACAAGCGAAGGATCGTCGACGCACGTCAGTTGAACGATAAACGGCTGTCCGACCCGGGCCACGACGCGGACGTCGATCGCGCGCTTGCGGGCGACGGGCCGCTTGAGCGCCGCCTCGGCGGCGTCGAGCGCTGCCTGGCTGCGGATAAGGCGCACGAGGGCGCCCGCGGGCATGGGCCGTGCGGTGCGGCACTCGATGATGTCGCCCGCCTGGGCATCCTCGGGGGCGATGGCGGTGAGGAACTGATCGAACTCATCGTCGTGGCGCAGCTCGAGTAGGTCGCCCTTGCCCACCGGCTCGGAAAGATGCAGCCTCGTCCAGGCGGCACGACGGCGCTTGTCGTCGGGTTTCAGGCCCCTCGTATTGCCGAGCGGCTTGCTGCCGAGCACCTCACCCACGATCTGGCCTCGGTTGTTCGAGCGCTCATAGCTCATCATCTCATCGCCCGAACGACCCTCCTGGTACTCGCAAGTGAAATCGCGATTGAAGCAGCGTTTGAGTTGGCGGTAGCGGGCCTGGGCGGTCTCGTCTGAGATTTCGCGGCCGGCGAGGATGTCATCGAGCTGCGCGCGGTAGGCGCTCACGATGGAGTGCACGTAGTCGGGCGCCTTCATGCGCCCCTCGAGCTTCAACGCGTGCGCGCCCGCATCCAGCAGGCGGGGGAGCATATAGGCTGTGCAGGTGTCGCGCGGGCATAGGGCACGCTCGCGACCCGGCTTCGACCAGGAGCGCCCCGTTTCGTCGATCAGCTCGTAAGGCAGGCGGCAGGGCTGCGCGCACATGCCGCGATTCGCCGAGCGTCCATGGGAGGTGAAGCTGGAAAGCAGGCAGATGCCCGAATAGCAAAAGCAGATGGCGCCGTGGGAGAACACTTCGAGCTCGATGTCCACGGCATTGTGGATTGCGGCGATCTCGTCGACGGAGAGCTCGCGGGAAAGCGTGACGCGGTCGGCGCCGGCCTCTTTACACCAGGCGGCGCCGCGGGCGTCGTGAATATTCGCCTGTGTCGATATATGGGTCTCCACCTCGGGCATGAGGCGGCGAATCTCGAAGAACAGGCCCCAGTCCTGGATGATGAAGGCGTCGGCACCGAACTTCCAGCAACGGTCGACAAGAGAGAGCGCCTCGGACATTTCCTCGTCTTTGATGACGATGTTGACGGTCACATAGACACGCGACCCAGCGAGATGCGCTGCCCGGCAGGCTGTCTCGAACGTCTCGTCAGTGAAGTTATCGGCCTTGCGCCGGGCGTTGAACGACCCCATGCCGCAGTAGATGGCATCCGCGCCGGCCGCGAGCGCCGCATAGAACGGCTTGGGCCCACCCGCGGGGGCGAGCAGTTCGGGTTTGGAGGAGGGGGAGGGATGGGAATGCATATGCAGCTCCAGACAAATGTGTAACTGCATAAGTATAAAGATGGAAACCGCCTTGTGCGAGCCGCGCGCCATTCCTCATATCCAGCGCGTCTCTTTGATGGATGGTCATCTCCGACTCCATCCGCCGACTCGATCCACACGACTATCGACGCGCGTGCTTCTGGGCGGGGGCTGTGGGTTAGACTCAAACGCTAATGAATCCGGATTGCCCGTGTCGTTGCGGGCGCGCTCGAGGGGGACGTCATGATCACAAAAGACGATTGGCTTCCCGTGGGAACGGTGGTCACGCTCGAGGGCGGTTCGCGCCCCGTCATGATCGCCGGGGTCATGGCGCTCGATGGGAAGTCGGGGCGCTATTGGGACTATATCGGTGTCCCGTACCCGGAGGGGCGGACTGTCCCCGATGAGGGATACTTTTTCGACAAGCACATGATCGACAAGCTTCACCAGCTCGGCTATCTGGACGACAAAGGAGCTGCGTTTCAGGCTTTCCTCGAGGCGAACACCGCCCCCTTCGAGCGGATGCGCTCGAAGGGGGTCGCGGAAAACGGAAAGGAGTAGCCCATGGTCGCGGGGGAAATCATCGTCGACCGCGAACAGGCCCTATCAGCCGTGGAGAGCTACGATTCAGAGGCGCGGGAGCTCAAGGCTATAAATGACTCGATCGCCGCCGTCTCTTCGGCGTTGGAAGGCGCGTGGGAGGGGCGGGCGGCTGCCAGCGCAATGGAAACGCTCGCCGAGGCGTCGTCCTATTTGGCCTCCGTTCAGGATTCCCTGCTGAGACACAGCGGTTACGTCAAGCAGGGTGCCGATACGTTTATGGACATGGATAAGGCGATTGCAGCTTCAAGCCAATCCGCAACTCCTGCGTGCGGGGAAATCTCGCGTTACATCTATTAGGAGGCGCTCGTGTTCAGGGTCGACATTGATGAGTTCTCATCAGCGGCGACGGCTGTTTCGTCCGCGGCCACGCGCGCGGGCGAATCCGTGGCGAGGGTGGGTAAGGTCAACTCGAATTTCGCGAACCTCATGTCGGGTGCGTGGATGATCGCCGAGTCCCATGCTTACGCCGACCTCGAGGTGACACTCAGGATGTTGGCCGAGGGCCTGACCGCGATGGGAGCCACGTACGCCGATGCCCTCGCGTCTCTCGAAGGCGAGCTTGCCCCCGCCCGCGACGCGCTGCTTTCCGCGGCGCTATCGACAGCGGCGTCTCCGCGTGTCATCAGGTTCGAGCCGTACCATAACGTGGCGGGCGCGTGTGATTTCGCCGACGGGTCCCTCGAGGACCTGGAGGCGGCGGTGGCCGCCGCGCAGTCGGCCCTATCCGGGCTCGAGTCCGCCGGCGGGGTGTCGGGGCCCCTGTCGGCGCTCTCGTCGCTCGCGGGGACCCAGGGCACCGCGATCGGCGAGATCCGCTCGTCGTATGTAGCCTACGAGGCGGCGGTGGACGCGTTCGAGGAGGAGTACGCCAGCCGTCTCGCTCCCGGCGAGTTCGTCACGGACGCCATGAGGGAAGCGGTCGCCGCAGACCTGCGCGCGCAGTACGGCGAGGCCCTCGACGGCGGGCCGTTCGCTTTCATCGATGTGTTCGGGGACGTGGGCGCCGCGCTTGCGGGCGCGACGGGCGTCGCAGGGGCGATGGACGAGAGGAACGCTGCTCTGTGGAGGTTCGCCGCAAGCTCACTGTTCGGCAAGGAGGGCAGGGGCCTGAAGCTCGCCGACAGGCAGTGGCTCGCCCGACTCGCCCTCGGGCTTTCGGACGACGTTCGCAGCGCCATACCCGAGGGGCAGACGTTCTGGCAGTTCTTCAAGAAGGGCACATGGGAAGGGGCCACCGATGACTATTCCGCGCGAAGTCGAAATCTGCAAAAGAAGTCGAAAATTGGAAAAATATACTACATGGCAGAGGGGAGAGCTAGTGGAGGGAAGACGCAATCCATTCACTCCGACATTTGGAATGGTTCCGCCGTTCTTGGCGGGGCGCGACCGATTGCTCCGGGAGATGTCAAGGGCGTTCGAGGACGGGCCGGGCAATCCAAACCTTTCGACGATATTGGTCGGTGCCCGCGGAACGGGAAAGACGACACTTCTTTCCCGCATCGGCGATGTCGCACGATCGCATGGGTGGCTCACGGTCGACGCGGTGGCCGTTCCGGGCATGCTTGAAGACATCATCCAGCAGGCGGGGAAGGCCGCGGCTCATCTGATCGAGCGGGAGCCGGGGCGGAGGCTCTCCGCCGTGGGGCTTGGCCAGCTGCTCAGTCTGGAATGGGTTTTCTCGGAACCGGAGACGTCGAACTGGCGTGCGCGCATCGAGGCGCTCCTCGAAAAGATCGAGCAGCAGGGAAGCGCCCTGCTCATCACGGTCGACGAAGTCACGCCGTCGGTCGATGAAGTGGTGATGCTCGCCTCGATTTACCAACTTCTGATTCGCGGGGGACACAAGGTCGCTCTCGTTATGGCCGGGCTTCCCTCCGATGTGACCGCACTCATATCAGATGACCGGGCGTCGTTCTTGCGGCGTGCACGTCAGCGCCATATCGGCAGCATCGATGAGACCGAAGTGAGGCTTGCGCTCAGGAGGACTATCGAGAGTGCGGGCAAGACGATAGAAGATGCGGCATTGGGCTCTGCCACGCGGGCCACAGACGGCTTCGCCTATATGTTGCAGCTGGTTGGATATTTCGCATGGGAAGAGGCCTGGGACCGGGAAACGCTCGATTCCGCGAGCGTAGCACGGGGCATCGAAGAAGCGCGCGAGGACTTCAGCAGGGGCGTGCTCGATGTGACATATCGTGAGATGTCGCGTAAAGATCGGGAGTTCGCTCTTGCCATGCTCAAGGATGAGCACGGGAGCCGTCTGACCGATATCGCCGGTCGAATGGGCGTGAGCAACGGCTACGCGTCCACATATAAGCGGCGCCTCTTGGGACAAGGGGTGATCGGCGAGCGTCCGGGCGGGCTCTGGATTTTGACATCCCCCTCATGCGTGCATACTTGAGTGAATTTGCTCAGGATTGATGGGCGGCTATTGGTTCGAAGCAAATGCGGCATGCTCCCATCTGCTTCGAACCAGACTTTTGCCACGGAGTTCAGCTTGGCAATGTGACTTTCGTTTGATTTGGACGGGAGGCCCTGCTCCAGATCAAACGAAAGTCACGAACAGAAAGGCGAAAATGTGACTTTCGTTTGGTTTGGAAATCAACGGGCGTTTCAGGCGCCTGTCATCCAGTCAAGCCAGCCCATATCGATCTCCATCCGCCGTTGGTCGCGATTTATGGATTTACCTGCACACATGAAGTTGCGGTGGCAATCGTCGCCGCATAAGCGTATAGTAACGACTGTTTTGTCGGCTCCTGCCGTCAATTCGTCATGCCCAAGAAAGCCATCGCGGGCATGGCGCACGTCAGGAGGCACGAGGCTAACCCACGAGGCCAATCCCGTGCTTAAAACCCCAAAAGGAGTGAACATGGCTGAAGAGAAGTACGTTCCGCGTCTTAAGACCAAGTACAACAACGAGGTCAAGCAGCTGATGCAGGACAAGTTCAACTACCCCAACGTTATGATGATCCCGAAGTTCGAGAAGATCGTCGTCAACATGGGTGTTGGCGAGGCTGCCACCGATTCCAAGGCAATCGACGGTGCCGTCCGCGACCTGCGCACCATCACCGGCCAGCAGCCGATGATCACCCGCGCCCGTAAGTCCATCGCATCCTTCAAGCTGCGTGCAGGTATGCCGATCGGCGCCAAGGTCACCCTGCGCGGCGACCGCATGTGGGAGTTCTTCGATCGTCTGACCTCTGTGGCTATCCCCCGTATCCGCGACTTCCGCGGCATCTCCGCTAAGAGCTTCGACGGCCGTGGCAACTTCTCCATGGGCGTTACCGAGCAGCTCATCTTCCCCGAGGTTGACTTCGACTCCGTCGACCACACCCGTGGTATGGACATCACCTTCGTGACGACCGCGAAGACCGATGAAGAGGCCAAGGCCCTTCTCGATGCCTTCGGGTTCCCGTTCAAGAAATAGGTTCTTTTACCTCAGGATCGCACGGCGGCGCGTACGGATTGCGCGGCGCCGTCCTGGGGTTTTGACTCATATGTGAGGAGGAAATAAGTGGCTAAGACATCGATGATCGTCAAGTGCAATCGCAAGCAGAAGTTCTCGACTCGCGAGTACACGCGCTGCCAGCGCTGCGGCCGTCCGCATTCTGTTTACCGTAAGTTCGGCCTGTGCCGTGTCTGCTTCCGCGAGCTGGCGCTCAAGGGCGAGCTTCCCGGCATCAAGAAGGCCAGCTGGTAAGTCACTGCCAGCGCGCGGTCCCGAAAGGGGGCACGCGCACGGAAGACGTGTCAGGTAGGCTTTTCCACTATGGGTGGTAAAGAACCGGTGACACGGACTCATCAAAGAACGAAGGAGAATCCGCATGAATCTCACTGACCCGATCGCAGACATGCTTACGCGCATCCGCAACGGCAATGCTGCGAACAAGGCAGAGGTCTCGATGCCGAGCAGCAAGAAGCTCGTCGAGATCGCTCGCGTTATCTGCGAGGAGGGCTACATCGAGAGCTATTCCGTCGAGGATACCGCTCCGTCTAAGACCCTGCACATCACCCTTAAGTACGGCCCCAAGAAGACGAAGGTCATCAACGGCATCAAGCGCTACTCCAAGCCTGGTCTGCGCAAGTACGCCGGCGTTGCCGATCTTCCCCGCGTCCGTGGCGGCCTTGGTACCGCGATCGTTTCCACCAGCAAGGGCGTAATGGCCGACCGTGATGCTCGCAAGCTGGGCGTCGGCGGCGAGGTCGTCGCTCTCATCTGGTAATTCGACGGCGCGTAGAAGGAAGGAGACACCGTGTCCCGTATCGGTAAGAAGCCTGTCCAGATTCCCGCCGGAGTCGAAGTGGCAGTTGACGGCAAGCATGTCGCCATCAAGGGTTCCAAGGGCACCCTTGAGTACGATCTCCACGAGGAGATCAACGCTGTTGTCGAGAACAACGAGGTCATCGTTACTCGCGACAACGACGAGCGCACCGCTCGTGCTATGCACGGCCTCACCCGTGCTCTGATCCAGAACATGGTCATCGGCGTGTCCGAGGGCTACCAGAAGACCCTGGAGCTCTCCGGCGTCGGCTACCGTGTTCAGCAGAAGGGCAAGAAGCTCGAGCTCTCCCTCGGCTTCTCCCACCCCGTGTTTGTTGAGCAGCCCGAGGGCATCACCCTCGAGGTTCCGGACAACACCCACATCGTTGTCAAGGGCATCTCCAAGCAGATGGTCGGTCAGGTCGCTGCTGAGATCCGCGCTAAGCGCCCGCCCGAGCCTTACAAGGGCAAGGGTATCCACTACCAGGACGAGCACATTCGCCGCAAGCTCGGTAAGGCCGCCAAGTAGTAGAGGCTTTCGCAACGTAAGACCAGCACCCCGTTAGGTGCTGGCAGGACTTCATTGAAGGAGTTTCACATGAATAAGCAACAGGCGAAGAGGCAGAGCCTCAAGCGTCGTCAGCGTCGCGTCCGTGGCAAGATCTTCGGCACCGCTGAGCGTCCGCGTCTGCGCATCGTCCGCTCCAACGCCAACATCTACGCCATGATCGTTGACGACACCAAGGGCAACACCCTCGTTTCCGCTTCTACCCTCGAGGCTGAGTTCAAGGGCACCCACACCGGCAACAAGGAGGCCGCCGAGAAGGTCGGTAAGCTCGTTGCCGAGCGCGCCGTGGCCGCCGGTATCACCAAGGTCTCCTTCGACCGCGGTGGCCGTATCTATCATGGCCGCGTCAAGGCCCTCGCCGACGGCGCCCGTGCCGCCGGTCTCGAGTTCTAGGAGGTAGTAGCAAATGGCTCGTAACCAAAAGCAGCAGCGCGAGGCCTCTGAGTTCGAGGAGCGCGTAGTTTTCATCAACCGCGTCGCCAAGACCGTCAAGGGTGGCCGTCGCATGTCCCTCGTCGCCCTCGTTGTCGTGGGCGATGGCAAGGGCAACGTCGGTTTGGGCATGGGCAAGTCCGCTGAGGTCCCCATGGCTATTTCCAAGGCCGCCCTGGACGCCAAGAAGCACATGTTCCACGTGCCCGTGACCGAGGATGGCTCCATTCCTCACGACGTCATCGGCGAGTTCGGCGCTGCCCGCATCATCATGCGTCCGGCTGTCGAGGGTACCGGTGTTATCGCTGGCGGTGCCGTCCGTCCGCTCTTCGAGCTGGCCGGCATCAAGAACATCCTCTCCAAGTCCCTCGGTTCCGACAACGGCCTGAACATCATCAAGGCCGCCGCTGAGGGTCTCAAGGAGCTTTCCAGCCCTGAGGATGTCGCTGCGCTTCGCGGTCTCACCGTTTCCGAGATGTTCATCGGGAAGAAGGAGAACTAAGCATGGCTGACACCATCAAGATCAAGCAGGTCCGCAGCATCAACGGCTGCAAAGAGGATCAGCGTCGCACCGTTCGCGCCCTTGGCCTGCACCGCATCAACGACACGCGCGAGATCGCCGACAACGCTGGCGTCCGCGGCATGATCTTCAAGGTCAAGCACCTCGTTGAGATTGTAGAGGAGTAATTATGCAGCTTCATGACCTTACTCCGGCTCCGGGTTCCAACCGCAGCCGCAAGCGCGTCGGTCGCGGCAATTCCGGTAAGGGCGGCACCTATGCCGGCCGTGGCCTGAACGGCCAGGGCTCCCGTTCCGGCGGCACCAAGGGTGCCGGCTTCGAGGGCGGCCAGACTCCGCTGGCCATGCGTCTCCCGAAGCTTCCGGGTTTCCGCAATCCCCGTCGTATCGAGTACACCGCTATCAACGTTTCCGAGCTCGAGGCTCGTTTCGAGGATGGCGCTGTAGTCGACGGCGCAGCTCTTAAGGCTGCTCGTCTGACCAAGAGCGAGTTCGAGCCCGTCAAGGTGCTCGGCAACGGCGAGATCTCCAAGAAGCTCACGGTTAAGGTCGATAAGGTCTCCGCTTCCGCGCAGGCCAAGATCGAGGCCGCTGGCGGAAAGGTCGAGCTCCCGTGCTAAATGGTCTGAAGAATGCCTTCCGCATCAAAGAACTTCGCGGAAAGATTCTCTTCACCATCGGAATGCTCGCTGTGTACCGTATCGGTGCACACGTTCCTGTGCCCGGTATCCCCTTCCAGGGGATGCTGGGCCTATTCCAGTCCGCTGGCGACTCCGTCGCCTCGGGCGCGATGGCGCTGCTGAATCTTTTCTCCGGCGGGGCGCTGTCGTACGTCTCCGTCTTTTCCCTGGGTATCATGCCCTACATCACGAGCTCGATCATCATGCAGATGCTCCAGGCCGTTGTGCCCAGCTTGCATGAGCTGGCTCGTGAGGGCGAGGTCGGCCAGACCAAGATCACTCAGTATTCCCGCTTCCTGACGCTGGGCTTGGCGCTGCTGAACGGTATCGGTTACCTCTTCCTCTTCAAGAGTTTCGGTATCGAGTTCACTGACGCCGGTGCGCCCCAGATCGTCTTCGATATCATGATCGTGGGAACGCTTGTCGCCGGCGCCATGCTGATCATGTGGATCGGCGAGCTGATCACTCAGCGCGGCATTGGTAACGGCATGAGCTTGATCATCTTTGCCAACATCATGGCCGGTCTGCCCCAGGCTATCTTCCAGTCCATCCAAGGCGGTGCCACCGGAATCGGCATCACGGCGGTCATCTTCGTCGTCATCCTTTGCGTGATTCCGTTCATCGTGTACCTTGAGCGCGGTCAGCGTCGTATCCCGGTCCAGTACGCAAAGCGTGTTGTGGGTCGTCGCATCATGGGCGGTCAGTCCACGTACCTTCCCATCAAGGTAAACACCGCTGGCGTTATCCCGATCATCTTCGCAAGCGCGCTTCTGTACTTCCCGGCCCAGATTGCCGTCTTCTTCCCGAACATCCATTGGATTCAGTCGGTTGCAGGTGCTTTGTCCCAGGGTTGGATCAACTGGATTCTCAACGTCGGCCTTATTGTGTTCTTCGCGTACTTCTATACCTCTATGGTATTCAACCCCGATGACACCGCTGAGAACCTCAAGAAGCAGGGCGGCTTCATTCCGGGTGTCCGTCCGGGCAAGGCCACCGCGGCCTACATCAAGAACGCGTTGAACAAGATCACGCTTCCGTCCGCAATTTTCCTGGCTATCATCGCCATCGTCCCGTCTATCGTTTTCTCGTTTACGGGCAATTCTCTGATCCAGGCATTTGGCGGTACGTCTGTGCTGATCATGGTCGGCGTTGTGCTCGATACCCTTGATAAGGTTGAGAGCCAGCTCAAGATGTACGACTACGACGGCTTCTTTAAGTAAGTAGGAGAGAGGACCCATCATGAATATCGTTTTGTTGGGTGCACCCGGTGCGGGTAAGGGAACCCAGGCTCAGCGCCTGGTCGTCGACTTCGGTGTCGCCCACATCTCTACCGGTGACCTGCTCCGTGCGGCAGTCAAGGCTCAGTCCGAGCTCGGCGTTGCCGCAAAGAAATATATGGATGCTGGCGAACTCGTTCCCGACCAGCTCGTTATCGATCTGGTCAAGGAGCGTCTTGCCGCCGACGATGCCCAAAAGGGCTTCATTCTCGATGGTTTCCCCCGCAATACCGTCCAGGCCGTAACACTCGATACCGAGCTTTCGGCCATGGGCCGCGAGCTCGACGGTGCTTTGCTCGTCGACGTGCCCGCCGAGGTCATCATCGATCGACTGTCTTCCCGACGCACCTGCCGTGACTGCGGCTATACCGCAGGCCCGGATACCGACGTGTGCCCGTCTTGCGGCGGCGAGATGTATCAGCGCGATGACGATAAGCCCGAGACCATCAAGAACCGTCTCGATGTGTACGAGAAGAACACGAGCCCGCTCGTGGAGTACTATCGCGGTCAGGGCATCCTCAAGGTCGTTGACGGTAACCGTCCGGTCGATGAGGTCTTCACCGATGTGAAGGAAGCGCTCGGTCTATGATCAAGATCAAGTCGTCAGACGAGATCGAGCAGATGAAGAAAGCCGGAGCGCTGTCCAAGATGGCGCTCCGGCATGTCGGGGCTATGGTCCGTCCCGGTGTTTCAACGTTCGAGCTCGATCAGCTCGCCGAGCAGATTATCCGCATGCACGGCGGTATCCCCGCTTTCAAAGGCTATGGTGGGTTTCCCGGCTCCATTTGCGCATCGTTGAATGATGCGGTTGTTCACGGCATTCCCAATCCAGATGTCATCCTCCGCGATGGAGACATCATCTCGATCGATACCGGCGCTATCGTTGACGGTTGGGTAGGGGATAATGCCTGGACGTTTTATGTTGGAAACCCTTCGTCCGAGGTAAAAGCGCTGTGCGAGTGCACTCGTGATTGCCTTAAGGCTGCTATTGAACAGGCCGTCCCCGGTAATCATATCGGTGATGTCGGACATGCTGTTCAGACGCTCGCCGAAAGCAACGGTTACGGTGTGCTTCGTGACTATGTCGGACACGGTATCGGCCATGCCATGCATGAGGACCCCAACGTTCCAAACTATGGCAAGAAGGGACGCGGCGTTAAGCTCCAGGCCGGAATGGTTATCGCGATTGAGCCTATGATCACACTTGGCTCCAATCATGTTCACACCGGTCGGGATGGTTGGCTTGTCTCCACGGACGATGGCCTCGCCAGCGCTCACTATGAGAATACGATCGCCATCACCGAAGACGGACCCGTTATTCTCACTACTGATAGCCAAGGCGCATGGTGCTCCATGCAAGGCGGTGTAATGTAAGGTTTTACAATGGTAAGACCTGAATAAGTTATGGAGCAATTCAGCTATGCTCCACATTCTGCATGATTTTGCTATCATGCACTATTGCTGTCGTTTTCTAGAGAAAGATGATTGCTCGTGAAGAAGGAAGATGCTATCGAGCTCGAGGGCACGGTTACCGAACCGCTCCCGAACGCTATGTTCCGTGTTGAGCTTGAGAACGGTCATTCGGTTCTTTGTTCCATTTCCGGCAAGATCCGTATGAACTACATTCGAATTCTGCCGGGCGATAAGGTCGTTGTGGAGCTGTCTCCCTATGATCTTACGCGCGGCCGCATCACCTATCGCTATAAGTAGCGACTGCATCGGGTGTATGTGGCGCGAGGCCAGCTCAGCTTCGAATGCGCATATGCTCCGAATCGTTATTAACGCCTGCGGCTGGGCGAGTAGATAACATTCCATTTGTAGTTTGAGCACTACCGAGAGGAAGAACGATGAAGGTACGTCCTTCGGTCAAGAAGATGTGCGATAAGTGCAAGATCATCCGCCGCCATGGCAAGGTGTTCGTCATTTGCGAGAACCCGCGCCATAAGCAGCGCCAGGGCTAAGAGAGGAGATTCACGTGGCCCGTATTAACGGTGTCGACCTTCCGAACGAGAAGCGTGCGGAGATTGGTCTGACTTACATCTACGGCATCGGCCGCACTACCGCAGCTAAGATTTGCGCTGATTGCAACATCGCTGATGGTACCCGTATCAAGGATCTCACCGAGGAAGAAATCACGGCGATCCGCGATTACATCGACAACAACCAGCTCATGGTCGAGGGTGACCTCCGCCGCGAGCGTTCCCAGAACGTCAAGCGTCTGATGGATATCGGCTGCAACCGTGGCCTCCGTCACCGCAAGGGCCTCCCTGTCCGTGGCCAGCGCACCCACACCAACGCTCGTACCCGTAAGGGTCCGAAGCGTCAGATCGGTGCCAAGAAGAAGAAATAAGGGAGACTGACGCATAATGGCTACTGCAAAGAATAAGCGCGGCGCCTCCACTCGTATCAAGCGCGCCGACCGTAAGAACATTTCCGTGGGCCAGGCTCACATCCGTTCTACGTTCAACAACACGATCGTTTCGATCACCGATCCTGCGGGCAATGTCATCGCTTGGCAGTCTGCTGGTACCGTGGGCTTCAAGGGTTCCCGCAAGTCCACCCCGTTTGCCGCTCAGATGGCTGCCGAGGCTTGCGCCAAGGCCGCTATGGAGCACGGCATGCACAAGGTTGCCGTCTACGTAAAGGGCCCCGGCTCTGGTCGTGAGACTGCTATCCGCTCCCTCCAGGCTGCTGGCCTCGAGGTTTCCAGCATTCAGGACAAGACCCCCATTCCGCACAACGGCTGCCGCCCCAAGAAGCGTCGCCGCGTGTAACTGAAAGGATCGATTAACTATGGCAATCGACAGGACTCCTGTTCTTAAGCGCTGCCGTCAGCTCGGGATCGATCCCGTTGAGCTCGGCTACAGCAGCAAGAAGGAATCTATCCGCCAGCCCAAGCGCCGTCGCAAGGAATCCGAGTACGGCATGCAGCTGCGCGAGAAGCAGAAGGTTAAGTTCATCTACGGCGTTCTCGAGAAGCAGTTCCGTCGTTACTACGAGCGTGCTGTTCGCACCGATGGCATCACCGGCGAGAACCTCCTGATCGCTCTTGAGACCCGTCTCGACAACGTTGTCTTCCGTATGGGCTTCGCCCGTACCCGCAAGGAGGCACGTCAGTCCGTGCGTCACGGCCACTTCACCGTAAATGGCAAGCGTGTCGATATCCCGTCTTACCTCGTTAAGCCGGGCGATGTCGTTGCTGTCGGCGAGAAGTTCCGCGATCTCCTTCCCATCAAGGAGGCCCTCATCTCCTCCGAGCGCTTCGAGGTTCCCGGTTGGCTCAACGTCGACATTGAGAAGCTTTCCGGCAACGTTGTCTCGCTGCCCAGCCGCGATCAGATCAGCGGCGATATCAACGAGCAGCTCATCGTCGAGCTTTACTCGAGGTAATCGTTCGCGCGCTACGCTGGAGGTTATACATGTCAGAATTCATCAGGCCTCAGGTTCAGGTCGAGGAGATCAGCGACACTGCTGCTCGCGTCTCCGTCGAGCCCCTGGAGCGTGGATACGGCGACACGCTGGGCAATTCCCTGCGTCGTGTGCTGCTGTCCTCGCTTGAGGGCGCAGCCGTCGAGGCCATCCAGATCGATGGCGCACAGCACGAGTTCACCACTATCCCCAACATGGTAGAGGATGTCACCGACATCGTTCTGAACGTGAAGGAGCTGGTGTTCCGCGCCCTCGGCACCACGGATGAGGGCACCGCTACCATTTCGGTCGATGGTCCGTGCGTGGTTACGGGTGAGGACTTCTTCATCCCGTCCGAGTTCGAGCTCGTCAACCCCAAGCAGCACATCGCCACCCTCACCGAGGGCGGTCATCTGACCATGAGCATGCGTATCGGTTATGGCCGCGGTTACGTGTCCTATGAGCAGAACAAGCGTGATAACGATCCCATCGGAATCATTCACGTCGACTCTCTGTTCTCGCCGGTTAAGCGTTGCGCCAAATTTGTCGAGGCTTGCCGCGTAGGCCAGCACACCGACTACGATCGTCTCGTCCTCGAGATCGAGACGAACGGCGCCATCGCCCCTCGCGATGCCGTTGTTCAGGCTGCCAACATCATCAACCAGCATATGGCTGCGTTCATGAATCTGTCTGAGGAGCCCGAGGCCGAAGAGGAAGTCTCCATCTTTGCCCCCGAGGTCACCAACGACAACGCTGAGCTCGATAAGCAGATTGAGGATCTGGACCTTTCCGTTCGTTCCTACAACTGCCTGAAGCGCGCAAGCATTCACTCCGTGCGTCAGCTGGTTGAGTTCTCTGAGAACGATCTCTTGAACATTCGCAACTTCGGCGTGAAGTCGATCGAGGAAGTCAAGGACAAGCTTGAGTCCATGGGTCTGAGCCTCAAGGCTTAAGCGCCCTGTTTTAGAGGAGAAATCGCACCATGCGTCACAACAAGAAGAAGGGTATGAAGCTCGGTACCGACGCCAGCCATACCAAGGCCATGAAGAGGAGCCTCGCTAAGGCGCTCTTCGAGAATGACCGCATCAAGACCACCCTGCCTCGCGCCAAGGCTCTCCGCAGCTTTGCCGAGCCCATCATCACCTGGGCCAAGAAGGGCGACCTGCACTCTCGTCGTCTCGCTATCGCCAAGCTTGGCGATAAGGATCTCGTGGCCGAGCTCTTCGATAAGGCTGCTCAGGGTATGTGGGCTGACCGCGATGGCGGTTACACCCGTATCATGAAGCTCGGTCCCCGCAAGGGCGACTGCGCTGAGATGGTCATCATCGAGATCGTCTCCGAGCCCGTGCAGAAGAAGGCCGCTAAGGCTGCTCCTGCCAAGAAGGCTGCTGCTCCCAAGGTCGTCAAGGCTGACGATGCCGCTGAGGAGAATGCCCCCGAGGTCGCCGATGAGGCTGCTGAGGAGAAGGAAGCCGAGTAGTTTATATTCCGGTTTTCTTGATGAGAGGGACACGGCTTGTTCGTGTCCCTCTTTTTGTATGTATCAAAGGTGCATGAGGACGGGAGGGTCCCCGATGATTCGCGTCAGTGATGTATCGTTTTGCTATGGGGAAGTTCCCGCCCTTGTACATGTAACGACTGAACTTAATGCAGGAAAGATCACTTCCATAGTTGGCCGGAACGGTTCCGGGAAGTCCACGTTTGCCCGGTTGCTATGTGCGATTGTGGAGCCCACAAGCGGCTGCATAGCTATCGACGGACTTAACACCTCCTCTGTGGGGGACCAACGCGAAATAAGGGCTCGGGTAGGGTACGTCCAGCAGGACCCATGGTCCCAGATCGTTTCCGCCGTTGTCTTTGATGAGGTGGCGTTTGGACCTCGCAACCTACGTTTGAACGAAGATGAGGTTGAGCGCCGCGTTTCGGAGGCTTTGGCCCTTGTTGGTCTTGAATCGTATGCTCATCGAAATACGTCTGAGCTTTCTGGTGGGGAACAGCAGCGCCTCGCGCTCGCGGGCGTACTTGCCATGGATCCGACATACCTTGTTCTCGATGAAGCCACCTCTCAGCTTGACGACGCTGCCTCGGAATCGTTTCGTGCACTGGTTCTGAGACTTGCCCATGATCGGGGCATTGGCGTTGTGCAGGTTACGCATGATTTGCGCGAGGTGCTTCTTTCGGACCGGGTGCTGTGCTTTGAAGATGGGGCCATAGTTCGAGATGCCTCCCCTTCGTCGCTCCTGCTCGACGGTCTGTTCGATTCAGGCGATCTCGTTGCTCTCGACCCATATCTCTCCATTGTTGTAAGCGCATGCAAGAGCGGTTTCTCCATGTCGTCCTGTAACGACCCCTGTGCGCTTTGCACGTGGCTTCAGACGCATCCTGAGGCCGTCCATGGCTCCGGTCAAGCGGAGCCCATCTCTTCTGGGCATGGTGGGGAAGATCCCATTCTGAGCCTTCGTGACGTCTCATTCTCCTATTCCTCCGAGACGATACTCGCCGACTGCTCCTTCACGGTCTATCCGGGCCGCGTCTGCCTTGTCTCGGGAAGGTCCGGCGCCGGTAAATCCACGTTCGCCGCCCTTTGCGCTGGCCTGCTGCGCTGCGATGCGGGTTCTGTGGATGCTGCCGGACGTGAGCCGTCTCCGTCTGTCGTGGCGATTTCGTTTCAGCGTCCCGAGTCGCAGTTTTTCCTCGATTCGGTGTATGACGAGATCGCGTTCGATCCCCGTAACACCGGGGTCGCGGAGGAGGGCGTCTCCCGTATGGTCGCGCGTGCGTGTGGAAAACTCGGTATATCTTCCGACCTTCTCGATCGTTATCCCTTGGATTTGTCGGGAGGACAGGCGAGACGGGTCGCCATCGCGTGCTCTGTTGCTATGGACACCCCGGTTTTGATTCTCGATGAGCCGACGGCCGGGCTCGATGCCGCGGGGAGGGCGTCCGTCCATGCCCTTGCGCGTGAATTGGCTCTTGATGGCAAGGCGATCATCGTGATCAGCCATGACGTGGATGAGTGGCTGCCGCATGTAGACGATGTCGCGGTTCTTGCCCACGGCGCCGTTGGATGGCATGGCTCCGGCTCTGATGTGCATGGCATCAAGGGTGCGTTCGAGCGCGCCGGTCTGAACGTGCCGAGCTCGGTCGCGTTGCGTGCATTGCTGGGTGCTGGGGGCGAGGCGCGATGAATAGCGTGAAGGTTTTCGGTAGCTACACGTCTGACGCAACCCGCGCTGCCCAAATCGATGCGCGTGTCAAGATCTGTCTACTTTGCCTTGTTTCCGTTGGCGTCTTCACGGCTCGTTCGCTGGGGGCGGTCCTCATGTGGTTCGTGCTGCTCGGTGTGGCCGCCTCGATGTCCGGGGTTCCCGTACGTGCGGTCACGCGGGCGTTAAAGCCCATGACCGTTATTTTGGCCTTCACGTTGCTGGCCAATTTGATCTCCTGCGACGGAAATCCCCAGGCTTTTGCCGTGGGACCCGTGGGGGTTGATGTCGTGGGCGGTATACGTGGCCTCAAGGCCGTACTGCGCATCGTTTTGCTGGTTGGCTTCGCGTTGACGGTGAGCGCGAGCACGACGCCCACCCAAGTCAGCGATTCGATCGTGAGGCTCTTGAGGCCCTGTGCGCGCTGGGGACTGCCTGTCGCGCAGCTCGGTGCCGTTCTATCGTTGGCGCTGCGTTTCATTCCGCTGGTGGGAGAGGAGCTCTCTCGCATCCAGATGGCGCAGCGTGCCCGCGGTGCAAGTTTTGACGGGGGAGGACTTCTTGCGCGCATAAAGGCGTGGGTTTCGATTTTCATTCCGCTGCTGACCAGCTTGATGAGACGAGCCGACTGCATCGGCACGGCCATGGCCGCGCGATGCTATCCTGAGGGTGCGGATGCCCCTCTTCCCGCGCCGCGCCCTCTTTCGCTGCATGACTGGGGCGTGTTCGCTGGCGGATCCATCGCCGCCGCCGTATTGATTCTCATTGGATGGTAGGAGCAGCATGAAGGATTGTATTCTCGACCCTGAGGTGCTTGAGGGTACGCTGGTATTCAAAATCGGCTACGACGGCGTCGCGTTCTCGGGCTTTGCGGAGCAGCCGGGCCAGCGTACCGTGGCGAGCGAGTTTCGGCGAGCGCTCGAGACGTTCCTGCGCCGTCCCATCGACCTCACGTGCGCGGGCCGAACGGACGCCGGCGTGCACGCGATCGCCCAGTATATAAGCATTCCCGCGTATGCAAAAGAGCTCGAGGTCACCCACCGGCGGTGGACCCGGGCGATGGCGGCCCTGCTTCCGCATGACATAGCGTTGCGAGAGGTCTATCATGCCGCCCCCGGCTTCTCTGCGCGCTTCGATGCCCGTTCCCGCACGTATACATACCGCATCTCAACGGGGGATAATCCGCCCCTGCTCACGCGTCATGTATCCTGGTGGCATCGCGGTGAGCTCGATGTGGAGGCTATGGAACAGGCGTCTCTATATCTTCTGGGCGAACAGGACTTCAAGAGCTTCTGCAAGGTCTCCTCGGCCGTGGGGAAGCCGACGCATAGAAACGTGATGTCCGTCTCGTTCGATGTCCAGGAAAACCTGGGGGAGCGGTGCATCGCCTTCACCATCCAGGGCAACGCGTTCCTTCATTCGATGGTTCGCACTATCGTGGGGAGCCTCGTGGAGGTGGGAACCCACCGCAAGGATCCCTCGTGGATGCGCGAGGCCATCGATGCGTGCGACCGCACCGCCGCCGGCCCAACGGCCCCGGCATGCGGCCTATGCTTCATGTCGGTTGCCTACGATGAGGGCGCCTTGAGCCTTTGCGGCGATTAAATATACAGCTTTGTAACGAATCTGTATCGTTCTATGCACTAGAACACGGCTACGTTACTATTAACGCTATTCGTCTGTTTATACTGAGCGGGCGCGCGGCGATCGGAGGTTCGAATGGCTAAGAAACGCAACGGACGGCAGGATGCTATCAGGGAAATCGTCCGTGAACAGGACGTTCGGACGCAGTGCATGCTTGTCGATGAACTGAGGGAGCGCGGTTTCGATTGCACGCAGGCTACCGTATCGCGAGACATCGCCGAGATGGGCCTTCGCAAGCTTCCCGAGGGCATGTACGTCTTGGCGGAGGACCTGCATCTGCAGCGTATGGTGTCCGAGCTGGTGATCGGCGTCAACCGTACCGAGAACCTCGTCATCGTCAAGGCACAGCCCGGTACCGCCTCGGGTATCGCCGCCGCCATCGATGCGGCCGAGCTTCCCGATGTTTTGGGTTCGCTTGCCGGCAACGACACGATACTGGTTATCGCCCAGACTGCTGAGGACGGGGAGCGTTTCGAGGGCATGATCAGCAAGCTCCGCAGCGTGCGTAAGTAGCTATCCGTTCGGATCAATAAGGCTAAGAAGAAAAAACGCCTGCATCCATATTGGGATGCAGGCGTTTTGCGTTTACGCGCTATTGGTTGGGCGCGGGGGTCGGTGTCGGGCTCGGCGGGACGGGCTGCGGTTGGGGCTGGGGTGCCGGCGGGGTGGGAGTGGGGGATGGCGATGGTGTTTCACCGCCCTGCTCCTGCTCGTTGCCGCCGGACTGCTCGCTTTCGGGGGTAACGGGCGTGCCGTTGCCCTCCTCCGTGGGCTCTTGGTATTCGGCCGTCTCATCTTCCGAGTACTCCTGCTCGGAATTCTCGTGCTTGTTGTGGCCGGACTTGGCGTTGGTGTGGGAGAATTCCCACTCGCTGTTGGGCTTGTATTTGGGCTCCTCGCCCTTGGGGAACTCCTCGACCGGGGCGTCTGCCAGGGCGTTCTTCATGAACGTGCGGAAGACCGGCAGCACCATCTCGCTGGTGTGCAGGCCGCGGATGGGGGCGTTGGATCCGGAGCGTCCCACCCAGATGGATACCGAGTACTGCGGGCTGTAGCCGCAGAACCACAGGTCGGTCGTGTCGGTCGCGGTACCGGCCGTACCGGTCTTGCCCGCGACTTTCTGCTTGATCCAGGGATTGCCCGCGCGACCCGTTCCGCGGGTCATGACGCCCTGGAGGACTTCGTTGACGGCGGCGGCCTCGCCGGCGGTCAATGCCTCTTCGGGATCATCCTTATGCTTGTATACGACCTTGCCGTCCCGGGACTGGATCTCGGTGATGGCGACGGCCGAGCGGTGCTTGCCGCCGTTGGCGAACGTGGCGAAAGCGTCGGCCATGCCGAGCGTGGAGACCTCGCCGGTGCCCAGGGTCATGGCGAAGACATTCTTCATCTTCGAGGTGTCGAGCCCCAGGTCCTTGCAGGTCGCAAGGATATTCTGGTTGCCGATGGTCTCGGCGACCTGCAGGTAGCCGGTGTTGGAGGAAAGCTCGGTTGCACGGGCGAGCGAGATGGTGCCGTAGGATGAGCCGCCGTAGTTTTGCGCCTGGTAGGGCTCGGTGCCGGGAAGATCGTTCCAGGTCATGGGCGAGTTGCAGTTGACCATGACGGAAGGGCTCATGCCCATTTTGATGGCCGTGGCGAGGGTGAACACCTTAAATGAAGAGCCGGGCTGGCGGCGCGTGGTGGCATGGTTGGTATGGCCGGGATCGGAGTTGTAATCGCGCCCGCCGACCATGGCCTTGATGTAGCCGGTCTTGGGGTCGACGACGGACATGCCGATATTGAGCTGGTCGGCTGCGCGATATCGATTGATGTTGTCGACCGCGGCCGATTCGGCCATCTGCTGGATGTCGGGGTCGATGGTGGTTTTGACGGTGAGGCCGCCTTTGAACAGCACGTCGGTGGAGAACTCCTCCTGCAGCAACGTCCTGACGTAGTCGACGAAATAGGGCTGGGAGTAGACCTTGATGCCCGAATCCGAGGTCTCGGTCACATGAAGCTCCAGGGGCGTGGCCACGGCGGCGTCATGCTCCTCCTGGGTGATGTCCTCGCATTTGAGCATGTTGCCCAAGACCTTGTCGCGGCGCTTGATGGCTGCGTCGGGATTGATGGTGGGGTCGTAGTAGGAGGGGGAGTTGGGGAGGCCGATGAGCAGCGCCGCCTCGGCGAGCGTGAGGTCCTTGGCATCCTTGGAGAGATAGGTTTTGGACGCGGCCTGTATGCCGTAGGCGCCGTGGCCGTAATAGATGGTGTTGAGATACATCATCAAGATCTCGTCTTTGGAGTAGATCTTCTCCATCTCGATGGCGATAAAGGCCTCGCGGACCTTGCGCTCGATGGTCTGGTCGAACTGCTCGTCGGACAGGATCGTGTTGCGCACGAGCTGCTGCGTGATCGTGGAGGCTCCCTCGGAGCGCCCGGTCAGCTGCGCCACGACGGCACGCGCGATGCCGATGGGGTCGATGCCCTTATGTTCGTAGAAGCGCTCGTCTTCGACGTCCACCGTGCCCTTGAGCACGAAAGGCGAAACCTGCTCCGCTTTAACGCTCTGCCTGTTCTGAACGAAGAACGTTGCGATCTCATTGCCTTTGGCATCGAGAATGTGCGTGGGCTCGCTCACGAGATACTCGTTTGCATCAGTGTAGTCGGGCAGATCGGAAAGCCACCGGTCGATATTGCCCAGCATGCCCACGCCGAACGCGACGCCGGCGATCAGAAAGAAGCCGAGGACGGAAGCGACGACGATGGGGACGATGTGCGTCCGGGAGCGTTGGCGCGCATGGCGCTGACGAGGACCCATGTATGACCTCCTACGGGAACATCGGAATCAGTACACATAGTTAGAGAACACAATAGCGCAGTCGGGGCATGAGGTTTACGCGGTATATGCGTACCCACGGGAAATCCCGTGCCGCGGCCGCTTTTGCCATGGAGCTACGTACAATGGTGTTCGAACGGGACGAGTAGAAAGGAGCAAGCGTGGGTGAGAGGATCGAGGGCGGGCTGCCCGAGTTGCTGGCGCCGGCCGGCACCTTCGACGCGCTGTGCGCCGCCGTGGCGGCGGGGGCCGACGCGGTCTATGCGGGCGTGGGGTCCTTCAACGCGCGCGCGGGCAACGCGGGTCTCACCATGGGCGAGCTCGAGTGCGGCTGCGCTATCGCCCATGCACACGGCGCTCGGGTATATGTGACGCTGAACGTATACGTTTGCGATGCCGAGCTCGATGAGGTGGTCGGCGTGGCGGGCTCGGCGCTCGATGCGGGCGCGGATGCCCTGATCGTTGCGGATGCGGGGCTTGTGGAGACGCTGCGCACCCGCATTCCCGGGGTCGAGGTGCACTTGTCCACGCAGGCCGGCGTCCAAAGTTCCGATGCGGTCCGCATGATGGCCCGGGAGCTGGGGGTGGAGCGCGTCACGTGCGCACGCGAGCTCTCGGCTGACGAGCTGGCCGCGCTGGCTGCGACCGGCGTGCATATCGAGGCGTTCTGCCATGGCGCCATCTGCATCTGCTATTCGGGCGCCTGCTCGTATTCGGCCCTGCGTCGCGGGCGTTCTGCAAATCGCGGGGACTGCACGCAGCCGTGCCGCGTCGGATACGCGCTCACGGACGGTTCGGGCACGGTGCTCGCGGGCGGTGATGTGGCACGCGTGGCCGATGTGGGCGATCGCTTGCTGTGCCCGCGCGATTACTGCTCCATCCGCCATATCCCCGAGCTCGTCGCGGCCGGCGTCCATGCGCTCAAGATCGAGGGCCGCATGAAGAACCCCGACTACGTATACAACGTGGTGAGCGTGTATCGCGCGGCGCTGGATGCGGTCGCGGCGGGTGAACCGTATGACGCGGATGCCTTCGAGGCCCAGCTTGCGCGCTCGTTCAATCGCGGATTCACCGATGCGTACCTGCGGGGGACCTCGGGTTCCGAGCTCATGAGCACCGAGCGCGCCATCAATCAGGGTCTGTATGTGGGACGCGTGGCCGAGCGCGGGTATGAGGAGGTGACGGTGGCGTTTGAGCGCGCCGCGGCCGCGGGCGACACGCTCGAGATCCGCTCCACGCCCGCACCCGATGCGCCCTCCGATGTCCCCAAGCGCTGGCCCATGGTGCCCTGTCCGGATGATTTTCCGGCCGGAGCCCTCGCGAAGATCCATTGCAAGCGCAAGGTGGAGGTGGGCAGCCCCGTGCATGTGGTGCGCAGCGCTGACGTGCTGGAGCAGGCGCAGCGCGCCGTCGGGCGCATCCGGCAGGAGGCAAGCGGGCTCGGGGGCGGGGGAGCCGCCCGGGTCGAGCATGTTCGCCAGCCGTCGTCCCGAGCGACGGAGCGTCGCGGCGCCTCCGATCGCCCCGCGCCCAAGGTGGACGGGCAGGCGGGGGCGCAGCGCTGCCCATTCGGACCCTTCGTGCTGGCCTGGGAGCTTTCCGATATGACCGCTGAGGAACGCGCCCGCGCGTTGCGCGAGTGCACGGTGGTACTCGATGAGGCACACCGGGACTCGGATGCCGAGCGCGTCCGCGGCCTGTGCCGCGCCGCGCGCGCCGTGGTGTGCCGCAATCCGGGCCAGATCGACATAGCCCGCGACGCGGGCGTTCCGTGGGGCGCGGCCGCTCCCATATCGGTGTGGAACGCGGCCACCGTTCGCTGGCTCGCCCGTCTGGGTGCGCAGTTCGTGTGGGCTCCCGCGGAGCTCGCACCCGAGCGGGTCAACGAGCTCGAGGCCTTGGCCGCCGGCATCCTGCCCGTGTTCCCGCCCGAGCCCCTTGCGGCCACGCACATGATCATGGAGCATTGCGTTCTCACCGCCGAGGGCCCCTGCGGCGGTGAATGCGCGTCCTGCCCCCGTCGCCTGGCCAGCGTGCGCGGCGAGCGTCTGCTTGTCGAGCGCGCCGGCTCTCCGGACGACCCCGCCTCCTCGTGCCGCGTTTACGTAGATGCCCTGGGAAGGACGCGCCTGCTCCAAACCGTGGACTCCATCGAGAACCGAGCTCCCATGAACCCCGATTCTCGGGTAAACTAATGCCCATATGTCTTTTACAGCACCGCCCGCGGCGCGCCATGCATGTCCGCGCAGGCGAGGGCGCTATGACCTCAAGAAAGGTATGTTGCTATGTTGCCTGTGGATGAGCAGATGCGCATCATCACCTCCGGTGCGGCCAAGATCGTGCCCGAGGCCGATCTGAAGAAGAAGCTCGAGCGCGGCGTGCCGCTCAACATCAAGCTGGGCGTCGACCCCACCAGTCCCGACCTGCACCTGGGCCATGCGGTCCCGCTGCGCAAGATGCGCCAGTTCCAGGATCTGGGCCATCATGTCACGCTCATCATCGGTAACGGCACCGCCACCATCGGCGACCCGTCCGGCAAGAACACCACGCGCCCCCAGCTCTCCCAGGAACAGGTCGAGGCCAACGCCCAGACCTATGTTTCCCAGGCCATGAAGATTCTCGATCCCGAGAAGACCACCATCGTCCACAACGGCGACTGGATGTTCTCCATGGGCCTCAAGGAGATCTTGGCCGTGGCCAGCAAGTTCACCGTCGCCCGCATCCTCGAGCGCGATGACTTCACCAAGCGCTACCAGTCCCAGACCCCCATCGCCCTGCATGAGTTCCTGTACCCCATCATGCAGGCCTACGATTCCGTCATGATCAAGGCGGATGTGGAGATGGGTGGCACCGACCAGCTGTTCAACCTGCTCGCCGGCCGCGAGCTCATGGAGAAGAGCGGCATGGAGCCCCAGATCGCCCTCACCATGCCCCTGCTGGAGGGCACCGACGGCACCCGCAAGATGTCCAAGTCCTACGGCAACTACATCGGCCTTACCGACGAGCCTGCCGATATGTTCGGCAAGACCATGTCCATCCCCGACGAAATGATCGCCAAGTACTACCGTCTCGCCAGCTCCAAGACCCCCGATGAGGTTGACGCCATCGAGGCGTCCCTGGCAGACGGCACGGGCGACCCGTACGCGCTCAAGCGCGCTCTGGCACGCGACCTGGTCACCACCTACCACGACGCGGGCGCAGCCGTGGCGGCAGAGGCCGAGTTCGACCAGGTGCACAAGAACCGCGAGATGCCCACCGACATCGCCGAGGTCTCCGTCGAGATCTCCGTCAACGATGAGGGGCTCGTGTACCTGCCGGCGGTGCTGCAGGCCGCGGGCCTTGTGCCCAGCGCCGGCCAAGCCCGTCGTGACATCGACGGCGGCGGCGTGAAGATCGACGGCGAGGCCGTGGCGAGCAAGTGCTACAACGTGGATCCCACGCTGCTCAAGTCCGGCGCGGTCCTGCAGGTGGGCAAGCGCCACTTCGCCCGTCTGGCATAAACACCTTCGGGTTCCCCATAGCGGCAAACAGCCGGCCAGCGCGTGCTGGCCGGCTGTTGCTATTTTGATGCGCGGGTATCCGGCGGCCTTGCGATCTATCCTGGGTGGAACCGCGTCCCTCCGGTCGCGGTATACTTCTCTATTAACTATGCAGGGAGGGTATATGACCGAACAGAACGCAAGCGTCCTCGCGCCCGCGCCGCGCCTGTGCGTGGTGGTGCCGTGCTACAACGAGGAGGAGGTCCTGCCCGAGACCGCCCGGCGCCTGGCCGCCAAGCTCGACGCGCTCGAGGCCTCCGGCTCCGTCGCGCCCGGCAGCTCCGTGCTGCTCGTCGACGATGGCAGCCGCGACCGCACCTGGGAGATAGCCTGCGGCCTGCACGCCGCCGACCCGCGCTTCTCGGGCGTCCGCTTCGCGCACAACGAGGGGCACCAGAACGCCCTGTACGCCGGCCTCATGCAGGCCCTGCGCCGCGGGTTCGACTGCGCGGTCTCGCTCGACGCCGACCTGCAGGACGACATCGACGCCATGGACGAGATGCTCGCCAGGTTCGCCGGCGGCGCCGAGATCGTCTACGGCGTGCGGTCCAACCGCGACACCGACACCGCCTTCAAGCGCGGCACCGCCGAGGCGTTCTACGGCCTCATGCGCCGGCTGGGCGTCGAGATGGTCTCGGACTCCGCCGACTACCGCCTGATGGGCCGCCGCTCCCTGCGGGCCCTGTCGCGCTACCGCGAGGTCAACCTGTTCCTGCGCGGCATCGTCCCGGCCCTCGGGTTCAAGACCGACAGGGTCTACTACGTGCGCGGCGAGCGCTTCGCCGGCGAGTCCAAGTACCCGCTGGGCAAGATGGTGTCGTTCGCCCTGGAGGGCATCACCTCGTTCTCGGTCAAGCCCATCCGCTGGGTGCTGGGCCTGGGCGCGCTGGCGGTGCTCGCCGCCGTGGTCATGACGGTCTACACGCTCGTGCGCGCCGCCCAGGGCGCCGTGGTCGCCGGCTGGTCGAGCCTCATGATATCCATCTGGTTCGTCGGCGGGCTCACCATGGTGTCGCTCGGCGTGGTGGGCGAGTACGTGGGCCGCATCTACCTGGAGAGCAAGGGCCGCCCGCGCTACATCATCGCCGAGACCACCGAGGGCGTGGTCGATGACGATGGCGATGGGCAAGATGAGGGGGATGCGCAATGACAGCCGATGTACAGGCCATGAGGCGCCTTATCGATGCGGCCGAGGGTCGCGAGCGCGCGGACGCGGTGTTCACGAACGCTCGCATCGTGGATGTCTACTGCCAGCGCGTGGTTGGCGGGCAGGTCGCCGTGAAGGACGGATGCATCGTGGGCGTCTTGTTCGATGGACGCGACGATGACGTCTCGCGCTACGACGCCCGTGAGGTCATCGACTGCGGCGGGCGCTATCTGTGTCCCGGTTTTATCGATGGGCACCTGCACATCGAGAGCTCGAATATCCGTCCCTCCGAGTATGCGCAGATGGCTCTCGCGCGCGGCACTACCACGGCTATCGCCGATTCTCACGAGATCGCCAATGTCTGCGGCCTCGAGGGCCTTGAATTCATGATCGAGGATGCGCGTCGCGCCCCGGGATCCATCAAGTTCATGATGCCGTCATGCGTGCCCGCGCTGCCCGACGAGCAGGCCGGCGCCGCTATCAGCGCGCAGGATATGCGCGCGTTCATCGCCGGGCATCCGGGGGATATCTTCGGTTTGGGCGAGATGATGAACCTCCCGGGCGTGTACGGGGCGGATGAGGAGACGTGCGCCCGGATCGATGCGGGGCGTCTCACGGTTTCCGGCCAGGTGGACGGCCACGCACCGCTCGCCCGCGGACGCGACCTCAACGCCTATGCCGCATCGGGCGTCATCGCCGACCACGAGAGCACGCAGCCGTCCGAAGTCATCGATAAGCTTTCGCGCGGCATGTACGTCATGCTGCGCGAGGGCACCTGCAGCCACGATCTGGCCCAGATCGCCCCGGTCCTGCTCGACAACCCCGCGCTGGCGCGTCGCTGCTGCTTCGCCACGGACGACCGCGCGCCGTCCGACGCCCTCTCCATCGGTATGATCGACAATGCATGCCGCATGGCCGTTGAGGCCGGTATCGACCCGATAGCCGCCGTGACCATGGCAACGCTCTCCCCGGCAGATATCTTCGGTTTTGACCACGGGTTCCCCGATGCCATCGAGCGCCGCGGCGCCATCGCGCCCGGTAGGCGAGCCGACCTCCTCCTTCTCGATGACCTCACCTTCTCGGTCCCTCCCCATGCCGTCTACTCGTGCGGCCGGCTGGTCGCGCGCGATGGCGTGTTTGTGGGAACCATCGAGCCCGCATCCCCGCGTGTCCGGGAGCTCGAGGGGGCCCTGCGCGGTTCGGTCCATCTCCCCATGCTGCGCGATGACATGTTCTCCTACCCCTTCCGTGCGGGGGAGGCCGTGATCGATGTTGTCCCCGGCAACGCCGTGACGGGCATCGCGCGCCCTCAGTCCGATGAGGGGCTGCGCCGCATCATGCTCATCGAGCGTCACGGTCGCGGCGTTCGCGCACAGGCAGCCGGCGAGGACATTGTGGATAAACATATCGGGCGCGGTTGGGTGCGGGGGTTCACGATCGATGGCGGGGCAATCGCCAGCACGATCGGCCATGACTCGCACAATATCTGCGTGGTGGGCGACAATCCCTCCGATATGCGCCGGGCGGTCGAGGAGGTCGGGCAGGGCGGTTTCGTGCTTGTCCGCGGCGGACGGGTCGCCGCTCGCATCGATCTTCCCTTGGGAGGCCTGATGAGCGATAAATCCGCGGGCGATGTCGCCCGTGAGCACGATGCCTTTATGGCCGAGGCCCGCTTGGCGGGCATCGAGCCGCCCGTGGACCCCATCATGGGCATGATCTTCCTGCCGTTGCCCGTCATCCCGACCCTGCGGATCCGTCCCGAGGGCATGTTCGACGTAACGACTTTCACCTATACGAGATAGATGCCATCGGGCGCCTCGCGGGCTTTAGGGCTTGCGAGGCGCCTTTTTGGGTATGAGGGCAGAAAGGCCCCGGGCCGTGCATCGCGCGGCATCGCCAGAAAGGTTCTGATTGCATGATCAAACTTATCGCATCCGATATGGACGGAACGCTCCTCGATGAGAGCGGCGAGGTCCCCGCCGAGACATACGACCTGATCCTGGCGCTTCGGGACAAGGGCATCCATTTCGCGGCTTCCTCGGGGCGCCGTTACGATCGTCTGTGCGAGTTCTTCGCTCCCATCAGGGACCGGATGGATTTCGTGGCGTCCAACGGCGCTCAGGTGTATGCGGACGGCGTCCAGATCGACCGCGAGGTGTATTCGCATCTTGCCGTGAAGCGCTTGGCCAAGACCGTCGGGATGTTCCCCAACATGCATCTGGCCCTCTTCGACCGCACCAAATCCTTCCTACTGGACGACGAGGACAAATTCGTGCGCGAGATCGATAAGGACCTCCCCAACGCGGAGCGCATCTATGAGCTCCCCGCCCCGAGCGTGAACATCATCAAGGCGAGCGTCTACTGCGACGACGGCAACGTGATGGACAATGCATACGTGCTCCAGCGCGAGCTGGGCGATCTGTTCACGTTCGCCCCTTCGGGCAGTTTCTATATCGATGCGATGCAACCCGGCATATCGAAGGCCTCGGGTATCCATCAGCTTATGGAGCACTACGGCATCGAGCGCGGCGAGGTCATGGCCTTCGGCGACTCCATGAACGATTACGAGATCGTGCGCTTTGTGGGCACGGGTTGCGCCATGGCAAACGGCCGTCCCGCCTTGCGTGCGGTAGCCGACCGCGTGATCGGGTACAACTGCGATCACGCCGTGCAGGCAGAGCTGCGGCGCATACTCGAGGCCTGTTAAGCCGACCATAGGCAACAGGTTGCAAAAGGGCGACCGTCGCGCGGCGGTCGCCCTCATTCGTTTATCTAGCCACCGTAACAGGATGTCGCGGCGGTTCGCTGCGCTATGGGTAGGTATCGCTCGTGCTCCATCACCGAGCGGTAGGCCGGACGGATGATCCGGTGTGCGCACAGGAGCTCCTCCATGCGGTGCGCCGACCATCCCGCCATGCGCGCGACGGCGAACAGCGGCGTGAACAGCTCCTGCGGGATGCCGAGTATCTGGTAGATGAAACCGGTGTACAGATCGATATTCGCGCAGATGGGTTTCTTCGTGCCGCGCACCTCGCGCATGACATCCGGCGCGAGCCGCTCGATGCGCTCGATGAGCGCGAACTCCTCGCCCATGCCCTTGTCCTGTGCAAGGGAGCGGGCATAGCGTCTGCAGAGCTCGGCGCGAGGATCGGAGAGCGTGTAGACGGCGTGGCCCATTCCGTAGATGAGGCCCGTACCGTCGAATGCCTGACGGCGCAGGATCTTCTCGAGATAGCTGGAGAGCTCGTCCTCGTTCTCCCAGTCCCGTACGTGTTCGCGGATGTCGCGGTGCATGGCCACGACCTTGGCGTTGGCCCCGCCGTGACGCGGGCCCTTGAGGGAGCCGATAGCGGCGGCATAGGCGGAATAGGCATCCGTTGCCGAGCTCGAGAGCACGCGGCAGGCAAACGTGGAGTTGTTGCCGCCGCCGTGCTCGGCATGGAGCATGAGCATGACGTCGAGCAGCATGGCCTCCTCGTGCGTGAAATCGTCGGACTCGCGCAGAACCTGCAAGATCGCCTCGGCGGTTGAAAGGCCGGGGTCGGGGATGGGGACGTGGGCGCTGCGGCCCTGGTCGCGCGCGCTTCGGTAGGTGTAGGCGAACGCGGCGATGCGCGGCAGGCGGGCGAGCAACGAGAGCGCGACATCCACTTCATGTTCGGGTGTGATCGAATCGGGGTCCGAATCGTAGGCGTACAGCTGCAAAACGGCGCGTTGCAGCACGTTCATGATGCTTGAAGATGCCGTGGTGATGGGGAACTGCGAGACATATTCCGCGGAGAGGTGCCGAAACGCCCCGATCCGCTCCCGGAATTCGGCGAGCTCCGTTGCGGTGGGGAGCTCGCCGGTGATGAGTAGATAGGCGACCTCCTCGTACCCGAATCTATCCTCCGCCTGCGCGTTGGTCACGAGGTCCTCGATGTCGTAGCCGCGCAGGGTGAGTGTGCCGCGATCGGGGATGACTCGGTTGTCGACGATGTTGTAGCCGTGAACATCGGATATGCGGGTGAGGCCGGCGACGACGCCCGAGCCGTCCGCGTTGCGCAGGCCGCGCTTGACGTTATGCTCGCAGAAGAGCTCCTCCTCGTAGGGTTCGGAGGGCACGCCATGATAGAGGCGCTCGGAGCCGGCATCCACCTGGCGGCTCGCCTCGTAGTCGAGGACGAGCCTGCTGAGCTGGTCGTCAAAACGATAGTAGATGCACCGCGCGTCGTATCCCATGGTGTCTCCCGAATTTCGAGGTTGTCTTTATGAGCCGCCGCGCTACAGGCGATACATGAAATTGAAGACGTCCTGGCGCTGCATCTTGACCTCTACGCCCAGCTCGGATGCCTCGGTGTCGAGGGCGTCCTGCAGCGCGGCGAAGTCATGGTTGGCATCGGTGATGTCTGCCATGAGGGTCATGGTGAAGATATCCTCGATGATGCTCTGGGTGATATCGCGGATGTCGACGTTCGCCTCGGACAGGACGCGGGTGATGCCCGCGACGATGCCGGGGCGGTTCTTGCCGAGTACGGTGATGACGATGCGGTTGGAAGTGGTCTCGGCCATAGGTGGGTCCTTTCATGTGGAGGTCGATGCGATTCGTACTATTGTACCTGCTTGCCGGGGAGCCGCCCACTACGGCATGTTGCCGGACGGTTAACCTGTATCGTGGCAGCTCGCGTGATTCTTTTGTGCGCGAAGACTCCGGCGGTGAAGGGCGTCCCGCCTGTGATAGCATAGACAAGCTATTTTGGCTTGGTCGGAAACCAAGCCACCCCTTTGCACTGGTCGGAAACCAGTGCGCGTACGAGAAGAGGAGCCCTGCCATGAAGTCTGGCATCCATCCCGAGTACGTCGAGTGCACCGTTCGCTGCTCCTGCGGCAACACCTTCAAGACTCACTCGACCAAGCCGGAGATCCAGGTGGAACTTTGCAACGAGTGCCACCCGTTCTACACCGGTCAGCAGAAGTTCGTCGATACCGGTGGACGCGTCCAGCGCTTCGCCGACAAGTTCGGTGGCGCCGCTCAGGCCGCTCTCGAGCGCGAGGCCGCCAAGAAGGCCGCTAAGGCTAAGGCCGCCGAGGAGCTCGCTGCCAAGCAGGCTGCCGAGCGCGAGGCCAAGGCTGCCGAGAAGGCCAAGCGTGCCGCTGAGTACGAGAAGAAGGCCGCTGCCGAGGCTGCCAAGAAGGCTGCCGAGGCTCCCGCTGAGGAGGCTGCTGAGGCTCCGGCCGAGGCTGCTGCCGAGACCACCGAGGCCGCTGAGTAATTCAAGGCGCATCGGTTTAACCGAGACCCTGTCGTCCTTTCGGGCGCCAGGGTCTTTTCTTTTATGCAAATGCCATACAGTAAATAACATATGTGTGCAAGCTTTGGAGAATAGGGGAACGATGGGCTCCTCTGCCCACCCTATGCCACGCGTTGGTAGTATGAACAATGTTCATATGAATGGTGTTCACTTATCGTTCGCTCGGGTACCCCGATGGAGCGGCCGCATCGGCGGTTTCCGTTAGCCGGATGCGCGCGGGCCCCATTGTGAGTGCGATCGTTGAAAGGACTGAAATCATGAAGGTTACCAAGGAGTGGCTTCTGCTGATCGCCGGGGTCGTATGGAGTATCGCCGGCTTCAACATCACCCGTTTGGGCATCATGGCGTACGGCGAGGCCGTGGCGCCCGTACTCGCGCTCGCCGTGGGCAGCGTTGCCGTGTTCACAGTCTTCTGGACACGTGTGTTCTCCAAGATGCTGCATAAACATATCGTTCGCATCCAGGGGTATGGACAGGAGGCCCAGCCGTTTTGGCGTTTCTTCGATACGAAGTCCTACATCATCATGGCGACCATGATGGGCGGCGGCATCTCGCTGCGCGCCTTCGGGTTGGTTCCCAGCTGGTTCATCGCGTTTTTTTACACCGGCCTGGGCGTTGCGCTGGGCGGAGCCGGTCTTGGATTCCTGTGCGCCTGCGTTCGCGAATTCCGTTCCGCATCCGCCCTCGCCGATTAATAGGGGCCTGCCATCTCCCTTGCACCGGTGCCCTCGATTGTTATGAAGGTCACGCGTTTTTCGCCGAACGGCCGTCAAAGGTCGCTCGGCGTTTTCTTCCGTGGTTTACCTGTGGGCTCCGATAACGTACTCATACCGTTCATATCGTTTGGATAAAGTTGAAACCGATTATGTTCGCGCGTCCGCGCGCTTTTCACGAATAGGAAGAACCACATGGGATTCGTTTCAAAGCTGCTGTCCTTTGGTGCCGATAAGGACCTCAAGCGCTATGAGAAGACCGTCGGCGTCATCAATGGCCTCGAGCCCACCTATGAGAAGATGTCCGACGATGAGCTCTGCTCTCAAACGGAGCTGTTCCGCGAGCGCTTGGCAAAGGGCGAGACCCTCGATGACCTGCTGCCCGAGGCGTTCGCCGTCGTCCGCGAGGCCTCCCGCCGCACCCTCGGCATGCGTCACTTCGACGTGCAGCTTATCGGTGCCATGGCCCTGCACGAGGGCATGATCGCCGAGATGAAGACGGGCGAGGGCAAGACCTTGGTCTCCACCCTGGCCGGCTACCTCAACGCGCTTGCGGGCAAGGGCGTGCACATCGTCACGGTCAACGACTACCTGGCCAAGCGCGACTCCGAGTGGATGGGCAACATCTACCGCTTCCTGGGCATGACGGTCGGCCTGCTGCAAAACGGCATGCCGCTCGAGCAGAAGCGCCCCGCCTATGCCGCCGATGTGACCTACGGTACCAATTCCGAATTCGGCTTCGACTACCTGCGCGACAACATGGTGGTCCGCCCCGAGCAGCGCGTGCAGCGCGGCCATGCGTACGCCATCGTCGACGAGGTCGACTCCATCCTTATCGATGAGGCCCGTACCCCGCTCATCATCTCCGGCGCGGGCACCAAGAGCGCTGGCGTGTACAAGGACTTCGCCCGTGCCGTGCGCGGCCTCGAGCGCGGCGAGGAGGTCGTCTACGACATGCTTTCGGCCGAGGAGCCGAAGGAGCCCACGGGCGACTACGTGATGGACGAGGCCAAGCACACCATTGCCGCCACCGAGCGCGGCCTCAAGAAGATCGAGCAGCGCCTGGGCATCGATGACATCTACGCCGACCTGTCCGGCCAGCTCGTCAACCACCTGCAGCAGGCGCTCAAGGCCCAGTACATGTTCCATCGCGACAAGCAGTATGTGGTAACCAACGGCGAGGTCAAGATCGTCGATGAGTTCACCGGTCGTATCATGGAGGGCCGCCGCTATTCCGAGGGCCTGCACCAGGCGATCGAGGCCAAAGAGGGTGTGCTGGTTCGCGAGGAGAACCAGACCCTGGCCACCATCACCCTGCAGAACTATTTCCGCCTGTACGACAAGCTGTCCGGCATGACCGGTACGGCCCTCACCGAGGACGCCGAGTTCCGCGAGATCTACAAGCTTCCCGTTCAGGTGATCCCCTCCAACCGCCCTGTCCAGCGCGTCGACCACGAGGACCTCGTGTACCGCACGATCGATGCCAAGTTCAATGCCGTCGCCGATGAGATCGAGCGCCGTCATGCCTGCGGCCAGCCGGTCCTGGTGGGTACCGTGTCCATCGAGAGCTCCGAGCGCCTGAGCCGCCTGCTCAACAAGCGCGGCATCAAGCACGAGGTGCTCAACGCCAAGTTCCATGAGCGCGAGGCGCATATCGTCGCGCAGGCAGGCCGCCTGGGTGCGGTCACCATCGCAACGAACATGGCCGGTCGTGGTACCGATATCCTGCTCGGCGGCAACGCCGAGGAGATGGCGAACGAGACCGTCGACGCGCTGGGGCTCGACCCCGCCGCCGAGGATTATGAGCAGCTGCGCGCCGAGGCATACGAGCGCGAGCTCGCCAAGGCCAAAACCACCTGCGCGGCCGAGCGCGAGCAGGTGCTCGCGGCCGGCGGCCTGACCGTCATCGGCACGGAGCGCCATGAGTCCCGCCGTATCGACAACCAGCTGCGCGGCCGTTCCGGCCGTCAGGGCGATCCCGGCGAGACGCAGTTCTACCTGTCGCTCGAGGATGACCTCATGCGCATGTTCGGCGGCGACAACATGGACAAGATCTCCCATCTCATGGCTTCCTACGATATGCCCGATGATGAGCCCATCACGCACAAGTTCATCTCCAAGGCCATCGAGGGCGCTCAGCACAAGGTCGAGAGCATCAACTACTCCATGCGTAAGAACGTCTTGGAGTACGACGACGTTATGAACAAGCAGCGCCAGACCATTTACGCCGAGCGCGACAAGGTCCTGGACGGCAAGGACCTTCCGGCACACATCTCCGAGGTGATCGATTCCACGGTGAAGCGTTGCGTGGCAGAGTTCGTCCCGGTCGATTCGCACAAGGGCGAGCGCGATCTTGATGGCCTGCACAAATGGGTCATCGAACTCACCGGCAAGACGCATGCGCCAGCATTCGAGGACGCATCGTATGATGAGCTCTGCCGGCAGGTGCTCGAGTTCGTCCAGGGCTGCTATGACGAGCGTGCCAAGATTTTGGGCGATGACCTTATGCGCGAGCTCAACACCCAGGTCATGCTGCGCGTGATCGATACCCGTTGGATGAGCTTCCTGCAGGAGATGGATTATCTCAAGACCGGTATCGGCCTGCGCGGCTTCGGTCAGCGCGACCCGCTGGTCGAGTACAAGACCGAGGCGTTCCACGCCTTCAAGATCCTGGTCGACACCATGTACGAGGATTATCTGCGTACGGTCCTTCGCGCCGAGATCAAGGGTCGTCCGCAGGTTGAGCAGCAGCGCTTCGCCCTCTCGGGTGCGCAGTTCTCGGGCCCGGCTGAAGTCGACGGGGACACCGGTTCGTCTACCGTCCAGCGCGAGGCCGCCGCACATGCTGCCGGCCGCGCACCGCAGGGGACGTCGGGCAATGCCGGCGCGGGTGTCAAGACGTACCGCAAGGATGAGAGCGACCCGTATGCAAATGTGGGCCGTAACGACCCCTGCCCCTGCGGGAGCGGAAAGAAGTTCAAAAACTGCCACGGTAGGAATATGTAATGACGTTAGATGCGAATTCGGTCGTTACTGCCGACGACCTGTCCGCACTTGCAGCGCGCCTTGACGAGGTTGAGGGATACCTTCATCTCGACGAGGCGCGCTCGCGCGTTGCGGAGCTTGAGCAGCAGAGCGCACAGCCGGGTTTTTGGGACGATGCCGATAGGGCCCGCGCGCTTATGAGCGAGCTGGCGGGCTGCAAAGAGCATATCGCCTCGGTCGTGAGCGCACGCGAGCGCCTTGCCGATGCGTCTGCCGCTCTCGAGCTTGCCGACGAGCTAGGTGAGGATGGTGCCGAGTTTATCACGGAGGCTGCCGCCGCCGCCCATGACGTCGAGGCGTCGATCGATCAGATGGAGCTGTCCAGCTGGTTTACGGGGGAGTTCGACCACGGCAGCGCGATTCTCACCATCAAGCCCGGCCAGGGTGGCTTGGAGGCCCAGGATTGGACCTTCATGCTGTTCAAGATGTATATGAAGTATTGCGCCCGCCGCGGCTGGAAGGTGACGGTCAACGACTGTCCGGCAGCCGAGGTGATCGGAATCGATCGCGCCACCATTACGGTGGAGGGCAAGGACGCATTCGGCATGCTCCGCGCCGAAGCGGGCGTGCATCGGCTGGTGCGCATCTCGCCCACCGATGCCAAGAAGCGCCGCCAGACCACGTTTGCCGGCGTCGAGGTCATCCCGGTCCTGCCGGATGACATCGAGATCGAGGTGAATCCCGATGACATCCGCGTGGATGTGTACCATGCGAGCGGCCCGGGCGGCCAGGGCGTCAACACGACCGATTCCGCCGTGCGCGTCACCCACCTGCCCACGGGCATCGTGGTCACGTGCCAAAACGAGCGAAGCCAGATTCAGAACAAGGCCGCATGCATGCAGATCCTCAAGGCCCGTCTGTACGAGCTGGAGCTGCAGAAGCGAGAGGACCGGCTCGACGAGATCCGCGGGCCCAAGACCGAGATAGGTTTTGGTAACCAGATCCGCAGCTATGTGCTGTATCCGTATCAGATGGTCAAGGACCTGCGCACCGGCGTGGAGACCGGCAACGTGGAGAGCGTGCTGGACGACGGAGACCTCGACCCGTTCATCATCGGCTATCATCGCTGGGCCACCGGCAACGCCGAGGCGTCGGGCGGGGGAGACGAGCCACTCGCGGAATAGAGCTTCATAAAGGGCGCCCCTTGTTCGGGGCGCCCTTTTTCACGGTTAACCGTTTTATCATTTTACCATGTTTGTGACCTGCGAAAAGTTTACGTACGAACGCCTCATCGGCTGCTATTATGGGCAGCGTTACCAACCCGTATTCCATACGAAGGGACGGATATGAGCACAGCTACGCTCAGAGCCGCGTGCGCCCGCACGAACGAAGAGATCGCCGTTATCGCCAATCGACTGCGCCGCAACATCATCGCGATGCTCGAGGCCGCCGGCACGGGTCATCCCGGTGGCTCCCTGTCGTCTGCCGACATCATGGCAACCCTGTTCTTCTCCGGCGCCATGGGCTACGACCCCGCCGATCCGAAGAACCCGGCGCGCGATCGCTTCGTGCTGTCCAAGGGCCATATCGCCCCGGCTCTCTATTCCGTCCTCGCCGAGGTGGGCTATCTTCCCGAGGAGGAACTGCTGACGCTGCGCAAGTTCGGCAGCCGCCTGCAGGGCCATCCCGATTCCAACCTGTGCCCGGGTGTCGAGGTGTGCACCGGCTCGCTCGGTCAGGGCCTGTCCATCGCCTCCGGCATGGCGCTCGGCCTTCGCCGCGATGCCGCCGTCTCCGGTACCGAGCTGCAGCGTGTTTTCGCCATCACCGGTGACGGCGAGCTGCAGGAGGGGCAGAACTGGGAGGCCATCATGTTCGCTGGTCACCAGAAGCTCGATAATCTCGCGGTGTTCGTCGATTTCAACAACCTGCAGATCGATGGCCATGTATCCGATGTCAACGGTGTGCAGCCGCTCGATGCCAAGTTCTCCGCGTTCGGTTGGCATGTGTTGCTGGCCGACGGCCACGACATCGCCGACGTGCGCGCCAAACTCGATGCCGCCGTCGCCCATGAGGGCGAGCCCACGGTCATCATCTGCAAGACCGTCAAGGGCAAGGGTGTGTCCTTTATGGAGGACCAGGCCAGCTGGCACGGCAACGCGCCGAGCCACGAGCAGGCGGTCCAGGCACTGGCAGAGATCGATGCCGCCGGCGAGGCTCTCGCTGCTGCGGTCAAGGAGGCTTAACCCATGGCAAAGGCAACGCGCGCCGCTTTTGGCGAGACCCTGATCGAGCTCGTAGATGGCGGCATGGATATCATGGCCGTCGATGCCGACCTGGCCGGCTCCACCACGCTGGGCAAGTTCGGTGCCGCCTACCCCGACCGTTTTGTCGATGTGGGCATCGCCGAGCAGAATATGATCGGCGTGGCTTCCGGTTTGGCGCTCACGGGCAAAACGGTGTTTACCGGCTCGTTCGCCGTGTTCGGCTCCGGCCGCTGCTGGGAGCAGATCCGCAATACCGTGTGCGTCTCAAATCTCAACGTTAAGGTATGCCCCACGCACGCCGGCATCACCGTCGGCCCCGACGGCGAGACGCATCAGGCGCTCGAGGATATCGCGCTCATGCGTTGTCTGCCCCATATGCGCGTGCTGGTTCCCGCCGACTTCGAGGCTGCCAAGGCCGCTATTCGCATGGCCGCGGCGACCCCCGGTCCGTTCTATGTCCGCCTGGGCCGCGAGACCCCGCTCTCTGTATACGACGAGCCCTTCGAGATGGATTCTCCGGCGTTTGCCCGCGTGCTGCGCGAGGGTGGCGACATCTCCATCATGGCGTGCGGCGTCGAGGTCGGTTTTGCCCTGCAGGCAGCTGAGGCTTTGGCTGCCGAGGGCATTTCAGCCGAGGTCATCGATGTTATGAGCATCAAGCCCCTGGCGGAGGACGTGCTTATTGCCTCCGCCGCCAAGACCGGCTGCGTCTTGACCGTCGAGGAGCACGGCATCGATGGCGGCATGGGATCGGCTGTGACGGAGCTGCTCGCCGACAAGCATCCGGTCCGTGTGAACCGTCTGGGCATGACCGGCTTCGGTCAGTCCGGCACCGCCGCCGAGCTGCTTGCCCATTACGGCCTGGACGCCGCGGGTATCGCCGCGCGCGTGCACGAGGTTTTGGGCCGCTAGGGCAACCGGGCACTACATAAGGCTTTATTGCTAAGGATGGTGCCGCTCCCGTGAGCGGCGCCATCCGTTTTTAGGGCTCTCATCGCAGGCTCTATCGGCCGGATCCTTGCAGGTCGGAGCATCGGCGGCGCTCGATGCCGCCGGTATGGAAAAGAGCCGCGTTTCGATACCCACCGCCTTGTTATGGTTGCGTTTTTGTGACTTGTCCTTGCTGCGTGGCTTATGGTCCAAAGGTCCATTCGCGCGCTGCTTCGGGAGCGCTTTAGGTCGAGTCAGCAGGCTGTTTGATTGTCGTAAGGCTTGTTCTCGACGGAGCGCAACTTGCTGACATTCTATGCAGCTTCGGTGCGCGTTGAATGGCGGGGCACTCCGCCTTGGTACAATAACCCGGTATGTAGATGAAACGCACGACTCAAAGGAGCACTAGTGGGTAACCACTTCCGTACGCCCGGAGACGCGCAGACCGACGTGCAGGCACCGGTTGCCGATGCCCCCGCCGTCCAGGATGCCGTTCCCGCTTCGGATGCTCAGGACCGGCTCTTCGCTCGTCCCGTGTCCGATCAAACCATGGCCGATTCCGCGTCGGCACCGCAGCCGCTTCATGCTGCGCCCTCCCATCAGGCAAACCCCCTGATCAATGTCCCATCGCCCGATGCCCCGGCTGCAAACCCCGGCACCGGCGTCTTTGTTCCGCCTGTGGTCGATCCCCTGGAGCCTACGGCCGAGACGTTCCGCACGTCCGGCGGCGATGCGGGCACCAACAACGATGTCGACCAGGCTCGTCAGGTGGCCGATCTCGATGCCGCGCTGGCCAACCCGGACTTCACGACGGTGTTTGCCCCCATCGAAGACGATCGCGCTCGCCAAGCCCGCGAGGCCGGTATCGAGCCGGTCATCTTGATGGAGCATGTGACCAAGGTGTATCCGGCGCAGCCCAACAAGCCCGCGTTGAATGATGTCAACCTCAAGATCTATCCCGGCGAGTTCGTCTTCCTTGTTGGCCATTCAGGCTCCGGCAAGACCACGCTGCTCAACACTATGCTGCGCAACGTCAAGCCCACCAGCGGCCGCATCCTGGTTGCGGGTCAGGACCTCATGAAGATCAAGAACCGCAAGATCCCGTTCCTGCGCCGTCAGATCGGCGCCGTGTTCCAGGACTACAAGCTCCTGCCCAACCGCACGGCGTACGAGAACGTGGCATTCGCCCTGCAGTGTATCGGTAAGCCCCGTGGCGTCATTCGCGCCCAGGTGCCCGAAGTGCTGCGCCTTGTCGGCCTGGGGGATCAGATGGACTCTCTGCCCGATCAGCTGTCCGGTGGCGAGCAGCAGCGCGTGTCCGTCGCCCGTGCAATGGTCAACCGCCCGCCGCTTCTCATCTGCGATGAGCCCACGGGCAACCTCGACCCGGCCATCTCACTGGGCATCATGAAGTTGCTTGAGCGCATCAACCGCACCGGCACCACTGTGATCGTGGCTACGCACGATCGCGAGATGGTCGATTCCATGCATCGTCGCGTTATCGCCCTCGAGGGCGGCCGCGTTATCCGTGATCAGGAGAGGGGAGGCTACGGCAACTATGGTTCCTTCTAATATCGGCTACTCCATCAAGGACGCCTGCAAGCATTTTGTACGCAACTGGACGACGTCCCTCGGTGCCGTCGTCACCATTTTCCTTTCGCTGTTCATCATCGGTCTGTTCATCGTGGGCTCCGTCTTGGTGAACTCCGCCATCGGCAACATCGAGGATCAGGTCACGATCAACGCGTTCATCTCCGACGATGCGACCGATGAGCAGATCAAAGAGTTCGGCGAGAAGCTCGGGGGCTGGGACAACGTCAAGAACGTGGAGTTCAAGACCAAAGACGATGCCCTCGAGGACTACAGCAAGTCCATCTCCAACAACGCCGATACGACCATGGCTGCGCTCGATGGCCAGAACCCGCTGCCCCGTTCGTTCGCGATCGAGATGGAGGATCCCTCTCAGGTGGCCGACACGGCCAACAAGATCAAGTCCGATCCGTCGTTCCGCGAGATCGTGGATGACAGCACGCCCGACTCCGACGATGTCGACACCGATGTCGAGGAGAGCGTCCTGTACGGCCAAAAGGAAGTCTCCCGCCTGTTCCAGTTCACGGCGTATATCCGCGTTGCGGCCGTCGTGCTGGTCGCGCTGCTGACATTCGTGGCCTTCATCTTCATCAACAACACGATTCGCCTGTCCATCACCGCCCGCCGGCGCGAGATCGCCATCATGCGCCTCGTCGGTGCATCCAACGGCTTCATTCGCGGGCCGTTCATCACTGAGGGCGTGATTCAGGCCTTGCTGGGCGCGCTGCTTTCCATCGGGTCGCTCGAGCTTATCCGCAACCTGGTAATTCCCAACGTCGCCGCGGGCATCAGCTGGATGAGCTTCAACATCCCCTTGAATATCTACTTTGCAACCTACGGTGCGCTGGTCCTTCTCGGCGTGGTGATCGGTCTGTTCGGTTCCATGATCGCCATGCGCCGCTACCTCAAGGTCTAGGTTATCTGCCCTAGTTGCGCCATTCGGCCTCCCTGCATCTGCGGGGAGGCTTTTTCTTTTCGGAAGATTCGCGCCGGGGCGGACCTGGAGCGGGGCATCGCCGTGAAGCGCTTCGCCGAAATCGGGTACCGTAGAGGGATGAACGAACCGATACGCGAACATGAGGGAGGCCGTATGGGCCGTAAGGGCAAACGACATGGCGCCCGACGCACCCCGGTGCGCTCACGGCGTCTACCCGGGCTGGTGGGTACCGTGCGCTTGACGGAGCGATCGGCGGAAATCGAGACGCCGGAGGGCGTGTACAAGATCTTCCATCGCGGCCTCAACGGGGCCATGCCGGGAGACCGGGCCTATGTCAATATCATCCGCGCCCGCGGGGGGAAGCGCGTGGCCTCGGTGGCAAACGTTGTCGATCGGGCCGTTGTCTCGATCGTGGGCGAATATCGGCCCGCGGGACCGCTCGGGGCCGTGCGTCCGCTTGACGGACGCATCAGACAGGATTTCTTCGTATTACCCGAAGACGATTCCCCCGCTCGTCTTGGGGTGCGGCCGGGCGAACTGGTCGTCGCCCGCATTGTGCAGTATCCCGCGCGTGAGGATTCGGGCGTGGTGACGCTTGAGCGTGTGATCGGGGACACCGATGCCCCGGCGCTGGGCGTGGAGTGCGTAATGGCCCGCTACGGTCTGGGCGAAGCGTATCCTCAGGCCGCTGCCGAGGAGGCGGCGGAGCTCGAGCTCGATGTGCAGGAGGCGCTCGATGACCCCATCAGGCGCGATTTGCGTGACAGGTTCGTTATCACCATCGATCCCGTCGATGCCCGCGATTTCGATGACGCGCTCTCCTTGGAACGCACGGAGCGCGGCGGTTGGATGCTCGGCGTGCATATCGCCGACGTTTCACATTACATCCCGTGGGGAACCGCTCTCGACCTTGCCGCCCGCGAACGTTCGACCTCGGTGTATTTGGCCGATCGCGTGCTGCCCATGCTGCCGGAGAGCCTTTGCAACGACCTGTGTTCCCTGCGGCCGCAGGAGGACAGACTGGCCATGACGGTCGACATCGAGTTCGATGCGACGGGTAGGATTCGCGAATACTCGCCGTATCCCAGCGTGGTCAGATCGTCGGTCCGCACGGATTACGCGGCGGCCGACGAGCTGATTCGCAACGGGTGCCCTGTCGATGCCGAACCCGACTCGGTGTGCATGCGGGCGCATGAAGCCTGCGAGGCCGCGCAGGCACACGGTGTCGACCTGGTCGCTTTTTTGCGCGAAGCGGACGAGCTCGCCGCCAAGCGTCGTGATGTGCGCCGTCGTCGCGGGTCGATCGATTTCAATACCGTGGAGGTCCATGCGCTCCTCGATGAGTGCGGTGCGCCCATCGAGCTGACGGTGCGCGATCGCACCGCTGCGACATCGCTCGTCGAGGAGGGCATGCTCGCTGCGAACGAATGCGTGGCCGAGTTTCTCTCCGACCGAGATCTCGTGGCGGCATATCGCGTGCACGAACAGCCCTCGCCGGATGCGCTTGCCGCGGCGGCGCGCACGCTTGTCGAGGTGGGCGCGCTCGACCGAGGGCTCGCCGCCGGCGTGATGGCGGCGGAGCCGCATGCGATCGAGCTCGCCGTCGAGCGCGCGGCGGGTGCGCCCATGGAGCGGCTGGTCAACGCGCTGCTCCTGCGCGCACAGCAGCGGGCGGTCTACAAGCCGCACAACGAGGGCCACTATGCGCTCGGTGCGCGCTCGTACTGCCATTTCACGAGCCCGATTCGCCGCTATCCCGATCTGGTCGTCCACCGTGTGCTCAAGCAGGCGATTGCCGATCGCGTGCTGGGTAGGAAGCGGGCAAAGGTGTACAGCAGGCATCTCGTCGGCGCGGGCCCGCAGTCGCTGGCACAGCTCTGCCCGCATATCTGCAAACACGCGAGCGAGGAGGAGCGGGTGGCCGATGCAGCCGCGCGCGATTCGCAAAAGGTCAAGATCGCCCAGTTCTACGCCCCGCATGTGGGGGAGCGCTATACGGGCTGCATATCGTGGGTGTCCGACCTCGGGGCCTTCGTGCGCCTCGATGACACGCAGGCCGAGGGGCTGATCCGCATGGTCGATCTGGGCAACGAGTGGTGGGACTACGACGAGGCGAGGCTTCGTGTGGTCGGCGCCTCCACGGGTACGGTCATCGAGATCGGACAGCGGGTCGTCGTCGAGATCTCATCCGCCGACGTCATGCGGGGCCGTCTCGATTTCAGACTGGTGCACGCTGGAGCTGCGCTACACTAAACGTTTAGATGGTATAGGAGGTTTCACCTATGGAAATGCCTATCGAGGCACAGGAGGTCGCCTACGCCGAGAACCTGCTGGCGACGGGCAACGATGAACAGGCGCTCGATCTTTTGCAGGAGCTCGCGGACGCCGTGACCGAGTTTTCGCGAGAGCAGTGCCAGGCCACCGATAAGAAGCAATGGTTCAGCTTTGAGAACCCGTTCGAACGCCTTGCGTACCGCCAGGTCGAGCATGATCCGCGCGAGCTGGTGCAGGTGCCGGTCCCCTTCGACCGCGTCTATGCCGACCTGGCGCTCGCCTACGTCCGCATCCAGCGCTGGGAGCCGGCCCGCGATGCCTTGATGCAGGCCGTTCGCTGGAATCCCATGAACTGCATCTACCGCCTCGATTTGGCGGAGCTGTTCGCCGCTCTGGACGATGTGCAGGAGTTCGCCGCGCTGTCCGCATCGGTTATCGGCCGCGCCGCCGATGCCGAGCTTCTCGGCCGGGCGTACGCCAACCTCGGACAGTTCTTCCTGCAGGCCGAAAACGAATTGGCGGCCGAGGGTTGTCGCAGGCTCGCCATGAAGTACGGCGAGCGCGATTCGCGCGTGCAGTCGTTTGAGCAGCAGATGGAGGAGGAGCACGCCGACCTGGTGACCAAGGAGGACGCGCGCGCGTTCGGTGCGGTGCAGCAAGAGGGTATCGCGACCAATCCCAGCGCCGAGATCGCCGTGTGCCTGCTGATGTGCGCGAGCGATGCCGCCGCGGCCGACGCCCAAAACGATGCGACCAATCTGACCCTGCGCGCCCGCGACCTGATCGGCGAGGAGGCATGCGCGGCGCTTACGCAGCTCATCCGCGAATCCGATGCCGAGCTCGCCCAGGAGCATGCGAAGGAGGAGTAGCCATGTCCGCACCGGGACATAAGGAAAAGAAGCTCATTGCCAAGAACCGTTCGGCCCATCACGAGTATTTCATCGACGAGACGTACGAGTGCGGTCTCGAGCTGTCGGGTACGGAGGTCCGCAGCCTGCGCGAGCGCGCCTGCCAGATCACCGATTCGTTCGCGCTCATCCGCAACGGCGAATGCTGGCTGCATAACGTGCACATCCATCCATACTCGAATGGATCGATTTTCAATCGTGATCCCGACCGTCGCCGAAAGCTGCTCCTCCATCGCAAGCAGATCGACTACCTCGACGGTAAGCTGCGCGCGCGCGGCGTCGCTTTGGTCCCGCTCGAGCTGTACTTCGACCAAAACGGCCGGGTGAAGCTGCTGTTGGGTTTGGGCCGCGGCAAAAAGCTGTACGATAAGCGCGAGGATATGGCCAAGCGCGACCTGCAGAGAGAGATCGAACGTACTCTGAAGGAGCGGAGCAGGTAGGGGGCGCCAAATATAGCCAAGATTCCTGTTGTTAATAGGACATAAACCTGATAACATATGAATCGCAGCGGAGGTCCACAACGGGTGAATGAAATGGCTCGGAATGGTAATACTCCTTTTTACATTGACCCATCCTGTGAAAGGACAGCATCATGGCAGAGAAGACCTATAAGTTCGTGTGCGTCGTTTGCGGCTACGAGGTAGAGGTGGATACCCCTGAGCTCCCCGAGGATTACGTTTGCCCGGTGTGCGGCGTGGGTCCGGACGAGTTCGAGCTCGTCGAGGAGTAAGACGTACTAAAATCGTGTCTATGGAGGGGGCGTGCCGTGCGGCGCGTCCCCTTTTGCTGTACTTATAAAAATGGCACCGGAAAACCGATGCCATGCATGAGTATGTGGACGGGAAGCGCGCTAGGAACGCGTCTCCATCTGGCAGCCGCACTTGGGGCAGCGGACGCGTATCTTACCCTTGCCCTTCGGGACGGCGAGGACCTGTCCGCATGCGGGGCATTTGAGGAACGCGGTCGTCTTGCGCTCCTTCCACATGCGCTTCGCCAGGCGCTTGGCGCGCTCCGCGTCCTCGGACGACACAGAGGGGCCATTCGAGCGGGCGGCCCCGGTGGCGCTGAAGCTCTCGCTCAGCTTGGCCACGATGGCGCCCAGGCCCGGCGCCTTGGCCGCGGCGGTCACGAACCCGTGGTTCTCACGGCTGCGGGCATCGATGTTTTTGGATAGGGCCCGTAGCAGGGCGATGACGACGATGGCCAGCGCGATCCAGGACAACGGTGTCCAGTGGGCGAGCGCTCCGATGAGCGCGAGGACCATGCCGCCGAATCCCATGATGGTGGTGAGCTCGTCTACGCCGTAGCGGTCTTTCATGAAGTTCTGCATTTCGAACATCCTAACGTGGTCTGCAACAATCGCTGCGACACATACCCTACCTGTTTTGCGGTATGGCATATGCCTGCCCGGACGATTTCCATGGCAAACCTATGACGTCTAACGCGTGAGCTTGGCGAGTATCGATTCGATCTCGGCCAGTTTGTCGCTCTTCTCCCGCTCGGTCCCGCTTGCGAGCGCCTGGCGCACGCATCCTTCGATATGCGCCGTCAGTACATCGGTGTTGATGCGCCCGATCAGCGATTGCGTGGCCATCAGCTGGTTCGAGATGTCGATGCAGTAGCGGTCGTCCTCGACCATCTTGATGATGCCATCGAGCTGCCCCCGGGCGGTCTTGAGCAGCCTCAGGGTCTTTGTGCGATCGGCCTTCATTGCGTTACTCCTCGCAAACGGAAACGACGGCAAAGCGCTCATCGGCGCCCTCGATGGCATGGGCCAGCTCCTGCGGGTCCACCGGTCCGTCGCAGGTGACCTCCACGGTCTGGGTCTCGTGGTTCGCATCGGCGTCCAAGACGCCGTCCACCCGCAAGAGGGCGGCTTCCGCGGCGGCGTCGCAGTGTGCGCACATGAGGCCGGTTGTGGTGATGAGATAGGTCATGGTTGCTCCAATCTAGCAGGAAGGGGTAAAACGGCGGAGTCGAAGTGCGTTGAGGCAGACGAAGATACTGGAAAAGCTCATGGCCGCCGCGCCGAACATGGGGGAGAGCTGCCAGCCAAGCACAGGATAGAACAGACCCGCGGCGAGGGGGATGCCCACGGCGTTATATCCGAGCGCCCAGAAGAGGTTCTGCCGGATGATACGCACGGTTGCGCGTGAAAGTTCCACCGCGCGCGGCACATCGAGGGGGTCGGCGTGCATGAGGACCAGGTCCGCGCCCTCTCGCGCGATGTCGGTTCCCGTCCCCATGGCGATACCCACCGTCGCCCGCGCCAGGGCGGGCGCATCGTTGATGCCGTCTCCCACCATGGTCACGGTGTCGCCCGATGAGAGCAGCCGCCTCACGGCACTCTCCTTGCCCGCCGGCAGCACATCGGATATGACGGTTTTTAAGCCGCAGGCTTTCGCGATGGGCGCGGCCGCGGCGCGCGTATCGCCGGTGAGCATCGCCGCGTCGATACCGAGCCGCTCCAGCTGCCCGACGGCGCGAGCGCTGGTCGATCGCAGTCGGTCGGCCACGGTGATGGCGCCCACGAGTTTTCCGCTGCGGGCCAGATACAGCACGGTCCGGCTTTGGTTCCCTTCCGATCCCTCTGTATCCATGCCCTCCATCTCCACGCCGAGCTCCCGCATGAACCGCGCGCTGCCCGCGGCGATCGCCTGCGCTCCCTGACGCGCCATGACGCCCCGGCCGGGCACGGCCTTGAAGTCGTCGACGGGTCGCGGCGCGAAACCCTCGCGCCGCGCGCGTTCGATGACGGCGCGGGCAAGCGGATGCTCGCTGGGAGCCTCGAGCGACAGGGCCAGTTTGAGCAGCGCCCGCTCGCTCATGAGGGGCGTTTCCCCACGCCGAACGGGGTCGATGGAGACGACTTCGGGTGCGCCGCGGGTGAGCGTTCCGGTTTTGTCGAATACGACCTTTTTGGTCGAGCCGAGCGCCTCGAGCGTCTCGGCCCGTTTGAACAGCATGCCCATCTCGGCTCCGCGACCGGTGGCCACCATGATCGCGACCGGCGTGGCGAGGCCCATGGCGCACGGGCAGCTGATGACGAGCACGGCGACCGCGCTGGTGAGCGCGCGATCGACGTCTCCATGGCTCGCGATCATCCAGCCGATGAACGTGCATGCGGCGATGACCAGGACTGCGGGGACGAACCGCGCCGATACGCGGTCCGCGATGCGTGCGATGGGGGCCTTGGTCGTGTTCGCATCCTCCACCATGCGCACGATCTGCGCCAAGGCGGTCTGGCCTCCCACGTGCGTGGCGGCCATGGTGAAGGTGCCGGTGGTGTTGACGCAGCCGGCGTGAACCTCGTCGCCCCGGTGCACCTCGACGGGCATAGGCTCCCCGGTGAGCGCGCTTTGGTCCACCGAGGAGCAGCCGTCGCGCACCGTGCCGTCGACGGGGATCGCTTCGCCGGGACGCACGCGCAGGACGTCCCCGATGCAGACGTCCCGTACCGGTCTCGTCTCCTCGCCGCCGTCCGTGACGACCGATGCCGTGGCGGGCGCGAGATCGAGAAGACGCTCGAGTGCGCTGCCCGTCTGCACCTTGCTGCGCGACTCGAGGTACTTCCCTACGGTGACCAGTGTGAGGATCGTCCCCGCGCTTTCAAAATAAAGTGTAGGGGAGGCGGAGGGGTCCATGGTCGAGCGCAGGGCGCTTACGGCCGACCAGGCGATGCTCGCCGCCGACCCTATGGCCACCAGGGTATCCATAGTCGGGGCGCCGCGGAACAGGCCGCGTAGGCCACGCGTGAAGTATGAACGGTTGAGCGCCACGATGGGTGCAAGCAAGAGGATCTGACCGAGAACGGAGAGGGTCGTGGCGCCGTGCATGGTTCCCATACCCAAGGCCATAAGAGGTATCCATAGCGCGATCGACCAGACGAGCCGGGTGCGAAGCCTGGCCGCGTCCTCGCGCGCACCGCTGGTGGGGGAGGGCGCCTCTGCCTCTCCCCGTTCAGGGTGCTCGAGCTGAGCGGCGCGGTATCCGGCATGCTTGACCGCTCCGATGACAGCTGACACGACATCAGCGCCGTCGGATCCCGGAGAGAGGCCGATGGACAAGGTGGCCGAGAGGAGATTCACGGTCGCATCGGCGACCCCGTCGACCGAGCGCGCCGCGCGCTCGACGTGCGATTGGCATGCGCTGCAGGTCATGTCCTCCACCCGCAAGATGATATGCTGCATGAGTTCCTCCGCAAACGGTGATATTGCCGTAGATACTACACCCCAGGGGGGTATCAAGACGTGGGATTTACGTGCTCATGTCGGACTGCACCCCGATTGCACATAACCCATCCGTATACTTGCCTGTGGTGGAACTGCTCCACGCGTGCTCATCATGTCGCTTTTTTCCGTAGCCGCCCTCTGCGGCGCCGAGCGATCGCCGGGGTGCACGCGATCCACCGCGCGGACCGGCCGCGCACCCATGTATCCTCTTATATGCGCGGATCGGATCGTCCAGCATGCCCGAGCATGCCGGTTCGTTGTGCTCCGCCAGAATGGAACTCATCTCAATGTCTCAAAACGAACAGAATCGCCGGGAATCCGAGGCTCCCGTTACCACGTTTGCCGATCTTGGCCTGTCAAAGGCCGTGCTCGCGGCCGTTGAAGATATGGGTTACACCAACCCCACCCCCGTCCAGGCTGAGTCTATTCCCGAGGCCCTGGCGGGCCGGGACGTCCTCGCCGCCGCGCAGACCGGCACCGGCAAGACCGCGGCCTTCCTGCTGCCCACCATGGATAAGCTCGGCCACGTCAAGCGCACCCGCGGTCGCGGCCGCGAGGCTGCCGGCGGCCCGCTCATGCTCGTGGTCACCCCCACGCGCGAGCTCGCCCAGCAGATCGAGAAGGTCTGCCGCGCCATTTCCAAGCGCACGGGCCACTACAGCGTTACGGTGGTGGGCGGCCTGAGCTACAACCCGCAGAAGGACGCGCTGCGCCGCGGCTGCGACGTCCTCATCGCCACGCCCGGCCGCCTGCAGGACCTCATCGACCAAGGTGCCTGCAACCTCGACCAGGTCGAGGTGCTCGTGCTCGATGAGGCCGACCGCATGCTCGACATGGGTTTCCTGCCGGCCGTCCGCAAGATCGTGAGCTACACGCGCGATGACCGCCAGACGCTCCTGTTCTCGGCCACCCTCGACGAGAAGGCCGTGGGCCAGATCACCGATCTTGTCCGCGATCCCGCGCGCGTCGAGATCGCCCCCGTCACCTCTACCGCCGATACCGTCGCCCAGTACGTGCTGCCCGTCTCGCTCGAGGCCAAGAACGGCACGCTGATCGACGTGCTCAAGCGTGAGGGGGCCGAGCGCGTCATCGTGTTCACCCGCACCAAGCACCGTGCCGATACCGCCTGCCGCCGACTGGCCCGCGCCGGCATCACCTGCGCCGCCATCCATGGCGATCGCACCCAGGCTCAGCGCCAGCGCGCCCTGCAGGCGTTCCGTTCCGGCAAGTGCGATGTGCTGGTGGCCACCGATGTACTCGCCCGCGGCATCGACATCACCGACGTGCGCTACGTCATCAACTTCGATGTGCCGGAGGAGCCGGTCGACTACATCCATCGTATCGGCCGCACGGGCCGCGCCGGCGAGGAGGGGTGGTCGGTCACGTTCGTCACGAAGGACGATGTGGCCGAGTTCTACGACATCGAGGCGCTGCTGGGCAAGACCGCCGACCGTTTTGACGAGGACGGGCTCGACTGCGGCGAGGACCGTCCCGAGGTCGATCCCGAGCGCGTCCCGGCCAAGGCCCCGGCGGGCAAGAAGGAGAAGAAGCGCCGCCGCGCCCGCGCCAGGCGTGCCGAGCAGCGCGGCCGTCGCGATGGCGAGCGCCGCGGTGTAGAGCAGGCTTCCGACAAGCCCGCGCGCCGCAAGCGCTCCGGCAAGACCCGCGTCCCCTCGGCGGACGAGGGCGGCGAGCTGATGAGCGCGGCCGAGGTTCGCTCCGAGCGCGGCGGTCGCGGCAACTCGAACCGTGAGGGAAAGCGCGCCGACGGCGCCAAGAAGCCCAATCGTGCCGAGCGTCGGCGCCAGCAGTTCGGCGACGCCGATGAGCGAGGCGGCCGCGGCGAGCGCGGTGGCCAGCGCCGTGACGACCGCGATGGCCGCCGTAACGGCAACCGTGGCGGCACCGGCCGCGGCGGCAACGGCAGCCGTTCCGGCCAGCGCCGCAACGATAGCCGAGAGGCCTGGCGCAACTACGATGAGCCCTCTGCGCGCAGCCGCCGCGGCGGGCGCGGCCAGTACGGCGGTGCCGATCGATCCGGTCGCGTCAGCAGCAATTACGAGAACCGTGGCGGGCAGGGCAAGACCCGTCGTCCCGGCGACCGCGGCGGCAAGCGCAAATAGCGTCTGCCTGCTTTAACATACTCCGCTTGAGGGTTGATTATTACCGTTGAGCGAACAGAACTGCCCCTTCCCCGGTACGGCATGGAGCGATGTCATAATCGCTGCATAGTTTCCGTGGAAGGGGCTTATCGCTTTCCGGCCGGCCCCGGCTGCTCCGGAGGCCTTACGAGAGGAGGCGCCATGTGCCCATCTGAGTTCCCGCCTGTCCCCACCGATCATGGCGACCATGTATCGGGTGATGCGGCGATCCCGTCGAGCGCGGGCACTCCCGTCCAACCACGGCCGTCCTCGATCAAACTTGCCCTGATGGCACTGTGGGCGTTCGCCGCCGTTCAGATCCTCATGGCCGCCGGCGCGTTTATCGGTGCGCTGCTCCAGTCGGTATTCGTACATGCCGCCCAGGTGTCCCAGGGTATTTCCGATGTTCAGGCCGAGCAGATGCTGACTGACACGTCTCCCGTCATCATCCTTGCGGGTCAGCTCCTCGCCCTCGCCGTGATGCTGCCGTGGTGGCGTCGCCGCCGTTCGAACGGGCGGGTCCTTTTGCGTGCGCGTCCCGTGGACGGCAGCGTGCGGCTGCGTCGCGTTGCCGGCATCGTGTGCGTCGGCCTTGCTTTGCAGATGCTTGTTTCGATGGCGTTGAACGCTGTATTGCCCCTGTTTCCCTCGCTCTCGCAGGAGTATACCGAGGCGATGGAGGCCCTTGTGCCCAATGGTTTCACGTTGCTATCGCTCGTGACCGTCTCCCTGCTCGCGCCGCTGGTGGAAGAGACCGCTTGCCGCGGGTTGATATTCGATTACCTGTTGCAGTCGTGCGCTGCCAGTCGTCAGGGGACGGCGCCTGTTGACGCCCGGATATTCTGGATCGCCAACACGCTCCAGGCACTTGGGTTCGCTTGCCTGCACGGCAATATCGTTCAGGGTGTCTACGCCTTCTTGATCGGCTTGGTGTTCGGGTGGATCGCGTGGCGCTGCGGGGGCATCGGGTGGAGCATCCTGGCGCACTTCGTGGTCAACATCTCATCGTTCGCCATGGATGCGCTCGGACCGATGCTGTTGGGCCCCGTGGCGATCCCGCTCACCTGCCTGGCCGCCGTGCTGCTGGTCTTTGGCGTCTCGAATGTGCGCGCCACGTGCGACTGATACAAGAAATGCCGAGCGGTTCGTTCAGTGCCTGTTCGCTCCCTCGCGCCCCTGGGCGGCGCGGTTGCGGGCGTGCGGATTGGTGCCGGCAGCGCTTTTGCCCGTGAGCCGTGCGTTCACGGCACCGCGCGGCCCGTTCACATGGGCTCCGTGCTTGCCGGCCCCTCCCGTAACCGCCGAGGTGCCCTTCCGCCCGCGCGCGGCCGCCCTGCGCTCGGCTCGGTTCATGGGGCGCGGCGCCTCGTCGTCTGCTTGCGTCATCGCTTTCCTCCCTTGCCGTTGCGCCTCTTGGTGCGCGGTTTGCCCGCGGCTCCCTCGGGCTTGGGCGGCACCGGTCGAATGAGGCATTTGGGTCCGTAACCGATCAGGTCGCTCCGCCCCGCCTTCTCCAGCGCCTCCTTCACGAGCTTGTAGTTCTCGGGCTTGCGGTACTGGATGAGCGCGCGCTGCATGGCCTTCTCGTGCGGGTCGCGTGCCACGTAGACGGGTTTCATGGTGCGCGGGTCCACGCCCGCGTAGAACATCGCGGTGCTCATGGTGGACGGGGTGGGGTAGAAGTCCTGCACCTGCTCGGGCATGTATCCCATGTCGCGCACGGCCTCGGCCAGCTCCACGGCCTCCTTCATGGTCGATCCGGGGTGGCTGGAAATCAGGTACGGTACCACATATTGCTTGAGGCCGTATTTTTGGTTCATGCGGTCGAAGCGCTCGCAGAATGCGTCGTACACGGCACGGCTGGGCTTGCCCATGACGGATAGGACCGCGTCGCTCACATGCTCGGGCGCCAGGCGCAGCTGGCCGCTCACGTGGTGGCGCACCAGCTCTTCCAGGAACTCGTCGGACGGGTCGGCCATCGTGTAGTCGAAGCGGATGCCGCTGCGCACAAAGACCTTCTTCACGCCGGGTAGCGCGCGCAGGTCGCGCAGCAGCTCGGTGTAGCCGTGCTCGTCCACGTCCATGTTTTTGCAGACGCCGGGGAACAGGCAGCGACGGTTCTTGCACACGCCCTTGGTCTCCTGCTTCTTGCAGGCGCGGCAGAAGAAGTTCGCCGTGGGGCCGCCCACATCGGAGATGTAGCCCTTGAACGCCGGGTCGTGTGTGAGGAGCTTCGCCTCCTCGATGATGCTCTCGCGACTGCGGGTCTGCAGCACGCGGCCCTGATGGAATGCCAGGGCGCAGAAGGAGCACTCGCCGAAGCAGCCGCGGTTGCTGGCGATGGAGAACCGGACCTCGTCGAAGGCGGGCACGCCGCCGGCGGCATCGTAGTCGGGGTGCCAGGTGCGCGTGTAGGGCAGGGCGTAGACCTCGTCCATCTCGGCTTCCGTGAGCGGCGCCGAGGGCGGGTTCTGCACCACATAGACCCCGTTGGGGTAGGGCTCTACCAGGCGCGTGGCCGTGATGGCGTCCATGTTCCGGTGCTGTGTGTTAAAGCTGCGCGCGTAGTTCAACCGATCGGCGCAAAGGTCGTCCCAGCTGGGAAGCAGCTCGTAATCGAAGACGTTGTCGAGCGCGCCCTCCCCGGCCACGCGGTAGACGGTGCCGTCTACATAGGTGATCTGGTCCACGGGCAGCCCCGCGTCGAGCGCATCGGCGATCTCGACGATCTGGTGCTCGCCCATGCCGTAGATCACCAGATCGGCACCCGCATCCAAAAGGATGGAGCGCTTGAGCTTGTCCGACCAGTAGTCGTAGTGGGCCAGGCGGCGCAGACTCGCCTCGATGCCGCCCATGATGATGGGGGAGTCCTTGTAGACGCTGCGGATGAGGTTGGAATAGACCACCGCCGCGTGGTTGGGACGCCGGCCGGCCTCGCCGCCGGGGGTGTAAGCATCGGTGCGGCGCCGGTGCTTGGTCACGGTGTAGTGGTTGACCATGGAGTCCATGTTGCCCGCCGAGACCAGAAAGCCCAGCCGCGGCTCGCCCAGGATCTGGATGCTCGCGGGGTCCTTCCAGTCGGGCTGGCAGATGAGGCCCACGCGGTAGCCGTGCGCCTCGAGGGTGCGGATGATGATGGCGGCTCCGAAGGACGGATGGTCCACGTAGGCATCGCCGTTGACATAGACGAAGTCGCATTGCCCCCAGCCTCGGGCGTTCATGTCCGCGCGTGTCACGGGCGGGAAGAGCTCGCGTCCCGGGCGGTTGGGGTCCACCTTGGGCGCCAGGGGCTGGGGCGCGCGGCGCTCGGGCGCGGTGCCGCGCGCCCGGTGCGCGGCCGAGCCGTTCCTCCCGGCGCCGCCGGCCTTGCGCTGCCTGGTGGCCGCCTCGCTGCCGCGACGGGGCTGTTGATGGTTGTTCGGATGCTTGGGCATCGTGCTCGCTTTCGTTGCGGTTGGATGCTACTAGGATACGCCATGCGGCCTGCGAGCTTGTGGTGTTCGTGCGACGGTTTGCCGTGGGCGAGCACGGATGCGCTACGATGATGCGTGTTTGAGACACGAAGAGCCAAGGGGGAATGGAGCGTGCTGATCCAACGCGCAAAACAGGCGTCCGAGTCGCTGGAGATGGGCATCTTGCTCGCCATCGTGGGCGGCTTCATGGATGTGTACTCCTACATGGGCCGCGACGGCGTGTTCGCCAACGCCCAGACCGGCAACATCTTGTTGGTGGGCGTGCATATCTCCGAGGGCGACCTGGCTCTTGCCGGGCGCTTCCTGTTCCCCGTGATCTGCTTTGCGCTGGGCATCATGCTGAGCGACCTGGTGCATGAGCGTTTTGGCAGCGTCATCCATTGGCGTCAGGTGACCGTGCTGGTGGAGGCCCTGATCCTGATGGGCGTTGGGCTCATGGGCTCCAACCTCAACCTCGTGGCGAACTGCCTGACCTCGCTGGCCTGCGGCATGCAGGTTGAGTCGTTTCGCAAGATCCACGGCAGGGGCGTGGCCACCACGATGTGCATCGGCAACCTGCGCTCGGCGTTGCAGAACGTGGACGACTACATCATCACGCACAAGCGCGGCTTTCTTATCAACGGCGTGCTGTATTTTGGCGTGATCCTGTGCTTTGTAGGCGGTGCCGTTCTGGGCAACTGGTGTCTGCGTCGCTTTGGGCTGGGCAGTATCGGCATCTGCAGCATCTTGCTGCTCGTGGCGTTTTTCATGATGTTCTCCGACCGCGAACACGAGGTGGAGCTCACGCCCGAGGACGAATAGCGCGCTGTGCGCTGCGGGGATGCAAAAACGAAGGCCGCCGGTGGGGACGCATCCCGCCGCCGGCCTCCGTGCGTTTTTAGCACAACAGCTCGTCGAGCGATCGGGGCAGATCGAGCAGCGAGCCCAGCACGCGCGTGCACATCTGCGCGATCTCGGGTGTGGGCTGGTTGAAGTCGGGGACCATGAGCACCGAGGTGCCCGCAACATGGGCGGAGCGGATGCCGTTGAAGGAATCCTCCACGGCAAAGCAGCGCGCGGGGTCGAGCTCGAGTTTTGCCGCGGCGGCAAGGTAGATGTCCGGGGCGGGCTTGGAGTGCGCAACCTGGTCGCCGAAGACCATCTCGTCGAACAGGTCGATGAGGCCCAGGCGCGTCAGGCATGCAACGGCGTGGGCCTCCTCGGAGGACGTGGCCAAGGCGTTTTTGAGCCCGGCGCCATGTGCGCTCTCCAGCGCCTCGCGTGCGCCCGGCTTGAGTTGGAGTTCGGTATCGCAGATCGCATCGAAGATCTCGTTGCGCCGCTCGAAGAGCTTGCCGGTGAGCGCGGGGTCGCCGAACTCCTCATCGATCATCTGGTGTGCCGCGGCCATGCTCATGCCCACGAATGCATGCCAGATGCGCTCGGGAACATCGAGTGAGAGATCGGCGGCCGCGCGGCGCCAGGCGTCCTGGCTCACGCGCTCCGTGTCCAGCAGCGTTCCGTCCATGTCAAAGATGATCGCATCCATATGCGTCCTTCCGTGCGGGGTTTTCCGCACACCATGGTACCAGCCATCTGTTCCCGTACGATGCTAGGCGATAAACCTTGCGAAGAGCGCTAAATAGGGTCTCCTACGGTCGCACCCGTCCCGTTGTCGCGGGCGCCCACCATAACCTGCGCATTCGGGTACCAGCGAAGCGTGCAGGTGGCGTCTTCGGTGCCCAGAACGCGTTCCACCTCAGGCCAGTCTGCCTCGGATATGGAGATGCGTCCCGTGGGTTCGTGGGCATCGGCATCCTCCTGCGTCCTGTACAGATCGAGCTCGTAGGTGACCGGTGTGAGCAGAGCGGCGCGTCTGCTCGGCCGATTGATATCGAGTCCGAAAACCGCGAACGTATCCTGCTTATATCCCACCCGAAGATCCGAGGTCGCCTCGTTGACCACAGAGGCGCCTCCCGCGATGCCCGCCGCTGCCAGGAAGAGGACCATCAACGCGATTGCCACGTTGCCCGTATGGGTGTAGACGATGGGATGTTGTTTGCGGTATCGTCGATAGAAAAACGGGATGGCGGCAAATGCCGCGGCGAGCACGAGCCCGCTTGCCCCCATCGAATCGGTGGCGCCGATCGCCCCCATAACGAGAATAAACGGCAGGACATAGGCCGCTTATCTGGGGTGCCTTCTGCTCGCCGGTGGGAGACCGAGGGCGCATCCGACCCCTACAGCGCCCCGACCACCGTCCCACCGCCGACGACGACATCGCCCAGATACGCTACGACTGCCTGGCCGGGCGCGATGGCGTATTCCGGCTCGTCGAACGCGATCCGAATGCATCCCGTGTCCGCATCCCCCGCGAAGCTGAGGCGACACGCACGGCTGGCGTGGTGGTAGCGTATGCGCGCGCTGGCGGCGATACCCTCCGTGCCCGCCTCCTCAAGAAGCTGGGTCATGATGTCCGCCGGCAGGCTCCAGATCCAATCGTTGGCCAGCAGGCCGTCTGCGCGCAAATCCTCGCGCTCGCCCAGCGTGACGGTGTTTGCCGCCGCATCCGTTGCAATCACGTATACCGGGTGCAGGCATGCCACGCCCAGGCCCTTGCGCTGGCCGATGGTGTATCGGATCGCCCCCGCATGGCGTCCCAGCACGTTGCCGTGCGCATCCAGCACATCACCGGTCGCCAGCGGCTCGCCGTGAAGGTGCTCGATATATCCGGCAAAATCGTTGTTGGGCACGAAGCAGATACCTTGGCTGTCACGCTTCCCCGCATTGTCAAAGCCCTGCTCGCGCGCAATGCGGCGCACATCTCGCTCCTTGATGAGGTCGCCGAGCGGCAGCACCGTGTGGGCCAGGCGTTCCTGCGTGAGGGAGTACAGGACGTAGCTCTGGTCCTTACTCGCGTCGATGCCGCAGGAGAGCGTGTTTACAAGGCCGGGGTTCGCCGATCGGTCAAAAACGGCCTGCAGGGTCGGATCATCGGTCTGCGCAGTACCGCCCGGCAACTCGCCAAGGGGCCGCACGCGTGCGTAGTGGCCGGTCGCCACGGCGTCGCACCCGAGCTCGAGCGCGTAGTCGAGCAGCGCGCCGAACTTGAGATGGCGGTTGCAATCGATGCAGGGGTTGGGCGTGCGCCCCTCCTCATAGGTGCGCACGAACTTGTCGACGACTGCCTTTGAGAACAGCCCGCGTTCGTCCAACGCATGCCAGGGGATGCCGAGCCGTCGGCATACGGCCTCGGCGTCGCGTATGTCCCGCGTGGACCCGCATGCGTCAGCCGCGGTTCCGCTGCAGGCGAGCAGCATGGTGGCGCCGATGCATTCGTAGCCCTGCTGCTGGAGCAGGTAGGCGGTGACGCTGGAGTCGACTCCGCCGCTCATGGCGACGAGTACGCGGTGATGTGTGGACAAGATGTCCCCCTAACAGAGTTGGTTCCAGCCGTGTGCCGACTCGGCCCATCACGACGGAAATACCGGACAATGGTAGCGTGGTGTACGCTGCGGCGCGAGCAAGTAAATATGAGACTGAGGGGTCCGATTATCGTGCGTCTCCGCGCGATGGCGCTGAGGGCGAAATCGGGACGCTTCACCGATTGCACGTGACGATTGGGAAAAAACTTTATGGTTCTCTCAGCGCTTACATGGGAGACATCTGTTCACAAGCGCAATCAAGAGAAAGTAAAGCAACTGTAAAGCAGCAGGTAGATACGATGGTGAACAAATATGAAACTTGCTCATTGCGGAAGTATATTTTTGAAAGCTCATATAGTCAATAGGATTATAGAATTTCTCAAATTATTTTGAATCTATCTGGTATTCTGATAACAGATTGCGAGAAAGGGGCTGGACATCATGCTGGTGTCAACAAAGGGTCGTTATGCTCTGAGGGTCATGATCGACCTGGCAAGAGGAGATGCCAAGGAGCGCACACCTTTGAAGAAGATTGCCGACAGACAGGGCATTTCGGAGAAGTACCTCGAGAACATCCTATCCATTCTGGTCCGCAACAGCATGCTTGCGGGTATGCGCGGCAAGGGCGGCGGTTATTGCCTGACCAAGAGCCCGGACCAGTATACGGTCGGTCAGATTCTCAGGTTGACCGAGGGGAGCCTTGCTCCCGTGGCATGCCTGGAGGGCGGCAAGCAGGGTTGCGAACGGGCGGGTGACTGTCCGACGTTTCACATGTGGTCTAAACTCGATTCCTTGATCTCCGATTACTTGGACAGCGTGACTATCGCGGATCTAGCGCGTTCGCCTCATGACGCCACGTGCGCGATGTAATGCCTAGGCGGGCACCGGGAAGACCGGTGCCCGCCTTTTTGCTTTAATCGCTCGTGACGATGCCCAGGATCGAGCAGGTGACGCTGATGATGATCGCGCCGAAGAATGCGGGGAAGAAGCCGCTGATCGAGATTCCCGACCCCAAAAGGTTGACGGAGAGCCAGCTTGCGAGTTCGAGCATGAAGCTATTGATTACCAGCTGGAAGATGCCGAGGGTCAGACAGGTCAACGGAAACGAGATGAATGTCAGAAGGGGCTTGACGAGTGAGTTTACGAAGCCCAAAAATAGACCGACGAATGCGAAACTCAGCCACGGTGCCTCCATGCCGAACGGGGCGATGCCGGGGATGATGAACGTTGCGATGGCAATGGCGATCGATGTGCCGATCCAGTTGAGAAGAAAGCGCATCCTCTGTCCTTTCTATCGCTCGCGGTGATACTGAGCGCCATTTTACCCAAACCGGCGGCGTTCAACTGAAAGAGGAGACGTCGTGTCGAAAGATGTGATCTCCGAGGCCATGGAGGCACGGCCCCGTCTCGGTCCCTGCGCCGATTCGCGCAGTATCGCGTTTTCCGTGTTCAACACCGAGATTGCGCTGACCGCGTACGGGGAAGACCGTGCTGCGCTGGATGAAGCGCTGGCGCTTTGCCGCGACCGATGCGTGCTGTTCGAGCGCCTGCTGTCGAGAACGCGCGCGGATTCGGATATCGCGCGCATCCGGTCCGGGGCCCCGCATGCGGTGCGCGTTGCCCCCGAGACCGCCGATGTCATCCGTGTCGCCCAGCGGTATTGCGAGCGAAGCCGCGGGCTGTTCGACATCACCATGGGCTCCGTGACCTCCCTTTGGGACTTCCATGCGGGCGTCGTGCCGAGCAAGCTCTCGATAGCCCGCGCCTTGGAACATGTCGACTACCGAAAGATACACGTATGCGACTTGCCCGACGGTTCGCACGCGGTGCGTCTTTCCGACCCCGAGAGCTCGTTGGACGTCGGCGGCATAGCCAAGGGATACGTTGCCGACGACCTCGCTGCGCTGCTGCGCGAGCGCGCGATCGATCGCTTCGCGCTCAACCTGGGCGGTAACGTGATGCTGGCGGGCGGGGACCTGTGCGACCCCTCGGACCTTCGGCCCTGGAGGGTCGGTATCATCGATCCGTTTCGCCCCGACGCGTACCGCGCTGTGGTCGAAATCGAGTCCGGGTCGGTCGCGACGAGCGGGGCTCATGAGCGCCGTTTTACCCGCGGCGGCGTCTCCTACCATCACATCCTGAGTCCTGAAGACGGCATGCCGGCGCGGACGGATGTCGCCTCGGTCTCCGTCGTGGCGCCGCGTTCGGTCGATTGCGATGGCTACTCCACCACATTGTTCATGTTGGGTGTCGAGGGCGGGCTTGCATATGCCGAACGGACCGAGGGAATCGATGCGATCGTGATCGATGACCGGGGCGGCGTGCAGTGGACGTCCGGCCTTGATGGGCGCGTTGCGCCCGTTGGGTGATGCGGTGCGTACTTTAGCGCGCTACTGTGCTAAACTGCATGAGACCGTTTTCACGACCTGCATGTTTGGTGGTGTCCATGAATATCGAGAAAATGTTCGACCGTCCCGATGTCGATCAGCTGGTTCGCGCGTTTTGCCTGCTCGAGGGCGAGGAGGAGATTCGCGACTTCCTCACCGACCTGTGCACCCCGCGTGAGATATGCGATTTCGCACAACGTCTGCAGGTCGCCAAATACCTGGGGGACGGCGAGCCGTATGTCGAGGTTCAGGCCCGCACGGGAGCGTCTTCCACCACCGTGAGCCGTGTATCAAAGTCGTTGAACGGTGAATACGGCGGCTATCGCGGGGTGCTGGCGAAGCTAGGGGAATGACGCCGCCTGGTGCCGTGCCCGCCCAATGCGTGCTTCTACCGTCCTTTCGCATCGCGAAGGGGCGGTTTTTGTTTTATGGCGTCTGGCCGAAATCTGTCCGCGCCGGCGTGTAGGATACCAAGTAGGAAATCTCGAGGCTCATCGGGTTGGAGGAACATGTCATTCAGGGTATCCCGGGCTCAGGGCCTGGTCGGCGTTTCGGAGCGCGAAGTGCGCCTGGTGGGCGAGCTGGCCGAGCGCTGGGGGCGCGTCACGGTTGTGGTGCCCCGTTCTGCTCAGCGCGATCTGGTGCGCAGGGGCCTCTCCGATGGCGGCGTTTCGGCTTCGGTGGACGTTATGACGATGGCCGCCTGGATCCAGGGGCTATGGGAGCTGTTCGGATCGGGCGAGCATGTGGTCGATGCTCTCGACCGCCGGCTTATCATGACGGATCTGGTCCACGGGCGTGCCCAGGAGGGCACGTTGGACCCCTTGGGGGACAATCCCGGGACAATCGATATGCTGTGCGGTATGGCGGCCGAGCTCATGCCGTACATCCTCCACGATGTCCCCCGCGCGTCCCTATCCGCTTCCGAGCGGCGCGCGTGCGAGCTCGTCCGCTCCTATGCGGAGCGGCTCGAGCGAAATCGAATGATCGAGCAGTCCGAAGCCTGCGTGCGCTTGGCCCGGCGCTTTGCCGGCGCCGTTCCGCCGTGTGCCCGTGCCGTGGTCGTGCGCTCTGCGCGCACGCTCGCATACGCGCAGCTTGAGCTGCTGGAATGCGTGGGCGATCAGGGGGACCTGGCGTGTCTTTTCGATAGGTTCGGGGACCCGTTGGCGGTTCGTCTCGCCGAGAGGTGGCAGTGCGAGATCGAGAATAACGAAGAGGGGGGCGAAGTCGATTCCGATTTTGGGGATCGGGTGCTTTTTGCCCCTGCCGCGGGTCCTTCGGTGCGCGACAACAGCTGTATCGTTGCGCTGGAGGCGTGTTTCGAGCGCGCCCATAAGTCCGGCGTGGCGGCGCCGCGCATCGCCATCGCCGCTCCCGACCCCCTTGCGGCGTATCGACGACTCGTCCCTCGTCTGGCGTCACGGGGTTTTTCGATCGCGCTGCGGGGCCGGCTTGCCTTTGGGCAGTCGCGTTGCGGCCAGCAGCTCGGTCAGCTCATGGACCTGCTCGACCGCATGGAGCATACGGAACCCAGCTCATGGTGGCCGGCACCCGAGCTGGCCGATTGGATTCGCAGCCCCTTGTCGGGCATGGGCGAGGATGCCGATCGCGTTGCCATCGCGTTCGATACGCAGCTGCGCAAAAAGCGCTCGCTTACCGTCGAGGGATTGAAGGCGAAGCTTTCGAGCCTGGAGAGCCGCCGGCGTTCCGCTGAACGCGACCGGTCGAAAGACGAGGGGCGACCCGCGCGTCCGGTGGTGCTCAAAAAAGCGATCGACGCCCTGGCGGATGGGTCTGCCGGCCGCGCCCTCATGTTGATGGGGCAGGCCGCGGCCGCCGCCGATGGCTATCGGTTTGGAACCGAGGGCGAGGCCGCGCGCGATTCCGAGCTTGCCATGGTGGGCGCCGCCTCGTCCCTGTTCGCTCGCGCTCGCGTTCTGGGCGTGTCGCCGGAGCTCGCGGCCGCATCCTTGGATTCTCTTGCGGTACCCGTTCGGTGGCGCTGCGAATCCGTTCTGGATGCCCCACGCGGTGAGGTAGAGATCTGCCGCTTGGAAGACGTGGCTTGCGCCGCCGGCGCGTTCGATGCCTGTGTGATCATCGATGCCTCGGCGTCCTCCTATCCGCTGGCGCGAAGGGAGAGCGCTGTCGATCTGCTCGCGGTCAAACTCGGGGCCGCCCCGATATCCCAGGCGGCATCGGCGCTCCAGAGAAGCGCTTTCGTGTCTGCGATCGAGTCCGTGCGATGGGCGGCGGCCCTTACGTTCGTGGCACGCGATTCCGGCGGCGACGAGCTGTATCCGGCGCTCGCCTATGCGGAGCTCGAGCAGGCCGCTCGCAGTCGTGGCTCCCATGCCGTTGTCTCCGGCCTGGTGGGTGAGGACAGGCTGTCGCGCGCAATCGATCCCGCCTCGGGTGCGGGGTCCGCGCACGATGTCGTTTCGTGCCTCGGTATATATGAGTTGTCCGACGATGTGCTGCCGTATGTGCAGCCGCGTCACCGCGTTGTGGGAGGGCAGGCGGTGGAGCGCCTCCTCTCCGCTTCCCAGACCGAGAATTACCTGGCCTGTCCGTATCGCTGGTTCGTGAGCAACCGCGTGCCCGCCCGCATGCTCGATGCCGGATTCGGTCCCATAGAGTTCGGAAACTTCGCCCACGACGTCATGCAGCGGTTCCATGAGCGCCTGACGGAGGCGGGGCTCGAACGGGTGACCCCTGGCACGGTGGACGAATGCCTGGAGCAGATGGACTGCGCATTCGATGAGATGCGCGAGGACCATGCGCGGGGAAAGTATACGCATGGAAAGTACGCCGCGGGCGGTACCGAGCGGCCGCGTCCCGTGCGCGGCGCGCTGGTCGCCCTGGACGAACTGGAGCGCAACCAGATCGAGGCCATGCGCGTGACGTTCCACAACCTGGTCCGTTACGAGAGCGACCTCATGCCCATCTACACCCCGCGCGAGTTCGAGTACTCCTTCGACAAGGAGGGCATCGAATACGCGGGCCGTCCGCTGGGCGGGCGTATCGACCGTATCGATGTGGCCCCCAGCGCCGGATCGGGCGACCGTTTTGTCGTGATCGACTACAAGAATCGCTCCGGTATGGCGGAATTCGCGTGCCCCGACCCCACCATGAGCTGCTCCGATGGAGAGGGGCCCGAGCAGGGGTGGCTCCCGGGGTTCGATAGAGATAGGTCCCCCAAGGTCCAGACGCTTATGTACGCAACCGCGTATGAGCGTCTCACGCATGGTCAGGCTCAGGGCGCCGTATATCTTGGATTGCGCGGCCCGAGCATGGCCGGCGCCGTGAGCTCGGCATTGACCGAGTGCGAGCCGCCCGCGTTTCCCCGTGACCGCGTGAGCGCGTACCCGGGCAACAAGAAAAGCGTCCGCGGCGCGCAGCGCGATGGGGAGATGGAGTTCTCCGATTTGCTGCGCGTGGTCGAGGAATCGATCGCATCCGAGCTCGACCGCATGGAGGCCGGCTGCATAGCCCCATGCCCGACATCCGATTCCTGTACGTACTGTCCGCTTACGATGTGCGAAATGAGGCGCTGATGGCCGGTATCACACTTGAGAAAAAACAAGAGGCTATCGTCACCACGCTCGACGGACCGCTGTTCGTTTCGGCGGGAGCGGGTTCGGGCAAGACGTTCACCCTGACCCAGCGCGTCATGTATGCGCTGCGTCCGGGATCGAAGCCGCGCGGGGAGTGGGCCGACCCGGCCTGTCCGGAGCCGTTTTTGGAGAGTATCGACCAGGTGCTCGCCATCACCTTCACCGAGAAGGCCGCCCAAGAGCTCAAGGAGCGCATCCGCTCCGCATTGCTTGACGAGGGGATGGATGAGCAGGCGGCCCGGGTCGACGATTCCTGGATTTCGACGATCCACGGCATGTGCTCCCGTATCATCCGGGCCCATGCGCTCGATCTGGGTATCGATCCGGCGTTCGGGATTCTCCAGGCCCCCGAGGAGCTCAAGCGCCGCGCGGTAGAACGGGTCCTGCGCCGCGTTGTGACCGATGACCGTAACGGCGCGGGGGCCTACGATGCCCTGCTCTCGGCGTTTCCCGTTGAAAGCGCGGGGGCGGGGTCGCACGATGTCGACAACCTGCTCGCCATGCTCTCCGCGCTGCTGGCCAAGACGTCTTCCGCTATCGGCGGGATCGAATGCATGAAGCCGATCATGCCCAGGCCGAGCCATATCGAGCTGCTCGAGGCGTACCGCGCGATCGCCGATGCGCCGTCCTATGCCAACGCGGAGGCGGCCGCCTCCTCGCTGCGCGCTCTCGAGGAGTATCTCGCCTCCGGTCGTACGCTTGATGACCTGCGTGCCTGTCGTGCCGGTTGCGACAAGTTGAGCCTGCGCGGCAAGGGCATGGGCAAGGACGAGAAGGCTGCCGTCGAGGACGTGCGCGCAGCGCTTCCGGCCTTCTTCTCCGAGGCTTATCTGGCCTGTCGCGCCGATGCCCTCGGGCAGATCGCGCCTTTGGCTTCGGAGGTTGAAGAGGAGTACCGGCGTCTCAAGGCGGAGCGGTCGCTGCTCGATAACGATGACCTGCTCACCTTGGCCTACGACGCACTTAAGGACAATCCGCTCGTGCGCGAGGAGTTCTCCGGGAAATTCAAGATGGTGATGGTGGACGAGTTCCAGGATACCGCCCAGCAACAGGTCGAGCTGGTTCGCATGCTGTGCAGCCCCGATGGTCGCGAGCTGTGCACGGTGGGCGATGCCCAGCAGTCCATCTACCGCTTCCGAGGCGCCGACGTCTCGGTGTTCCGCAACAAGAAACAGGAGGTCGAGGCGACTGGCGGTAGCGTTTTGAGCCTCGATACCAACTACCGCAGCCATGCGGACATTCTCTCGTTCGCCGACAAGATCTTCGAGGGCGGCGCGGAAAACCCCCTGGGCCGTGACTTCCTGCACTTGGTATCTTGCGGCGAAGACCGTCGCGGCCGGGCTCGCGCGATGCACGGCCCTCGGACATCCCGCCGTCAGGCGTTGTTGGTTGTGGGGGGCACATCCGACGAGCGCGCGGCTCAAAAGGCGCGCGGCATCGCGGAGCGCTTTACGCGCCTGCGCGAAGAGGAGGGGTTCGAGCCCGGCGACATGGTCATCCTCATGACCAAGCTCACCCGTGCCGAGACGTATGCCTCCGCGGTGCGCGCCGTCGGCCTCCCGTGCGTGGTCGCAGGAGGCACCTCGGTGTTTCGCAACGCACCCGAGGTGGGGGTCATCAAGGCGCTCCTGGCGTTTCTCGCCAATCCCGACGACGGGCAGGATGCGGCGCTGCCGTTGCTCACCTCTCCTATGTTCGAGTTGGGCGCACAGGAGCTCTTGGCGCTGTCGACCTGTATCGATGCGCCGACGGGCGTCGTCGATTCGCGCAGCCTGACAGCCGACGTTATCTTGCATGGCGAGCTGATGGAACAGTTCGGCGAGCTTCCCCTGATCGTCCGGATGCGGGAGGTGCTCTGCCGTGCGCTCGCGCGCGTGGGTCGCGATCGCGTCTCCGATATCGTTCGCGATTGCGTGAACGAGTCCGGCTGGCTGCTGCGACTCGAACATGGAGGAGCGCAAGACCAGGCCGTCGCGGCGAACGTGCTCAAGGCGCTCGACATCGTATCGCTTGAGGAGGAGGGGCGCGCCTATGCGCCGCGTCTGGTCGCGCGGGCTTTCGCCGATCACATCGAGACCGTCAAGGAGTCTCCGGCCACGTTGAACGGCTCCGGTGCGCAAGCCGTCCGCATCATGACGGTGCATGCGTCCAAGGGTCTGGAATTTCCCGTGGTCGCCATCGCCGAGTGCGATGGCATCAAGGCGAACAAGGACCGATTCCGTATGATCGACCGCGATGGCATGACGCTGTGGACCGCGTTCCCCAACAGGTTCGACCGCCAATCGGACGGCGCCATGCTCGAGGCCCCTGAGCTCGAGGAGGATACGCTCGCGCTGCCCATGCCGCCTGCCCGGGCGGCCGAGGCCTATTCCTATATGGGCCATGAGGCATCGGTCCTGGATTATGAGGAGGCCGCGCGCCTGCTGTATGTCGCCGTCACGCGTGCGCGGGAGGTGGTGATTCTCGCTATGGGCGCCCGGTATGGAACCGAGCTCGTTGCGGGGCATCGCCAGTCATTGCTGGGCGAGGTCCTTTCAAGGATCCTTCCGCCCGATGCGGGCAACAACGGCCTGCCCGATCTCTCGAGCGACCGGTTGGATTTCCCGGATTCCCTATCGGGGGATTTCCGCATGGTGCTGCTCGCCGACCTCAAGTATCCAAAGGGTGACAAGAAAACGCCGTATCGCCTGTTCGAGATGGGCGATTTCCCGGACTTCGAGGATGAGGCGGGAAGCGAGCCGCGCGCCGACCTTTCACAGGGTGAGGGACGTACGGTCGAGCTCGTGCGTCCTCGCGGCGCCGAGTATTCGTCGGCAACGGCGGATGGGGCCCCGCGCATCTCCTACAGCTACTCCTCGCTCTCGCGTGACCTGCATGCGGCGGAGCGGGCCGGTGCCGGGGCGGGTGCGGCCGTGGCCGATGGGCCTGCGGTCGAGGCTGCCGCCGCGCGCGGGGGCGATCCCACCGCGCTGGGCAGCGCCTTCCATGCCGCAGCCCAGTGGATGGTCGAGATGGGTTGCGACGACGTCCCCGCCGAGCGACGCGATGCGCTCGCCTCCTATTGGGGCTGCACGCCCGAACAGCGGGTGCGCCTTGACGAGGCGCTGGCTCGCTGGACCGCCTCCCCGTTGCGCCTCGAGGCTCTCTCGTGGCCGTGCGTTCGCGCCGAGGTCCCGTTTTTCTCGATGGGGGATGAGCGTTTCACGGGGGAGCACGGCGGGTATGCCGAGGGATCGATAGACCTTCTGTGCACCGATCCCGGCGATCGCGGCCGCGCCCTGGTGATCGATTACAAGACGGGGGGCAGCGAGGACGAAACGCCCGAGCAGCTGCATGAGAAGCACCGTTTGCAGGCGGAGGTCTATGCCCAGGCGCTGCATCGCGACGGGTACGGGAGCATATCGCTTCGTTTCGTGCGCGTCGAGGTGCCCGACGCCGCGGACCCCGCTCTGCCGCAGGTCGTCTCCTTCGAGCTGTAGGGTTATTTGTAGCGGGTGAGAAGGGCGCGTTGCCCACCATCGATCGCTTGGCGCCTACGGTAAAATCGAAGACCGCAAATCTGAGCGCATCGGCTGAGTTCGGCACATCAAGGAGCACGTTACATGGGATTCGTCCACCTGCATAACCACACCGAGTATTCCATGCTCGACGGCGCGACCCGTATCAAAGATATGGTCAATCGCGCGGTCGAGCTGGGCATGCCCGCCGTTGCCATCACCGATCACGGCTACATGTACGGCGTCCCCGAGCTGGGTTTGGCCTGCGATGCCGTGAACCACGGCACGCCCGAGTACAAGGTATGGAGCCACGACAAATCGTTTTTGGAGAAGGGCCGCCGCGACGAGTTGGAGGAGCCCGATCCCGAGAAGGACCCGCGCGGGTACGCGCAGTATCAAAAAGACATGGCCATGTGGGACGAGAAGGGCAATATCGACGAGCTCAAGCCCCCGCTGGTCATCAAGCCCATCTTCGGCTGCGAGGTGTATTTCACCCCCGACGACACGCTCGCCCGCGACCGCAAGCCCGAGCTGTACCACATGGTCCTCATGGCGCAAAACCAGCAGGGCTACATCAACCTCATGCAGACGGTCTCCGAGGCGGCCGTGCAGGGCTTTTACTACAAGCCCCGCGTGACGCTCGACAACCTGCGCCGCCACCGCGAGGGCCTCATCTGCAGCTCGGCATGTATCGCGGGTATCATCCCCAAGTGCATCGACCGCGGCGAGATGGACAAGGCGCTGGAGTGGGCCGAGACATTCCGCGACCTGTTCGAGCCGGGAAATTTCTATATCGAGATCCAGGAGCACGGTATCACCACCGATGCCGGTCTGACCGATGAGCAGATGGACCGTCAGCTCATCGAGATCGCCAAGCAGATCGGTGTCAAGGTTATCGCCACCAACGACTTCCACTACCTGCGCCGCGAGGATGCGCCGGTCCAGGATGTCATGATGTGCATCGGCATGAACACCAAGGTGGACGACCCCAACCGCATGCGCATGCAGGGCTCCGAGTTCTATATGAAAACCGAGGAGGAGATGCGGGCGCTGTTCCCGTATTGCCCCGAGGCATGCGACAACACGCTCGAGATCGCCGAGAAATGCAATGTCGAGCTCGACTGGGATTCCATCATCCTGCCCAACTACCCGCTGCTCGACTCGGGCGAGACGCATGAGAGCCAGTTCCGCCGCGAGTGCGAGGCCGGCCTGGCGCTGCGCTACGGCGACGATTGGGACGGCAAGGAGATCTGCGGCGTCGACATCCGCGAGCGCTTCGAATACGAATACAAGGTCATCTGCGAGAAGGGCTTCGCGGCGTACTTCCTCATCGTTGCCGAGTACGTGCGCTGGGCCAAGGAGAACGGCATCGGCGTGGGCCCGGGCCGTGGTTCGGCCGCGGGCGCCCTGGTCGCCTACGCCATGGACATCACCACGTTCGACCCGCTGTCCAACGGCTTGATGTTCGAGAGGTTCCTGTCGCCCGAGCGTACCGAGATGCCCGATATCGATATGGACTTCGACGATGAGCGGCGCCTGGACGTCATCGAGCACGTCCGGCAGCTCTACGGCCCCGAGAAGGTCACGCACGTCATCACCTACTCCACCATCAAGGCCAAGCAGGCCATCAACGACTCGGCGCGCGTGCTGGACTATCCGGTGTACATGGGCCAGCGCCTGTCCAAGATGGTGTCGAGCGATCCGTCGGTAAAGCTCAAGCAGGTTCTCGAGAAGGTCCCCGGCAAGGAGGATCTCTATAACCCCGACTTCGTCGAGGCATATCAGAAGGATCCCGATGCACGCCGCATCATCGACACCGCGCTGTCCATCGAGGGCCTCACGCGCGGCGAGGGCGTGCACGCCTGCGCCGTCCTGATCTGCCGCGACGCCGTCAACGAGCACGTTCCCACCAAGCTCGATACCAAGGGCGGCGTGGAGATCACCCAGTACGAGGGCCATACGGTTGCCGACATGGGCCTGCTCAAGATGGACTTCCTGGGCCTGCGTACGCTCACGGTAATCTCCAAGGCAAAGAAGAACATCAAGGCGAGCACGGGCGAGGACATCGACGTCGACAAGATCCCCTTCGATGACCCCGCCATCTTCGAGCTCATGAGCGCCGGCCGCACCGCCGGCGTATTCCAGGTCGAGTCCGCCGGCATGACGGCCACGATCAAGAACATGAAGCCCACCGAGTACAAGCACGTGGTCGCTCTGATCGCCCTGTACCGCCCGGGCCCCCTGGGCGCCGGCATGGTGTCGAGCTACATCAACCGTATGAACGGCAAGGAGCCCGCCGTATCCTATGACCCGCGCCTGGACGGCATCTTGGGCGAGACCTACGGCACCATGGTCTACCAGGAGCAGGTTATGAACATCTCTGTCGAGATGTGCGGCTTCTCCAAGGGCGAATCGGACTCCCGCATCCGTAAGCCGGTGGCGAAAAAGAAGATCAAGATGCTGACCGACCAGGTATTCAAATGGTCGGATGGCGAGGACGAGACCATCTACGACCACTGGATGAACGGCGCCGAGCGCAACGGCTACAAGCGCGAGGTCGCCCAGAAGATCTGGGACGATGTACTGGAGTTCGCATCCTACGCGTTCAACAAATCGCACTCGGCCGGCTACGCCATCCTGGTCATGCAGACGGCGTGGCTCAAGGCCCATTACCCCAACGAGTACATGGCCGCCGTGCTTACGTCCTACACGGGCAAGACCGACAAGATCGTGCACTACGTCTCGGCGTGCCGCCACGACGGCATCGCGGTGCTGCCGCCCGATGTGAACGAGTCGGGCACCGAGTTCACCGCGACGCCCGAGGGCGTGCGTTTCGGCCTGGCGGGCATCCGCGGCGTGGGCGAGGGCGTGACCGAGGCGATCATCGCCGAGCGCGAGAAGAGCGGTCCGTTCAAGAACCTGCACGACTTCGTGGACCGTGTGGACTCCTCCCAGGCAAACCGCCGCGTGATCGAATCGCTCATCAAGGCGGGCGCCTTCGACTCCACCGGCTATACCCGCCGTCAGATGATGCACTTCGTCGATAAGGAGAACCCCGAGAACATCATCGACGCCGCCGCCAAGCGCCAGAAGGACCGCGCCGCCGGCCAGACCTCGCTGTTCGATGTGTTCGGCGACGTCGAGGGGTCCGGCTTCGAGGTGGTGGTGCCCGAGCCCGACGGCCAGGAGTGGGACCGACACATGAAGCTCTCCTTCGAGCGCGACGTGCTGGGCATCTACGTTTCCGACCATCCGCTGCGTCCCTATGAGTACGCTCTGGGCAAGGCGCGCGATTTCTCGTTCACGCAGATCGATACGGGCTACGAGGTGCGCAACCCTGCCGGCGAGGGCACCATCAACCAGGAGATCCCCGAGGGCAAGCCCTTCTGGTGGGCCGGCATGGTGTCCGACGTTTCCAAGCGCGTCACCAAGAACGGCGACCCCATGGGCATCGTGACCCTGGAGGATATGGAAGGCGAGGCCACCGTGGTCGTCTTCCCCAAGACGTACAAGGCGGCCGAGGACTACCTGTACGGCGAGACCGATCCCGAGACCGGGGCCGTGCTCTCCGATGCCTTCGTGCGCGTGAAGGGCAAGCTCGAGCGCTCCGACCGCGGCGACCAGATCATCGCTCAGGAGATCTTGCCGCTGGAGCTCAACGAGGAGAGCAACCGTCCCAAGGTGTTCGAGGTCATGATCCCCACCGCGCGGTTCTCCCAGTCCAACATGGCGCGCCTGGCGACGGTGCTCTCCACCAACCCCGGCGGCGACCGCGTGGAGCTGTTCGTTGAGCAGACCGATGGCCAAACCATGCGCGCGGAGATTCCCATACGCGTCAATGCACGCTCCATTCCGTTGATCGCCGAGGTCAAGGGTATCGTGGGGAACAAGGGCCGCGTAACGGTTATTTAGCCGCTTCGGTGTCTCCCGTTTTCCCGTGGTTAATATCTGCGCTTCGGGGCATAATAGACACAATTGTTCATAGAGGGCGAGACCTGAAGGGGATTGATCATATGGCAACGTTTTTCAAGAACGATGAGAACGGCAAGTTCTTCGCGGCGGTCGATATCGATATGGCCGCCCCAGCCGGCTACACCGCGGTCGAGGCCAACAGCGTCGACGCGGCCAAGGAGAAGCACGTGCCCGTGGTCGACCTTCAGCGCGACGGCCACGTGATCAACGTTACGGTCGGCGAGGTTGAGCACCCCATGGAGCAGGAGCACCATATCGAGTGGATCGCCCTTGAGACCGAGGGTCGCCTCGAGATCCATTATCTCAAGCCCGGCCAGACGCCCACCACGTTTTTCGCCGGCGGCGTCAAGTCCGGTACGGTATACGCGTTCTGCAACCTGCATGGTCTGTGGAAGGCGGAGTTCTAATCGCCTGATAGTGCGCAACTAAGAGGCAGAAGGGTCGCCTGCTCTTGCAGACGGCCCTTCGTGTGTATGAGGGGAAGGGCAAGATGAAGATCGCGCTTGCGCAATTCGATGCGCGTCTGGGTGACATCGCCGGCATATGCAGCCGAATCGAGCGGCAGGCGCGTTTGGCGGCCGATCAGTCGGTGGACCTGCTGTGCGTGCCCGCGCCACTGCTGTGCGGCGTCGTTCCCGGTGCCCTGACCGAGAGCGCGGCGTTTCAGGGCGATGTCCTGGCCGCCCTTTCCGAGACCGCCCACCGTCTGTCCGATATCGATATCACCTGCCTCATCCCCATGGTGGTCCCCTATGACGGAGGATCGCTGTTCGAGGTCATGATCGCAGGGGAGGGCCGTCTCGCACCCGTTCGCCTCACCGTGTCCCAGCATCGCGCCGCTCGCAACGCCTCGCCATGGGCCGTTCCCACGTTCGAGGTTGCCGGCACGCGCATCGCGGTCACCTTCGATTTCGACCGTGACGTGACCGAGCTGCCCCCCGGATGCGACCTGCTCGTTTATTTCCAGGTCAACGGTTTCGACCGCGCCGATGTGTCCACCGCCGCTGTGGCGGGGGTGCGCCAGGGCGCCTTTAGGGATCGGGTGGCGAAGGCGGGGGCGTGGCTTGCGTGCATGGCACCGGTCGGCGCATTCGACGAGTCGGTCTACACGGGTGGGTCGTTTATCATGGATGACACCGGCCGGGTCGTGGCCGAGGCCCCGGTTTTCGAGGAGCGCCTCCTGACCTGTTCGGTCACGCGCGGCATGCCGTGCGATACCTTGCCCGATCTTGACTTGCCGCTTTTCGATCGGGACGCGTGGACGTGGGAGGCCCTGCGCCTGTATGTACGGGATAGCCTGGAGGCGTCGGGGCGCGCCCGCGCCGTCGTCGAGCTGGATGGGACGCTGCCCTCGTCGCTGCTTGCCGCTCTCGCATGCGATGCGCTCGGCTCCCGTAACGTTTTCGGTGTGTTGACGGGGCGCGTGGAGCCTATGACGCCCGCTCAGCAGGCGGCGTGCGTCGCCCGTGCGGAGCGGGCGCGGGAGGTGGCGGCCAACCTCCACCTGCGTCTTCTCGATATGACCGATGGCATCGATTCCGGTGACGGCCTTTTGGCCCGGTACGCTTCCGAGCAGCACGCGCTGCTTCTGGCTCCTATAACCAAGACCGATGCCGCTCTGAGCGTGGCGTGGGACGGACCTTCCCGCGCCGCACTCGCGCCGTTCGGCGATCTGCTCCTAACCTCTCTGGAATACCTGGCGCGCTACCGCAACGGCGTGTCGCCCGTTTTACCCAAGGAGCTCGTATGCCTGAAGGCGGTCGAGGAGGCTCTCGCCCCGGTGCTCGCCGGCGCCGCCGCCACATTTGCGCTCGATGATGCCATGGCGGGCCGATTGGGGGGTCTGCTGCGCGGCATCGGCCCCGTCGATCTCGATCATGTTCTCGAGGAGCATGTTGAGCGCGGGTTCGGCTACGAGGACATCGACTGCCCGGGCGTGTCGCCCGAGGCCCGTGCGATCATCTTGATGCTCGTGCGGCGTGGAGAGGCGCTTCGTCGCCGTATGCCGGCATACCCCATCTTGAGCCCACGGTCATTTGCCGAGCGCTCGTGGCCCGCATCGCTCGCATGGTCCGATCTGGGATCGCGTGGGCGAACGCGCGCCTCGGCGCAGGAGCTCGCGGAGCGGGAGCTGCAGCGCATCGATGAGCGCGCTATGCGCAGGGGTTCGCAGGCACGTGACGAGCTGCTCGGGATGCTCGGAGGCATCTTGGGTGTAGACGCCTCGGGGCTCGAGCGGCTTCTTGGCGCATCCGGCGGGAAGGCCGCCGGTCCGGCGGATATCCCGCCCGAGGTCCAACGGGCGATCGAGCGCATGATGACCCAGGGGCCCGCGTCGTCCGCCGATTCGCCCAATCCCGGGCCGTTCTTCTCCCTCAACTAAAACGTTTGCGTGACATGGCTCCACCGCGTGGTATACTAGAACAAACGTTCGGACTTCAGCGCCACGAGGAGGATTATGGTTATTCTCGGCATCGACCCCGGTTTGGCAAACACCGGCTGGGGTATCGTTGAAGAGCGGCGTGGTGAGGCCCGATGCAGGGCGTACGGGTGTATCCAAACTTCAGTCGGCAGCGATCTTGCCGCTCGGTTGCAGCGTATCGCGCGTGAGCTCACGGCTGTCGTCGAGCGCTATCATCCCCAGGAGGCCGCGATCGAGGGCATCTACTTCGGCGTCAACGTGCGCTCCGCCATCCCCACGGCGCATGCGCGCGGCGCCGCTATGGTCGCATGCTCCCTGTGCGGGGTGGAGGTCGGAGAGTATACGCCCATGCAGATCAAGCAGGCGGTCGTGGGGACCGGGTCGGCCGATAAGTACCAAGTCACGTACATGGTTCGCACGCTTCTGCATCTCGATCACGACCCTAAGCCCGATCACGCTGCGGACGCCCTTGCGTGCGCCATCTGCCACGCAAACCTGCGCCGCACGCACGAGCTTACCGATGGCCGCTATATCCAAGAGAAGGGAAACCCCTACACATGATCGCCCAGCTGCACGGGTTGCTTGTCGAGGCCACGCCGAGCGTCGTCGTCGTTGACGTTTCGGGCATGGGGTTCGAGCTCGGCATTTCAAATACCACCGCGGCCCTTCTGCCATCTGTCGGGCAGGAGGTTCTGCTCTACACGCGCATGCAGGTGCGCGAGGATGCCATAACGCTCTTCGGGTTCGCCACGAAGGAGGAGCGGACCATGTTCGATCGGCTCGTGGCTGTTTCGGGCGTGGGGGCAAAGCTCGCATTGGCCGTGCTGTCGACGTACGCCACGGCCGATCTCTATGCGGTCGTGATGGCCGAGGACGATAAGGCCATGGCAAAGGTCCCCGGAGTGGGGAAGAAGACTGCCCAAAGACTCATTCTCGAGCTCAAGAGCGTGTTTGCAAAAGATAGGGGCTTGGCTGCCTCGAGCCTGCCTGCAGCCGGCCAGTTCCCGCTCGGCCCCGGTGCGGTCGGGGACAGCGCCTCCGTGGAGGATGCGAGGTCCGCGCTGCTGTCCATGGGATTCACCATGCAGGAGATCGACCTTGCGTTCGAAGGGATCGAGGGTGTCCAATCGATGCAGGTCGAGCAGGTGCTCGCCGCCGCACTTAAGCGACTCGGAATGGATGCATGATGTGGGAAGTAGACGAAGACAAGGACCTGTGGGATGACGCTCCTTCCCGCCGTGCCGCCGGCGACGGCGCCCACACGGAGCGTTTCGTCACGGGCGAGCTCACCGGTGACGACCTTGATGTCGAGCGCAGCCTGCGCCCGCAGACGCTGGACGACTATTGCGGGCAGGAACATATCAAGCAGAGCCTCCGCATCCTGATCGAGGCGGCTAAATCCCGCGGAGAGTGCCTCGACCATGTGATCTTCTCCGGACCGCCCGGCCTCGGCAAGACGACGCTGTCGGCTGTCGTCGCCAACGAGATGGGCGCGCAGATGAAGACCACCTCCGGTCCGGCCATTGCCCGTACGGGCGATCTTGCCGCCATCCTGACCAACCTGCAGCCCGGCGACGTGCTTTTCATCGATGAGATCCATCGCCTCAACCGACAGGTCGAGGAGATTCTCTATCCCGCCATGGAGGACTTCTCGTTGGATATCGTTATCGGCAAGGGGCCCGCGGCCCGCTCGATCAGGCTCGATATCCCGCATTTCACGCTCGTGGGCGCCACCACGCGCTCTGGAATGCTGACGGGGCCCCTGCGCGATCGATTCGGCATCTCCTTCCGTCTCGATTACTACACCGTACGCGATCTTGCCGAGATCGTTACGCGTTCGGCATCCATACTCGGCGTCGAGATCGATGGGCAGTCGGCGGCAGAGATTGCCTCGCGTTCGCGCGGCACGCCCCGTTTGGCCAACCGCCTGCTCAAGCGCGTGCGCGATTATGCCCAGGTGCGTGGCGGGGGAGCCATAGATCTTTCCATCGCACAGGAGGCGCTTGAGTTTTTCGAGATAGACGAGCTCGGCCTCGACTGGATGGACACGCGTATCCTGGAGACGCTGTGTAAGACCTTCCGCGGCAGGGCGGTCGGATTGTCGACGCTTGCCAGCGCTACAGGTGAGGACGCATCGACCTTGGAGGATGTTTACGAGCCCTACCTGCTCCAATGCGGACTCATCATCCGTACCCCGCAGGGCCGCGTCGCCACGCCGGCGGCCTTCGAGCATCTGGGCATGCAGCCTTCCACAACTTCCAGCTAGGAGCAACCGGCCCGTGCTATTCTGAAGCACGTATACGTCTTTCGAGAAGGGAACGTTGATATGCCGACCGATATCGAAATCGCACATTCCGTTCAGCCGCTTCCGATCCAGGAGGTTGCCGCCTCCGCGGGGGTGGATGCCAAACATCTGATTCCCTATGGTTACGATAAGGCCAAGGTCGATTATTCGCTGCTCAACGAACCGACCGACCACGAGGCCAAGCTCGTGCTGGTCACCGCGATCAATCCTACGCCGGCAGGCGAGGGCAAGACGACCACGACCATCGGTCTTGCCGATGCCCTGCGTCATCGTGGCGTTAAAAGCGCCGTCGCGTTGCGCGAACCGTCGCTCGGCCCGGTTTTCGGCGTCAAAGGCGGGGCCGCGGGAGGCGGTTATGCGCAGGTGATTCCCATGGAGGACATCAACCTTCACTTCACCGGCGACTTCCATGCCATCGGGGCTGCGAACAATCTGCTTGCCGCTATGATCGACAACCATATCCAGCAGGGCAACAAGCTGGGTATCGATCCTCGCCGCATTACGTGGCGCCGTGCCGTCGATATGAACGACCGGCAGCTCCGCCACATCGTGAGCGGCATGGGGGGCAAGGCCTCCGGCACCCCGCGCGAGGACGGTTTCGACATCACCGTCGCCTCCGAGGTCATGGCTATCCTGTGCCTGTCGACTTCCATCTCCGACCTCAAGGAGCGCTTGGGCGAGATCGTGATCGGCTACACCTACGCGGGCGAGCCGGTGCGCGCCTCTCAGATCAAGGCCAATGGCGCCATGGCCGCCCTGCTCAAGGACGCCCTCAAGCCAAACCTCGTTCAGACCCTCGAGCATACTCCCGCATTCGTGCACGGCGGTCCCTTCGCCAATATCGCCCATGGGTGCAATTCCATCATGGCCACGCGTATGGCCATGCGCTTCGGTGATGTCGCCATCACCGAAGCCGGCTTCGGCGCGGATCTGGGCGCCGAGAAGTTCATTGATATCAAGTGCCGCATGACGGGGGTCCGTCCGAGCGCGGTCGTCGTGGTCGCCACCGCCCGTGCGCTGAAGTACAACGGCGGCGTAGCCAAGCCCGATCTCAATGAGGAGAACCTCGAGGCCCTCAAGGCCGGCATGCCCAACCTCCTGCGCCATGTGGAGAACATCCAGAATGTCTTCGGCCTTCCTTGCGTGGTGGCCATCAATAGGTTCCCCACGGATACGCAGGCCGAGCTCGACCTCATCGCGTCCGAGTGCGAGAAGCTCGGCGTCAACGTGCGCCTTTCCGAAGTTTGGGCCAAGGGCGGCGAGGGCGCGCTCGACCTTGCCGATGAGGTCATGCGCCTGATTAATGAGCCCAATGAGTTCCGTTTCGCCTACGATGACGGGGCCGATGTCGCCGAAGCGCTCGAGTCGATCGCGACCAAGGTGTACCATGCCGACGGCGTGGACTTCACGCCGGCGGCCAAGAAGCAGCTCGCACAGCTGCGGGCTGACGGTTTCGGTAATCTGCCCGTCTGCGTTGCCAAAACGCAGTATTCCTTTACCGATCAGGCGGGTAAACTTGGGGCACCCGAGAACTTCCGCATCACGGTGCGCGAGCTCAGAGTGTCTGCGGGCGCCCACTTCGTTGTCGCGCTTACGGGCAACGTGCTGACCATGCCCGGTTTGCCCAAGGTCCCGGCCGCCGAGAACATCGATGTGGACGATAACGGCACCATCACCGGTCTGTTCTAGAGCTTCGTTGTTTCCATCCGCTTACACGGTTCAGGAACTGTATCGTCGTGCCGTGGGGCGGGTATGCTAGTGACGGATCATTGAGGCGGGTGTACGCTCGGCGTACGCCCGCTTTGTTTATGCGCAGGCGCGCGGAAGGGGCGGGAATGCCCATGGCGACAGTCATCGATGGAAAAAAGCTCGCGGCGCAGGTGCGGGAGCGAGCCGCGCAAGAGGTCTCCCGTCTTGCGGAACGGGGCGTTTCATGCGGCCTGGCAGTGGTGTTGGTCGGGGATGACCAGGGATCTGCCACGTATGTCCGGGCGAAGCTCCGCGATTGCGAGCAGTGCGGGATCCCCTCGCACGACTACAAGCTGCCCGCATCCACAAGCCAACGCGAGCTGATCGATCTGGTCGAATCGCTTAATGCCGATCGTTCGGTGGCGGGCATCTTGGTCCAGATGCCTCTCCCGTCGCATCTTGACGAGGAGGAGGTGGTGGCCGCCATCGATCCGTGCAAGGACGTTGACGGATTCCATCCCCAAAATCTTGGAAGGCTGGTGCGCGGCCTGCCCGGGTTGCGTCCCTGCACGCCCGCCGGCATCATGGAGATGCTTTCCGCATATCATATCGACCCTGCGGGCAAGAACGCCGTCATCGTCGGCCGCTCTTCGATCGTGGGCAAACCTATGTCTTTGATGCTGTTGGCCCAGAATGCGACGATTTCGGTTGCCCATTCGCATACCGATCCGCGTGAGCTCGCCCGTATTTGCCAGAGCGCCGATATCCTGGTCGCTGCGTGCGGGATTCCCAAGATGATCAAAGGGCCGTGGATCAAGCCGGGCGCGACGGTCATCGATGTGGGCATGGATCGCGATGAGGGCGGCAAGCTGTGCGGTGACGTCGATTATGCTTCGGCGGAGCTGGTGGCCGGTGCGATCACCCCGGTTCCCGGCGGTGTCGGCCCCATGACCCGCGCCATGCTCATGAGCAACGTCGTCCTTGCGGCGAAGATTCAAAACGGACTTGTCTAACAGCCGGCCTGCTCGGTCTTATACGCAGCGGCCCCCACGGTTTTAAACTGCGGGGGCCGCGCTGCCTCTATGCGCTGACGTGTCGGCGCTAACCGATCTTCCGGACGTTTACGGCCTGGACCTCCCCGGGTTTCTTGCCGGGACCGACCTCGTACTCCACGCGATCGCCCTCGTCGAGCGATTTGTAGCCGTCCATCTGGATAGCGCTGAAGTGCACGAAGATATCACTGTGACGCGGGTCGTTCGTCGCCTCGTCGGGAGTGATGAAGCCATAGCCCTTCTCGCGGAAGAACGACTTTTTAAGCGTACCGGTTGCCATACTGAACCTTTCTTTCGGCGCCCCTGCGGGCAAAGCACACGCGTCGCGGTCGCGAGCGTTCGTGCAATCTTACCCCTCTATCAGGTCTGAATTACCGTCAGCACCAAAAGCGTAATAAAGGCCTTACGTTTATGATGAAACGAGTGTTGCGGCTTGGAAAACTGGTGTGGTCCGCATCCGCTATACAGGGTTTGCGTCCGTCCGGTTGGGTACACTAGGCCCTGATGACGTTTACTACGCAAGGAGGACCCATGGCCTGCACCACGATTCTGATTGGCAAGCATGCGAGCTACGATGGCTCGACCATCGTAGCTCGCAACGAGGATTCGCCCAACGGGCAGTTTGAACCCAAGCGCATGGCCGTGGTCAAACCCGAGGACCAGCCGCGCGTCTATACGACCGTGGCCTCGCATCTCAGCTTCGAGCTGCCGGCCGATCCCATGCGGTATTCCAGCGTGCCGGATGCCGTCGACGGCCATGGGGTGTGGGCGGCCGCCGGATTCAACGACGCCAACGTGGGCATGAGCGCCACCGAGACCATCGCGAGCAACGAGCGCGTGCTGGGCGCCGACCCGCTTGTGGAATATGTTCCCGCGCGCGGCAAAGAGGGCGAGGAGGGCTACGTCCCGGGCAAGCCCGGCGGTCTGGGCGAGGAGGACTTCGTCACCTGCGTGCTCCCGTACATTCACTCCGCGCGCGAGGGCGTCCAGCGCCTGGGCGAGCTTCTGGAGAAGTATGGAACATACGAGATGAACGGTATCGCGTTCTCCGATGTGAACGAGATCTGGTGGCTGGAGACCATCGGTGGCCATCACTGGATAGCGAAGCGCGTCCCCGATGACTCCTATGTCACGATGCCCAACCAGTCCGGTATCGATTATTTCGATCTTGCCGATGCGGAGGGCGAGCAGTTCGATCACATGGCCAGTTCCGACCTTCGGTCCTGGATGGAGTCCAACCATCTCAACCTCACCATGCGAAATCTCATCGACATCGACGACCTGCTCGATCTTGCTTTCGGTGACGAGGAGTTCGACGGTGATGAGGGGGCCGGAGACGGCGAGCCGACGCTCGACGATATGATTTGCGACCTGCGCGAGGGCATGCTCAACGGCGACATCTTCAACACGCGCCATGCCTTCGGTACGCACAATGACGGCGACCATGTGTACAACACGCCGCGCGCCTGGTACATGCAGCGCTGTCTCAACCCGTCCGATGCGTGGGACGGCCCCGATGCCGACTACACGCCCGAGTCCGACGATATCCCCTGGTCCCGCGTTCCCGAGCGGTTGCTGACCATCGAGGACGTCAAGTACGTGCTCTCGTCCCACTATCAGGGGACCGAGTACGATTGCTACGGCAAGAAGGGCACGCCGGCAACAAGGGGGCTGTACCGTCCCATCGGCATCTGCCGCACGAGCCAGCTCGCCGTCCTGCAGGTGCGCCCATATGGCAACGAGGCGAGCCGCTGCGTCCAGTGGATATCGTTCGGCTCCAATGCCTTCAACGGCCTGGTTGCGCTCTATCCCAATGTCAGCTCGTTCCCGGAGTACCTCGAGAGCACCACGTCGCGCGTGACGAGCGAGAACTTCTATTGGGTGAACCGCATCATCGCCGCCCTCGCCGACGTACGCTTCCATGAGACCTCGCAGGCGATCAGCTCCTATCAGGAGAAGGTCGCGGCACTGGGCCACCAGATGCTGCGCGAGACCGACGCCAGGGTGGCCGACCTTCCCGCGGGCGATGTGCCCGCCATTCTCGAGCAGGCCAACGGGGCGTTGGTCGACAAGGTCAAGGATGAGACCGATAAGCTCCTGGGCAAGGTGCTCTATACGGTGAGCTGTTCCATGAAGAGCGGCTTCGCGATGTCCGACAACGAGCGATAATCGCGCTCGGGCGGCGGCGAGAGGATGAGGATATCCCGCCGCCGCCCGTGATTGACGGCTATGCGGTGGGGTACAAAAAGACCAACTGCCGGCAGTATTGGGTAGCGGCGCACGCCGCGGCAAGGAGTCATCATGGCAACCAAGTTCGAGGAGCTTATCAACGAGATGGTGAACGTCAGCATCGGCGTGGCGGCCACCGCTGTCGAGAAGACCCAGGAGATGACGGAGCGTTTGAGCGCCAAGGGCGACCAGGTTCGCCATGATCACTCGGCCCCCGATTTCGCCCGTTCCATGTTCGACATCTTCGAGGAGGCGGGCGGGACGTTCTCGGATGTGACCGAGCGCCTGAGCTCCAAGGGCGAGTCCGCTGCCGAGCGCGTGCTCGACGAGCTGATCTTGGCCCGCGTCCGCCTTCTCACCAAGACCGAGCGCATCGAGTTCATGGCCCATGTGCGCGATTTGGTCGATTCCGTGGACGATGCGACGGTGACCGTGGAGGTCGAGTGCGATGATGCTGCGGAGGGTTCCGGGGACGTCGAGGCCGAGCGGGACGAATAGCACCGATTATGACAGACGATGACCAAAAGAAAGACGCGGCGCGCCATCTGTCCCCCGAGGATACCGTTGTATTGAACGAGATCGAGGCGGAGATGCTCAACCGGCCATGGAGGCACCCTCGTGCCGCCGACGAGGTGGACGAGGGGCCTCAGTCCATGGCGCCATCGGAGAAGTACCAGCTCACCGCCGCGGGCCGTCGCAAGCGTATCGGGGAGATCTTCTCGCTCGCGCGCAAATACGAAGTCTGGCATGATATCACGCCGCTTAGGCTCCGCTGCCTGCTCGAAGAGCTCGGCCCCATGTTCGTCAAGATGGGCCAGATCCTCGCCAACCGATCGGAGATCCTGCCGCAGCCGTTCTGCGACGAGCTTCGCAGGCTTCGCACGGATGTCGAGCCCGTCCCGTTCGCCGTGGTCCACGATTGCCTGATAGCCGAATATGGGTGTGACCTGAATGAGATCTTCGTCGAAATCGACCGCAAGCCGCTGGGAAGCGCCTCGCTCGCCCAGGTCCATCGCGCACGACTGGTCTCGGGCGAGGACGTGGCCATCAAGATCCAGCGCCCGGGAGCCCAGCAGGTCATGGCGCAAGACATCGACATCATGAGGTCTATCGTCGATATCGCCTCGCATTTTGTGAAGACGGATCAGTTCGTCGACCTCAAAGGTGTGGTCGAGGAGCTGTGGCAATCCTTCCGCGAGGAGACGAACTTCCTGATGGAGGCTCGCAACCTTGAGGACTTCTATCGGTTTCACAGGGGCACGAGGGGCATTACCTGCCCGCGTCCGTATCGGGAATACTGCACCGAGCATATCGTGGTGATGGATTACGTCGAGGGCATATCCGTGGCCGATCCCGATCAGCTTGCGGCAAAGGGCTACGACTTGAAGAGAATCGGCTCGCGCATAGTGGACGATTATGCGACGCAGGTCCTGGACGATGGCTTTTTCCATGCCGATCCGCATGCGGGCAACATCATCGTGAAAGACGGCGAGGTGTTCTTCATCGATATGGGCATGGTCGGCCGCATGTCGAGCCACGACCGCGGGATAGTCAAGGATATGATCTTCGCGGTAGCGCAAAACGATGTGCCCAAGCTGAAGGACTCGCTCATGCGGTTCGCGGTGACGCGCGGGGACTCCTCGGAGCTTGACCATTCGACGTTTCTGAGCGATTTGGACTTCATCGTCGCCGACTTCGCCGGACTCGACTTGAAGGACCTGGATATCGGTGAGTTCCTGACATCGCTGGTGAACCTGGCCCGCAAGAACGATGTGGAGCTGCCGAGCGTGGTCACCATGTTCGCCCGCGGCATGGTGACGCTCGAGGGCCTGCTCACGGAATATATGCCCGATGTGAACATGATCCAGATAATCTCGGCCCATATCCGCAACGAGAAGAGCAGCTACAAGCAACTCGAGGAGGCGCTGCACGAATTCACGGGAGCTTCCATCAGGGCCGCGAGGGGGCATTTGGAATCCGCGGAGCAGCTGGGCCTCGCATCCCGGATGCTGACCCGCGGCCAGCTCAAGATCAACACCCAGGTGCTGGGCAGCGAGCAGGTTCTGCGTCATTTCGGCGGCATCGTCGACCGTCTCTCGATGGCGATCGTGATCGCGGGTCTGTTCATCGGGTCATCGGTGGTGTATTACGCCAAGATCGAACCCGTTATCTTCGGCATCCCGGTGATCGGTTTCTTGGGTTACGCGAGCGCATTGATCTTGGCGCTCGGCCTGGGGCGCGAGATATGGCGCAACAGCCATGCCAAGCGCCCGTAAGGGCCCCTGCGGGCCAAACTGGATGAGGCCCCGGTTCCGGTGGGAATCGGGGCCTCATGCTATCGGCGCGCGATGAGCAGCTCGGCATCGACGGTGATGCTGCCGAGCCGGTCGAGCGCGAGCGTCGCCGGATCGACGCCGAAGGAGACGGGGCTCATGCGGACCAGGTCGGCGGCATGCTCTGCGCGCACGGCATGGACGGAGGTGACGCGCCGTCGCTCGAAGGAGGGGAAGAACTCGGCGAAGTGGTCGATGACGCGTTGGTTGGAGAAATCGTCCTCCGATCCGCTCAGCCCCACGAGCTCGCGAATCTCGTGCATATGCCGTGCGGCGGGGATGACTTTGATGAGCACGCCGCCCGGTTTGAGCACCCGGGAGAACTCGGCGTAGTTCGCCGGGGTGAAGACATCGATGAGAGCGTCTGAGCTGGCGTCTGAGAGCGGGATATTGGCGACATCGGCTACGAACCACAGGACGTCGTTCGCGCCCCGTGCGGCGCATCTGATGGCGTCCTTGGAATAGTCGAGCGCGGCGACCCTGCAGCCGAAGGACGTCTGGAGGCTTTTGGCGTAATGCCCCTCGCCGCACCCGGCGTCTACGAGAACGGCCGTGGCGGGCAGACTGCCGAGCGCATCGACCAGCGCCTCGACGATGGCGTCGTAATATCCCGCATCCATGATGCGCCGACGGCTTTCGAAAAACCCCGCATCGTACCCCTTGAGTGGCGCGCAGTTGGAGACCGTGGTGATGAAGCCCTTGGCGGAGATATCGAAGCGATGCCCGTGCGCGCAGACCAGGGATGGGTCGGAGGGCGTAAACGGCGCGCCGCACAGGGGGCATCGCATGAGCCGTGCCGCGTCGAGGAATTTCTGAATGCGGGCCCCGGCCATTACGCGATGACCTTTTCGTAGACGAAGCGGGTGGGGTCGATCTCATCCTCATAGGGGAGGGTGATGGTGCCGCATCGCGTAAAGCCGAGCTTGATCGCCAGACCGTGCATGCGGGCGTTGTTGGGATGCGTGTCGATGCGGAGGCTTTTGGCGCCCGCGGCGCGCGCCATATCCTCGACTGCGTGCATCAGCGCGCTCATGACGCCCTGACGGGCGGCGTTCGCAGCGACGGAGCAGCGGTGGATCGTGGCATATGTGGGGCTGCTGCTCGCGGATTCGGTGAGCCATGTGCCATCGATCTCATCGTAGGTCGCCTCGCCGTCGAGCGTGTAGGCGAGCACCCCCAGGACCGTGCCGTCCCCATCGCATGCGACGTATGAAATGCCTCGTTTGATATCATCGGCCGCATCGAGCTCGTTGGGATACTCCCCCTGCCATTGCGGGACGTTCATCTGGGCAAGCGCGCGCCTGCCGTCCTCGAAGGCGGCGGCGATGGCGGGGATGTCGGCGACGGATGCCGGTCGGACGGTGAGGGGCATGGGACTCCTTTGCAAACGGTTCATCGGATACAAGTGTAGCGTATGCGCAAACGGGACCCGATGAGTCGGGTCCCGTTTGCGGAACGATCTAGTACTGGCTCTCGTGCTTGGCGAAGAAGTCGAAGCGCGGCGGCAGCGGCTTGACGGCGTGCGTGCCGGGCGCCTCGCCCAGGCCCTCGATGATCTGGCCCATGGTCTCGAAGATGTGATCCCAGGAGAAGAAGACCTCGGGTGCGATATCGAAGTATTCGCAGATGAGCTCGCATCCTGCCGGGACGATGCCGTGCATGAGGACGGTGGCCACGTGCAGCGCGTGGAACGCGTTGACGAGGGCACGCTCCATGAGCTCATCGTCCCCGCTGTTCTTGGCCTCCTTGGACTCGCTGGCCCAGCGCTTGTTGGCGCGGCGCAGGTAGTCGTCGCAGACGGCCTGGGCACGGTGCAGCTCGAAGGTGTACATGGCCTGCTCGAAAGCGAGGGCGGCCTGCTCGGCGTCCTCGAGGACCTCGGTGTCGGGCGTGCCGGCCGGAATGCAGCCGGTGCGGTAGGGAGCCTCGTCGCCGTCCTTGGGGGCCACGCCGTAGAAGCAGGAACGGGCCAGACGGTTGAAGACGCCGGTGAGCAGCGCGCCCTCCTTGAGGACGGGATCGATGACGCGTTTGTCGTCGCAGGCGAGCAGCGGGGTTCCATCGGGGTTCTTGCCGGTCTCGCGGGTATCGTAGACCTTGGGTGAGAAGCTCACCGGCTTTTCGCCGAGGCCCAGCGAGAGCCAGTGGGAGCGCAGCTGTTCGCAGGTGTAGTGCTCGAGCAGCTCGTCGGCGGGCGGCGGCGGGGTCTGGGAGCTGGAGCTGGCCTTTTTGCCCATGTAGAGCAGATGGTAGTTGGCTGCAACGGTGGATTGCCCCATGTTCCAGCCGAGCGCCTCCCACAGCGCCGACTGGGCGATGCAGTAGAAGTAGATGTTGTCCTGACCGATGAACTGGTACACCTGGGAGTCCTCGGAGGCCCACCAATCATGCCAGTCGAGCGAGCTGTGCGTGTAGGCGGGCGCGGGGATAACGCGCTCGGCCGCGCGGGAGATCTGCGCATCGGATTCGGCCGGGGTGCCGGCGGTCTTATCGGTGAGACCCTCGGCATCGAGCTTCTGGGCATCGCCGGCGAGCACGGAGCGGGTGATGGAGATGGGCGCCCACAGGCTTTCGGGCCAGACCCAGGCGGTGAGGCCGGAGCAGCCGTCGATATCGGGCACGGGCACGCCCCATTCCACGTTGCCGGTGATGCGGAAGGGCACGAGCGCTTTGCCGGAGCGGAAGCGCACGCCGCCACGGTTGAGGATATCGTGGGCCTCGTCGCGCTCCTTCCAACTGGGGAAGGTGACGGTGAAGGAGCTCTTGTTGCCCTCGGGCTCGGTGACGGTGTGCTCGGGCAGCTCGCCCTCGATGGCATCGAACGCCTCGCGGAACTTGACCTGGATGTAGAGCTGTGCCGGCAGCAGCCATTCCTCCATGGTCTTGGAGACCACGGAGCGCACGGTGGGGTCGTTCTCGAGCTTCTTGGTGTAGGCCTTCATGAAGTCGAGGTAGGCCGGCAGGTCGAAGTAGAGGTTGTCCACCGGGACGAGCTCGGGCGTCTCGCCGGTCAGCGCACTCTTGGGGGCGATGAGCTCCTCGGGCTCGAACTGATGGCCCAGGTCGCACTCGTCGGCGTAGGCCTTCTCGGACTTGCAGCCCTGGATGGGGCAGCGGCCCAGGACCTGGCGGCCGTTGAGGAACGCGCCCGCCTTGGGGTCGTAGAACTGCTTGGTGGAGAGCCTGGAGAGCTTGCCTTGCTCGAAAAGACGGTTGAGGACCTCGGCGGTCACGCGCTCATGGATGCGGGCGGACGGCTCGAGGGCGGAGCCGGCGAACAGGTCGCAGGAGATGCCGTAGTTGTCCAGCGTGGTCTCCTGGCGGATGTGGTTCTCCTGCACGTAGTCGGCCAGGCTGCCCTCGTAGCCGTCGTTCTCGACATGCTTGCGGTGGCCTTCCATGATGGGGGAGCCGTAGCAGTCGGTGCCCGATACGAAGATCACGTTCTCGCGGCCCAGGCGGTCGCGCAGGAAGCGTGCGTAGAAGTCGGCGGGAACGAAGACTCCGCCCACATGGCCGAAGTGCAGGCCCTTGTTGCCGTAGGGCATGCCCGCGGTGACGACGGCGCGATGCGGCCAGGCCGGGCGCGCGTCGCGAGAGAATTTGTGTGCCATGTACAGCTCCTTTTCAGATGGCCCCTCATCGCCGATGCGCGGGCCGCGTGCTGCTCGATTGTTTCAAACGGTGGATTCACCTGCCGTAATCCTACATTATCGCATAGGTGTCCGGTCGGCGCGCTACACTTGTTCGCGTAATGGGAACGGTTTTCGGCGGAGATGTATCGAGGTGTGCCGATGACGCAAATCGGGGCCATACGCGTCCTTGAGGACGAGGCGTTTCTGCGGCGTGCCGCTCGCGGGTCGTTTGCGATCCTGGGGATCGCCCTGCTCCTCATCCTTGCCTGGCTTGCCATCGGGTCCGCGATACCGGGATTTCCCCGGTTGGAATTGGAGCTGGCACTGGGCGGCTGGGGAGCGCGGCTGATGGGCGTGCGAGCTGTGTCCGCCTGGGCCGTCGCGGGCTGGTGGATCGCGCTGCTCTTCGGTTGCGCCGCGTCGTTCGTGCTCCATGAGGTCGTCCACGGTTTGTTTTTCGAGCGGTTCCTGCCTGCCGGGCACGCGGTCTCCTACGGCATCGACTTCAAGATGGGGATCATGTACGCGAGTGCGGAGGGGGTGCGGTTCGAGCGCGATCGGTACGTTGCCGTCCTGATCGCGCCCACGATCGTCATCACGCTCGCGGTGGTCGCGATCGGTATCGGCTTCGGGTGGCCGCTATGGACTCTTGCCACGGCGGCCATCCATCTCTCGGGGTGCACCGGGGACTGGGGATATATCCGGGTCATCCATGCGGATCGGCGTATCGCGTATTGTGAGGACACCTCATGGGGTGTCGCGTTTTTCGCGGATGACGGGGCCTTGAGTTCCGGTCATGGGGTACAACCGTCTTGCGCAAAGGGTTTTAAGGTTATCGATGGCGGCCTGTCCGGTGCCGACGGCCCGAGGACGAGGGAAAACGAGGACAGATGACAAAGCTTCTTTTGCACGCGTGCTGCGCGCCGTGCTCGCTCGAACCCGTGCGGCTGCTTATGGAAGAGGGGTTCGAGCCCACGATACTGTGGTCGAATCCCAATATCCAGCCACTTGCGGAGCACGATCGGCGCCTCGCGGAGTTGCAGCGCTGGTGCACCGAGAACGACCTTCCGCTCATCGTGGCCTCAGACGATCGCGAGCGTTGGGAGAACGGCGCGGCGCGCGTGGGTGCGCTCGATCGGGAGCGAAGATGCCGAGCGTGCTATGCCCTTCGTCTTGCCGAGGCGTGCCGCGTGGCCCGTCGCGAGGGTTTCGGCCATGTGGCCACTACGCTCGCCGTGTCTCCATACCAGCTGTTCGATGTGTGCAACGAGGTCTTGGGACGCTTGGCCGCCGCACAGGGGCTCACGCCCGTCATCAGGGATTTTCGCCCCTGGTATCCCGAGGCGACCAGGAAATCGCGCGAGCTCGGCATGTATCGCCAGAATTATTGCGGATGCCGTTTCTCGGCTGCCGAGGCGGCGCTCGATCGGGCCCGCGCCCGCGATGCGCGCCGGTCGTGCCCGACCTGTCCATAGCGTAGTATGATTGGGCGTTGACTAACCCATTGGCTTTCAATAGAAGCAGTTGAGGACGGAGGCGCCCCATGCGCACCGATGATTTCGATTACGAGCTGCCCGACGAGCTGATCGCCCAGGCTCCGGCCGAGCCGCGCGACTCCTGCCGCTTGCTGGTCCTGCACCGCGCGGGCGAGGCCGCCCAGTGCGGCCCGGATGCCGTCGCGCTGGAGCACGGCGGCTTCGTCGAGCACAGGCATTTCTATGACATCCTGGACTACCTGGAGCCCGGCGACCTGTTGGTCGCCAACCAGACGCGCGTCATGCCGGCACGCCTGGTCGGTCACAAGGAGCAGACGGGCGGCGTGTCCGAGACGCTGCTGCTCAAGCGCCGCGAGGATCTCGACCCCATGGGGCATGTGTGGGAGTGCCTGGTCAACCCCGGCAAGCGCCTCAAGCCCGGCAATCGCATCGAGTACCGCGAGGGCGGCCTGCTCGCCCCCGAGACGAGCCCCGTGGTGCTCACCGCCGAGATCGTCGACTTCATCCCCGAGAGCAAGGGCGGGCGCATCGTGCGCTTCGAGCCGCAGGGCGCCAACGCCGACGGCACGCCCCGCACGCTCGACCAGGCCATCCATGCCGCCGGCCATGTGCCGCTGCCGCCTTACATCACCAGCTACGAGGGCGATCCCGAGAAGTATCAGACCGTGTACGCCATGAGCGAAGAGCATTCCGCGGCCGCGCCCACAGCCGGCCTGCACTTCACCCCCGAGCTCATCGAGCGCATCAAGGCTAAGGGCTGCGGCTGGGCAACGGTCGAGCTCGAGGTGGGCATCGACACGTTCCGCCTGGTGGACGAGGACGATCCCACCGAGCACAAGATGCACACCGAGCGCTACCACGTGCCGCAGGAGGTCGTGGACGCTGTACACGCCACCAAGGCCGCCGGCCACCGTGTGATCGCCGTGGGGACCACGGCCGTCCGCTCGCTGGAGAGCGCATGGGAGGCCGCCGCCCCCGCGAGCGATCCGGCGGTCACGGCGCTGCGCTTCGAGGACGCGGCCGATTCCGCCAAGGTGACGGGCGAGGGCGATATCGTGGCGCGCGCCGATGCGACCACCAACCTGTATCTCATGCCGGGATCAACCTATCACGTGGTCGATGCGCTCATCACCAACTTCCACGTGCCGCGCTCCACGCTCATGATGCTCGTGAGCGCCCTGGCCACCCGCGATCAGATCATCGATGCCTATGAGGAGGCCGTGCGCCAGCGCTATCGCTTCTTCAGCTTCGGTGATGCCATGCTGATCGAGTAGCCTTCGCTCACGCGCGCCGCGGGCGCTCGCGAGCGGATAAGCAAATCCGGGCCGGTCATCTCTTGCGGGTGACCGGCCCGGATTGCATATGAAGCGGTTTAGCGGGCTATGAAGGTCCAGGCGAGCATCAACACGAGGAACACGATGATGCTCACGACGGCGCTGATGAATCTGAGGCGCGTTCCACGGGTCTGATCGCGAACGGTCCGTTCGGCGCTTGCAAGCTCTTCGACCTCCCGTGCGCGATCCGCATGTTCTGCCGTGTCGTTCTCAAGGGCGCCTTCTATCTGCGCCGTGAGCTCGGGGTGGGCGTGGATTTCCTCCGCCTCATCGATCGCTGCCTGCGCTGCGTCCGCTTCCGACTGTGCGGCTTGGGCCCGCTTCTCCTGCTCCTTTGCCCCCTTGGTCCGCTCTGCGATCTGGCGGCGCAGCTCCTTTTGGCGTGCGTCCGCGTCCTCGCGGGCGTCCTCGTATGCGTCCCGCGCCCTATCGACCGCGCCCGCCGCCTCATCGAACTGCTTTTTGGCGCGGTCGATGGGCTTTTTGGCCTCTCTGAGCGCCGCCGCGGCGGCATCGATGGACAGCTCCGTGTCTCGGTCGACGCGCGGAAGCTCGCCCTGGGCGTTGCGCAGGGCTTCTGCGGCGTCGGAGATCTCCACTTGCAGCTCGTTGGTGCGCACGGTGTATTCTGCGGGGTTTGCAGACGGGTTGCGCTGCAGTTCCGTGTATTCGGCCTTGAGTGTATCGAGATGCGCCCGTGCGCTCTCCATCGCCTTCTGTGCGGCCTCGACGCCTTCGGCGCGGTCGCGTTTCGCCCGATCGAGATTGCGCGTGGCATCGTCGACGCGCCTCTGCAGCCGCGCTCCCGACTCGCGTTCGGAGGCCTCCTTGGCGCTTGCGGCATCGAGCGCCGACTTGAGGCGCCGCTCGGTCGCATCGTCTTCGTTCTTCATGGCCTCGAGCTGTTCTTTGAGTCGGGCGGCCTCGGCTTCGAGTCGCGCCTTCTCGGCCGATGCCGATTCCTTTTGGGTGAGGGCTGCGGCCTTGCGGGCCTTTTCGTCGCGAAGGATATCCTCGTATCTCGCCTCTATGCCCGTGCGGTGATCGAGCTCGATGCGTTGCTGCGCGATCGAGCGCTCCAGGCGTTCGAGTTCGGCTTGGGCGTCGGAGCGGGCTTTGCGGGCGGCGTTGACGGCTTTGACGCCCTGAACGCCATCGGAAAGAAATGAGCTGAGCGCACGCGCCGTGGCCGCGGGGAGGGACGGCTCGTCTTGCCGGTCGGACTGCTCCGCATCGCTTTCGGCGCTTTCTTCCGGGGAGATGTCCGACTCCGGGGTGCATGTTTCCCCGCACTGCGGTTCGCCTTCCGCCTTATCGTCTGGCTGATTATCGGTCTCGACCTCAGAGTCGGTGCCGTTCTCTTCCGGTGCGTCGTACACCTCATGAGGGCCCTGAAGAAAGCTCGGGAGGCTGCTGGCGGTCAGGGCATCGTCGTCGCTGTGCCCTGTCTGTTCAATTGACTCATGTTCGGTCATGCTTCGCGCCTCCCGGGTTCTCGCTCTACTTTGGCTTTCCATTGTATGCCGCATGGCTTGTCCCGCGTGCCTATTTGCAAGGGCAACAAAAATGAAACGCGGATAAGCGCGTAGCCGCTTATATGTATCGGGTGCGGTCCGCATCCGACCATGCGGGTTTGGAGACGTTCTGTGCGATAATGGCAGCCAATAAGGTTCCCTGGTAGATGATTGGATGGTCGGGATGAGCCAGGAGATAGAGATCGAAGAGGCCCTGCGTGCGGTCGATGGGGCCCAGCAGCATCTCGAGGCGGCGGCGCGGCAGTTTAAGAGCGCCGGCAACTGGGGCCTGTTCGACATGTTCGGTGGTGGCGGGTTCGTGACGCTTATCAAGCACGGCAAGCTCGAGGCTGCGCAGTTCGAGCTGGAGCAGGCGCAGCGCGCATTGACGAGGCTCTCCGATGAGCTGCGCGATGTCGAGGGGTTCGCCGGTATCGGCGTGGACATGGACGGCTTTATGTCGTTCGCGGATTTCCTGTTCGATAACGCCTTCGTCGACATGCTGGTGCAGCAGAAGATCGGGGAGGCTCGCCGCCGCGTGGCAGATGCGATCGCCCAGTGCGAGGATGTCCGCTCCCGGCTCCAGTCCCTCCAGCGCCCCAACCGATCGGGGGACGATAGCGGCTTGCCTGGTGCCGTCGAGTAGCTACGCCGTCTTCGTTTGCGCTCGTTTTTCGTGTCGTTCGGCAACCTATTCGGCAGATAGTACAATGGCAACCTAAGCGAACCCGCGGCGGAGCCGCGCGACCAAAGGATCAAACATGGATCAGTCCCTGTTCAAATACGAGGTCATTGCCGAGGACCCCAGGACACATGCCCGTGCGGGCCTGTTGCATACGCCGCACGGCGATATCGAGACCCCGATCTTCATGCCCGTGGGCACCAAGGCCAACGTGAAGGGCATACCCACCGAGACCGTCAAGCAGCTCGGTGTCCAGATCGTGCTCGCCAACACCTATCATCTGGAGATGCGCCCCTCCGCCAGCACCATCGCCGAGCTGGGTGGCTTGCATAAGTTCATGAACTGGCACGGCCCCATCCTCACCGATTCCGGCGGATTCCAGATCTTCAGCCATTCGGATGCCGTCAAGCTCACCGACGAGGGCGTGCGCTTCATCGCCACCGACTACGACGGCAGCCACGTGTTCTGGACGCCCGAGGACAACATGGACATCGCCATGAAGCTCGGTAGCGATATCTGCATGCAGCTTGACCAGTGCCCGGGGTATCCGGCCACCCGCAAGTTCGTGGAGCGTGCGGTTGAGCTGTCCAGCATGTGGGCGGAGCGCTGCTACAAGGCCCATACGCGCGACGACCAGGCCCTGTTCGGCATCGTGCAGGGCGGTATGCACCTTGACCTGCGCCTGCGCTCGCTCAAGCATCTTGAGGAGACGGGCGATTTCCCGGGCTACGGTATCGGCGGGTATTCGGTGGGCGAGGACCACGAGACCATGTTCGAGAGCCTGACGCCGCTCGTATCCGAGTACATGCCGCGCAGCAAGCCGCGCTACCTCATGGGCGTGGGCAACCCCACCACGCTGGTGCGCGCCGTGGGCGTGGGCGTGGATATGTTCGACTGCGTGCTCCCCACGCGCACCGGCCGCATGGGCACGGCGTTTTCCAGCGAGGGCCGCATGAACCTCAAGAACGCCAAGTACGCCAAAGACGATCGCCCCATCGATGAGAAGTGCACCTGCCCGGTGTGCACGGGCGGCTATACCCGCGCGCTCATCCGCCACATGGTGTCGCAGAAGGAGATGCTCGGCGGCATCCTGCTGTCCGAGCATAACATCTATTATCTGCTCGACCTCATGCGCCGCGCCCGCGTGGCCATCATCGAGGGCCGCTACGCCGAGTTCCAGGATGAGTGGATGAACAGCCCGGCGGCACGTGACTTCTAGGGTCTAGGTACAGGCTTTTCAGACGGGTCGCGGCGTGTGCTGCGACCCGTCTGCTATGCGATGGCGCGTTTTTGCCCGATGCGGGCTTGGCATGCGGGGCACAGTCCCTCGAACAGTATTTCGTGGTTTGTTATGGTGTAGCCCGTGAGCTCGGCGACCGCGGTATCGAGCCCGTCGCCGATCGGGAGCTCGGCATCGACCACGCATTTGCACAGCGAGCACTGGACATGGGCGTGGCAATCGCAGCGCAGGTCGAATCGGGACCCGTGCGGGGTCTTGACGATTCTGATCGAGCCCTCTTCTGCCAGCAGGTTGAGATTACGGTAGACCGTCGCACGGCTGATGCGTTCGTCGATGGCATGGATGCCCTCGTAGATCGCGTCAGCGGTAGGGTGGTCGCAGCGGTCCTGCACGGCGGCCAGCACGAGAGCGCGCTGGCGCGTGTTGCGACGTTGAATGGGTTGATTTCCTGTTGCCGACATGGTCGCTCCGCTCAAGCATGATACTAATCAAGTAACATTTGAACAGATAACATGATGGCTTGCAAGTAGCAGATGGAAGGGTCGCCGCTTCACATGCGCACGTCAAAATCCTGTTCCGATGTGTCTGCCGTCAGCTCTTCGGCCTCTTCCAGCCAGATGCGGCGCGACAGCTTTGCATATGGGGCGTGGATGAGCGCCAGATGGGCGCTGACGGCGGCGGGGGAGCCTTGGATCTCCATCGCAACGGTCCCATCCGAAAGATTCTTCACCCATCCCGTGAGATGATGCTGACGCGCGACGTTCTGGTTGGTCCAGCGAAACCCGACGCCCTGGACATCGCCGCTGAAGAGCAACCTGAGTCGGACGACATGCCCGTCTTCCTCGTTCACCTTTGCGAGCTTGCGGTGCAGCGCCCGCTCGCAGGGGCTTGTCTCGCAAGATGCGGTCGTGTCGTCGTCTTTTTGCTCGTCCAACCGACGCTTGAGGCATTCGTACCAACCCATCGCCATATCCTCCTATAGGTTGCGCTCGTCTGCGGCGAACACGATATCCGTTTGGGCGCGCATCGCATCGATCAGCGCAAGCGATTCGATGCTTATCTGCTGGTATTGGGCAAGCGTACGGCGCGGACCCGCGGGGATCTCCATATAGTCCATGGCGTTGCCGGAGGCGATCACCGCTTGGCAGAAGTCGGCGATCTCGTGTTCCATCGTGTTTGCGCCGGCATCGAGCTCGACCTTTTTGGTGGAGGTTTTCGCGCGGGAATAACCCGCGGAGTCCACAGCGGCACCCTCGCGGAGCTCCAGGCGCATCGAGGTCGGCGTGGCGATGGAATCGACGATCGCCGTTCCCGCATCGCCCTCGAACTGGCATGGTTGCAGGTCATTGGTGATCTTCGAATACTCGAGCGTTGCGGACATGTGGGGCCAGCCTGCGAGGATGGTGCCGGCCCCATCGAGCTTTCCGCCCGTGAGGGGCCAAAGCGCCTCATCGAAGTAGACGGCCTCGCAGGCGGCGCGATCGGGCGTACCGAACAGGGCGAGGGCGGGTTCCACCGTGTAGATGCCGATATCCATAAGGGCGCCGGTCGAAAGGCCGCAGTCGAAGATGTTGGTGCGCCGCCCGGCCTTGAGCTCTTCGCAGCGTGAGGAGTACTTGCCGAACCGCAGGCACGCGCGACGGATGCGACCGATGTCATCGAGGGCATCGGCCATCCGCCAGAACGCGGGGTCGTGCAGGGGCCGTATGGCTTCGAGCGCCACGACACCGGCTCGCCGTGCAGCCTCGAAAACCTCGCGCGCCTCGCGCTCGTTCGAGCATACGGGCTTCTCGATCAGGACGTGCTTGCCGGCGGCGATGCATCGCAGGGCCTGGCCGTGGTGGAGCGCGTTGGGGCTCGCTATATAGACTGCATCGACGCGCGGGTCCCCGAGAATCTGCTCAAGGGAGGTGAAGGGCGTGCTCCCGCCGTGTTCGGCGGTGACCCGATGCGCGTTTTGCGGGCTGCGGCTATAGGCGCCAACGAAGATGCAATCCCTGTTGAGTGCCAGGGCCTCCAGGAACGAGGCGGTGATGACGCTGGTGCCGATGGTGGCGAATCCGATCATAGCGATATGCCTCCTATGTCGCGATAGCTTGAAACGCTAGGCGTTGCCGTTGACGAAGCCGGTGTCTATAAGCAGGCCGTCGCCGTCAGCAGCTTTCGTTGCGAGCTCATCGCAGCGTTCATTGAGCTCGTGCCCGGCATGGCCCTTCACCCATATGAATCTGACGCTGTGCGGGCGTTTCGCTTCGAGCAGGCGTTTCCAAAGGTCGACGTTCTTGACGGGCTTCTTGGTCGATGTGACCCAGCCGCGCTTGATCCATCCTTCGACCCAATGCTGGTTGAAGGCGCTGCACACATACTGGGAGTCGGAATGGATCTCGACATCGCAGGGCCGCTTGAGCGATTCGAGCGCCGCTATCACGCCAAGGAGCTCCATGCGGTTGTTCGTGGTGAGTTCGTAGCCGGCGGAAAGCTCCAGCGTGTGCTGTTTGCCGGAGGGCGCGGTGTAGTTGAGGACGGCGCCATATCCTCCGCGGCCCGGGTTGCCGCGCGACGCGCCGTCGGTATAGACGATGACCTTCAAAAGGTTCCTTTCAATCGGGTTCAACCCCATTATGCCGCAGCTGCGGGCAGCTGGTGCGATGCGTTCCACGTGTCGAAGAGCGGTTCCATGATAGATTGCAGCGCTTCGAAATCGCCGCCCTTGCTGATGGCGACCGAGATGACATAGCTTCCGAAGTCCGCGTTGACGATACCCGCGTTGAAGGTGACGTTGAATTCCGGATCGCCTGCATACCAACCGGCTTTTGACCAAGTTGATCGCGCTGCGGGACCCGCCAGGTCATCGATGAGGGATTTATATGAATCCGAGAGCAGGTCGCAGATCCATTGGGCGTTTTCGCTCCCGCTCGAGAGCCAGGGGTGGGCCGTGGTCCAGAGCCGGGCCATCTCGCGGACCGAAAGATGCTTGTACCAATGCGCGTTCTCCGGGTCGACTTGGGCCCGCGCGCAGAAGTCGGACCAGTAGGGTTGGCTGTAATATGCCTTGCGCAGGGTCGAATAGGCCTCGTTATCCGAATTCACCAGGGTGGCCTCCACCTGCGGACCGTAGGCGGCGCGCATGTAGTCGCCACTATCGCCCTCCATGACGCTGATGACAAAGGGGGCCTTGATGGTGCTGGCGGAGTAGTGGATGGCGTCGGCATTGTATTCGAGCGTGTTCGCCGAATTGAGGTCGCAGATGATGTAGCTCACCGTGTAGCCGTCTTCCTCGAGTGCCGATACAGCTGTATCGAGCCGCTCCTGGGCCTCGTCGGCCTTTCTTCGTTGGGTCTTTTGAGTCGCTTTGAGCTTGTCGACCTGCTTGGCGGCTTTTTGCTCGGCTTCGGTTTTCTCCGTTATCGTTTCGCGTGCGGGCGACTCGGCTTCCGATCTGTCGGGAAGGGAGAGCAAATTCACGAGACCGGCTACGAGGATGAGTCCGAGCGCGGCGGCGGCAAGGATATGCGGCTTCCCTGCAGGGCTATTCATGCCTCTGCGATCGCGTGCGAGATGCCGGGAGCCTCGTCCGTATGGCTGTCGAGGCTCCTGATATCGGCGTCCCGTTGCAATGCGGGGCGAAGCGTAAGGTGAATGCCGCGGTTGGGCGTGAGACGTGTGCCGGGGCCGGGGAATATCCCCGTATACCCTTTGCCCGCGGATCATGCCGTTCGGTTCGATGGGGTCCCTTCGAGGAGGCAGGGCGCGGTGCTGAGGACTGCGAGCTGATGGTTGCCGGTGTGAGCTTGACATGGTTCCTCGATCGATGCGGTTCGGCCGTAAGACGCTGCGTATGCTTTACATGACTGAATTGTAAGATAGCAAAGCAGTTTTTACGTGGCAATTAGGTGATTGCGCCGCCCGGTCGTGCCGAACGGACCGATAACTCGCCTTTCACATCGCCTATCTATTCACGACGACCTGGCAGCATGAGAGGGTCGTCAAGGCCGCCTCGTGATGAGCCGGCGTTGATCCGGCGCAGAGTTTGGCATCAACGGTGACCGGGGTGTCGGGTAGGCTGGCCTTGAGGAGAAGCGCGTTGCTCACGACGCAGATATCGGTGCATACTCCAACGAGTTCGATCGAATCGATGGGCCTGGAGGCGTTTGATCGAGCCAGATAATGTGCCAGTCGCGTGGACCCGAACGCGGTCTTTTCAACGGCCACCGCCCGCCGTGCCGCGAGGGCGTTTGCGATCGGGTTCGGGCTCTCCCATCCCTTCGAGCCCTTTATGCAGTGGGGGATGGGGAGGAAGCGACCCTCTTGCGTTTCGAGATAGCGCTCATCATGGGCGTCCAGGGTGTAAATGACCTCGCCTTCGAAGTCTGTGATCTTTTGGGTTATGGGCCCTACGATGGCTCGTGCCTCGGGTGTTCCGAGTGCACCTGAGATGAAGTCATTTTGCATATCGATGACAACGAGGACCCGTGTCGCGTTGCTCATGGCGATCCTTTCGAAGCGAAATGGGTGTAATATAAATACATATTATGGGGTGCTTTCGACCTGGTCTATACCGCGTTGGGGCGTCCTTCCATATCCGCTTTTGCTTTCGGCGAGTTAGCTTTGCGCGATGCGCGGGGCATCGGAGACGATTCGAATGGCGGTGACGGAAAAGAGCTGCAGGAAATTGTCAAATTTCGGTCTATTTTGAGAGATGCCGCTGCCCGTGCAGATAGGTAGATACGCAAGGGCGAATCAATAGCTATAAATATGCATATTGATTTATCAGTAAGTTTAGAAGCCGACATTTGAAAAGGTTGTAGAACCGAAATTTGACAATTCCATGCAGTCGAGCGGGGACAAGGCCGTGATTGCCTGCGATAGGATATGCGGTAAAATCAATAGCAATACTGACGTTTATTAAGGGAGCGGATAGCGTATGCCAAGCTTGGAAGATCTGCCTCGTGTGCTGTTCGTCGTGGGTTCGCTGCGCAGCGGGTCGGTTAACTACCAGCTCGCCCGTGCCGCCGCATGTGAGCTCGGTGGTCGCGCCCGCGTATCGTACCTTGATTACGCGGACGTTCCGTTTTTCAACGAGGATGTGGAGTTTCCGGCGCCTGAGGCCGTTCGCCGCGTGCGGGCCGAGATCGACGCCGCAGATGCCGTGTGGTTCTTCACTCCCGAATACAACTATAGTTTTCCGGCGGTGCTCAAAAACCTGCTCGACTGGCTGAGCCGTCCGTTGGTGGCGGGGGATTACGATACCCCGCTTCCGCTGACGGCCAAGCCGGTAACGGTTTCGGGCGCGGGCGGCCGACTGGCCACCGCGGGCGTGCGCGATCACATGCACGCGCTGCTGGGTTATCTTAAGGCGGATGTCGTCGACGGACAGGGCGAGGGGTTCGTGCTGCCGGCAGAGGTGTGGGGCGGCGCGCCCTATGAGCTCCCCGGCGACGATCGCGTGCGCCTTTCCGCCCAGGCCGACGCGCTTGCAGAGCGAATCGCACGATAAGCCGCGACCGTCAAAGACCGAAGAAGAGGAAATACGATGCTGACCATTGGATGTCATCTGTCCACCACTAAGGGTTACGAGGCCATGGGCGAGGCGGCGCTATCAATAGGCGCCAATACCTTTGCGTTTTTCACGCGCAATCCGCGCGGCGGCAACGTTAAGGCACTCGATTTGGACGATGTTGCCGCACTGCAGCGGTTGCTCGACGAAAACGGCTTTGGCAAGCTCGTGGCCCATGCCCCCTATACATACAACCTGTGCTCGGCCAAGGAGCAGGCGCGTGAGTTCGCTCTCGGCGCCATGGCCGAGGATCTGCAGCGCATGGAGGCGCTTCCGGGGCAGTATTACAACTTCCATCCCGGTTCGCATGTAAAACAGGGTGCCGAGGCGGGCATCCAGATGATCGCCGACGGCCTTGCGCAGGTGATGTTCGAGGGACAGCGCACCTGTGTGCTGCTGGAATGCATGGCCGGCAAGGGGACCGAGGTCGGACGCAATTTCGAGGAGATCCGTGCCATCATCGATGCGGTGGCTGAACGCAACCCGGCTCTGGCGACGCCCGATATGCTCGGCGTTTGTCTGGACACCTGCCATGTGAGCGATGCCGGCTACGATATCATTCATGACCTCGGTGGCGTGATGGAGGAGTTCGATCGTGTGGTGGGCCTGGAGCGCCTGCGCGCCGTTCATATCAACGACTCCAAGAACCCCTGCGGTGCGCACAAGGACCGTCACGAGGTGATCGGCGGCGGATACCTTGGCAATCCTGAGCTCGGCGGCGGGGAGGATGTGCTGCGCGGGATCGTGACGCATCCGGCCCTGCGTGACCTGCCGTTCATTTTGGAGACACCGCACGATGACCTCATGGGATACGCCGGGGAGATCAAGTACCTGCGCGGGCTCGCGGGGTAGGGGGGTCCTACGGTTTCGCGGATTTGTTCGATGAGGATATGCCGCGCGAGATGTCGTCGGCGTCATCGGGGCGCGCGCACTTCTTGTTGACCCCGCAACGAGTTCCGCTCGCTCCTTTTATGAGCGTTACGGTTTTAGACGGTTGAAAGGGGCCGAGAGGCTGTTCCTTCCAACCGCTCGGTGGTAGCACAATGTAAGATCTGCGAAAGAAGTGCCCGCGGCTGTTGCCGACGGGCACTTCGCTGTTCGGTACGGGAACCCGTCCTATTCCGTTTCCAAAAATGCGCCGGTCTGACGGTTCCACAGCGCGGCGTATTCCCCGTCCGCCGCGGCCAGCTCGGCATGCGTGCCGTCCTCGACGATTTCGCCATCGTGCAGCACCACGATGCGGTCGAGCGCGGCAACGGTGGAAAGCCGGTGCGCCACCACGATGGCGGTGCGACCGCGCATGAGGTTCTCCAGTGCGTCCTGCACCAGGGCCTCGCTCTCGGAGTCCAGTGCGCTCGTGGCCTCGTCCAGCACCAGGATCGGCGCATCGGCCAGGATGGCACGGGCGATCGCCACGCGCTGGCGCTGGCCGCCGGAGAGCTTCACGCCGCGTTCGCCCACCATGGTGTCGAGCCCCTGCGGCAGCCGGTCGATGAACTCGCGGGCGTTGGCCTGCTCGGCCGCGCGCAGGATCTCCTCATCGGTGGCATCAGGGCGGCCGTAGGCGATATTCTCGCGGATGGAGCGGTGGAACAGCAGCGCCTCCTGGGGGACGTAGGCTATCTGGCGGCGCAGGCTCTGCTGGGTGCAGGCCGAGATATCCTGGCCGTCGACGAGCACCTTGCCGTCCTGCACGTCGGATAGGCGCAGCAGCAGCTTGGTGAGCGTCGTCTTTCCAGAGCCGGATCGTCCCACCAGGCCCACGCGTTGGCCGGCGGGGATGTGCAGGTTGAGGTCGGTGAACACGCGGTCGCCATCGGCCGCATCGGCATAGGCGAAGCCCAGGTGCTCGAAGTCGATATCGCCTGCGGCCACGTTGAGCTCGGGCGCGCCGGGCGCGTCCTCGACCAAGCGCGGCTCGTCTAAGATGCGCGCCATTTCGCTCGCATCGCCCACGGCGCGGTTCATGCGCTGCATCATGGTGTTGATGTAGTTGAAGCGCATGGTGAGCTGGTAGGTGTAGCTGAACATCATCACGAGCGTACCGGCCGAGATGCCGAACCACGCGTTGCCGCCGCAGACGAACACGGAGACGACGAGCATGATGACGGTGATGATGAAGCTCGTGGTGAACCCGCGCTGCATCGTGGCGCGCATGCTGCGGCTCTCGGCGTGCATCGCCTCGGTGTCTGCTGCGTCGAACAGCTCCTTCTCGTAGTCCTCGCGCCCGCAGGTCTTGACGGCCAGGATATTGGTCACGGCATCGGACAGTACGCCGGACAGTTTGTTTTGGGCCGCGGCCGTCGCGGTGGAAAGCGGCAGGATACGCTGGTACATCTTGGTGGCGATAAACACATAGCCCGCGAGCATCATGGCCAGCAGCGCCACGTAGCTCGGGACCACCGGCAGCAGCGCCACGATGGTGGCCACGGTGGAGGCGATGGTGGGAATGAGCGAATAGACCACCACGTCGACCATCTGCGTGTAGCCGCTCATGAACTTGCTGGTCTGGCTTACGAGCGAGCCTCCGAAACGGCTCGTGTGGAACGTCATGGACTGGTTTGACAGCGTGTCGAAGCACAGGCGGGCGAGCGTGTAGTTGCCGTTGATCTGCAACTTGTAGACGGCATAGTCCTGCAGCTTGGAACAGATCTGTCCCACGGCGTTGACGGCCAGCAGCGCCAGGATGTAGCCGCCGAAGACCTCCCATACCTGGTTGGCGGCCACCGGTTCGGCCTGCACGCGGTCCACGATAAGGCCCATGACCCAGGTGTTCACGTAGGTGAGCAGCACGATATAGGCCACCGAGGTGAACACCGCCAGCGCGGCGGCGCCGGGCTTTTTGCGGGTGACGTCCCAAAAGCGGCGCAGGGTGCGCCGGACGGCATCTTTTTCGAGTTTGCTGACGTTTCTCTGCGACATGCGTCTCCCTCTCACCGGTTTGTCGCCTTCTATTTTCCCGGGCGGACGGCTTTGGCGCAACCGTCGCGTGCTGTTGAAAAACCGCTCTGTGGGTATCATGGTGATATTTAACTGACAAGAAGAAGGAGTACCGGTGTCGCGAGACCACAACGATTTGATCGATATGCTGCGCATGATGGGGATGAACGTCGAGGATGACGATTCGATCCCGGTCGATGCCACGGTGGAGGAACCCGGTTCCTCCACCTCCTCTCAGGGGACCGGCGGGGGAGCCCGTCCACCTCACCATGATTCTCATTTGGTCGACCGCTTGGCGCAGTGGAGCCGCCGTGCGCTGGTCTTCGTGCTGGTCGCCTTGGTGCTGGTCGGCATCGCGTGCTATTGGTGGTTCCACCCGGCCCTCAACTTTCAGAGCCCGCGCGTGTGGAGTTGGATTCTGCTCGCTGCCGTGGTGGCGATCTTCGCACTTAAAATCGCCTCACTGCGCAGCGAGCGCAACGGCAAGCTGTTCTCTAGGCTGATCGCGGTCCCCGTTGCGGTGTTCGTGGCGTTCTTCCTGGGCATCCTTATGGGCCAGCCCTTCATGCCGGGCAATGCCGAGCGCTTCGCCACGGTCCTCAAAACACAGGAGGGCGATTTCGCCTCCGATATCGAAGAGGTCGATTATTCAGAGGTCCCCGTTATCGACCGTACCTCCGCACAGCTTCTCGGCTCGCGCGCCATGGGCTCTATTCCCGAGTACGTGTCGCAGTTCGAGATTTCCGATGCCTATAGCCAGATCAATTACAAGGGTCGCCCGGTACGCGTGAGCCCGCTCACCTATGCCGATCTTTTCAAGTGGTTCAGCAATCGATCCAAAGGCATTCCCGCGTACGTGCTGGTTGACATGGTGACCCAGGAGGCGGAGGTCGTACGCTTGAAGGAGCCGATTCGCTATAGCGAGAGCGAGCCCCTTGCGCGCAACATCGACCGTTATGTCCAGCTCAAGTATCCTACGTACATGTTCGATCAAAAGAGTTTCGAGCTTGACGAGGACGGTACGCCCTGGTGGGTCTTCCCGGTGCAGCGCCGCACGATCGGACTGTTTGAGGGAACCACGATCCAGCGCGTGGTGCTTGTGAATGCTTGCACGGGAGAGACGAAGGACTACGACATCAAGGATTGCCCCAAATGGGTGGACCGAGCGTATCCGAGCGACCTTTTGATTCAGCAGTACAACTGGAGCGGCATGTATAACCGCGGATGGCTTAACTCTTGGTTGGGCCAGCAGGGCGTTGTTCGCACGACCCGCGGTACGGATGGAGAGCTTGGATATAACTATCTGGCGCAGGATGGCGATATCTACCTGTATTCCGGCGTGTCCTCTGTGACTGCCGACAGCTCCAATGTGGGCTTTATCCTGGTGAACCAGCGCACCGGCGAGTCGCATTACTATCCCATTGCGGGTGCAACCGAAGACTCGGCCATGGCAAGCGCCGAGGGCCAGGTCCAAAACCTCAAGTATCAGGCTACCTTCCCGCTGCTGCTCAATGTTTCCGGGCAGCCCACGTACTTCATGGCTCTTAAGGATAATGCGGGCCTGGTCAAGATGTATGCCATGATCAACGTGGAGCATTACCAGAGCGTCGCCACAGGGAGCACCGTCGCCGCCACCCAGGAGAAGTACCTGTCGATGCTTGCCGACGACGGTATGCTATCCGATGAGGAGGCTGCGCGGGCAAGCGTTGAAGAGCAGGTATCTGGAACCATCTCAAACATCGCGCAGGCTGTCATCGAGGGCAACTCGCATTTCTACATCACGCTCGATGGCCAGGAACCTATTTATGATTTCGAGCTTCCCGATATGATCTCCATCGTTCGCTACAAGGTCGGCGATACGATCGAGTTCGGTTGTGCGAAGCATGAGGAGGATCAGGACCGCGGCTCAGGCGTTATCGAGGTCAAATCGTTCAAGGGTGTGCATGCTTCTGCGGGTGATGAGCATGCGGCAGCGCCCTCTGAGGGGGAGGCGTCCCCATCGGACGATAACGAGCCTTCGTCTGAGTCCGACTAACGCCATCACGGTTACGCCTGTCAAAAGGGCCGCATCTTTCGGTGCGGCCCTTTTCATGTTCGCCGACGTTTAGAACCCCAGCGATTCACCGATGAGGATCACGTGGATGCGGCCCTCATGGCGAGAGTGCCGTGTAATGACTTCCTGGCAGCACATGCAGGCCCTTGCATGACAGTTGGCGCAAGTGCCGGTTGCCTCGCAGGGGGTGCCGGTGTGCAATCGCGCCGCGTTCGCCGGGCATGTGACCGTTCGGATGCGTTTGAAACCGCTCTCGATGTCTGCCACCACCTTGTTCATCCCAACAAGCATGCATACATGCTTGGGGCCGTGAAGGAGCAATGATAGCCTGTTCGCGTTTCCATCGATGTTGATGAGTTCGCCATCGATCGTGATGGCGTTGCTGCTCATGAACATCCAGTCCGCGGTGGACTGTTCTTGCCAAATCCGATCCTGTTCCTCCGGTGTTTCGCCGGCTGAACCATCGATCAGGTGATATGCGCCGGCGGCAAGCATGTCCTTTACCCCGGTTTGCTTGAAAGTCTCGCTGCCGCCCCAGGTGACGCTCGAGCCCGTGGGAACCAGTTTTTGAACGAGTTCGATTGCATCGCGACTCGAATCGCAGTAGTACCCGCTTATGTTGTTGCGTTCGAGCTTTTTGATTATCGTTGCGGCGGTTGCGCGCAGCGCCGCCTTCTGTGCATCGTTCATGGCATGGTACCTTCCGGTCGATGGGGTTACTGCAGGGCGTTTCCGTAGATCGTTTTCACGTCTTCAAGGTCGAGGGTTTTGAATGTGCCGAGCGCTTCTCCCTTGTTGATGCGGATTCCATCTACCAGGCGATCGATATCGCTTGCGCTGATGCCAAGGTCGTCCAATGTCTGGGGCATCCCCATGGAAAGGAAGAAGGCCTGCAGCTCGTCGATGGTTGCGTTTACCGCGTCGCGCTCGGCACGTTCGGTGGTGATCTCCTCATCGATGCCCGACAGATCATCGACTTCGGGGTCAACGGGCTCGATTCCGAAAACGAGCTCGCCGAATGTGAGGAAGCGCTCGGGATGGCTGTGCCAGACGTAGCGCATCCATGTGGGGATCATGACCGCAAGTCCGGCGCCGTGGGCGATGCTCGGATCGAGGGCCGAGAGCTCATGTTCAAGGGCATGGCAGCTCCAATCGCCGTCGCGCTGTCCGGGAATGCCGAGGCCGCAGCCGGCGAGCCCGTTGTGTGCGAGGGTTCCCGCCCACATGATCTCGGCGCGGGCATCATAATCGCTCGGGTCTTGCAGGACCCGTGATGCGGCGCCCATGACGGCGCGCACGATGCCGCATGCGATGTTATCGGTTATTCCCACGGCAGGTTCTCCTGAGAAGAAACGTTCCAGGACATGGGCGATGATGTCGGTGACGCCCGCGGCCGTTTGGTAGGGCGGCAAGCTGAAGGTGAGTTCCGGGTCGAGCACGGCGATAGCGGGGCGGATGAGTTCGCTGTTGCAGCCGCACTTGCGCCCCTGGGCATCGTTGGTGATGACGCATGAGTTGGAAGCCTCTGAGCCGGATGCGGGTATGGTCACGACGGCGATAATCGGCAGGCACGACTCGGGAACCGCCCGTTTGCACCAGAAGTCCCAGATATCCCCGTTGTAGCATACGCCGAGCGCCACGGCTTTTGCGCAGTCCATCGCCGAGCCTCCGCCAACGGGCAGCACCGCATCGACCTCTTCGTCTTTGGCCAGCTTTATGCCTGCGCGTACCAGCTCGATTTCCGGATTCGGGCGGACCCCGCCGAGCTCCGCGTACGCGATGCCCGCGTGCTCAAGCGATCGTTTGACGCGGTCGAGCGTGCCCGTGCGGACGACTGATCCCTGGCCATAGACCAGGAGGACTTTTTTGTATCCTGCGAAGGCCGCTTCATTTCCGACGCGGTCGACGGTTCCGGCGCCAAATACGAATTTAGTTGGCGAGGAAAACACGAAGTCGTTCATGGTGCTCCTTTTGCTATCGGTGTGTCGTTATCGGCATTGTTGCACGGCTGTCCTTTGGGTACCCGTTTGGGGCATACATTATCTGTTGCGTTCTATCGAAAGGATGTCATCGAATGGAATAATCGTTTTGATCACCTGGATCCGGCGATATATGGGGTCCAGGCGGGCCACCGCGCCCGTGAGCGTGCGATAGTGGTCCCAGTCGTAATAGGTGACGCGCACGAGGTCGCCCCGTTTGATCTGGGTGATAGCTCGCGAGAGCGCCAGGGCCTCCTCATCGGTCAGCTCGTGCTTCGGCTCGGTAAGCCGCTCCTCCTGGCGTGCCAGCTCGTAGTAGCCGGTGAGTGCAGCGAACGGCATGAACTGCGCGGCCCTGCTGGCGCGCGGGTTCCCATTGGCGGTTGACCTGGGACCGTGGTTCATCGTGGGCAATGTTTACTCCTCCTGGTCGACATATTAAGCGTGATGTCCTCCGACCTGGTTGTTGCGCTCGCGCCCGGTGGCTTCGGGGCGTAGGCTCCTGCCCATGACGAGCGCGTTCTTCCCGTACCGTCCCTTCACATCGATGATAGCGTGTTGCAGGCTTCGCTCCCGCTGCTCCGCCTTCATATCGGTGAACAGATCGCAGGTTGCCATCTCCTCCGGGAGCAAGTCGCCGAATCCGATATTGATTTTCTTGATGGGGCGCCGCGGGTCGACGGTCTCGCGATACAGCGATTCGAATGCCGTGCGGAGCTTGGCGCGGGAGTTCGTGCGCTCTCCGAGCCGTCGCTGTTTTCCTGATCGGGGATAGAGTCCTCGTGCCCCTACGGCCTGCAATCCGTGCTCGCCCCTGAAGACCCTGGCGGCCCTGTCGCTATCGGCGAGCAGGTCACGTGCCTTTCCGCCGGGGGACGATCCGGGCGTTTGCTGATGGGGGCGGGAGGTTTGCATCTCGATGTCGGTGGCCATGCTCGTCCGCCGATGCCCGCAACAGTCGACGAACGAGGCCGTCCCGCTCGCATCGAGGCGTCGGATTTCTCGGGCCTCGTTGCCGTAGCCTACGGACAGCGATATCCCGCTGGCGACAAGACCCTTTTCCACCAGATCGAGCACGGAGGTATCGACCATTTCGAGCAATACGGTGCGTGCCTCATCGTAGCTATAGTTGCGCGATAGGACCTGGCCGTTTGTGGTCGAGGTCGCTTGCGGTCGATATTCCTGTATCTCCCTTATGGTGCAGGGCTCATAGCCGTGGGCATGGTCGATGAGGTATTCGGCGTTCACCCCGAATTCCCGATAGAGGATCTGCTGGTCGAGCGCGGCGATTCCCATCAGGTCGTAGACGCGGTACGCTTCGAGCCGGTTCGCTATGCCCGGCCCTATGCCCCAGATGTCGGTGAGGGGGCGATGCGTCCAGATGTCTTGGCGGAATCGTTCGGCATCGAGCGCGCCGATTCCGTTCTTCTCGTGTTTGGCGCTGACATCGAGGGCCACCTTCGCCAGAAACAGGTTGGGGCCGATGCCCACGGTTGCCGTGATGCCGGTTCTTGATAGCACGGCGCCGCGCAGCTCCTTCGCAAACTCCTGTGCGCTGAGCCCGTAGAGCGAGAGGTACGGGGTGGCATCGATGAAACACTCGTCGATCGAGTAGACGTGTACGTCTTGCGGGCTGACATATTCGAGATACATGCCGTAGATGCGCGCCGAGACCTCCATATAATGGCGCATGCGCGGCTTTGCGGCGATGTAATCGATGCCTTGCGGTATTTCGAAGATGCGGCAGCGATTGCGGATCCCCAGTTTTTTCATGGCGGGGGAGATGGCGAGGCAGATGGTCGAGCGACCGCGCGAGGTGTCCGCCACGACGAGGTTGGTCGTGAACGGATCGAGTCCCCGATCGGCGCATTCCACCGATGCGTAGAACGTTTTAAGGTCGATGCAGATGTATACGTGTTTGCGCCCGTCTGAGCTCGCCTCGACGTCGAAATCCCCCACGGCCCCTCCTCAATCCGAACAGATGTTTCAAGAACTTATGTTCGATAGTATACTTGGATATGGGAAGGGTCAAATGGATCATCATCTGGGCGTATGGTGTATCTGCGCAGCTTGACGGCCCAACGCGTAGAATGATGCACCACACAATCGGCACGATTTGTTCGGAGCCGCGTCGAAGGGATCAAATAGGCATGAGCGAGAGCATTAAGGGAAGCCTGCCCCCTATGCGCAGGAGGTTGCGGGAGAACCGACGGCTTCTGGTCGTTTTGGGGTGCCTTGCGGTATTTCTTGTCCTGCTCAACAAGGTCATGCAGGGCGAGATCATGCGGATGGACCAAATCGCCTACGCGCTTATCGTCCAAAAGCTGCGCACGCCCTGGCTCACGCCCGTCATGGAGACGTTGTCCGCGCTGGCGACGCCGGTCGTCCTGATCGTCATGCTGCTGGTCATCGCCGCGTTCGCCCCCGGGCGCCGGCCGGGTTGGTGCTGCGCCCTCAACCTGTGTCTGGCCGCGTTGCTCAACGTGGCGCTCAAGGCCATCGTGCAGCGCCCCCGGCCCGATGAATCGCTGCGGCTGGTGATAGAGCATGGGTTCAGCTTCCCATCGGGCCATTCCATGGCCGCTATGGCCTTTTTCGGCCTCATCGTATGGATCATCTGGCGATATGGGCGCAACCGGCGGCAGCGCGTACTGCTTTGCACAGCGTTTTCCATCGTTATCGTGCTGATAGGCGTGAGCCGCATCTATCTCGGCGTCCACTATGCATCCGATGTCCTGGGCGGCTTCTGCGCCTCCCTTGTCTGGCTGGCCTTCTATACCCGCGTGATGGCACCGTCGTTTTTGGACGCACCGGATGCAGGGGACGCATGAACTGTCGCGCGTTGAGGATGCTCATGTTGGGTATTATCGCCATAGGTCGATTCGAGCGAAAGGACGCGCGTTATGGTTCGTGAGCATGGAGACGGTGCCGGCCGCCGCGCCGCACGCGGCGGGAGGGCACAGGCGCATATCGAGGACATGGAGCATCGCTTTGCAGCGGAAATCGAGGCATCGGCGAGTGCCGTCCATCGCATCGACGGCATGCCTCCTGCGCCCGCGGCGTGTGCGCCGGAGGGGGAAGCCCCGTCCGGCGCTGTTGTCCATGTGGTCGATGGGGATGCGACATCGGTGATTGTCGAGCATGGTCGCGGCCGTGCCCGGTTTTGCGATATGGCGGTGCTGGATTGCGCCTCTTTCACCCATCCGGCCGGCGGCTATGAGCGCGGGTTTTGGGGCCAAGAGGAGGCGCTGTGCGCGGATTCGTATCTCTGCAACATCTTGAAGCGCCAGGCGGATTGGTATGCGGAGAACCGTCGTCGCAATATCAACTGCAACCTGTATCGCAACCGGGCCCTGCTGGTCCCGCACGTGCGGTTCGCCCGTGAAAAGGTGCACGCCTATGCCGATGTGATCGTTGCGGCCGCGCCGCATGCCCGGCGTGCGCGCGATGAGTATAAGGTCGATGCCGACGTGCTCGCGCGGGCTATGCGCGAGCGCATCCGCTTCGTCTTGTCCATCGCGGACGAGTTGGGGCACGATAAGCTCGTCTTGGGCGCATTCGGCTGCGATTCGAACGGCTGGGATGCCGGCGAGGTTGCGGAGATGCTGCGCGAGGAGCTTGCGTCCGGCTCCCATGCCGCCCACGAGGTGTACCTGGCGATCCCGCGCACTCGCCATCAAGAAACCTACGAGCGTTTCGAGCATGCGTTCGCGGCGTTTCCCAAGGTGAACACCGAATCCTACGAGGACCTGCGGGCCCGGCGTGAAGCGAAGGCCGCGGCCGAGGCCCAGGCCGTCCAGGATGAGGACGAGGCCGACTGGCGTAAGTACCTGTAATCGCGCCCGTCCATAAGCGGCGATGCCCGCACTCGCCGCGTTGGCGATGCGGGCATCGTCGTCTGGCCGGAAGGGGATCTAGCGCGAGGCCTTGAGCTTTGCGAACAGCGTGGGCGCCGCCCCGCGCACCCATTCGATGAACATGCCGGAGAGCAGGCAGAGCGTAGCCGAGCGCATGCGGTACGGGATGAGCATGACCTTCATCTTGGCGCTGCGCGGCCTTGCCGATGCGAGCGCGGGTGCAACGGCGGGAGAGCCGAGCATCTCGGCAACCTTGGCGCGCTTCTCGCCAAACCCTTTGGGGTTCTTGGCCGAGCATTCGTTGGCAACGCATCCCACGAGGCGCTCGATGTAGCGCCGACTTACCATCTCGTCGGCAACGGGGTCGGATGCCATGTCCCAGTGGGCGTAGAGCTCGCGCATCCACTCGTTTTCCGTCTCGCGTTTCTCGAAGACGCCATCGCGATAGCGCGCGGTCTCCGAATCGGCGCGTCGGCGAAAGAACCGGTAGAGCGGTTCGCTGGTAACGGAGACGCGCTCGACGTCGCGAATATAGTCCAGGACAAAGGGGAAGTCGTCCCAAAAGACATCGCGGTAGCGGATGTGGAGCTCGTTGAGCCGGCTCGTGAGGAACATCTTGTTCCACGGCGGGTAGAGCATGTTGTTGTCGAATAGCTCGGGGGAGGCGTGATGAAACGCATCGGCCGTGTCGTAGCGGGCGCCGGCCACCTGCTTGGTCTCCACAAAGGTGTCGTCCCCGGAGTCCTCACCGTTGCCGTAGCCGGTGGTCGTGACGATTTCAAAACCGCTGATGGCCAGCTGGCAGCCGCTTTCCATCATCTGCGCAAGCGTCTCGAGCATATGCGGCGCGCATTCGTCGTCGGCATCCACAAAGACCATATAGCGTCCGCGCGCGCGATCGATGGCGAGGTTGCGCGCGGCCGGCGCGCCCCCGTTGGGGACATGCAAGACGATGAGGCGTCCATCCTGCTCGGCCAGGGAATCGAGGATGGCGCCCGTTCGATCTTTCGAGCCGTCATCTACGACGATGAGCTCGAAGTCGGTGAGGGTCTGGTCGAGCACCGATCGCACGGCGGCCTCTACGTATGATTCGACGTTGTACGCCGGGATGATGACGCTGACAAGCGGGTTGGGGTTGGACAAGGCTACTCCTTATGCGTTGGGCTGTCCATTATCGGTGACGGGATGCCTGTGGAGTCCGGCTCGTTCGCAGGCGAACCAAAAACCGCATTCGCGCCAGGACCACAGCAGCTCGCGTATCATGGCTCGGCGATAGGCCCACGTGCTGCCGGCCTCGCCTGCTTGATGTGATTCGGTGAGGTAGCGCCGCTTGGCGGCAGGGGAGACGTCTTCGAGCGAGCAGGCGACGCGCGGGTCCATGGCGTGCATGAGATCGATCGCCTTTTCGTGCACGCGGCTGTCTTCGAACGCGGGGGAATCCCAGAGCTTGCCGAGATACCTGAACCCGATGCTGCACAGGGAGGCCTGGACCCCCTCGTCGCGCGCCCACCGGCTCCGCTCCACCTCATCGTGCATCTCCTGCCATCGTATCAGGGACAGCTCGGGTGCTTTTGTCACGGTGCTCGATCCCGGGCGGTCTTCCCGATAGCAGTACCAGGCATCATCGGTGAAGGCTATGCGCTCCGCTTGGCACATGGCGCGCATGACGAACGGGTTGTCGACCCAGCCGGCGCCCGGGTATTCGATGAAGCGCGTGTCGGTCGCATCGAGGAAGTCCTTGCGGTAGATGGCCGACCAGACGGAAGGGTGCCAGCGCACGAGCAGCGGGGACTCGCCCAGATCCGTCGTGCCGTCTTGCCAGGTTTTGACGCCGCGATGATGCAGCAGTGAGCACCATATGCGCTGCTCGGGGGTGTCGGGCATCCAGACGCGCTTGTAGGTCGCCTTGACCACATCGGGAAGGGCGCTCTTTTGCGCTATATCGTAAAGGGCGCCGAATTGGTCGCCGTCCAGATAGTCATCGGGCTCCACGATGCCGATATACTGGCCGTCGGCATGCGCGATGCCATAATTGACCGCGCTGCCGTAGCCGCCGTTCTCCTTGGAGAGCAAGATCGCATCGGGTGTGTCGGGGCGGGGATCCGCCTTCGTGCGCTCCACGTACGCCCCGGCGATCTCGCGCGAGGCATCGGTGGAGCCGTCATCCACGATGATGAGCTGGAGGCTGTGTCCCAGGGATGAGCGAATGGACGCGAGGCACTGATCGAGGTAGCGCTCGACGTTATAGACCGGCACTACGACCGATACGCTGTGAAGTGGGGTTATCTGCTCTGGGCCTACCACGAATCCGCCGTTTCGATTGACTACAAATTTTTCCTATCGTACCTCAATCGAGAACGGGTCCCTATTGCTTCACGAAGACAACGGTCCGTTCGCGACGGTCTGCCGACACATGTCCCAGCTCGCCTGCGACTTTGTATCCTATGTCGAACCGTTCGATGATGGCTGCATCGTCGGTCTGCTGCTCGGCGAGCCACCGCACCATGGTGCCGCGCGCCGCTTTGCTGGCGCCGGACACCTGCCGCGGTTTCCCATTCCGGACGCTTTCGGCGAAAATGCAGGTCACAACGGCAACGTCCTTGTCGAGATGCGGCAGCAGCGCCTTTGCATACTCGACGCTCGCCAAGTTGACAACCGTGCGGTCATGTTCCGTCACGGTGCGGGCGAGCGCGTCGCCCCAGTACCCGTACAGGTTGCGCGCACCATCGATGGCGAGCTTCGCTCCCATTTCCAGCCGATAGGGTTGGACGGCGTGGAAGGGGCGCACACAGCCGTAGAGGCCCGAGAGTATCCACAGGTGGTCGTTGAGCCAGGAGAGGGCATGCTGGTCGAGGACGGTCGGTGCGATGTGCCGGTACTGCAGGCCGTGGTAGCTGAAGAGCGCGGGCGATACCCGGGATGCCGTGCACGGTTCGGCGAGATCGGCTTCGTGGGCGATGGGGCGAAAGCGATGGAGCGCATCGAGAGATGAGCCGAGCAGGCGATCGCTGACGTTCCAAAGGTTCTGGAGCGCCTGCGCCCCCTGGTCGCGTTCGATGTCCTGCAGCTCCTCCACGATGCGAGCGGTCTTGTCGGGAAACGGCGGGATGCCGACGGGTGCGAACGTGTCGGCGTCTGCAAGCATTTGCTTGGCGGGGGAGATGATGATCTGCATCGATGCGCTCCGTGGGTCGAGATGCCTTTCTTGACAATGATACCTGCGTGGCCGCATATGCGCGCGGCCCGAGGGGTGGTACCATGCAATGCGCATGCGTTTGGATGCCATAAGGTTGGGGGCTGTATGGGCAAGCTGCTATTTATCGGTGTGACGTGCGCCGACGTCATCATCAATGTCGATCGTTTGCCGGCTACCGCGCAGGATGTCGTGGTGTACGGGCAGAAGATGGCGCTGGGCGGCTGCGCATTCAACGCGTTCGCCATCGCCCATGCGCTCGATGTCCCGTCCGTGTTGTTCTCTCCCGTCGGAACGGGTGCGTTCGGGGACTTCGTGCATCGGGGGCTGCAAGCCGAGGGGGTTCCCGTGATGGTGGAGAATCCCGAGCAGGAAAACGGCTGCTGCTATTGTTTCGTCGAGCCCGACGGTGAGCGCACGTTCGTCGCCTACCACGGGGCCGATTACCTCTACAGGACGGAATGGTTCGATGCGCTCGATATGGACGATATCGACATGATCTACGTGTGCGGTCTGGAGATCGAAGATGCGACGGGGGATGTGATCATCGACTTCCTCGAACGGCGGGGACGGGAGAAAACGATCGTGTTCACCCCGGGCCCGCGCCCCGGGGAGCTGCCCATGGATCGCATCGAGCGCATCTACGACCTGCACCCCATGCTCCATATGAATGGAGACGAGGCCGTTGTGAGCGCGCGTCGGTTGGGGGTCGAGGGGTTGTATGGCGAGGGCCCCGATGCCGTCGCGGAGGCCGTTGCCGCTTTGCGCGAGCGCGTGGGCAACACGGTGATCGCGACGCTGGGTGCAGAGGGCTGCTATTACGATACCGGAGCTCAACGGGGGCGCGTCGAAGGTGTCTCGGCCCGCGTGGTCGACACCATTGGGGCGGGGGATGCCCACATCGGCGCGGTGATGGCGTGCCTGCAGCGCGGGGATGCCCTGGTCGATGCGCTCGGGTGCGCGAACCGCATTTCCGCCGCCGTCGTGGAGACAGCCGGGGCCCATGTGGGGGTCGAGACGGTTCGGTCTGCTGCATCATTGCAGTAGGGCAAAAATAAGGGCCGCGGTTCATTCAGTGCGTACCGCGGCCCTTCGTCATATCGGGGAACCTAGCGCTGGATGAACGCCTTGTAGCCCTTGTAGGCCTCGTAGACATCGGCCTTGTTGGTGGCCTCCCACAGGGAGTGCATGGACAGGACGGCCACGCCGGAGTCGATGACATTCATGCCGTACTCGGCCAGGATGTAGGCGATGGTGCCGCCGCCGCCCGCGTTGATGCGGCCGAGCTCGCAGGTCTGGAATGCCACGCCGGCATCGTCCATGGTCTTGCGCAGGCTTGCCAGGTACTCGGCATCGGCGTCGTTGGAACCGCCCTTGCCGCGGGAGCCGGTGTACTTGTTGAAGCACAGACCGTGGCCCATGACGGCTGCGTTCTTCTTCTCAAAGCGATCGGCGTAGAGCTGGTCGAAGCCGGCGGAGACATCGGAGGACAGCATGTGGGAGCTGGCCAGGGCGCGGCGCAGGGCCAGCGGGCTCTCCTCGCCGGCGAGGGCCATGATCTCGGCCACGGTGTTCTCGAAGAAGCGGCTGGTCATGCCGGAGGCGCCCACGGAGCCGATCTCCTCCTTGTCGACGAGCAGACACACGCTGGTGGTCTCGACGTCGGCGACGGCCAGCTGGGCCGCCAGGGAGGTGTAGGCGCACACGCGGTCGTCCTGGCCGTAACCCAAGATCATGGAGCGGTCCAGGCCCATGTCGCGAGCGGCGCCGGCGGGAACGACCTCGAGCTCGGCGGACAGGAAGTCCTCCTCGTCAAAGCCGTATTTCTCCTTGACCAGGTCGAGGAACATCTGCTTGACGGGCTCCTTGACCTCCTCGTCGCCCTCGATCACGACCGGGCGGCCGGCCACGATCATATCGAGGTTCTCATGCTCGACGGCCTTGGCGGCGGGCTTCTCCATCTGGTCGCCGGCAAGGTGGATCAGCAGGTCGGAGATGCAGAAGACCGGATCGGACGGGTCCTCGCCCACAGAGATGGAGACGGTGGTGCCGTCCTTCTTGCACACGACGCCGTGCAGCGCCAGCGGGGTGGCGACCCAGTGGTAGGCTTTCACGCCGCCGTAGTAATGCGTATCGAGGTAGGCCATGTCGCCGGCCTCGTACAGCGGGTTCTGCTTGAGGTCCAGGCGCGGGGAGTCGATGTGCGCGCCCAGGATGTTCATGCCGGCCTCGAGCGGCTTGGAGCCGAGGTTGACGAGCATGAGGGTCTTGTTGTGCGAGGTGGCGTAGACCTTGTCGCCGGTCCCGAGCTTCTTGCCGGAGGCCAGGGCGTCCTCGAGGCTCACGTAACCGGCGGCGCGAGCGAGCTCGACGGACGCGGTGACGCACTCGCGCTCGGTCTTGTTCTCGCTGATGAAGGTGCGGTAATCGGAGCACAGGCCCTCAAGCTCGGTGAGGGCCGCCTCGTCGTAGTTCTTCCATGCGTTCGGTCGCTCCATGGGTGCGTCCTTTCGTTGCGGTTGTATTTCCGTGTGCCATGGTAGCACGCGCGGGTGTCGTCTCTGTGCCGGGGCGGCGGGGGATGGCGGTTTGTTACATTTGGGCAATGATTGGGCGTTTGTTTTCGCCGGCACTCGGTTGGAGCCGACCGCCATGCGCAAGCCGCAATCAGTAAATAAGTTGCGAAAGTGCATTTTCCTAGAGGTCAAGTAATTTTCGGTTGACGGTGCCGTTTTATACGTTGTAAGGTACATAACATGTTTTGGCACTGTGAACATATCTTCTGGCTCAACGTCCGTCGCGACCTCATGACGTCGCGCGGCGATGCCGTCCGCAAGGGCGCCAAGGCGGCCCAGCGCACCTCTGCCCTCATATAACGCATCACAACCGAATACTGTTCCGCGCTTTGCGGATGGCCTGTTCCCGTTTAACGGGGTCGATGGCGTATACCCCCTCCGGCCGTTTCGCCGAAGGGGCCTTGCATGGTTATTCAATACGACCGAAAGGACGAATGTATGACAGAAGCAAAAGCCAAACCGAAAGTAGAGAAGAGCGCGGTGATCATCGTCGGCGTGATCACGCTCGGCGCGTTCGTCTCGCTGTTCAACCAGACCGTTATGGCCCCGGCGCTGCCTTCGCTCATGAAGGAGTTCAACGTCACCGCCGGCCTGGCGCAGTGGGTCACCACCATATACATGCTCGTCTCGGGCATCATGGTGCCGATCTCGGGCTACTTTATGGACAAGTACCCCACGCGCAAGCTGTTCTTCCTGTCCATGGGCCTGTTCGTGGCGGGCACCGTGGCGTGCGCCGCGGGTCCCAACTTCGCCATCCTGATCGTCGGCCGCGTGCTGCAGGCCGCGGGCGCCGGCATCCTTATGCCGCTCGTCGGCACGGTGCCGCTGCTGGTGTTCCCCATTGAGCTGCGCGGCACGGCCATGGGCATCGCCGGTATCGTCATGGCCGCCGGCCCCGCCATCGGCCCCGTGCTCGGTGGTCTGGTGATCGACTCCATGGGCTGGCGTCCGATGTTCATCATCATCGCCGTGCTCGCCCTCGTCATCCTGCTGCTGGGTATTCCGCTGATGAAGAACGTCGGCACGCTCAAGGATCCTCGTCTGGATATCCCGTCCGTGGTCATGTCCACCATCGCTTTCGGTGGCCTGCTGTTCGGCTTCTCCAACGCCTCCGACATGGGTTGGGGCAGCCCCATGGTCATCGCCCCGGCCGTTATCGGCGTGATCTTCTTCATCCTGTTCGTGCGTCGCCAGCTCAAGCTTGAGACCCCGGTGCTCGAGCTGCGCTGCCTCAAGACGCGCAACTTCCTGGTCGCTGCCCTCATGGTGACCCTTATCAACGCCGCGGTCGCCGGCACCAACGTGGTGCTGCCGCTGCTCATCCAAAACGGCATGGGCGCATCGGCTACCGTGACCGGCATGGTCATGCTGCCGGCATCCATCGTGGGCATCGTGCTTTCGCCCGTGTCCGGCATGCTGTTCGACCGCATGGGGCCGCGCCTGGTCACCGTGGGCGGCATGGTGATCCTCACCCTCGCGCTGTTCGGCTTCGGTTTCACCGGTGCCGGCCTTACCGTTGGCCTTGCCGCCACGCTGTGCGGCCTGCAGGCTGCCGGCCAGGGCTTTGCCAACATGCCGGTTAACACCTGGGGCGTCAACGCGCTGCCCGACGAGCTGATTGCCCACGGTAACGCCATCGCCAACACCGGCCGTCAGGTCTTCGGCGCCATCTCCACCGCCGTGCTCGTGACCATCATGTCCTCCGTGCAGACCCACGCCGCGGCCGGCGGTGCCGACCTCGCGGCATCCACCGTTGCCGGTGCGGGCGCCGCATACTTCGGCTGCGCCGCCATCGCGCTGGTCGGCCTTGTGATCGCGTTCATCTTCGTGAAGAAGAACAGCAGCAAGACCGCCGCCCCGGCAAAGGTCATCTCCGAGAAGTAGCGCATCGCGTTGAGCTGCTCGGATCCCCATATGAACAACGGCTCCCGTCTCGTATATGAGGCGGAAGCCGTTTTTGTTTGGGAGTGTTGTGCAACGGAAGGGGAGGGCGGGCCTAAGGGCGCATGGTTCGCATGGCGTTGAGGATGGCGATGACCGCTACGCCCACGTCCCCGAATACCGCGAGCCACATGTTGGCTATGCCGACGGCCGCCAGCGCCAAAATGAGCAGCTTGATGCCGATGGCGAAAACGATGTTCTGCCGGACGATACCCATGGTCTTGCGGGCGATGCGAATGGCGTCGACGATCTTGAGCGGGTCGTCATCCATCAGCACGATATCGGCGGCCTCGATGGCCGCATCCGATCCCATCGCGCCCATCGCGATTCCCACATCGGCGCGCGTGAGCACGGGGGCGTCGTTGATGCCGTCGCCCACAAAGGCGAGTTTCGATCCATCGCGTTCGTTCGCGAGCAGCGCTTCGACCTGCGCGACCTTGTCGGCGGGCAGCAGCTGGGCACGGTATGCGTCGAGGCCGAGCTTGTTGGCGACCTCCCGCGCCGTCGTTTCGCGGTCGCCCGTGAGCATGACGCAATTGGCGATTTCCATGCGGTGGAGACCGTCGATCGCCTCGCGGGCATGAGGCTTGACGGTGTCCGCAACGTATATCGTGCCCGCGTACAAGCCGTTGACGGCTACGTGCAGGGCGGTCGCGGCGCCGACGGGGGCGCGGGATCCGTCCTTTATGGCGGTGCCGTCGGAAATGTCGTGGTCGGCCATGAGCCTGTCGTTGCCCACGAGCACCTCGGCCCCGTCCACCATTGCCTCGACGCCGTGTCCGGCTCGCTCGTGCACCGACGCGATGCGCGCCCGGTCGATCGGGTGCCCCAGCGCCGATACGACCGACTGGGCGATGGGGTGCGTTGAGTTGGCCTCGGCATGTGCGGCAAGGTCGAGGATTTGGTCCTGCGTGAACGCGCCTGCGGGCCGGATTTTCTCGACTGCGAAGGTCCCTGTGGTCAGCGTGCCCGTCTTGTCGAAAACCACCGTGTCGACGTGCGAGAGCGCTTCGAGGTAATTCGACCCCTTGACGAGGATGCCCTTGCGCGAAGCTCCCCCTATGCCGCCGAAGAAGCTCAACGGCACGCTGATCACCAGAGCGCATGGGCAGCTGACCACGAGAAACGTCAGGCCTCGCAAAATCCAATCGGGCCAGGGGCCCAGACCGAGAAGCGGTGGGAGCGTGGCGAGCAAGATCGCCGACACGGTGACGGCCGGGGTATACACGCGGGCGAATCGCGTGATGAAGTTCTCGGTGCGCGCCTTTTTCTCGCTTGCGTTTTCAACCAGTTCGAGGATACGGCTGACCGTGGACTCCCCATAGGGTTTGGTGGTCCGCACGCGCAGCAACCCGGACAGGTTGATGCAACCCGAGATGACCTCCGAGCCCTCGGACACGCCTCGCGGGACCGACTCGCCGGTGAGTGCGGCGGTGTTGAGCTCCGATGAGCCCTCGACCACGATGCCGTCGAGCGGGACGCGTTCACCAGCTTTGATCACGATGACGCTGCCGGGTTCGATCTCGTCGGGAAACACCTCTTCGACTGTACCGTTGCGCTCAAGATTGGCATATTCCGGGGCGATATCCATCATCTCGGCGATGGATTTGCGGCTTTTGCCCACGGCGTAGCTCTGGAACAGCTCGCCGACCTGGTAAAACAGCATGACCGCGGCACCTTCGGCCATATGGGGCTCGGTGTTGGGAAAGGCCACCATCGCGAAGGCGCCGAGCGTGGCGACAGCCATGAGGAACGATTCGTCGAATGCCTCTCCATGGCGTATGTTGCGCCAGGCCTTGCGCAGGACGTCGTATCCCGCGATGAGGTAGGGGATGAGGTAGAGGGCGAAGCTGGCATATACGGACCCGACGGGGCCGAAAACGGTGCGCAACAGCCCGATCTCATCCAGGGCAAGGATCGCGAAAAACGCGGCGAGGGCTATGAGGATGCGGCGAAGCAACCGCTTCTGCTTCTTGTTCATGTTTTGCCTCCGAGGGCTAGATGATGATCTCGCAGTCCGGCTCGATGTCGGCGGTGAGCTTGATGACGCGTTCGAGGATGTCGTCGAAGTCCTCATCGGGGGCTTGCAACGTGAGGCGCTGGGTCATGAAGTTGACGGAGGCGCGCTCGACTCCGGGGATCATGCAGATTTGGTTTTGAAGCTTGAGTGCGCAGTTGGCGCAATCGATCTCATCGAGTTTGTATGACTTGCGCATGGGGTGTCCTTTCGTTTGCGTTTGTTCGGGTGGCTATTCGCAGATATGGCTCATGCCCTGGTTGAGCATGGTGTACACGTGATCGTCGGCGAGCGAGTATAGAATCGACCGTCCGTCTCGGCGGAATTTGACCAGGTGCGACTGCTTGAGCGTGCGCAGCTGGTGGGAAACGGCGCTTTGCGATGTGGAAGTGGCCTCGGCGATATCACCCACCGCGAGCTCTCGGCCCATGAGCGCATAGAGGATCTTGATGCGCGTGGTATCGCTGAAGACCTTGAACAGGTCGGCCAGATCGTAGAGCAGCTCTTCGTCCGGCAGCTCTTCTGCGGCAGGTTCGCCGTCAAGGCGTGCGGCTTGCCCTTGCGGTTCGGCGCCGAGGTCTCCGTTGCCCATAGACGCTCCTTTCATATGAATACACATTCATATATCTATGAATCTGATTATATGAACATGCAAACATATGTCAAGCTTAATGAAGGGGACGACTCTGGGCAGCGGTGAGTGTTGTCCCGGGCGGTGGCGGACGGCACTTGGAGCGAGTGCGCTTTGCTCGAGATCCCTATCGATGAAGTAGCAAGTCCCAAGTAGACGGGTTTTGAAAGACAAAAGCCCAGGTATCGGTAAAAACGGGCAGTTCATTTGGGGGTTAGCTCTGGGTAACTCAAATGTACACCACGGCTAACCCCCAAGTGGACTGCGCATCCAGAAGCTTTCCTGGGAAAACGCTGCGGCAAAACGATCCATTTGGGGTTTCGTGCTCTGCCGATGGGCGGGTTCGCGGTTCCGACACGCTTTTCGAGGTCTCTCATGTCAATTGGTTCGGAATTCGCCTATGGATTCGGATGCGACCTGAAAAAAGTGGTGTGGCATCGCATCGCGGCGATGACCGCTCGATTGCTACCGCCCTGGGCACGCAATATGAAGCGGGCCCGGGGAGCTCCCTGGGCCCGCAACCACAGCTGGCATGACTTTATTTGCGTCTGTTTGGGTGCCGCGCGCGTCGGCCTACAGGCCTACTGGGCGAACATGTTCTTGCGGTTGAACTCCGCCTGCACGGTGCGCAGCATGAGGTCGGTGTCGTCCAGGCCCAGATGCTGCTCGTTGGCATCGGCGGCCAGGGTGCCGCGGCGGCGCGCCCAGTTCTCAAGGCTCGCCGGGGCCGATTCGCGCGGCAACGTGTTGACCTCGGAGTCGAGCGAACGGCAGATATGGCGCGAGTCGATGATGGTGATCTTGCCGGCGCGGCGCAGCTCGGCATAGCCGGGCAGGTGCATCATGAACCAGGAGTCCTCAAAGGCGGCGTTGTGTGCCATATAGGGATACTTCTTCATGAGCTTGAGAAGGGTCTTCTGCAGCTGCGTGTCCTGCCGAAACGGAGTTTTGCCCTCAAGGGTCGACCACTCGATGTGGTGGATCTCGGAGAGCGGGACCCCCGCCTCGCGGTACATGTCGGGGATGCCGCAGTAGTGGGCCTCGGCGTCGTGCGGCTCGGCGTTGCTGGTAAGATCCATGAGCTCCCAACCCACGTTGATGATGTAGCCGCGCTCGGGTGCGCGGCCGGTGGTCTCGATGTCGATGCCCAGGACCGTGCCCTTGATGGGCTTGCGCACGTACGCCACGGAATAGGCATCGCGGTCGCCGCGTACCTCCTTGGCCACGCCCGCCGCCGTGCGTCCCTGCATTTTGGCGATCGCCTGGCACATGTCGGCATCCGACAGGCCGCGCGACAGCATCGGACTCGACAGGTTGCGCAGACGGCCCTCTCCGATCTGGTCGCACAGCTCGCGGTTGCGGTCGGCCAGATCCAAGATGACGTCGAAGCCAAAGCCGGGGTTGTCGTTGGTCTTCCATTCGTCGACCAGGGCTTTCAGAGCTTCCTCGCCCTTCTGACGCTCGGATTCCATGGCGTCGTAGTCGCCGTAGATGAACATGGGAATGAAGGGCTGCATCGAATATTCGAGGGCCTGTTGCGCGTTCATGTGCTCTCCTTTGCATACAAGTTGCGATGGGGTGAATCGGGCATTCAAGCCCGGGGTAAGTTTGACTTATGCAACTTTAGGGCTAACATTAATCCAATTGCGATATGAGAAACAGTCTTGTTTTAAATTGGGTATGAACCTTTCACACCACTTTGTATGACTCCCGACCCGGAAGGGAAGGCAGAGCCCGTATGGACCTCTTGTTTGATATTCTGACCGACGCCGCCAAGGACACGCTCGCGCTCGTTCCGTTCCTCTTGGTGACCTATCTGGTTCTTGAGTTACTCGAGCATGCGGCGGGCGATCACGTCAACCGTATGGTCAAGCGTGCGGGGGCCGCCGGGCCTGTAGTCGGTTCCGTTTTGGGCATCTTCCCCCAGTGCGGTTTCTCGGCCATGGGGGCGACGCTGTATGCGGGCCGCGTCATCACATTGGGCACGCTGGTCGCCGTATTCCTGTCGACTTCCGATGAGATGCTGCCCATGTTGCTCGCCGAGCGCGTCCCGGCCTCGCTGCTCGCGTGGGTGCTGGGCATCAAGGTGGCCGTCGCCCTTATTACCGGCATCGCTATCGATGTCGCGGTGCGGCTTCTCAGCCATAACGCTCGCGTGCACGCCGCGCTTCGCCGCACTGTTTTGGGCGCGGGCGAGGGGACGACGGGGTCCGAGGACGTTATCGACGGGTTTGCCGAGGCGGGCGAGAGCGCGGAGCATATCCACCGCCTGTGCGAGCAGGACCGGTGCGGATGCTCCGGTCCGGCCGAGGATGCCCACGACCACGATCACGGGCACGAGCATCACCATGCCCATGGCGGCTCTTCCGCGCCCTCGGTCGCGCTCGATGTGGTCCGCAGCGCGATCTCCCACACCGTGCAGGTCAGCTTGTTTATTTTCCTGGTGACTGTCGTGCTCGTCGCCGTGCTGGAGACGGTCGGACAGGATGTCCTCGCGACGTTTATCGGGAGCAACGAGCTTTTTGCCGTATTCGCCTCGGCTCTGGTGGGGCTCATCCCGAACTGCTCGGCCAGCGTGGTGATCACGCAGCTGTACCTTGAGGGCGTCCTCGGTTTCGCACCGCTTATGGCCGGATTGCTGGTCTCGGCAGGTGTCGGCTACCTCGTGTTGTTCCGCACCAATAGTCGCGTGCGCGAGAACGTGCTGGTCGTTTCGGCGATTTACCTCGTTGCCGTGTTCTGGGGCATGGTCCTCATGGCATTCGGGTGCTGACGGTTTCGATTCGTCGGCGTACCCGGTCCGCTCCCTGCGACGCACCGCCGGCGCCGTTGCCCCTATAACGTTGTCCTGTCGTTAACCCGCCCCATGGCAAGGCCGCCGAACCCGCTGGGGGGAACGGCGGCCTTTTTTGTTTGCCTGGCCGGCGGGGTTCCGGCTGCGTATCTGCCCTGTTTGCGCGACCTACCGCCCGCTGTGCTCGACGGCCGGTACCGTCAAGATTCTTGCGCACTTTCCGACAGCCCCATAGGCCTGCCATCCGG